>SHVK01000012.1 GCA_009694285.1 Candidatus Nanopelagicaceae bacterium | reverse complement strand
GCATAAGCAGGAATAGATTCGCGGTACCCACCAAGCAATTTATAAACCGGAAGGTTTGCTGCTTTAGCGGCGATGTCCCATAGAGCAACATCAATTACGTGTGCCATATTTGGAGCAAATCTTTCAATGCGATCTAACTCCCAAACCCGCTCCCAAAGATGTTCGCGCATAAGTGGGTCTTGGCCAATCATTTCTGAACGGAAACGACGGTCAACATAATCTTTCAAAATCACACCGCGTGCGGCTGTGGCAAAGCCAGTGATTCCAGCGTCCGTTTCAATTACTAACCAGCCACCAACAGATGGCCCGTCAGAACCAGGAATATTTTTACGCCACACAAATGGAGGATTAACTGCTGGGCGATCTACCAAAATAACTTCGATATTTGTTATTTTCATTTTCACTCCTAAAGTTTCCGCGCTGGTAAATGCTGTGGATTGTGCTGCTTGATTATTACGAGCAAAGTAGTACGAATTGTCGTAAATTGCTAGAGTGATGTATTTTGCTAACTGCTTACGCATACAATTTGATGGATTTATAGCCAAGGGCTTGAACTTTATTGGCTCTCAGCATTCTCTGGCTCGGGGCATATTTGGTGGCTCGATTAAGGGTTGATTCAGTAGAGTTCTGCCAATCTAGACCTCGCGGATCTGGCTAATTTAGGGAGCGGAATGAGCGCGCAATTAATCCAGCCATTTACTTTTGGGGATCGAACTCAATCGGATTTGTTAGGTGGGAAAGGCGCAAACCTTGCCGAAATGGTTCGAATGGGATTACCCGTGCCTCCGGGTTTTACGATTACAACACAAGCATGTCGTGAATACCTTTCTTCTGGAAAAATGCCTGCAGGGTTGATCTCAGAAATTAACGATTCACTCAATGAGTTAGAAAAAAGTTTAGATAAGAAATTCGGTGATCCAACTAAACCATTACTTGTGTCAGTGCGTTCTGGAGCAAAATTTTCAATGCCAGGAATGATGGAAACTGTTCTAAATGTTGGAATGACTCCAGAGGTTGCAGAAGGTTTAGCAAAAATATCCGGCAATGAAAAGTTTGCTTGGGATTCATATCGTCGGTTTATAGATATGTATGGACGAATTGTTTGTGATGTTCCGCCTGCAGAGTTTCATCAAATTGAAAATCGTATTCTTGAATCTCACGCAGTCAAAAGTATTCAAGAGTTAGATGTAGCTGGACTGCAAGCGTTGGCTGCCGCATTCATTAAAGAGATTGAGATTGTTACCGGTAAATCATTTCCAACTGACCCACGTGAACATTTAATTAGTTCAGTGGAAGCAGTATTTCACTCATGGAACTCTGAGCGGGCCCAGCTTTACCGCCGTCGTGAGCGCATCTCTTCCGATCTTGGAACTGCAGTAAATATTCAATCTATGGTTTTTGGAAACTTAAGTGATGATTCTGGCACTGGAGTTGCATTCACACGTGATCCTGCAACAGGTGAAGTCGGAAGCTACGGAGATTACTTAGACCGTGCGCAAGGCGAAGACGTGGTTGCTGGAATCCGCAACACGATGTCACTCGAAGATATGGCTAAAAAAGAACCAGTTATCCATGCCGAACTTGAAAAAGTTATGAGCTTGCTTGAGGATCACTATCGCGATTTGTGTGACATCGAATTTACGGTTGAGCGTGGAAAATTATGGATTCTACAAACTCGTGTTGGTAAACGTACTGCCGAAGCCGCATTCCGTATTGCTACTCAATTAGTTGATGAAGGCAAGATTACGATGGATGAAGCACTATCGAGGACATCCGGTGATCAATTAGTCCAGTTGATGTTTCCCCAATTTGATTTGAGTGGAGCAATCAAAGAGATTGCGCGTGGAATACCAGCATCTCCAGGTGCTGCAGTAGGGGAAGTTGTTTTTGATTCTCGCCGAGCGTTTGATTTGGCTAGAAGCGGTAAAAAAGTGATTTTAGTTAGACGCGAAACCAGCCCTGATGATTTAGTAGGAATGGTTGCTGCAGAAGGAATTTTGACTAGTCGCGGAGGTAAAACTTCACACGCAGCAGTAGTTGCTCGCGGAATGGGTAAGACTGCTGTTTGCGGAACTGAAAGCATCTCGGTTGATGAACGAGCATCTTTATTTACGGTCGGAAGTCTCACCATTTATGAAGGCGAAACAATTTCAATTGACGGCACAACTGGTGCGGTCTACTCCGGTGTAATTCCAGTTATTGCCTCACCAGTAACTGCTTACTTGGAAGGAAGACTTGCCGCATCTGCCGACGAAGCATCACCGGTTGTAAAAGCCGTTGATCGAATTTTGCAACATGCTGATCAAATTCGTGCTCTTCGAGTTCGCGCAAATGCTGATACTCCGGAAGATGCAGTTCGTGCGCGGATTCTTGGCGCAGAAGGTGTTGGTTTGTGTCGGACAGAGCATATGTTTTTAGGCCCGCGTCGGATTTTTGTGGAGCGATTAGTTTTAGCAGAGAATGAAGATGTACAACGAGGTGTTATCGCCGAGATGGAGCCTTTGCAACGTGCAGATTTTGTCGGCATCATGATGGCGATGTCTGGATTACCAGTAACAGTTCGGTTACTTGATCCACCACTTCATGAGTTTTTACCAGATTTAGCCTCCCTTACCGGAGAGATGGCACGTGCTGAAGCATTAGGTACTGAAGTTTCAACTCGGGACCAAGCAATCTTTGCCGCTGTTAAACGCTTGCATGAATCCAATCCAATGCTGGGCCTACGTGGTGTCCGGCTTGGAATTTTGATTCCAGAGTTATTTAAGATGCAGGTACGTGCACTTGTGCATGCTTGCCTTGAGGTAAAACGACTTGGTCATATTCCAAAGCCAGAAGTAATGATTCCGTTAGTTGCAACGCAGCGCGAACTTCTTTATTTGCGTGAAACACTAGAAGTTGAGATTGCCGAAACTCTCAAAGGTACGGGCCAAAAGTTAGAAATTCCGATTGGAACAATGATTGAAACTCCTAGAGCGGCCATAACTGCTTCTCGATTAGGAGATTATGCAGATTTCTTCTCATTTGGAACTAATGATCTGACCCAATTAACTTGGGCCTTTAGTCGAGATGATGTGGAATCCACCTTCTTGCCAAGATACCTAGATCTTGAATTATTACCGTTTAATCCATTTGAGTCCCTTGATCAAGATGGAGTTGGCCTTTTGGTCAAGATCGCATCTGAACAAGCCCGGGCTTTACGTCCTGATTTTAAATTAGGTGTATGCGGTGAGCATGGCGGGGATCCAAGGAGTATTCACTTCTTCCACGGATTAGGTTTAGATTATGTATCTTGCTCGCCATTCCGAGTTCCTGTCGCAAGATTGGAATCAGGTCGCGCCCAAGTTGTTAGTTCTTCAACTTCAAGCACTGCTTGATTTAATTAGAAGTTAAGGAAGAGGTAAAGCCTGTGTCACGCCATAGTGAGTTGGTAAAAATCGAACGGACCGGTCTTGAAGTAACTAAACTCTCGCTAGGAACAGCTCCACTAGGTGGATTATTTACCTCTGTTCCAGAAGCAGATTCTGACGGAGTGATTGCTGCAGCATTTGATGCAGATATTAATTTTTTTGATACCGCACCGCTTTATGGCTCAGGGCGAGCTGAAGTTCGACTAGGCCGAGGTTTAAATGCGGCAAAGCGCCCCTATGTTCTATCCACAAAAGTCGGACGTGTTTTAAATCCTGTTTCAGGTGTTTCTAACGCTGGCGGTTTGGCAGGTTTTGCTGATGCAGATACTTCAGTAGAACCAGTATTTGATTACTCAAGAGCTGGCGTACGTAGATCATTTGAAGACAGTTTAAAACGACTAAATGTTGACAGAATTGATGTTGCACTAATTCATGATGCAGATGATCGAATAGATGAAGCAATCAAGTATGCATACCCAGCATTAGAAGAAATGCGCGCAGAGGGAATGGTAAGTACTATCGGAGTCGGAATGAATTACTGTCCACCTACTATTAAAGCGGTGGTTGAGACAGATATCGATATCGTATTAATTGCCGGAAGATACTCCTTGCTAGATCAGTCATCCCAGGAGCAACTTTTTAAAGAGACAATGAAACGAAAAGTTTCAGTAATGATTGGCGGCGTTTACAACTCAGGAATTTTGGCTAATCCAGTAGCCGGTGCCACTTTTCATTACGCTCCAGCGCCAGATGAAATAATTGCCAAAGCGCAAAAAATCAGAGATTTACTGGCAACTTTTAATGTCTCTTTGACTGCAGCTGCAATCCAATTCCCATTACGTCATCCAGCGGTCACCACAGTTCTTACTGGTTCGCGCAGTCCTAAAGAGCTACTGGCAAATATCGCTGACTTCGATTCCGAAGTACCAGCAGAGGCTTGGGCCGCATTAGAGAAGGCTGGTTTGATCCCGCCTATTGACTGAAAAATCGTTTTCCCATAATCTCTGTCCATGTCTTTAAAGCCTACTGAACACAAATTAACTGGAATGACTTGGGAGCATGTGCGCGGACACGGCTGTTTAGTTGCCTCAAATCCTTTTTTACAGAGCAACTTAGGCATCACAGTAGATTGGACCGCACGATCCCTGCTGGCTTTCGGTGATCAGAAAATTGAAGAGTTCTACCAAGATTTCGATTTAATGGTCATCGATTACCCACATATTCCAGATGCGGTCGCTGCAGGAACAGTTTTACCTTTTGAAGATTTTGTATCAGCAGCGGATTTAGATCAACTTGCTCAGGAAAGTGTAGGCGGATCACATCACTCCTATTTATTTAGAAATAAACATTGGGCCTTGGCGTTAGATGCGGCTTCACAAGTAAGTGCTTTCCGTCCTGATCGTGCAGATTGCGCGCCACTAACTTGGAATGATGCAAAAGAAATTGGCAGAGCCGGTAAATTGCTTTGGCCCTATAAGCCGGTAGATGCTTTTAGTACATTCGCAACTTTATGCGCCCAACTTGGCGCACCTCTTGCTGGTGGTATTGCCGGCAGCAAAGATTTTATTGATAAGCAGGTTGCCGCTCAGGCCCTGGAGTTGATGATTGAATTCACACACCTCGTTCCAGATTTTTGTGCAACATTTAATCCAATTGATACAGCAGAAGCGCTCGCCGACGATGGACCTTACAGTCATGCACTCGCACTTTATGGATATACAAATTATGGAAGAGTTGGATTCCGTAAAAATTTACTTTCTTACGATGATATTCCATCCTTCGATGGACAAGCTAGTGGCGCCTGTTTAGGTGGAACTGGAATTGCAGTTTCTAGTGCGACTAAAAATCCTGAAGCAGCTTTTAAAGCAGCGCTAACGTTGGCTAAAGGTGATGTGCAGTCCACCGTGTATACCAAAGCTGGTGGGCAGCCTGGAAATTTACGGGCTTGGAAGAGCCGTGAATGTAATGAGATAACAAATTACTTTTTTAGAAATACTTTACGAACCCTTGAGCGAGCATGGATCAGGCCGCCTGTGATTGGTTGGCCCGATATTCAAATGGAGATTTCGAAGATTGTTCACCCTTCTTTAGTAGCAAAGAAATTAACCGGAAAGGAAGTTGGTTTAATTGCTGAACTTTATGACCGACATGCGGTGATCGAATGAAATTCTCAGAGTATGAAATCGGAACAACTCGTAAAAGTTTCTCTCGAACAATCACAGAAGCCGATATCGTGATTCACGCTGGCCAGACAGGTGATTTCTATCCTCATCACATGGATGCCGAATGGTGTGCGACTCAGCCTTTTGGAAAGCGAATGGCTCATGGAACATTAATTCTTTCCGTCGGGATTGGAATGACGGCTGGTGAAATAAATCCAGATGCGATGAGTTATGGATATGAAAAAGTCAGATTTATAAAGCCAGTATTTATTGGAGACACAATCACAGTAACTTCTGAAATTATTGGATCTCGTGATCACCCGAAGAAGAATGATCAATTTGGTTTTATTGACGAAAAAGTGACAATTACTAATCAAAAAAACGAAGTAGTGCTCTCACTATTTAAAATCTACATAGTAAACCGATGACTGCAGAGAGGAACAGAAAATGAGCAATAATTCACAAATGATCGATACGCACCAACATCTTTGGATTATTAGTGAAAGAGAGTATTCCTGGCTCAAGCCGGAGTACGGAGTAATTTATGACGATTTTGGACCTGAATTAATAGAGCCACAACTTGCCCCGGCTGGTGTAACTGGAACAGTCATGGTCCAATCAGCAGATACTTATGCAGATACTTTCTACATGTTAGATGTTGCCGCAAAACACAAATTTGTAAAAGGTGTTGTTGGTTGGGTTCCACTAAATCGGCCTGATGAGGCTAGTGCAGCTCTAGATGTGTTGGTGAAGAATCCAGTCTTTAAAGGGGTGCGAAATTTAATTCATGATTACCCGGATCCAAAGTGGATTTTAAAGCCAGAGGTTCTCGAGGGCATTGGACATCTTGCTTCGCGCAATTTGGTTATGGATTTTGTGACGATCAATACTGATCATATGTCTTGCCTGCCAGTAATTGCTGAAAAGTATCCAAATTTAAAAATAGTGATTGACCATCTCTCAAAACCAGGTATTAAAAATAAGGAATGGGAGCCATGGGCTAGTGATATGGCGAAGGCCGCAAAGTATCCAAATATCTATGCAAAAATTTCAGGATTAAATACTGCTTCTGATTCCAATTGGTCATTTAAAGATTGGATCCCATATGTGGATCATGTGGTTTCAATATTTGGTTCAAATCGGGTCATGCTAGGTGGGGATTGGCCAGTAATCCTTCTTGCAAATGATTATCAAACTGTGTGGAAAGCACAACAGGATGTAATTGCCCATCTTTCGCAAGATCAACAAGATGATATTAAATATCGCACTGCAACTAAGTTCTACTCACTCTAATCCTTATATGAAAGGTTAATCCAAATGAAAAGATATGGATCTGTTATTGGAATTCCGAAAAAAGATTGGGCAGAGTACGAGCGTTATCACGCAGCTGTATGGCCAGAGGTATTGAAAACTATTTACGATTGCAATATTAGAAATTACTCTATTTATCGTTACGGTGAATTGCTTTTCTCATACTTTGAATATATTGGTTCTGATTTTGAAGCAGATAGCGCAAAAATGGGTGAAGATCCTAAGACTCAAGAGTGGTGGGATGTCATGAAGCCAATGCAACGTCCAGTTGCTGAATGCACTGGAGAAGAATGGTGGCATTCAATCCCTGAAGTTTTTCACGTCGATTAATTCATTGAATCTTAATTTGAAGGGTGATTGATGTCGCAACGAATTGCAAGGCCCGAACTACCGTTGGATGGAATTTTAGTTCTAGATTTCAGCCAATTTTTAGCTGGCCCGGTTTCAGCTATGCGACTTGCAGATTTAGGTGCGCGGGTAATAAAAATCGAACGTCCAGGTACTGGAGATATTGGCAGAACCCTTGCTTTTGCCGGTATCGCAAGTGATGGAGACACTCTCTCGTTCCACATCATGAACCGGAATAAGGAAAGTTTTGCCGCTGATTTAAAAAATGAAAGTGATAAAAAAGATGTAATTGAGTTGATAAAAAAAGCGGATGTAATAATTCAAAACTTTCGGCCAGGTGTTATGGAACGGCTGGGATTTGGATATGAGGCTGTCAAAGCGATAAACCCAAAGATTATTTATGCCAGCGCTACTGGGTATGGAGAAAAGGGGCCCTGGAAAGATCGACCAGGTCAGGATTTACTTGCTCAATCGATTACCGGTTTTCCTTGGCTTAATGGCAGTAAAGATGAACCGCCAATCCCAGTTGGAATTGCTATCGCCGACATCCTGACTTCTATTCACATAGCCCATGGAGTAACTGCCTTATTGTTGCGTCGCGAGCGCACCGGAGTGGGCGGAATCGTTGATACAAGTTTGGCCGAATCAATGCTCGATCTGCAATTCGAGTTGTTAAGTGCGCATGCATTTGATGAACAATTGAGAGTTAATCGTGGACCTCGAAATGCCGCCCATGCATTTTTGCCAGCCCCATACGGGATTTATCCAACTTCTGATGGATACCTTGCAATTGCAATGACACCAATAAATTCTTTAGGCGAATTGATTGGTCTCGAATCTATCGCAGCATTTACCAACCCTGAAGATTGGTGGAGCCATCAAGAAGTGATCACTCAGGCACTGTCCAAATATCTAGCAACTCAGAAAACAGAGCACTGGCTCAGCATCCTCGACAAAGCAGATGTTTGGTGCGCACCAGTACTTACCCTTCCCGAATTAGTTGAACATGAGGGTTTTGCGCAACTTGAAATGATGCAGGAAACTGTTCGTGGCGACGATGATGAAATTAAAATAAAAACAACTAGATCTCCAATGCGCCTAGACGGAAAAACATTGAAAAACCGCAAAGGTGCACCAAGAGTTGGCGAAGACACTGAAAAGATTCGCAGAGAATTCCTAGGAGGAAAATAATGAAAAATCCTAACCATGATGTCGCAAAGCGTTTGCAGGTTCCAGTGTGGAATCAAGATAATAAATATTATGAGGATTACCAAGTAGGAGAGGTAGATCGCTCAATTAGGCGAACAATTTCCGAGGGTGAGATGATGTTGTTCAACTGCTTGTTGCTAGATATGCATCCTTATGTTGGAGATGAAATATTTGCTACAAAAGAAGGAATGTTTGGGAAAAGAATTGTTCCAGGCGCTCTTGTTTTCTCTTTTGGCATGGGATTGATGGCACATAACAACACCCAAACTTTTAGTTACGGATATGATCGACTTAGATTTATCAAACCAGTTTTCGTAAATGACACTATTTATACAATGCGGACTTTGCTTGAAAAAACTCCCAAGTATGAAGAGTTAGGTTTATTTAGAGTTAGCTATGAGGTATTTCGAGCTGATGATGAAGAGTTAGTTCTTTATTGCGAACACCTACAGACAGTGAAGTATCGAGATCCAATTAAAGCTCGTTCTGAAATTGTAAAAGAGCAATCATGATTGCTCATTTCAAAGAAGTTTCAGAGTTCGCAAAACTTGAAATACTGGAATCTCATAAACTTCCGATAGCGATTGTTGGTGCGGGTGGAATAGTAGATGGCGCTCACCTTCCTGCTTATAAAAAGGCTGGGTTGGAAATCGTCGGAATCACTGATGTTGACCAGGACAGAGCCAAAGATGTTGCTAATCGACATGGTATTTCAATTGTTTATCCAGATTTAGCAACGTTGTTACGCGATAGCAAAGCCAAAGTTATTGATATCGCTGTTCCTCCGGCCGTTCAACGAGATGTATTTATCGAAGTTGCAAAGAGTGGTCGACACATTTTGGCTCAAAAACCTTTAGCAACAACTGTTGCTGATGGCGAAATGATAATCAAAGCAACAAAAGAGTCAGGGATTATTGCAGGAGTAAATCAACAGTTACGGTTTGAAGAAGGGATCGCTGCGGCCTACAAAATGGTAGATCTGGGTTGGGTCGGAAAAGTAACTTCAATATCTATCACAGTAAACCTGGCAACTCCATGGGAGATGTTTCCTTGGGCAAAAAATATGGAAAAGCTTGAAATTATGGTTCATTCAATTCATTATCATGACGTAATCCGCTGGTTTCTAGGTGATCCAATTTCGGTTTATTCAGTAGCAGGGCGAACCAAGGATCAATTCCCAATCGGAGAAACCAGAACTGTTAGTACCTACAAATATCCGGACGAGGTGACCGCAATAGTTCATGCTAACCATGTAAACCGTGGTGGAGATAATTATGCGGAGTTTAGAATTGATGGAGATGGTGGTGCAATCCGGGGAACTCTTGGTTTGTTGTATGACTACCCAACAGGGAGAGTTGATACTTTAGAAGTTAACTCAGCAAAATTGCCAACTGATGGTTGGACGCCATATCCGGTTACTACTCGGTGGTTCCCGGATGCATTCATCGGCACTATGGGCTCTCTCCTTGGTGCGATTGCCGGCAAGGATAAACTTCGTTCCAGTGTTGAAGAAAACCTTGGAACCCTTAAATTAGTTGCCGCGCTATATGAATCGATTGCAACTAACCGGGTAATAGAACTTTAATAGATGACAAAATTGGTAGATGTAGCTAACGCGGCGGGTGTTTCCATCTCAGTGGTTTCTAGAGTCTTGAATGCCGATCCATCGTTGCGTGTTGCAGCTAAAACTCGTGAGCGAGTATTAGCTGTAGCGGAGGAACTTAGGTATCAGCCAAATTACGCAGCACGGGCATTGCGTTTATCGAAAAATAGCGCAATTGCACTTCTGACTCCTGATTATGCAAATGCAATTTTCAGTGAAATTGCAAGGGGAGTTGAAGAAGAGGCTGACATTCGGAATCTTTCAGTTTTGATTAATCGTGCAAATGCCATCGAAAGTGCTGATAGTTGGTTGAGAAGAATAGTGGAAGAGGGGCGCGCAGATGGAATTATATTACAGGCGCCAGATGGAGTCACTAAGGAAGGCTTAGAAAAATTAACATCTGGAACTTTACCGATTGTTTTGATTAATTCACGAGACGATTCAAAATTCTCTCATATCATTTTTGATGATGCTGGCGCAGTCGAGTTAGCCCTAGAACATCTTTTCTCTTTAAGACATGAAAAAATTGGGTTTCTTGGGGGCGAACTAAGCAGCCCAACTGGTGCACGTCGATTAGCTGGTTTTGTATCTGGCATGAAGCGAAAGAAATTGGAAGTCAATTCAGAGTGGATCACAAGAATTGGGTATACAGGAATTGATGGTCGAAAAGCAGTATCACAAATTCTGAATCAATCAAATCATCCAACTGCTTTGATTGTTGCAAATGCAAATGCAGCACTTGGGGCATTAGCCCAGATACATACTCTTGGGTTACGAGTTCCAGAAGATATTTCACTTGTCTCAATCCATGATATTTGGTTTGCGGATGCCACTTGGCCCCCGATAACCGCTGTAAAAATGCCAAATTATGAGATGGGCAAATTAGCAATTGGTATATTGCTGAAGCAGATGGAAACCGGCATTATTGAAAAAAATACTTTAACTGATCCGCCAAATCAATTGATTGTGCGTTCTTCAACTACCAAAGCACCGATAGGCTAACGCTAGAATTTAAGGAGAATTTATGAAACTTGCCGTTATTGCGACCGCCATCAATCCGTTTGCGTTAGTTGTAAGCAAAGATGGCGTGTATAAAACTATTCCGGGAATCCCAACTTTGACAAATGCCTTGCAAATCCGGATAAACGAGTTAAAGAGTGCCATTGAAAAAGATGCAGGAGAATTGGTAACCGGTGAACTTATGCCGCCAGTTGCTCCTGAAACGGAAGTATGGGGTGCCGGAGTTACCTACTTACGTTCGCGTGATGCCCGCAAGGAAGAAAGCGATACTCCTGATGTGTACCAAAGAGTGTATGAAGCTGATCGTCCAGAATTATTTTTTAAAGCGACTTGTCGTCGAACAGTTGGAAATGGTGATCCAATCGGAATCCGGTATGACTCAGAGGCATCAGTTCCTGAACCTGAAGTTGCAATTGTGGTAAATAAGTTTCGCGAGATTATTGGTTTTTCAATTTGCAACGATATGACTGCGCGCACTATTGAGGGAGAAAATCCACTTTACCTGCCACAAGCAAAATCTTATTTAGGATCCACCTCCCTTGGTCCCGATATAACATTGGCGTGGTTGGCACCAAGTGCAGCAGACATGAGCATTCACGCAGAGATTAAAAGAGGGGCTGACATTGTTTGGCAAGCAGACACTGCTCTCTCTGGCTTAAATCGCACCTTGCCTGATCTTGTTGATTATTTATTCCGTTGCCAGACTTTTCCTGATGGAGTAATTCTTTCAACTGGCACCGGAATAATTCCGCCGCTTGAATTTATTACTAAGGAAGGGGATGTCATATCAATCACTGTAAATGGTCTTGGTCTGCTAAGTAACCCCGTCGTAACAATCACTGCTGATGTAAATGAGGCGATCTAAATATGAGCAAAGATGTAGTTTGGACTCAATGGGATGATCTAGAGGTACCAGAAGGCATCACCCGGTTATCTCCCGCAAATCGCCCATTAGAAAGTTCAGATCTTTCAGATGTAACTTTTTACGTTCCTGCATATATGGGTGGCAGAACGGCTCTTGAGTTCAGCAAAAAAATGAGTTCATTACAGATTTTGCAGATGCCAAACGCTGGCTATGACGATGCAATGGAGTTTGTTCGCCCTGGAGTTACCTTGTGTAATGGACGCGGAATCCACGATGCTTCGACTGCTGAATTAGCAGTCGGATTAACAATTGCTTCCCTTAGAGGTTTCCCATTTTTTGCGCTTTCGCAATCCAAGAATGAATGGAATCATCAGAAATTTCGTTCGATAAATGATCGTAAAATTGGCTTAATTGGATATGGCTCTATTGGTAAGAATATTGAGCGTAATCTTTCTGGCTTTGATGTTGAAGTTATTCCATTTAATCGTTCTGGTTCTGACGGAGCAAGAAAGATAAGTGAGCTAGATCAGAATCTGGCAACTTTGGATGTAGTTATCTTAATTTTGCCGCTAAATGATGAAAGTCGAAAGATGTTTGATGCAGCCCGCCTTGCCAAAATGAAGGATGGCGCTTTGCTGGTAAATGTTGCTCGTGGGGCAATCATCGATACAGATGCGCTAATTGCTGAGTTGAAGAGTGGTCGAATTACTGCAGCCCTCGATGTTACCGATCCAGAACCATTGCCAAGTGATCATCCGCTCTGGCAAACCCCTGGTGTATTTATAGCCCCACATGTTGGCGGAAATACATCAATCTTTGAGTCGAGAGCACGAAAGTTAATTCAACAACAATTGCAAAAACTTGCCAGCGGATTACCACTGGCAAATGTAATTGTTTCTAAGTAAGTATTTTAATTATCGCTGAAATGCGACAGTTTTTGAGGTGATACTTCCAATGCCTTCAATTCCGGTCTCTACAACTGATCCGGCCTTGAGGTATTTTGGAGGAGTAAAGCCCATTCCAACACCTTCAGGAGTTCCGCTGTTGATAATATCTCCAGCTTTCAACTCCATAAATTGACTCACGTACCAAACTACGTGATCAATTCCAAAAACTAAATCGCTGGTACGAGAATCTTGGCGTTTCTCACCATCGACGGTGCACCACAAACGAACATCATGTGGGTTGAAAGAATCGGCAGTTACAGCCACAGGCCCAATTGGGTTAAATGTTGGGAATGATTTTCCTTTCACCCATTGACCACTGCGTTCGATTTGCCAGTGGCGTTCGCTCACATCTTGGCTGATTGAGTAAGCAGCGATGTAATTTTTAGAATCTTCAGGTGAATTTAGGTAAAGAGCAGTTTTGCCAATAATAATAGCGAGTTCAACTTCGTAATCGGTTTTTTCGCTGTTAGGTGGAATTACTAAATCATCAAATCCACCGACGCAAGTATCCGCAGCCTTCATGAAAACTACAGGTTCTGGCGCAACTGTCATGCCAGACTCTTTGGCATGTTTTGCATAGTTAAGACCGATGCAAATAATTTTTGTTGGCCGAGCAACCGGGGAGCCGATTCGGTAATCAGCAACTTTAACTTTTGGAAGTCCGTTTAAATCTGCAGCTTGGACCTTTGCCAGTGCCCCATTTTCAAACTCGGTCCGATTCCAGTCTTTAATTAAATGGTCAACAAAGACCGCTTCGGTCTCAGAGACCATGACCGCTGGCTTTTCGGCTTCAAAGGCGCCTAATCGGGTAAATTTCATGGAATTTCCAACTTCCTAGGTCGTGGTTTATGAGGTTATGTTCAGATATCCGGTCATCGTATAGGGTTCAATCAGGATTGTTAAGTTATTCTTCGTACCAATTAATTTGGGTCAATTTGGGGGAGTCATGAGTTCAAAACACACACCAGCAGGGCGCCGCAGCGGTGAATGGTTTGCATCTACTGGAAAAAACGGCTTCATCCATCGCTCATGGATGCGTAACCAAGGTTTCGCCCCTGATCTATTTGATGGCCGACCAGTAATTGGCATTGGTACCACCTGGTCTGAATTCACCCCATGTAACGCGCATCTGCAACGTGTTGCCGAATCAGTAAAACGGGGAGTCTGGGAAGCTGGCGGATTCCCGCTTGAATTTGCCGCGATGTCACTTGGTGAACCAATCATGCGACCAACCACAATGTTGTATCGCAATCTGTTGGCTATGGAAGTTGAAGAGTTAATTCGCGCAAATCCAATGGATGGCGTTGTTCTTCTTTCTGGATGTGACAAGACCACCCCAGGAATGTTGATGGGCGCAGCCAGTGTTGATATCCCAACATTGATGATGACCGGCGGTCCAATGCTTAACGGAAAATTCCGTGGCAAAGACATTGGATCCGGAACAGATGTTTGGAAATTTGCTGAAGATGTCCGCGCTGGAACTATGAGCCTTGAAGAGTTTGCCGAAGCAGAAGCATGTATGTCACGAAGTGCTGGTCACTGCATGACAATGGGAACAGCATCAACAATGGCTTCTATTACCGAAGCTCTTGGTATGCAATTGCCAGGAAGTGCGGCAATCCCTGCTGTTGATTCCCGTCGTTACGCGCTGGCTCAAATTGCTGGACGTCGTATCGTAAAAATGGTTGAAGAGGACCTTAAAGTTTCTGATATTTTAACTCGCCAGGCATTTGAAAATGCAATTCGCATAAATGCTGCTATCGGTGGATCAACAAATGCCGTTGTGCACTTATTAGCAATCGCTGGCCGCGCCGGAATCGATCTTCCACTTAAAGATTTTGACACTCTTGCATCTGATGTACCGGTACTAGTTAATTTAATGCCATCCGGTAAATATCTAATGGAAGATTTCTACTACGCAGGTGGATTACCAGCAGTAATGAATGAGCTAGGTAACATGATTCACCGAGATCACGTAACTGTAACTGGTAAAAGCGTTGCCGAAAATATTGCTGGAATTAAAAACTGGAATGAGGATGTTATTACTCCAGTTTCTAAGCCATTCCAAAATGCAGGTGGTGGAACCGTAGTTCTTTATGGATCCCTTGCTCCAAATGGTGCTGTGCTTAAAGTCTCTGCAGCATCGCCACATCTACTAAAGCATCGTGGAAAAGCATTGGTATTTTCACAGATTGAAGATTATGTAGATGTTTCAGATGATGACAGTTTAGATGTAGATGAGAATTCAATTATTGTCGTGCAACATGCGGGGCCTCGTGGCTATCCAGGGTTCCCTGAAGTTGGTAATGTTTCGATGCCGCGTAAATTACTAGAGCGTGGAATAACTGACATGGTGCGCATCTCAGATGCTCGAATGAGTGGAACTGCATTCGGAACCGTTGTCCTACATGTCTCACCTGAAGCTGCTGTAGGCGGACCTCTTGCACTCGTGCAAACTGGTGACGAGATTGAACTTGATGTTGAAAATCGTCGACTAGAACTGTTGGTCTCACCAGAAGAGTTGGCTGAACGTCGGAAGAAGTGGTCTCCACCTCCTGCCACCGTCACACGTGGATGGGAACGTCTCTATTACGACCACGTCAACCAAGCAGATACTGGTGCAGATTTAGACTTCTTAGTTGGTAAAACAGGTAGCGCTGTTGGTCGCCACTCGCACTAATCTGTACCTATGAGAAGCGAACCAGATCAGCTGCCATCGCGAAATTTAGCGCTGGAATTAGTTCGCGTAACTGAGACTGCCGCAATTGCTGCATCACGGTGGATTGGTCGCGGTGAAAAAAATCTCGCCGATCAAGCAGCAGTTGATGCAATGCGTCGAATGATCGGCACAGTCGCAATGAATGGGATTGTAGTAATCGGCGAAGGCGAAAAAGATAACGCGCCGATGCTCTACAACGGTGAAAAAGTAGGAGATGGCTCAGGCCCTGCATGTGATGTTGCACTAGATCCAATAGACGGCACCACTTTGACAGCAAAGGGAATGAATAACGCAATTAGCGTGATTGCTGTTTCTGAACGTGGGTCAATGTTTGACCCTTCGGCAGTTTTTTACATGGAGAAATTAGTCGCTGGACCTGAATCTGCGGACGTAGTTGATATTACCGCGCCAACAAAAGCAAATTTAAAAGCAGTAGCAAAAGCTAAACATATGTCAGTGAGCGAGTTAACGGTTGTAGTACTAGATCGCCCACGTCATGATGATTTGGTCCGTGATATTCGTGAAGCAGGTGCGCGAATTAAATTTATTACCGATGGAGATGTGGCTGGTGCTGTAATGGCCGCACGAGCAGGGACTGGAATTGATTTACTAATGGGAATTGGCGGAACGCCTGAAGGAATTATCGCAGCGTGTGCCATGAAATGCTTAGGGGGCGTTATTCAAGGAAGGTTGAAGCCACGTTCAGAGGAAGAGCGTGAGCGTGCACAGGATGCAAAGTTAGATTTAAATCAAATTTTAACAACCAATGATTTAGTTTCAGGAAACGATGTCTTTTTCGCTGCCACAGGGATTACTGATGGCGAATTATTAAAAGGAATTAGATTCGTACCAAATGGAATTACAAGTAATTCAATTGTGATGAGATCGCGCTCACAGACCATTCGATTAATTGAAAGTGAACATCCAGCTGAAAGAGAAAATTAATTATGGAAATCTCGAGTATTTATGACGAGGTAATTGATTTTACTCACAAAGGGTTCTCTGACAATGCGCAGGGAAAGAGTTTGAAGAGTTTACTTGAGCAAGGAGAATCTTTATTTGATGGTAATCATTTGACTCCCATAGCAACATTAAAAGATAGTGCTTTGAAAAATAATGTGGAACAAATGGCTAACTACTGTGCCAAAGCGGGTTTTGAGTTAGCACCACATGTCAAAACTCATATGTCACCACAATTAGCAAAGATGCAAATTGATGCTGGAGCAACATATTTAACAGTTGCCACACTTTGGCAAGCAAGAGTTTTTTTACAGTTCGGATTCAAATCAATTATAATCGCAAACGAAGTCGTAGATTTTGCTAGCCTTCGTGAGATTGCAACCCTGAACAAAAATCCATTAAATGAAATTATTTGCTACGTGGATTCAATCAGTGGTGCGGAGATAATTGAGAAAGTTTTATTAGAGAATCCGAGCGGATGCTTGCATTTATTACTAGAGATCGGATATCCAGCGGGTCGAGGTGGAATCCGCGACCTCGATGAAGTTAAGAAAATAGCTCTACGCCTTGCAAATACACCCGGTGCAATTATTCGTGGCGTGACCGGATTTGAAGGAATTTTAAGTGGAGGCAGAACACCTGAAGGATTTGCTGAGATGGATAATTTCTGTCAGCGAATTTTGAATGCAGCAGATTTGGTTAGCGAATTTGTACATAGACCTGAAATCATAATTTCTGCGGGAGGGAGTGCATTTTTTGATGTAGTTGTACGAGTTTTCACTCAATATAAATCTGCTACTCACAAAATCCGGAGAATATTACGAAGTGGTGGTTACCTTTCATTTGATCATGGACTCTATGGTCGTGTTTCCCCGCAAGGAGATTCCAGCCCTTCGCTAAAGCCCGCCATCGAAGTTTGGGGCAGTATTTTGACCCAGCCAGAAGGAGATTTTGCGCTTTTGAATTTCGGCAAGAGAGATGTTGGCATAGATGTAGATAACCCCAACCCAGTGCGTGTAGGCCATGATGGAGCGATTAGCGCATGCATCCCTAAATTGAACGATCAGCATGCATATTTGGTTGGAAAACTCGACTCTTCTGTTTCCTTAGGAGATTGGGTTGCATGCGGGATCTCTCACCCATGTACAACTTTCGATAAATGGCGTATTTTCCCGGTTATTGATGACAATGACAAAGTGGTTGATTACGTAAGAACCTATTTCTAGGAGAGAAAATGGCAACTGAATTTTTCATCGCAAAAAATGTGCCTAAACCGCGTGGAGCATATTCGCATGGCTCGGTAGCAAATGGGTTTTTATACACCTGTGGAATGGGTCCGATAGATCCAGTTACTGAAAAAATTATTGAAGGTGACATTACGGTTCAAACTCGTCAAGTTTTCAAGAACTTGCAAGCAATACTTGCCGAGAAAAATGCGAATTTTTCTCAAGTTTTAAAAGTTACCACACATTTACAAGACGTTCATAAAGATTTTGCAGCTTATGATGCAGTATGTAGAGAGTTTTTAACTGAACCTTTTCCAGTCCGGACAACTGTTGGATCAGAATTAATGAATATTCTGGTAGAAATTGATCTTGTTGTAGCCTTATGAGTAAATCATTGAAAGGCAAAACTGTACTTATAACCGGCTCTGGTCGAAGCATCGGTCGGGAGATGGCGATCCGGATTGCCGCCGAAGGCGCCAGCGTGGCTTTGTTAGAGATAAACAAAAAAAATCTTGAAGAGGTTCGGGCAACTATTGCGGCAGCAGGTGGTGATGTACGTGCTTATGAAATTGATTTAGGATCTGAATCTCAGATAGTTGAAACTATCTCGAAAGTGGAAAAAGATTTTGGAAAAATAGATTGCCTGATTAACAACGCAATGGTCTGTCCATCTGAAGATTTGTTAAACACGACCCTCGAGTCTTGGAATAAAACCCTGCAAATTACATTAACGGCACCCTTTTTGTGCATCAGACAAGTTTTACCAGCGATGATCAAGCGTAAAAATGGAAGTATTATCAATATTGGAACGGTAAATGCTAAGGCTCATTTCGGCAGCGATTCATATAGTTCAGCAAAGGCGGGCGTTCATGCTCTTACTCGTACAGTCGCAGTGCGATATGGACCAGATGGAATTAGGTGCAACACAATTGTGCCGGGAACCATAAATACCGACGCGTGGCAAGAGCGAGTCAACCAGAATCCAAATGTATTTGAAGAGTTAAAACCTTGGTATCCACTTGGCCGCGTGGGAACTCCTAAAGATATTGCAGATGCAGCGCTCTTTTTGATCTCCGATGCTTCGGAATGGATTTCTGGAAGTGAGTTAGTGGTTGATGGAGGCTTGCTAGCCGGTTATGCCCCGATGTTTCGAACAGTGGAAGGTTCTGAATAATGAATTCAGAAAATACTTTTACGGTTCGAGGAGCAACGATTATTGATGGAACCGGTTCTGTTGGAGTCAGAGCAGATTTATTAGTCATCAATGGAAAAATTGCAATAAATGGAAAGATTTTAAAAGGGGAAGAGCAAGGAAAGATTTTTGATGGTTCTGATTTAACAGTTACACCTGGATTTATTGATCTGCACGCCCACTCCGATCTGGCAGTTTTGGTGGACAAGGAACACCTAGCAAAAGTTACTCAAGGGGTAACACTTGAAGTAGTTGGCCAAGATGGACTTAGTTATGTCCCAGCAGATGAAAATACCCAAGCCCAACTTCGAGAACAGCTTTATGGGTGGAATGGGGATCCAAATGGATTTAATTGGAACTTCAATAGCGTTGCTCAATACTTATCAAGAGTAGATGAGGGAGCCGCGGTAAATGTTGCCTACCTAATTCCACACGGTACTGTGCGGATGATGGTCAAAGACAATGACGAAGGTTTTGCGGATAAAACTGAATTATCGAAAATGGCCGAATTGGTTGATGTAGGCATGAGAGAGGGCGCAGTTGGATTATCTGCAGGACTAACTTATACGCCAGCAATGTACGCCCACGATGATGAGTTAATTCATCTATGTAAAGTTGTAGCAAAATATGGTGGATATTACGCGCCACATCATCGAAACTACGGATTACAATTTTTAGAGGCTGTTGACGATTGTATTGAAATTTCGCGTGCTTCAGGTTCACCACTTCACTTAACACATTGCAATATGACTGCACAGATTTATCATGGCAAAACTGATCTCTTGTTTGAGAAGTTATCCAAGGCAGAAAGAGATGGTTTAGACGTAACACTTGATAGTTACCCATATTTAGCAGGTTCAACTTACTTACATGCACTGCTACCTTCATGGGTGCAAGTGGGTGGATTGTCTCCGATGCGTGAACGGCTCCAGTCAAATGAGGTCCGTGCAAAAGTTACCAACGCTTTAAATGTAACTGGAAGTGATGGCAATCAAGGTGGAACTGTTGATTGGAAAGCAGTTGTCGTCGCTGGTGTTGAAAAATCTTTAGATTTAGTAGGATTATCAATCGAAGCTGCTGCTAAAGCAGCAGGCAGAGAACCCAGTGAATTCTATTTAGATTTAATTGCCAAAGAGGATTACCACGCTTCGTGCATCATATTCAAAGGGCATGAAGGAAATACTCGAGCGATCATGCAACATCCAAAACACATGGTTGGTAGCGATGGAATTTTGACTGGCAATCGTCCGCATCCTAGGTCTTATGGAACATTTGCCCGTTACCTGGGGCATTATGCCCGCGAGGAAAAAGTTTTAACTTTTGAAGGCGCAGTAAACCGAATGACCGGTAGACCTGCAAGCCGGCTTGGGTTAACAGATCGTGGAATTATTAAAGAAGGAATGCACGCTGACTTGGTAATGCTAGATGCCGCATCGGTAATTGACAGATCTACTTATGAAAATCCTAGATTGCCAGCTGCAGGTTTTGAATATGTTTGGATAGGTGGAGTTGCAACTCTTGACCAAGGAGCGCGCACTTCAAATCTTCCGGGTCGGGCGATTCGCTCTACAAATTAGATTAACGCATGCTTAATCCAATCAAGGTCACGCTCACGCCAAACATCAAATAAGTAAAAATCGATCTTACTTATCCCGATATTTTTAAGTGCTTTAACTCTTTCGGCAAGTTGGTCTTGTGAAGAATTATCTGGATAAGTTGGGCGCAAAATCCCAGTAATTTTTTTAGGGGATTGAATTCTGGAAAGATAACTCTGTGCTAATTCAATAATTTCACTTGTACTTGGGCAATAAAAGAGCGCTTCGATTACATCGACTACCTGACTAAGTTCTGTCGGGTTGATACCAATTCTCCAGCTTTGATCTAAGCCACCAATAAAAGGTAAGTGGCCTACCCAACGCAATGTGGCGCCTGCACTACGTGCTAAATTTGTAAGCTGAGTATTCAAATCGATTAAAGTACGTTCTTGGCTCGATATCCACGTTTTGATATCAATTCCAAAAATCGAAACTAGATTATCTATGCTTAATTCTTTGCCAAGCCAAATATCTGTATCTTTTATAACTTTACCGAGAGCCGCGGTAATTTCAAATACTAATTTCTTAGCGTCAGCGCCGGCAGCTTCTGCCGCACTCTGACAGTAGAGACAAAGACAAAATCCAAGCAAGTATTGAGAGATTTCACTAAGTTCGATGAAATAACGCTCATGGTGTTCTCCATGAATTAAACCGTGGAAATTAACTGACTCAGCCGCTATTGATTTGATTCCACGAGAAATCAGGTCGTTGGTTAGCCCTATTGCATAACCCTGAGCACTTGGATTTGAGGGACATAAAGAGGCAAGTAATTTTTGACCTAACCCATTAATTTGAGCTGCTTCTGGATTTTCTTTGCCAGCAGCACTGTTGTGGAAATAAACCGCCCACGCATCTATATCAAAGTTGGCACTTCTACCTACTTCTTGAATTTTCTCTAATGCACTGTTGTCCTGAAATACATCGTTAGGGGAGGGCGTAATAGCACCTGTGGAATATTTACTTAGATCTGGTTGATAATAATGTGCCCCATCTTCCAGGTATCGAAGGGATGGCGTACTTCCAAGAGTGAAATCGCGAGAGGCATGGTAATTAAGAGCAAGATTTATTCCCGTTAAACCAGAGTCCTGCAGTCTATTTATATTGAATGCCGGATTGTTAGGCGGGCTGAAAGTATGAATAAATGCAAAAGCGTTGTGACTCAAGTTATTTGCTAAGCGCTTGGGTAGATGCACGGATAACTAACTCGGGCTTAAAAACAATTTGCTCATGCTTGAAATTTTTGCCATGCTCAACCTCATTAATAATCATCTGTGCAGCAAGTGCTCCCAATTTATAGGCAGGTTGGGCAATCGTTGTAAGTGGAATAGAAGCAGAAGCTGAAAATCCAATGTCGTCATAACCAATCAAAGCGTAATCTTTTGGAATACTTTTGCCACTTTCTAGCAATGCGCGAAGCACTCCTAGTGCCACTAAATCATTGGCGCAAAAAATCGCGGTGATTTGGGCAATACTCGCTAAAATATTTTGAGTAACTTCATAACCATTTTGGGAACGCATTTGACTAACCTGGAACTTACTAATTTTGATATTTTGCCCCTTCGCGGAATCCATCACTCCATCTTCACGGTCTGCACATTGGGCCATAGATAATGGGCCATTGACCCATGCAATAGATTTATGGCCAAGAGAAGCTAAATATTCAATCGCACTTTTACCACCATGAAAATCATCCATTGATACTGAGGATTGATCTAAAGAATCAGCCCTTCGGTCAATAAAAGTTGTCGGAATATCTCGCCGATTTAATTCAGCAACTCCGGCGAGCCCTTCAAAGGAGGGTGTAATTAATAAGCCACAGATTCTTTGTTCAATTAGAACTTTCAGATGGCGCTCTTCTTTTTTAGGATCTTCATCGCTATTACATAAAATTAAGGTGTAATCACTTTCACTTGCGGTATCGCCAGCTCCGCGGGCTACTTCGGTAAAAAAAGGATTTGTAATATCTGGGACCAGCAAGCCAATTGTTCGACTGCTTCCAGAGCGCAGGTGCCTGGCCGAAGCGTTAGGAACAAAGTTGAGATCAGCAATTGCAGCTTCAATTTTATTCCGAGTTGCCTCAGCAACCCGATCTGGACGGTTGAGGAAATTAGAGACGGTACCCACGGCAACTTGAGCCCGAGCTGCCACATCTCTAATGCTGATAGCCATGATTGAATCGTTTCGGTTTAATTGAACTGTGTCAACGGTTCAATTTTTCAATTAAGCCTCCTTTTTGCCGCCTCTTGTCCAAATAGCCACCCTCCACTACCGTTGGCTGAATCGGTTCAACGAAATGGATTAATTGCCAACCGGGAGGAATTTATGGAGCGGGTCTGTTTTAGATTTTATGTACGCACCGAGATGATCGATGAGTACAAGCAGCGTCATGCGGCGGTCTGGCCAGAGATGTTGCAAGCCCTTACCGATTCCGGTTGGAAAAATTATTCGATTTTCTTAAATGAAAAAGAAGGAACACTTATTGGCTACTGTGAAGTTGATGATTTCGCTGCAGCGAAAGCCAAAATGTCAACACTTGATGTAAATACCCGTTGGCAAGAGTTTATGCAGCCGCTATTTCCACAAGATAAGCGCGCTGATGAGAGTTTTGAAAATTTTGTTGAAGTATTCCATCTTGCTTAATCTTGCTTAATCTTGCTTAATCTTGCTTAAACTCGCTTAAGAATTAAAAGGAGAAAAGTATGAGCGCAGATACCACAGCTGTTAAAAAGACCATCAAGCGACTTGGAATCGAAGTGCCTTCATGGGCTTATGGAAATTCCGGCACGCGATTTAAAGTTTTTTCGCAACTTGGCGTGCCACGGGATCCTTACGAGAAAATAGCTGATGCTGCTCAAGTCAATAAGTTCACCGGTGCTGTTCCCACCGTTGCATTGCATATTCCGTGGGACAAAGTTAAAGATTATGCCCACTTTGCCGCTTACGCTAAAGATCTTGGTGTAACTCTTGGAACTATAAACTCAAATACTTTTCAAGACGATCAGTACAAATTAGGATCTGTGTGTAATCCAGATCCAAAAGTGCGCAAAATGGCAGTAAATCATCTGCTTGAGTGCATAGACATTATGGATATCACCGGCACAAATGATTTAAAAATTTGGCTGGCTGATGGAACTAATTACCCAGGACAAGATGATCTGCGCGATCGTCAAGATCGTTTGCAAGAGTCGCTAGAAATTACTTACAAGCGACTTGGACCAAACCAGCGGATGCTACTTGAATACAAATTCTTTGAACCATCCTTTTATTCAACAGATGTCCCTGACTGGGGTACTTCTTATTTGCATTGCATGAAATTAGGTCCCAAGGCGATGGTTTGCGTTGATACTGGCCACCATGCACCAGGAACTAATATTGAATTTATCGTTGCTCTACTTTTGCGCGAAGGCAGACTCGGAGCCTTTGATTTTAACTCCCGTTTCTACGCTGATGATGATCTGATTGTTGGCGCTGCAGATCCTTACCAACTATTCCGAATCATGAATGAGGTAAATCGGGCTGGTGGGTTTGATGTGGGGACTCCAGTTTCTTACGTACTTGATCAATGCCACAACATTGAAGATAAAATCCCGGGACAAATTCGATCAATTACAAATGTCCAAGAAGCAGTTGCTAAAGCGTTGCTTGTTGACCGAGTTGAACTTAAGAAAGCACAACTCGACGGAAATGTATTAGCGGCGAATGACATTTTGATGGACGCCTACAACACCGATGTGCGTCCGCTCCTAGGAGAGATGCG
>SHVK01000011.1 GCA_009694285.1 Candidatus Nanopelagicaceae bacterium | reverse complement strand
GAGGTCGCACCGGCATCGCACGCCTTGCAATTGAATCAGGCTCACCTGTAATTCCTGTCGCAATGCATAACACTGAAAAAATTCAACCAACCGGAAAGCTTATTCCGAAGATTGCTCGCGTTGGTGTTGATTTCGGTGAGCCCATGTATTTCACCGGTGATGCAACAGATCCATTTACGTTGCGTGAAGCTACTGACAAAATCATGCGCGCTATTGGCCAGATGAGTGGTCAAGAGTATGTAGATATTTACGCAAGTCGCGCTAAAGAGATTTTGCGTGAGGACGAAGAAGATTAAGAAATAATTTTTTTAATGCCTAGCCAGAGGAAAAGCGTGATGGATCCGGCGCTCAGAACAACGACATTGGTAACCAAAAGGTTGCCATCTTCCATGTAGGGCAGGCGGGTAAAAATAAATCCAGCAAATGCGCCAACTCCGGCCGCAATTTTATTACTTCGCATTAGTAAACAATACGCCGGAAGTTGCTAAATTTGGTATTGCCTACTCTGCGTATCTAATATCAAAGATTAATAAAATCTGGCTCCGCGCGACGAACTGCGGAGCCAGATTTGGTACGTGTGGCTGGTAGGATTCGAACCAACAACCTCCCGTGTCGTCAACAGGGCGCTCTATCCATTGAGCTACAACCACACGCAAGCGCAAAATACGCGTGTGGTTGCTTGTCGGATTAATTTAGATTTTTTAATGTGGAAAAGAAAATATTGTGGACTACTTTTTTACATACCCTTTAGGACAATTTGGATTTGCTCCAGAGATTTTGCGTGACAATTTTCCTTTAACGCAGTTGATTACCTTAATCTTTTTAGGTGCAATTGTAGGAGCGGCCACCTTGTTCTCATTTTTGCTTTCACTCTGAGTGCCTGCTGAATTTTCGGCAGGTTTAACAGCATTATCTTGCGAAAGTTTCACTCGTAATGTTGGACTCGAGTAGTGAAAACCGGTTGACACTATTAAGTAATCATCACCAATTCGCTGGCCATTTACAGTCGCAACTGTCGGGGTCGAACCATTTTCGTAGGTAATTGCAATACTTGCCTTTATGTTGCCATCTAGGTCAACTTTCCACATGCACAAAGCCGCTGCACGAGGCATTCTGATTTCCAAGTACCCCACATTTATCGAACCATCTGGCAGTAAGTGCGGAGTTGATAACCGCACAACTATCGCTTGCTCGATTTCGTCCCAGGTTGGATCAAGTGAGTGCATCGCATTTGAAACAACTTGCACTCCACCGATTTTTCCACACGCTCCTAGTGCATCTACAATTCCATTATTTTGACCATAAATCCAAATATTTGCACCATATGAAATGAAAGATGCCTTCTCTTCCATCTTGTTATTCACTTCCAAAGCCCTGGCAGTGGCCATCGGTGACAAAATAGCAATAATTTCTCGAGTTGCAACGCCACCGACTGGTTGGAGGTCTTTGCCATACTTCACGATTACTCTCTTTGCACTCCCACTTACCTCACCAAACTCAAATGCTTTTGGTGCGCGAATCGTAATTGTATAAGAGAAATTTTCATTATCTTTTAACAAATTTTGATTTTTTGTTGGAGAGATTGCTAATAAAAATTCTTCACGTCTATCGTTACAAACATCGATTGCCCAGCACCATGTCGCTTTATATGGTTGAAATTCTGCCACGAGAACCACATTGTTGGCAGAATCAGCATTTTTACCCGTGGGAAAAGTCCATTCGTTGTAAAAACCTTGCGTTACTTTTGGTTCAGGTGCACCAGTTGTCCAAAGAAAAGAAGTCTCTAACTCTGAAAACCATTCCCATGCTCCACCTGGATCAGCGACCCGAAAACGGATTTCGCTTTGACTGATCGTAGCTACTGAAGATTTGGGGTCCAATATTTCTGATAATTTCGCTGAAACATTGGAGCCCTTAAGAATTCCGCTAGCAAGAAGTGCTGTTGTTTCTTCTAAAGTAAATTTAAATCCAGCATTACTTCTCTTTGCATCTTTACAAACCTCTGAAAACTTTTCAGTAATCTCTCCTTTTTCTAGGTCAACCCAGCTAGAGCCAATTTTTATTTGCAAACTTTGCACAGTACCGAGGGAATGACAGGCATTATTCTCAGAAACGCTCAGTACCAATGGGGCGTTACTCGCAGAAACTGCGGCAGCATCAGGTGCAGGTATTGGGCGTTCTGAATCGGCCACTCTTTCATCGCCAGGAATTTTTAAATCTGTAATCGCACCAACAATTGGAGTGCCACCACTTTTAGGTGTCATAGTTAAACTTTGAATACAAGCCACAGCGGCGCCGGGATTGGTCGCACAGGAAGTGAGCGTGTGACGTACGGGCGCTCCGTAAATTACTTTTGGACCGTGTGGATCGACAGCTGTCGCTTGAACTGGAAACACGGGAGAAGTGAATAAAAAGATTGAAATTGCAAGCGCTAATTTGCGCATCAAAATCAACCTTTCTGCAGATTTACTCCCTTACGATTGGGCTAACAATACACGCTTGTGTTTGGAATTCAATGGCCTTTATAGAAGGCCATTGAATCTAAGTAGATCTAGAATAGCGTTACAACGGAGCTCGTTACTTTGCAGCCCCTGCTTCCTTTGCTCCAGGTACTTCAAGCAGATTTCCGGATTCAACTTCATAAACAAATCCATGAATCGGAATATTTTTAGGCACAAGGGGATGGTTGCGGATTCGTTCAACATCTTCTACGACTGCTTTGTTGCGATCAGAAATGGTCAGCCAGTCGATGAAGGCGGCTTCATTAGAACCTGGACCTGTTCCGATGTCATAAAAGCCTTCCGCACCAAGTGCTGCAGTTTCAAGACTATTGCTTAGCAATCCACGCATCACTTGATCAGTGAAAAATTCCATACCGCAGTTACTGTGGTGGATTACAAACCATTCCCCTGAAGTGAGTTAGGCAATTCACACAAAAAAGTTAAGCAAATGTGTCCGTCTATTTAGAAGGCAACAATCGCGCATCACCAGTATATGGCCAATCGTGTAACAATTTAAAGCCTTCTGCATATTGGGTACATGCTTGAGCGCCACGAAATCTTCCTTGAATCAACATATTTTCAGTAAATTCCGTACCAAATACATGCATCATCCAGGCAGCTTGGCTTTTGTGAGAAGAGAGCATGGCCGTCTTTGTCTCCATAACTCTGGTTACGTCAACATAAAACTCTGGCTCGAAGTGATTACCTAATTCGGTATCCATTTCAAAAACGGTTGGTATGGCAGTTGGAGGAAAGTTTGTAACAACTAAGGGAACGCTGGCTGGAATTCGCGCATCACGCGCGATTGATCCGGCGAGCCGATGATCGGGATGATGATCGAGAACAGAATGGATAAACATTACATCTGGACGGGCTTCACGGATTGCATCAATAAATCGCTCACGAGTTTCACGATTATCAGTGAGGAATTCATCATCAAAATCCATCCAAATCAAATGTGCATCCAGAATTGCAGCAGATGCCTTTGCTTCTTCATGTCGGGTTGCCGCAATCATCTCGCGCGTAATTAGTGGATCGCCAGTGCCAACATTTCCATTAGTAGCGACCGCGATGATGATTTCATCGCCGCGCTCCTTGCATAACGCCAAGGTGCCACCACATTGCCATTCAACATCATCAGGATGTGCGGCGATCGCTAAAATTCGCATCTAAGGCACGACTACTTGAAGTTAGCGGCTGGACGTCCCTTAATAACCGCATCCCAATCGTTTCGTGATTGCCATGGAGTTTCATAAGTAGGGGAGTTTACGTAACGATCTAAGGTGAATTTTAAAGTTGCGCCGCTATTTGGCTCAAGTTCGATTTCAAACCACTTGTCATTGATCGCAATATCTTCACTCTTGCCATCGCTTTGAGTGACGGTGACTTTAGTGAAGTTGTGCTCTCCAAATGTTCCGGCTTGCAACACCAAGTTGCGTGATGTATTGGCACTGATATTTGCAACCTGCATCTCAACTGAGGTTGAGGTGACCTTCTCAACAATCATGGCCACATCATCTGGAAGTCCGGTGCGCTTCTTTTGGCCATCAAAAGGACGGACCTTTCCATGTTGCAAACCACCATGTGAAATATGCATCGGTCCACCAAAGACCATTTGAGCAAGTCCTTCAAAGTAAACTGGATTGAACTCTTGCCAAGCGTGAATTTGGTAACCATCAACACGAAGATCTAAACCAACCTCAACATCTGCAGTTGCCGGATCGTAATTATCCCAATCACGTGGAGTGCCAGTCTTTGAGCGCATCTTCCGCAATTGATTATCAATCAGCGTTAAATTCATATCTAGAATTCTTTCTGGATAATCTGGAATCTCACCGCGCATATATTGGAACCACGAAAGGGTATTTGCAATGTAATGCTTGGTTGCATGGCCAGTTTTTCCATCAAGACCTGAAACACCTGGTGCGATGATCTCATTCCAATCAGAGCCACGTGGCATCCGATCAATTCGAGCAAGATCTTCATCTGCCATCGAAGTTGTCCAGATATAAATCATGTTACGTGGATTAACCATCCGGAAGTCATCCCAGCCAGTGTCAAAATGTTTCATAGGAGATTTAGTAACTCCATCTACATCTTTACGAAGTGACCAGATGAAATCTTCTTGTGAACGAGCTAAATCAAGATTTTTCATATCTCCAGTAAGTAGCACTGCGTTCATAGAGGCATTAGTTAGCGGCTCAATAAGGGTGGTGTAACCATGTGGCCAACGCCAACCGTAATATCCACCCCACCATTTACCGTCGTTGTACTCACCAATTTTTCCAGTCAAACCGACGTTGTCAGGCAAGATGCCATTATTTGCTTTAGCGCGATCATGCCAAACATTTAAATAATCGGTAACCCATTGCTTCAATGAATCATCATGTGAGTACATGTAACCATGAGTCATCAAAGTTGTAGCGTTTAAATTAAGTGGAACATCTCCGCGGTTCATCCGCAGATTCATCTTCTCAAGAATCTCGGCGTAAACAGCATCATCTGACCAATGACATTTCTTGTTAGCAAAATCATGGCTCTTTAGATCCTCATAAGGAGCTAAGTAATCATCCAAAACCGTGCGGTGGGTCTGCCAATCTTCATGAGTTACTTGCAGACGTGGTCCACGGCTTCCATTTAGCGGGGAGCGAATAACTTTGTGCTCTGGATCGTAATTTGGCGCTTCAGGATCTTTTCCGTTGTACATATTTGCAAAACTTTGCGCGCGCTGGCGGTCAACTAAACTTTCAGGTTTTGTTAAACCAAAGAAGTAGAAGTACAACATTCCTTCGCCGTGATGCATCCAGTCGTAGTACCCATCAAATTCACGGTGAATCTGTCCATATTGGGTCCACTGCCAAGTAATCATGTCCCACATCTGGCGTGCTAATTCGTATACCCGTTCATTTCCACCAATTGAATAAAAAAGTGCTAAGTTCATGAAAGCCTCGTACGGATCATCAGATCCATCCATTGATCCCCATTGGTCGCGCCAAATCAAGGTGCCATCCGGGCGG
This sequence comes from Candidatus Nanopelagicaceae bacterium, assembly GCA_009694285.1. Lineage (GTDB taxonomy): Bacteria > Actinomycetota > Actinomycetes > Nanopelagicales > Nanopelagicaceae > UBA3012. Next base: position 19,453 of record SHVK01000011.1, on the reverse strand, counting down.
CAGTAACGAGCGACAAACTCAACCGCAGCATCATTTAATTTTTCAATGATTTCGCGCTCTTGTTTGGCCCACTTTGGATTGGAATGAGGCGCAGATACTTTTGCGGATACAATTTTTTTCGATGAATTAGACATATCTGGATCCTAGTCGCGGATTCAGCAGATTAAAAGAGTTAAGTAAAGATTAAGTTAAAATCAAGGGTGATTTTGAATTGCAGAAAGCAAGACTAAAAGACCAAGCACAATCATGACGAGCCCACCTGCGGTACGCAAAAGAACAATCCGACGCACCTCAGTGGCCAGCCAAATCCGTGCAGTTCCAGCGAGTAGGCCCCAAGTGCCATCACAAACAAGTGCTAACAATGAAAAAATTACACCTAGCAAAATTAATTGAAAAACTACGCTCCCGCGATCACGGTCAATAAATTGTGGTGCGACAGCGGCGCAAAAAACTATTCCTTTAGGATTTAAAATTCCAACTACAAATCCATCCCTGATTGTTCGCAGCGCAGTTGGTGCGGCTACTTCGCCTTGCTCAAGCATTTGGGTTGAGTGCTCAGCTCGTTTGCGAAGCGCATCGATACCTAAATAAATTAAATAGAGCCCGCCGCCCCACTGCACTACAGCGTATGCAATTGCAGATTTTTGAATTATTGGCCCGATTCCAACGGCTACCAAAATTGATAAAATAAGAAAACCAGAAGCGTTACCAATGACGGTAATTACGGCAACTTTTCTGCCCCAAGCGATCGCCCTGGCAATCGTGAAAAGTACCGAGGGACCAGGTGCCAAAATGATTGCTACAGCCGCAATAAAATATTCTGGAAGCTTGGTTGGAATCACCAAATTCATGCGCTAAAAGTACCGTAGAAAGCAACAAAGCGGGCACCTCCATTTCTGGAAGCACCCGCATTGCGGTTAAGTGGATACGCGGTTAATTTATTAACTTACCTTTTACTAAGTGAGTGCAGTACTCGGTAACCAACAATTGCAACAACTGTTGCGTTGATGATTCCGTTAAATGTGAAATCGCCACTTGTCCATGAGATGTCAGCGATTCCGATAACAAGGGCAGATGCCACGATGATCAAGTTGCTGGAGTTAGAAAAATCAACTTTTGATTCAATCCAGATTCGAGCACCAAGTACACCGATCATTCCGAATAGTGCAACACCAGCTCCACCAAGTGCACCGGTAGGAGTAGCGCTTAGCACTGCACCGAATTTAGGTGAGAGTGAAAGCAACACAGCACCAACACCTGCGATCCAGTATGCAGCGGTTGAGTAAACCTTGGTAGCAGCCATTACGCCAATGTTTTCAGCATATGTGGTTGTACCAGAACCGCCACCAGCACCAGCGAGTGTTGTTGCAAGACCATCTGCAAGAAGTGCGTTTCCAATTTCATCATCAAGATTTTTTCCAGTAATTGCAGCAACCGCTTTAACGTGTCCAACGTTTTCAGCGATAAGTACAAGTACTACTGGGAGAAACAAGATAATGGCATTGCCATTAAATGTTGGTGTGGTAAATGTTGGAAGTGCAACCCATTTAGCCGCTGTGATGCCATCGGTCTTTACATCTCCCATAGCCATAGCAACTACATAACCAATCACAATTCCGACAAAGATAGAGATGCGACCCAGGAATCCATGGCTAATGGCTGCAATAAGTGCAATGGCGGCCAAAGTAATAATTCCTACTAGTGGACCTGCAGCAAGATTATTTTTCGCAGCACCTGCCAAGTTAAGACCGATCACCATAACGATGGCTCCGGTAACAACTGGAGGCAACATCCACTCAATCCATTTCATACCAACTGCGCGAACAATTAAACCGATCAACGCAAGGATTACACCGGCAGCGACAACGCCACCTAGAGCTGCGGCCATTCCACCATCAGCTTTCGCAGCGGCGATGGGCGCCAAAAATGCAAAAGAGGAACCTAGGTATGAAGGCACCCGGTTTTTGGTGATGATTAAGAAGAGCATCGTTCCAATGCCTGAGAAGAACAAAGTGGTGGTTGGGGACATGCCGGTCAGGATTGGAACTAGGAAGGTGGCTCCGAACATGGCGGCGATATGTTGCAAACCGATGCCGATGGTGCGGGGCCAACTGAGGCGCTCATCTGGAGCAACTACATCTCCTGAGGTGTGCACCTTCCATGAGAACAGTGAGGACATCTATTAGATCCCTTCTAGAGGTTATTACTGCCTAACAATTTAAAAGGGTAACGCTCTGAGCAGGGCAAATCTCCGAGCAAGGGCGCGCCACGCTGGGGTGAAGATGGAGTTGCCCCAATGCCAGCGGGGTAGTTAGATAGCGCAAGGTGATATATCAACTCGATCTATCCAGTTGTAACTTGGTCGCTAAGTTGGTCGCTAAGGAGGCAGTAAATGGCATCACGCAGTGAGCCTTTGGAGTTCACCCTTTTAGGGCTGCTTTCAGCCGGGCCATTACATGGTTATGAATTGCGCAAGCGCTGCTTGGCGATTTTAGGACCATTTAGGGCGCTTTCCTTTGGATCGCTCTATCCGCAATTACGCCGGATGTCCTTAAGTAATCTGATTGAAGTATCGGAAAATGAAAGCTTAACTGGAAGTTCACGTCGGGCGAAGATTTCCTACTCAATTACTAATTCCGGTAAAAAAAGATTTGCCGAGTTAACTGAGAACGCTGATGCAAGTGAAGATGAAGCATTTGGAGTTCACTTCGCATTTTTTGGCCCAACATCGCGGACATCTCGCGTACGAATTTTGGAAGGACGCAGACGCCGATTAAAAGATAAGGCAGAAGTGCTTTCAAAAGAGCTCGAGCGCTCGCCGTTAAATGGTGAAGTGCTTGGAATAGATAAGTATTTAATTGAATGGCGTCGTCATTCACTTGATTCAGCAACCCGTGAAATTGCGTGGCTTGATGAAATGATCCAATCTGAAAGGAAAACCCAGTGAGCAAGATCAGAGTAGCAATTGTCGGCGTTGGAAACTGCGCCAACTCATTAGTTCAAGGAGTTACTTACTACAAGGATGCCGCAATCGATCAGGAGATTCCTGGTTTGATGCATGCAAACCTTGGTGGGTATCACATCAGCGACATTGAATTTGTCGGCGCATATGATGTTGATGCCAAAAAAGTAGGTCTTGATCTTGCTGATGCGATTTGGGCAAGTGAAAACAACACTATTAAGTTTGCCACAGTTGGAAAAACTGGAATCACAGTTGAGCGCGGAACAACTCTTGATGGCCTCGGTCGCTACTACCGCGAAACCATCTCCGAATCAGATGCAACTCCGGTTGATATGGTCGCATCCCTAAAAGCGAAAAAAGTAGATGTGTTGATCTGCTACTTACCTGTTGGTTCTGAAGATGCCGTGCGGTTCTATGCACAAGTTGCGATTGATGCCCATTGCGCATTTGTAAACGCACTTCCAGTATTTATCGCATCTGATCCAATTTGGGCCAAGAAATTTACTGATGCAAAAGTGCCAATTATCGGCGATGACATCAAGAGCCAAGTTGGAGCAACAATCACTCACCGAATTTTGGCGAAGTTGTTCCAGGATCGTGGAGTTCACTTAGACCGTACATTGCAATTAAACGTTGGCGGAAATATGGATTTCAAAAACATGCTCGAGCGCGATCGCTTAGAGTCAAAGAAGATTTCAAAAACCCAATCTGTTACTTCACAACTTGATCACGATATGGGTGAAGGAAATGTGCATATTGGACCATCTGATTATGTTGCATGGTTAGATGATCGTAAATGGGCATATGTTCGCCTTGAAGGTCGGGCATTTGGCGATGTTCCACTATCACTTGAATACAAATTAGAGGTATGGGATTCACCAAACTCAGCAGGTGTCATCATTGATGCACTTCGCTGTGCGAAGTTGGCTCTTGATCGCGGAATTGGCGGGCCATTACTTTCACCATCAAGCTACTTCATGAAATCTCCACCAGAGCAGTACTCAGATGAAACAGCACATGTTCGTACAAAAGAGTTCATCGCCGGAAAGATTGAGCGCTAGTAGTCAATTATGGAAGAAATTGCAGTAAGAATTGATAATGGCGTTTTAACATTAGGTTTTAATAGACCTGAAAAAAGAAACGCCATTACAGGTGAGATGTATGCCAAACTTGCAGATCAATTAAATGCTGCAGTAGATAATGAAGAAGTCGGTGCAGTTTTAATTTATGGTGAAGGTGATGATTTCACCGCCGGTAATGACATTAATGATTTCCTTAACAATCCACCCTCTGGCGACAATGCTCCGGTGTGGCGTTTCTTAATTGCGATTCGAGAATTTCCAAAACCAATAGTAGCTTCAATCACTGGTCGGGCCGTAGGAATTGGAACAACTTTATTGATGCATTGTGATTATGTAATCGCTGGCAAGGGAACAAAACTATCAATGCCTTTTGTTAATTTGGGGTTAGTCCCTGAGGCGGCATCTTCATATCTTCTTCCACTAATCATGGGTCATCAACGTGCCAGTGAATTACTTCTACTTGGAGATGTTTTCTCGGCCGAAAAGGCTCGCGAGTACGGCTTAATCAATGAAGTTGTTTCAGATGAAGAAAGTCCGGTTCGTGGTGGTGAGATTGCTAAGCAACTAGCCGATCAGCCGCGCAACGCAATCCGTCAAGCCAAAATACTCATTAAAAAGGCACATTCCCAAGCAGTGGCACAAACCATGGTTGAAGAAGGAAAACTCTTTCAAGAAGCTTTAGTAAGTGCTGAAGCCCAAGATGCTTTTATGAAATTTATTTCGAAAAAAGGAAAATAGAGATGACACAAGACTTAGCTGGCAAAAAGTTATTTATCACTGGTGGATCTCGTGGAATTGGATTGGCAATTGCTAAACGTGCTGCTGCCGATGGGGCCATGGTTGCGATTGCTGCTAAAACAACAGACCCGCACCCAACTTTGCCGGGAACTATTTATACCGCCGCCGATGAAATTCGTGAGGCCGGGGGAGTTGCACTTCCAATTCAATGTGATTTACGAGATGAAAAACAGATTGAAAGTGCAGTTGCACAGGCTGCTGCTGAGTTTGGTGGACTAGATATTTTGATTAACAATGCCAGCGCGATTAACTTAACTCCGACTCTCGCAACTCCTGCAAAAAGATTTGATTTGATGTTTTCAGTAAATGTGCGCGCCACCTTTTTGACTTCGCAAGCAGCGATTCCACATTTAAAAGAATCTGCCGCTGCCGGTCGTAATCCGCATATTTTGACCATGTCTCCACCACTTTCAATGAGTGCAAAATGGTTTAAGCCACATCTTGCCTACACAATGGCAAAGTATGGAATGAGCATGTGTGTTCTAGGTTTAGCAGAAGAGTTTAAGCGTGATGGAATTAGTGTTAATGCGCTTTGGCCACGTACCGCCATCGATACCGCTGCCCTTGCAATGATTCCTGGAATAGATACAGATTTTTGTCGTAAGCCAGAGATTATCGCTGATTCAGCATATGTAATTTTGACCGAAACCGGAAAAAGTGGGAATTTCTTCATTGATGATGAAGTTTTAGCGTCCGTTGGAATTACAGATCTAGATAAGTATTCAGTAGTACCTGGTACCACTGAATTTTTGCTTGATTTTTTTATAGATTAATTTATTCATCAATTGTAAATGGTGCGCGGATTGGTCCTGGTACTAGTCCTGCTGCCGCATGATTTGTAACTTCACCACGAGCAACTTGGGCTGAGTGTGATTTGTCATGCCAACGTTGCTCGATTTTTCCAAAACGCCAAAGTGCTAAACCAACAGCCCAAACAACCACAAATGATCCGACTATGAAATAACCCGCTGAGTTTAAATTAAATCTATTGGCATAATCCCAAAATCCACCAGTTAAGTTCAGTTGTCCAGCGAAGACTTGGGCTATCTCCAATCCACCGATAAAAAATGCAACAGAAACTGAAAGGCCGGTGATAATTATGTTGTAATAAACTTTCCGAACAGGCTTAGAAAATGCCCAACCGTAAGCGAAGTTCATAAAAGAACCATCGATCGTATCTAGCAAACTCATTCCGCCAGCAAAAAATAGCGGCAAACTAATAATTGCCCACCATGGAAGTCCTGAGATTACAGATGTCCCAGCTAAAACCAACAAGCCAATCTCTGTTGCTGTGTCGAATCCAAGTCCAAAGAGAATTCCTAGCGGATACATTTTCCAACTTTTATCAATACGTCGAGCAATTGGTCCAAAAAAGCGCATCAACAACCCGCGGGCATTCAAATGTTTTTCAAGTTCTTCTTCGCTATACATACCTTTCCGCATGTTAACAAAAACGCGGACAATAGATTGTAAAACAATAAAGTTTAATAGTGCTATTAAAAGTAAAAATCCACCGCTTATGCTGGTTCCGATTAATTCGGTGTAATGATGCAATGAAGAGCTGTCATCTTTTAATTGAGAGCCAAGGGCCTTGATACCAAAATTAAGCAAGATTACTAAAAGAAAAACAACGGAAGAATGTCCAAGGGAGAAGAAAAATCCAACAGCTAGTGGACGCTGGCCTTCACTCATTAATTTTCTAGTGGTGTTATCAATCGCTGAGATGTGGTCAGCATCAAAAGCGTGTCGCATACCTAAGGTGTAGGCGAGTGCCGCAGTTCCCCAACCAAACAAAGCACCATCTGATAGTTGGTATGAAGCAGTGTTTGTAGCTGCCCACATCAACAGGGCACCTGCGATATGCAAGAAAGCGATAAATCCGAACATGGCGAACAGGCGGCGCCACTCACCAGGATTGAGTCTTTTACGCAGTGAGGTTTTAGGTTTTGGATTGACGATTACGTTCACTCTTAAAAGTTATTGCAAATCATTTGCATCTGCAACCTGAAACCTAGATTTTTCGGAGTACGGTGCCAAAGTGAACCTTTTTCTTCCCCCAAAACGGATTCTTCCTTCAAAGCGGGATTACCCAGAATTTCGAATTGGCTGGAGGCATGATCTGTCCGCGATGGTCGCACTAAGTTTGCACCATGGATTTAGGCGCATTTAACGACTTACCAGCAGTCCTTGGTTTTGTGCCTCCAAGTGAACCTCAGATAAGTACTGCTCAACTGCTTTCACATTTAGGAACGCTTCCAAAATTTCCAACTGATTTTCAAATTATTCGGGGAAAAAAATGGAATCACGAAGGTGTCACCATTGCCGAGGTTAGTTGGAATGTTGGATGGGGACCAAGAACCCAGGCTTACCTATTGACGCCAGAAGGAGTATCAACGCCCCTTCCTGGTGCCCTTTTTCTACATAGCCATGATGATGTCAAAGAGTTTGGAAAAGAAAAATTAGTAGCAGGTGGGACGCAACTTCCAGAACATTTGCAATGGGTAAAACGAGATCATTATGGAAATCAAGCACCTGCAAATGAGTTAGCAAAACGCGGTTTTGCAGTTTTAGCATTTGATGCATTCATGTGGGGATCACGCAGATTCCCTGAAGAAATTATGCCAAACCGACTAAAAGAAGTTTTAGGTTCAGCTGATTATGAACTTCTGTCAGTTATGCATGAATCCATGGCGCTTTCTAAGTATTTAAGTTTGTTTGGTGCAACACTGGCAGGACTACTTAATTTCGATGATCGAGTTGCCCTTGCTGTTGCACACACCCTTCCAGAATTCACTGATTCCATTTCCGCTGTTGGTCTATCTGGGGGAGGGTGTCGCGCAATCTATTTGCATGCAACAACTTCGGCTGATCAATTACGGGCGACAGTTTCAGTAGGTGCAATGGCAACTTATGAATCAATGTTGGGATCACATATAGCTCCGCACTCTTGGATGTTCTTTCCTCATAACTTGGCAGCCGTAATAGATTGGCCAGGAGTTGCTCAAATCGGGGCACCAAAACCTTTATATGTTCAATATTGCAGTGAAGACCAACTCTTTACTCCAGCTGGAATGAAAGAAGCTGATGAACATATTGCACAGCATTACGCAAAAGTATCAGCAGAGTATCGAGGAGATTTCTATCCAGTCCGCCATTCATTTACTGCTGAGATGCAAAAAGATGCATTTGATTGGATGAAAAGCCATGGATGAGAATCGCTTTTTAGGCAATGATCGACTAGCTCGCGAAATTTACGAAGTGATGAGCGAGTTCCCAATTTTGTCCCCACACGGCCATGTTGATCCAAAAATTTTATTAGAGAACAAGCCTTTTCAAAATCCAGTTGAATTACTGATCACTCCTGATCATTATGTAACTCGCATGCTTTTCAGCCAAGGTGTTTCTTACGAAGCAATTTCGATTCCACATGCGGATGGATCGCGCTCAGATGTAGACCCGCGCGAAGTATGGCGAATATTTGCCAAACATTGGCACACCTTCAGATCCACTCCATCACGAATATGGATTGAAGAGATTTTTTATACTCTTTTTGAAATTAACGAACCGTTAACCATCGAACGTGCAGATTATTTCTATGAGCAAATAAATGAGAAGTTGCACACACCAGAGTTTTTGCCGCAAACTTTATTTAAAAAGTTCAACATTGAAGTTTTAGCAACCACAGATGCGACCTCAGATTCTTTGAGCACCCACCTTGAATTAGCCAAATTAAATATCGGGGGACGGGTAATTCCAACTTTTAGACCTGATGATGTTTCAGATCCTGATCGCCCAATGTGGAAAGCCGCTATTGCTGAACTGGCAAACGTTAGTGGTGAAGATTGCGTCACCTTCATCTCTTACCGCAACGCATTGAGAAACCGGCGCGATCATTTCAAGCGCCACGGTGCGACCGCCACTGATCATGGAGTAGCAAATTGTGAAACTCTGCTTTTGGATAGCAAAGAACAAGAAAAACTCTTTGCAGTGATTTCGAGTGGAAAATTTGCAAAACAAGATGCTGACAAATTTAGAGCGATGATGTTGCTTGAACACGCCCGCATGGCTGCCGATGATGGTTTGGTAATGCAGATTCACCCAGGTTCATCGCGTAGTCATAATCATCAAATTGCCAAAATATATGGAGCAGATCGCGGATTTGATATCCCAGTTGCCACTAACTATGTCCGTGAGTTACAGCCACTCTTAAATGAAGTTGGCTTGCACCCTAATTTCAGGGCGGTTTTATTTACGCTTGATGAAAGTACCTACGCTCGCGAACTAGCACCACTTGCAGGCGCATATCCTTCGTTGCGACTGGGTCCACCTTGGTGGTTCCATGACAGCTTAAATGGCATGCAAAGGTGGAGAGATAGCGTCACTGAAACCGCTGGTTTCTACAACACCGTTGGGTTTATAGATGACACTCGGGCGTTTGCATCTATCCCGGTTCGCCATGATGTTGCGCGCAGATTTGATGCAGCATATTTGGCTAATGAAGTTAATCGCCATCGGTTGAGCCAATCAGATGCAGTAGAAGTAGGAGCAGATATTGCCTACAACCTCTCAAAAGAGTATTTCAAACTCTAATGGCGCAATTGAATCGTGAGAATTATTTATTACACAGATCTGCAAATCCACCTCAATATAATTTAGAGCAAGTAAAAATTGGTGTCATACATATGGGGCTGAGTGCTTTCCATAGAGGACATCAAGCACTTTTCTTCGAAAAAATCTTGCGAAGTGGAAATCTTAATTTTGGAGTTGCTGGAGTTACTCAAAGAAGTAGTGACGTGGCAGATGTAATGAATAGCCAAGATTGCCTCTACACAATAAATGAACGCGAAGGTGCTGGCTTCGCACCAATTATCGTAGGCGCGATCCGCAAAGCCCTCTTTTTTCCGCAAGCAAGGAAGGAGTTACTAGAAATAGCACGGAGTGAAAATCTCAAGTTGATCACACTTACTGTTAGCGAAAAAGCGTATCAATGTAACTCAACACGAAATGGAGTAAATTTAAACTCTGCTGAAGTTCAAGCAGATATCGCAGATACAAATTCTTTGCTTACCTTTCCCTCACGATTGTTAGATTTACTGGTTGCTCGATTTGAGAGTGGATTAGCAGGAGTCGCGGTCATCTCTTGCGATAATTTACCAACAAATGGGGATATCACCCGAGCGGTGGTAGTTGATTTAGCAATTAAACAAAATCGTTCACCTGATTTCTTGATCTGGTTGAAGTCAGAGATTAGATTTCCGAATTCAATGGTAGATCGCGCAGTTCCAGCGATAACCCAAGACTCTATTGATGAGTTTTACCAAAGTTATGGATATGAAGATCGATCTTTAATAACCGCAGAACCGTATTTGGAGTGGGTAATTGAGAATGACCCAATAAGTGAGTACCTAGCGCCTGTCGGTGCCAGGTTTGTCGCAAAGGTCGCCCCATATGAAGCAATGAAAATTCGGGTATTTAACGGTGCTCATTCTGCATTGGCGTATATCTGTCAATTGGCCGGGATTGAATATGTAGCCGAGGGGATAGTTGATCCGGTAATTGGTGATTTCATTAAAAATTTCCAAGAGAAAGAAGCAGGTAGGTCATTTGTTGCACCCGCTGATCTTGATCCAATTGAATACGCCAAGATTATTCGTAAAAGAGTTAGTAACTATACGCTCTTACATAAGAGCATACAAATTGCTATGGATGGTTCGCAGAAATTACCGCAACGAATCTTTGCATCAGCAAATGATCTGCTTAAGTTGGGTTTAAGTACAGATCACATCACCATAATCATGGCGGCATGGTTAAGATTTTTAGAAGTAAATGAAAAAGTAAATGATCCGCTAGCGGCTTCATTGCAAAATTTAGTGCGAAATCCAGATGCCTTGCAGAGCGTAAGTGGTACTTTGGGTTTTGAAGGGCTTGCAACAAATGTAGATCCTAAATTATTTTCACAGATCGCAACATGGTTAGCACAATTACGAATTAAACCTGTCCGGGAAGTACTGCAAACCTTAAAGAGTTGATCCGTATAACCTGGAAAGATTGAATTCATGATGCTTGCCGTGTTCGGCTTTTGTTAACTGACCATTAGCAACTTTTACTATCTCATCAAAAAGAATTTGGCCAACTTCTTCAAGAGTTTGGGTGCCATCTGAAATAGTTCCAGCGTTGAGATCGATTAAGTCGGTCAGTACCAAACCCATTTCGCTATTTGTCGCAACTTTAATCGTTGGGATAACGGCTGATCCTGTAGGAGTTCCGCGCCCGGTAGTAAATACGGTGATATTTACATCAGCAGCGGCAAATCCAGTTAACTGTTCAATGTCATGGCCGGGTGTATCCATAAAGTACAAACCTGGTGTGGTTGGACGATCGGCGAATTCGAGTACTCCAGTAAATGGTGCGTTGCCAGCCTTTTTAGCAGCCCCTAAAGATTTTTCTTCTAGCGTGGACAAGCCTCCCTCAATATTTCCACGTGAAGGTTGCGCCCCGCGAATATCTATTCCTTCATAATTGATAGATCTTTCATACCGTGCAACGACTTCAATAATTTGAGCGCCAACTTTTGGATCTAATGCCCGGGCGGCCAGCAAATGTTCAGCTCCAAGAATCTCCATTGTTTCGGCCAAAATAGATGTGGCACCAAATTCAACAAATTGATCACTAGCAATTCCAAGTGCTGGGTTTGCGGTTATGCCGGAATAAGCATCAGATCCGCCACATTCAAGTCCTAGCACTACTGAACTCCATGGAGCAGGAGTTCGAGATTGTGCTGCGGCTTGCTCTGTCAATTCAGTGACTTTTTCAAGAGCGGTGGTAACCAATTTAAACATTGAGCCGGCATCAGCTAATTTAACTTCGACAAGGGGAATCGGACTAAATTTTTTGGCTCGTTCGATGATTCCTGCTTCAACATCGGTTCCAATAGTCAGGGCTACTGTGGTGAAAATATTTGGATTTCCGGCAAAACCAGCAAATGTTTTTGTGATCCGCTCAAAATCATTATCAATCTCACCGGACCAGTCATGACTTATCGCTACAGCACCAGGTGTTGCATCAGCGATATCACGGGCTGCATTAGAGAGTGCTTGGTGAAGCGGCAAAACCAAAATATGGTTTCGAAATCCCCATCTGCCATCTGGTCGCGGATATCCGAGAAGTGGTGATATTGGATTACTCATTAGACACTACGGACCAATCGAGGAACCAAGATCTCACCAGATTGATTTTGTTCGCTAATTGTTTTTGTGTGATCGGCAGTTGAAATTATTTTATCCACCATATCTTTGGCAGTTGCTTCGAATTGAAGATCAAACTCACCGGAGATTGCTTGATGAAGTGCACTATTGCTTGCCACATTTAAAACTGGAATTAATGGAAAACCAGAAGGCGGTTGATTTCCATCAGGGAAAGAGATTATTAACTGTACTTTTTGCGACATCAGCATCGAGAAGTGTTTAGCCGAGCCACCTTCTTCACTAATAATTACATATTTAATACCAATATGAGTCAACTCAGTAAGTAAAGGTTCAATTTCGAAATCACGTGATAATTCAATTCCAACTACTAACTCTTCTAACGGATATGGGAAGTGGCTGTAATTAATCGCCAATTCACGTGCTGCGGCAGCGCCAGTTGCAACTGTGCCCTCGACGCCACCACTTTCTTGAATGACAAGGTACTCAGTTGATTTTGTTAATTTAGTAATTTTCTCAGTTAATTCATTTCCTTGTGTGGTCTCACAACCTAATCCAACAACTAGTACTGAACCTACATTTGGGTGAGAAGCGAGTGCGATAAAGAAATCATCAATTCCGGAAACATCCACGCCGATAATTGCGCAACCATGCTGGTGTGCAAAAGTTATACCACCAACTTCTTGTGCGATGCGGCGCGAAACTACAGTTGAACAAACCACTGATGGCAAAATTAATTGGTGATGGCGGATACCTACGCCACGACCTTCATGTTGGAATCCCCAAATTTCAGGAAGGCTCATGAATTTTCCGTTGAAAGACGATCGCCTAAAACGTTGTGGGTATGAACATGCGAACCGGTTGCAATAGTTTTTGTGGCATGGCCCATGCGTTCGCCATATTTAATGATGCCATCACCTTTTGCGATATCAGCCGTAGCAATTTTGTGACCACGAGGGATAGCCTCAATTGCGCTTACTTCACGCCCATCTTGGGAAATTTTTTCACCCGCATTGATATCTGCCAAACAGACCGCAATATTGTCTTTTGGGTTCAAAAATAAAATTTTCCGCTGCTCCGCTGGTGAACTCACAGGTGGCATTCTATGTAATTTCTCTGCTAGATTTTCCCTTAGGTCATGAGTTTCAGCTTTAAGCCCCGGCTCGCTGAACGGCAACCCTCCACCGCGGTGGGGTGCTCCGGGTGAAGACCTGGCCAGAGATGGCAAGCGTGGACTAAGGCAACTTCCCTCTAATACGCCGAGGTCCGGTCCATAAACGTCACACGGGCGGTTATGAAAACCGAAAGGGTATGGAATGAAACTCAGAAAAATTATTGCCATTTCAGCAGCAACAGTTTTGGCGTTGACATTAAGTGCTTGTTCATCAACAAGTGAAGAAGCAGTTGTCGAAACCACAGCAGCAGCTGATTGCACCCCAGATTCACTAGCGACGCTAACTCCAGGAACATTAACAATTGCAACCGGAGAACCTGCTTATGAGCCTTGGGTATTAAATGACAAGCCTGAAGCTGGCGAAGGATTTGAAGCAGCAGTGGCTTATGCCGTTGCAAAACAATTGGGTTATGACAACGCAAAAGTTAGTTGGGTTCGTACCACTTTTGATTCAGCAATCGCTGCAGGACCAAAGACTTTTGATTTCAATATTCAGCAATACTCAATTACCGAAGACCGTGCAAAGGTTGTTGATTTCTCAAGCGCTTACTACAAATCAAATCAATCAATTGTTTCTTTCAAAGGAAGTAAAATTGATGGCGTAACTTCTATCGCTGGTTTGAAAGGTGCAAAACTTGGCGCAGCTGTTGGATCAACATCACTCGATGCAATTGAGAACCAACTTGGATTAAAGGCACAGGTTTTCAATGACAATGCTGCAGCAGTTGCTGCATTGAAAAATGGTCAGATCGATGGACTCGTCGTTGATCTGCCAACCGCTTTCTATCTTTCAGCAGTAGAAGTGCCAAAGGGCATAATTGTTGGACAGATTGAAAACAGCGATTCAAATGATGCTGGCGCTGGATTGCTATTGGCAAAAGACAGCGCATTGACTGCATGTGTTACTGGTGCGGTTGATGCAATTCGCGAAAGTGGCGAATTGAAATCAATCGAAGATAAATGGCTAACAGTTGGAGCCGGAGCACCGGTTCTAAAGTAGTAGCTGTTTAAGAATATAAATGAGTTCTACAGAGCAGGGCGCGGTCTCCGATGACGGAGATCGCGCTTCTGCTTTTTCTAATACCTGGGAACCGAGCGCACTTGAAATTTCGCGAAGAAAAGTACGCAAAAAGCAAAATCAACGCAACACTCTCATCGCAATATTCTCAACGGTAGTAGTACTAGGCACACTAATCACTCTTTTAGTGACCTCGCCAGGCTTTAAATCTTTGACAGATACTTTTTTTGCTTGGGCATATGGCGTCGAAGTTTTACCTAAAATAATTTTAGGATTTAGTACAAATGTATTGCTGACCATTATTGCATCGACCTGCGTGGCTATTTTTGGAATGATTATTGCCCTAACAAGAACATCAAGATCGCCAGCGCTTTTACCTTTCAGAATTTTAGCTACCGCCTATGTTGATATCTTCCGGGGAATACCGATGCTTTTGGTGATCTTGCTCGTGGGTTTTGGCATCCCGGCACTTCGAATAAGCGGATTAACGAATAACGTTTTAATTTTAGGTACAGCAGCGGTAGTAATTACATACTCGGCATATGTCGCCGAAGTTTTGCGAAGTGGAATTTTAACGGTGCATCCAAGCCAACGAGCGGCAGCACGATCTCTTGGATTGTCACATTTCCAAACCCTTAGATTTGTAGTTCTGCCACAAGCATTGCGCCGCGTCACCCCACCCCTGCTAAATGATTTGGTCTCGCTCATCAAAGATACCGGCCTGGTTTCAATTCTTGGCGTGACAGATGCGATTCGAGCAGCTCAAATCGCGAGCAGTCGGAGTTTTAACTACACCCCATATGTAATGGCTGCAATCATTTTTCTCTTGATCACGATTCCACTAACCAGATTTACGGATAGAACGATCAGACGTTCAATCGAAAAGCAGAATGCTCAAGGTTTAGCATGAGCGCCCCAGTACTTGAAATCAGTAATTTGCGTAAATCCTTTGGCGATGAAGTCGTGTTGCAAAATATTTCATTTAGCGTCCCAGTCCACACTGCAACGGTTTTTATTGGCGCTTCAGGCTCTGGTAAATCAACCTTGCTCCGGTGCATAAATCTGCTGGACAGTGTCGATGACGGGGTCATAAAAATAGATGGCGAAGATATAACCGATCCAACCATTAAAAGTGATCAGGTCCGCCGAAAATTAGGAATGGTATTTCAAGCATTTAATCTTTTTCCGCACATGACAGTTAGAAAAAATATTACTTTGGCCCCAATCCAAGTACATGGTTTATCAAAAGATGAAGCAAATGCCCGTGCAGATGAATTGCTGAATCGTTTTGGGCTCATGGAGAAAGCTGATCAATACCCAGATCGTTTAAGTGGCGGACAGCAGCAAAGAGTTGCAATCATTCGCTCGATTGCCTTGCGGCCTAGATTGTTACTGCTAGATGAGATTACCTCTGCCCTTGATCCAGTTCTAGTAAATGAGGTTTTAAGTACGGTGCGGGATCTAAAAAATGATGGCATGACGATGGTTTTAGCTACACATGAAATGGGTTTTGCAAAACAGGTGGCCGATGAGGTTTGCTACCTAGAAGCTGGTCAAATAGTTGAACGTGGAAGTGCGCAACAAATGATTGAAACTCCACAAGATCAGCGAACCATAGATTTTCTCAAGCGGGTTCACGAAGCTGGTCGGCTTTAGGGATGTTGTTGCAAAATTTTGAAATTATTACTGGAGATCCAAACTCAAAAGTAATTTTACATGTTCCGCATTCCGCAACTTTCATTCCAGAAGAAATACGCGTAGATATTTTGCTTTCCGACCAAGAGTTAAAAGCAGAATTAGATGAAATGACCGATACTTTCACAGAGGCGATCGCCCTCAAGGCTGCAGAGTTAAGTGGAAGTAAGCCATGGTTATTTATCAACAACTTTTCGCGCTTAGTTATAGATCCTGAGCGTTTCCCAGATGACCGAGAAGCCATGAATGCAGTTGGAATGGGTGCGGTCTATCAAAAAACCTCAATTGGCACACAGTTGCGTAATCCCAACCCAACTCTTGAGAATCATTTGCTCGATACCTATTTCCATCCATATTCCAAATCGTTAAGTGATTTGGTAGCGCAAAGGTTTGCGGTATTGGGAGAAGTAACTTTGGTTGATGTGCATTCTTATCGAGTAAATCAACATCCAAATGCGATTAACCATGGACAGGTGCGTCCACCAATATGTATTGGCGCAGATTCATTTCACACTCCCGAATGGTTAGTTGAAGCAGCGCAATCAGCATTTTCGATAATTGGTGAGAATTGCATAAACCAGCCATTTGCTGGAACTTATGTTCCTTTATCTTTTTATGAGAAAGAACCAAAAATTACTTCGGTGATGATGGAGACGCGAGCCGATACTTTCTTAACTGATGACCTTGCAGCGCATGATGGATTTGAAACAGTTGCAAAAGCACTTTCTCAATTAGTGGAATTAATCCAACTTCGCTAAAACTCGCTCGCCCCACTTTTGAAGTACCGGTTTCCAAGTTGCGATCAGAGAGCCTTCAGCTTCATGTATTTCTTTTGCCACATCTGATCGCCCAGAACTCTTAAAAGCATTATCGGCGTGAATTTCCCACTCGTGGACTAAATCGCCATCAACCTCTGGATGGAATTGAACTGCGTAAATATTATCTCTAATTCGATAAACCTGATTTGGGCAAAGTTCAGATGAAGCAAGAACTGTTGCTGAACTTGGTAATTTCGAGACGTGATCTTCATGCCATTGAGTGACTGGAACTGGAAATAATTTCGTGACTGTTTCAAATACTGGATCTGAATTGGCAATTTCATTGAAAGTTATTGAGTGCAATCCGATTTCTCCGGTTTGAGCGCGAGTTACCTCACCATCAGTTGCGGCTGCTAATAATTGCGCCCCTAA
Organism: Candidatus Nanopelagicaceae bacterium; assembly: GCA_009694285.1. GTDB lineage: Bacteria > Actinomycetota > Actinomycetes > Nanopelagicales > Nanopelagicaceae > UBA3012. The sequence continues at coordinate 2,332 of SHVK01000011.1, read as the reverse complement.
ACAGATTGCAAAGATTGGAATATTTCGATTAACCGCATCTGCTAACAAAGATCTTTCAGCGGGCAACCATGGAGCAACCTCATCGTCAGTGGCACTCATTGAGCCGCCCATCGGGATTACAGCACAAATTCCGTTTGGTACAGCGGATGGAACTTTTGCACCATTAAAGGCGGTGATAATTTCTAATCTAAATCCGATTTCTTCAAGCCAAGCACCAACTAAATGCGGGGGATCTTGTTTGCCGTTTTGGAGCACTAAAATAGTGGGAAGATTTCTCGCCGAACTCATTTGGGCATCTTACTAAAGACCCCCCATTTAGGAGTCAATTAAATCCTGAGCTAATCTACGTAGAGATTCACGAACTACTTCGCCATCAGATGTGCGCCAAAGTGGCGGCATCGTATTTAACAAAATTGAACCGTAGCGTTTAGTCGTAATGCGAGAATCTAAAATTGCAACAACGCCACGATCGTCAACGCCACGAATTAGCCGACCAGTACCTTGGGCCAGCAATAGCGCCGCACGGGGGAGAGATACCTGCATAAATCCACTTCCGCCAGTGCTGTCTACTTGAGCCGCACGAGCTGCCATAACCGGTTCATCTGGACGGGGGAATGGAATTCGATCGATGGCAACTAAAATACAAGATCTCCCTGGCACATCCACACCTTGCCAGAGGGAAATAGTTCCTAACAAAATCGAAGTTTCATCTGCAGCAAATTTTTCCACTAATGGCCCCACGGCATCGCCGCGTCGTTGAGAAATAATTTTAATTGGGAGACCATGAAGTGCTTTGTGTAAATACTCTTGCGCACTCTCCAATGCTCGCCAAGAAGAAAAGAGCGCCAATGTTCTTCCGCCAGCAGCTTTTATCAATTCACCAAGTTCCACAAAGGCATCAATACTTACCGCTTCTCGGGAAGGTTCTGGCAAACCACGTGGGAGGTAAAGCATTCCTTGATTAGCGAAATCAAAAGGTGAACCCACATCAAGCATCTGGAGATTCCCGGGATCAATCTCATTATCTTTAATTTCGATTTCACTGTCATCGCCAATGGTGAATCCAATACTTTTGGCGATACTGTCAAAACTTTTCCCAAAAGTTAAAGTCGCTGAGGTTGCGATAACTGGAGTTTTCTTTAAGAGATTATCTCTAAGCAGGGTTGCCACTGTAAGTGGTGCAAGTTGCAAAGTTTTAAAAGTTGGTTCAAACCAGAGCACGCTATCTGGAGTTAATTTTAATAACTTGGACAAAGTTTGATTTACTTCATTTACAGCACCTTTGGCTCGTGCACGTGTTGCAATTTCATCGGGGGAGCCGGATTCACCTTCTGCACCGATCTCGTTAATCACTATTTGTGCCGTTTCGCGTAAGTATTTAATTGGCGCTGAGAGTGAGATTGGCAAAGTATCAAGTCGTCCTTGTTTGGTTGGATCGGATCGATATTCAGTTGCGAAATACTCCATGGCCGCATCTAGGTCACTTGCTGCCGCACCAAATGCATCTGTTGCCGCCCCTGGCTTATATTTGCGTGCCATACCAGCTGCTCGTAATGCCCGCGTAGATGACAACTCCTCCGTGATAGCTTGCGTTGTTCGATCAAGAAACTCATGAGCTTCATCTAGAACAACAGCATCACGGTTAGGCAAAATCGGATGAGATTCAACTATTTCTATTGCCAGCAACGTATGGTTTGTAACCACGATGTCAGCGACTTGTGCTGCTTCCTTTGCTTTAACCGCAAAACAACTTTGGCCAAATGCACATTTGTCAGCACCAACACATTCACGTCCCGATACCGAGTTGGCTAACCAAACTTTACGATCTACTTCCGGTGCATCATCTCGATCTCCAGTTGCGTTGGGATCCTTTATCCACTCTCTAAGAGATTTACTTTGGCCTTCAAGAGCGCCCAGTTCCATGAGAAATTCTCCATCGGGATCAGCTTGTCCACTATTCATCTTCTGCAAACAAAGATAATTTCCGATGCCTTTGTAGATCGCAAAACTTATGTCACGACCTAAAACTTTTGATAATGCTGGGGCAACTCTTGGAAGGTCACGTTCTACCAATTGCCTTTGCAACGCAAGGGTTGCAGTTGCAACTAATACTTTTTTCCCATGCACTAAAGCCGGAACAAGATAAGCCAACGACTTTCCGGTACCGGTTCCGGCTTGGACAATTAAATGATGGCGATCGGACAGTGCGTTTGCTACCGCTTCAGCCATCTCAATCTGACCATCACGTGCTGAACCCCCAATAGCTTCGACCGCAGCATCTAGGGCTTTGCGCACTTTTGCAGATTGGGCACTCACTACTCAACCTTACTGA
>SHVK01000010.1 GCA_009694285.1 Candidatus Nanopelagicaceae bacterium | reverse complement strand
CCAGCATTCCGCGTGGCTGAAAATGCGCTGAAAATTGGTTGGACTTCGTACACCTTCCCAGGGTTAGAAAACTGGGAGATTAACACCATCCTTCCTAACGTTCAGAAAGCACTTAACGAAACCATCACTCCAGAACAAGCAGCACGTAACATCTGGACTGAACTTCGGGATATCACAGATACCAAGTAATCAGCGATTAATTAAAAGTAGCGCCCAAGCCAATAGGTTTGGGCGCTGTTTTTATGTTTTTCACCGCTATTTGCCTTCTTGAGCGTAGTATTTCGCCGATAAGCAACATTATGTCAAGTAATAAAGATCAGATTAACCGTTCTGGACTACTCGGAAACCAATATGGTCCCTCCGTCGAAATTGATAGTTCATGCTCCTTGCAGTGGTCCGCAAATAACGGCCATGAGGGCTATAGAAGGATCCGCCTCTCAGCACATACTCCTCCGGAAGATCTAGATTTTCACGGCCATCAGAGCCGTTATATGGATACGGCCGATAAGCACTTCCAACCATCTCCCAGACGTTTCCAGCCACATCGAATAGACCATCTGGCGAGGCTCCAGCCGGATAAACACCCACTGGATTGGTGCGCCCAGTTTTATCCGTTTGCCCGTAATTGGCTAGCTCTTTATTTGGTGGGAAATTCCCCCAAGGCCAAATCCGGCCATCAATCCCCCTGGCGGCTCGCTCCCATTGTGGTTCAGTAGGTAAGCGCACCCCAGACCAAGTACAGAAAGCTTGCACATCTGCCCAATCAACATAAACCACTGGATGGTTCGCCAATTCTGGAGTAACCACTCCCTCAGGCCAATGTCCCGGAACGCGATATCCGGTGGCTTTGGTGAAGATTTCATACTGCGCATTTGTTACTGGCGTTTTAGAGATTCGATATTTGTCGAGAAGTACCTTGTGTTGTGGAATTTCGTTATCAAAATCAGCAGGACGATTAGCGCCGTGTTTTGATACACCGAAATACTCTGGATCTGGTGCTTCCCCTACTATCGGCGTGAACTCACTCCCCATTAAAAATTCTCCGGCCGGAACTCTTTTCCACTCAAAATCAATTTCAGATTTTTGGTTTATCTTTGAAAGATCATCTGTTACAACTCTAAAGCCAATATAAATATCTCGTGCTGTTGGAAAAATCGAATGCCGATCTGCGCAGCGGATATTTTTTCCAGAATGTAAGTAATTCCCACCACGAACTACTCTTGCACCCCAGGTATCTACATTCTCTCGCCCATCATCAAACTTGTATGGATAATCAAAATGTAATGAGGATGTCCATTCCCAAACATTTCCAGATAAATCTAATACGCCAAATATAGATGTGCCCTCTTTATAAATTCCAACTTCAGTTGTATCTCCGATTAGATTCCCAAAATTTGCATTTACCTCTGTTGGGTCATCCTCACCCCAAGGAAATTTTCTACCATCAATACCTCTGGCACTTTTTTCCCATTCAGCCTCAGTTGGTAAACGCGCCCCGCACCATTTTGCAAATTGATTTGCATCATCCCAATCAATGTAAGTCACCGGATGTTCTTTCCGGTTTTGCGGCACTTCTCCCCCGATCCAATGCCCAGGTTTTTTATGACCGGTGCTTTTCACAAATTTTTCATACTGCAAATTAGTAATAGGTTTAGCACTCATAAAGAACTCTGGTAAATCGATTTGGTGTTGCGGTGATTCGTCGCGATAAGCAACAACTTCTTCAATCGGGTCACTTCCCATCCGAAATTCTCCGGATGGAATTTCGACCCAATCAAAGGAAATCTGAGTTGTATTCGCTCTTTGCGACAAACTCATGCTCCCCTCATAAAAGCTAAATGAAATTACTTAACTCTGGATAGCCAACTCTTCCGGTCTTGGACATGCACAGATCAAATTACGATCGCCGTGCACGCCATCTATCCGTCCGACGGGTGGCCAATACTTGTTTGGCATATCAATTGGTTCAGCTGGTTCAGCATCTTTGTCTGGGAGGCCATTTGGGAATCCGCCAATCTCACGAGAGTAAGCGTGATTCCACTCCCCCAGAAGAGATTGCGCAGTATGCGGAGCTGACCGCAACGGAGATTGTTCGATCGTCATCACTCCATCAATTACCTGTTGAATCTCTGCTCTAATTGAAAGCATCGCACTGATAAATCTATTTAATTCAACAAGATCCTCTGATTCAGTTGGTTCAATCATTAAAGTGCCAGCAACCGGGAAGGAAACGGTCGGAGCATGGAATCCGTGATCCATCAAACGTTTTGCAACATCATCTACGGTCACTCCACTGGTTTTTGTTAGCGGACGTAGATCGATAATGCATTCGTGTGCAATTAAATCTGATTTACCCCGATATAGAATTGGGTAAGCATGGTTAAGTGATTTAGCTAAGTAATTTGCAGATAAAATTGCAATCGCTGTTGCATTTTTTAAACCTTCGACACTCATCAACCGGATATATGCCCATGGAATATTTAAGATCCCAGCTGATCCAAATGGTGCGCCACTAATTGGCCCCACTCCACTTTGAGGCCCTGCTGTTACATCAAGTGGATGCGACGGTAAATACGGAGCCAAATGTGCCCGAACCCCGACCGGGCCCACTCCTGGGCCTCCCCCTCCATGAGGGATGCAAAAAGTTTTGTGGAGGTTCAAATGTGAAACATCAGCGCCAAATTTTCCGGGTTTCGCTAATCCAACAAGTGCATTTAAGTTGGCCCCATCCACATAAACCTGGCCGCCTGCGTCATGAACTGCTGCGCAAATATCGCCGATCGCTTCTTCAAAGACACCATGAGTTGATGGATAAGTAACCATTAAAGCTGCCAAAGCATCTCTATGAGTTGCAATTTTTGAATTCAAATCTGCAAGATCCACATTTCCTAATTCATCACATCCAATTACTACTACTCTCATTCCGGCCATAACCGCGCTAGCCGCATTAGTTCCATGAGCACTAGAAGGAATTAAACAGATATCTCTTGCAGTATCTCCGCGCATTAAATGATATTTACGAATTGCAAGTAATCCGGCGAACTCTCCTTGACTTCCAGCATTTGGTTGTAAGGAAATTGCATCGTATCCCGTGATCTCACATAACCACTTTTGCAAATCAGTGATTATTGAACGAGTTCCTTCACTTTGATCTGCCGGAGCAAATGGATGCAAGTTTGCAAACTCTGGCCAAGTGATTGATTCCATCTCAGTTGCTGCATTTAATTTCATAGTGCACGATCCCAAAGGAATCATTGTTCGATCTAGTGCGAGATCCTTATCCGCTAACGAACGCAAATATCTCATCATGGATGTTTCGGAATGTTTGCTGGTGAAAATCTTATTTGTTAGGTAAGGAGTACTGCGTAAGAAATCTTCGGCAAATGTCTCATCAATAGAATTTTGCAACTCTTCGAGGGATTCTTTGCTCTTTGCTTTTAGATTCAAAGCTGCTGACAGTTTTATCAAGTCATTTATCGTTGTACTTTCATCTAGGGAGATTGAAAGTAATTCACTGCTGCGAAGATAAATATTTATACCAGCACTTCGCGCTTTACTCATCAAAGAATCCGCTTCAGTACCTGATTCAGTTTGAATGGTAAATGTATCGAAATAGGATTGGGTCACTACTGCGTAACCGCTAGCTTTAAAATTGGAAATCAATAAAGCGGTATAAAAATGTACCTTCTCGGCGATTGCTTCTAATCCTCGAGGTCCATGCCACATTGCGTACAAGGCCGATATATTTGCTAATAAAACCTGAGCCGTGCAGATATTGCTGGTGGCTTTTTCGCGCCGAATATGTTGTTCTCTAGTTTGCAGCGCTAAACGATATGCACGAGCGCCATGTGCATCAACACTCTCACCAACCAATCTTCCTGGCATCGCGCGTTCTAATCCGGTACGAACTGCAAGGAAACCGGCATGAGGTCCACCAAATCCCATTGGAACACCAAATCTTTGCGCCGAACCTACAGCAGCATCAAAACCCCACTCCCCCGGTGCTTTAAGCAGTGTTAAAGCCAATAAATCTGTTGCCGCAATGGCTAATCCGCCATGTTCTTTGATTTCAACAATCGCTCTCGCTGGATTTCGCAGAGCACCTGTACTGCCCGGGTAACTAATCAATAATCCAAAACCCCGCGGGATTGGTTGAGAAATATCAATTAATTCGATTTTAATTCCAAGTGGCAAGGCTCGAGTCTCTATCACTGCGATGGTTTGTGGATGTGTATCTCGATCCACCAAGAAAGGTGCCTCATCTTCGCCATTCCAACTTCTTCGCGCCATCCCCATCGCCTCGGCTGCTGCAGTTGGCTCATCCAGCATTGAAGCATTCGAAATTGCTAAACCGGTTAAATCCGTAATTACTGTTTGAAACAAAAATAATGTTTCTAATCTTCCCTGACTGATCTCAGGTTGGTAAGGAGTGTAAGCGGTGTACCAAGCCGGATTTTCTAAAACGCCGCGTTTGATTACAGCTGGAGTTATGGTGTTGTAATAACCAAGACCAATCATCGATGTGAAACTTTTATTTAACTTAGCGCGATCCCGCAATTCTGCGATCACTTCGACCTCACTTGCGGCTTCTGGCAGTTTTGCTCTATCTAAATCTGTAGCAATGGATTTTGGTAATACTGCAGAAATCAATTCCTCTGTAGATTTAAAATTTAGAAACTCAAGCATTTGATTTGTTGCAGCAAGATCTGGACCTATGTGTCGATCTATGAATTTACTACTTTCCGCAAAGCTAGCCATCTACTACTCCCCCAGAACTCTGCTAATTCTTATGGGTGCAGATTAGGCGAAGTGAGAGCGGGAATCTCGTTTAAAACCCTTTAAGCGCCTTTGAGTCGCCGGCGGGTTGAAAGTTCATCAGCTGAATCTTGCAGCGGCAGGTTCTCACTTGGAAGTTCAGCGAGTGAACCTTCGACTTCACGCCAAACTGAACCGATCGCAATTCCGAAAACCCCTTGGCCACCTTTTAATAAATCGATTACATCATCTGGACTGGCGCATTCATAGATAGAGGCGCCATCACTCATCAAAGTTAAATTTGCCAAATCGGCGGTACCTGCGCCACGAAGGTGTTCGACCGCGGTCCGAATATTTTGCAATGAGATTCCGGTATCAAGTAATCTCTTAACAATCTTCAAAACTAAAATATCCCTAAAACTGTAGAGCCGTGAAGTTCCGGAACCTGTTGCATTGCGAATGCTTGGTTCAACTAAAGATGTCCGCGCCCAATAATCAAGTTGCCGATAAGAGATTCCCGCTGCTGAACAGGCGATGGCGCCGCGATAACCAAGTTGGCTGGTTTCTAGCTCTGAATTCGCCATTTTTAGCTCCTGATGACCTGTTATACCTGGGGAAGCAGGTTTGCTAAGAGTAAATCCTGCCCCGGCTTGAATCAATCACCAACACGGACAAGTTAAAGTAATGGTTGAGGGTTTCCGCTAACGATTCCGTCTTCTCCCTTTGAGCGCAAAGAAGTAAGCCGATGCAAGGGCAACCTCGAAGATTAGTAAAATCAGGTGCCACAAGCCCCATCCTCCTGGAAGAAAGAGCGTTAAAACAAAGGTGCCGGCGCTGATCAGCAGCAATATTGCTCCTGCTTGCCGCAACCCTCGCTCACCTAGGAAAGCCGCGGCTAAGGTCAGCAAAGCCGCCATTCCCAGATTGCCGATCCCAACAAGTCGAAAGCTCCACTCTAACTCTCTACTTGAGGTTAAACCTAGCAGCCCAATTACCTCGCCTGGGCGGATCAACAACGCCAAGGCCGATAGGGCCAACAATCCGGCAGTTGACCGCAGTAGCAAAATAACCCGGGACTCCAGCATGCTTTGAAGGTACTACCTACAGCCTTGGCTGAAAAGGGTTTTAACTATTAATTAATCTCGAAACCGCCCGATCTTTACCCGACAAAATCCTCGGGTTCAATTTGATCCAGAAATTCGCGGAATTTTTCGACCTCATCATCTGATTGGTCGGCGATTTCGATTCCAACTTCATCCAAAAGTGCTTCGCCACCAAATATTGGACTTCCGGTGCGCAACGCCAGTGCGATGGCATCAGATGGTCGGGCAGATAATTCAACTCCATTAGCTAATTTTAAAGTGGCGTAAAAAACTCCATCTTTAATCTCTGAGATTTCAACCTGTTCTAAATTTGATCCGACTGCCAACAAAAGATCTTTTAACAAATCATGAGTCAATGGTCGCGGTGGCAAAACCCCTTGTTGGGCGAATGCAATTGAAGTGGCCTCAACTGCACCGATCCAAATTGGGAGGTAACGATCTCCACCGGTCTCGCGCAATAAAACAATTGGCTGACTTGAAGGCATCTCAACTCGAACCCCGATGACCTCTAACCGTTTCATACCCACACTCTAGTCTTGCTCGCTACCTTGTGCCCGATCTCGTGCCCGATCTCGTGTTAAATCTAGCGCGATATCGCTTTAACGTGCTCGGTTTAATCCGGCACGAACTAGCGCACCATGAAGTGAGAGCGTTAATCCAGCTAACTCTCGCTCAACTTCTTGGGCTCTGGCTTTTGCTTCTGAACTTCTTTGCCGAAGTAAAGGTGTGATTACCTGTTCTACTAAACCAATTTCACGATCTGCCGCACTTTTGAAGGAACGCAAATGTCGAGCTTCAATACCAAAGGCAGCCATCGCCGCAACCGATCTTGCGATCGATAGAGCATCACCATCAAAATGTCGTGCTCTCGAAGTTATTAATCCATATGTCTCTAATTCAGCCAACTGCTGATCGGAAAGTCCGGAAGCACTCAAAATTTCATTTCGCGAAAGTTTCAAATCTGAACTATCTGCAGTAACGCGCTCGCCATTAATGCTAGAAATTTTTGGAACCATAGGAGTTCCACCAGGAATCGCAGGTGGCTCTAAACCGCGATCAATCGCTTCTAGGTGATCTTTGATAACTCGCAAAGGAAGGTAATGATCACGTTGCACGCCAAGCACATAACGCAAACGATCCAAATCATGGTTACTAAATTTCCGGTATCCAGATGGAGTTCGTTGTGGTTCGATCAGCCCTTCGGATTCTAAAAAGCGAATCTTTGAAATTGTTACTTCAGGGAACTCGTTGCGCAACTTTGCTAGTACCTCTCCGATACTTAAATATGCGCGTGCTGGAACTGCCATCTTTACGCCTTTCCTTCCCCTGAGATATAGATCAACCGATATTTGCCGATTTGAATTTGGTCACCATGTAAGAGAGCGGAGCTATCTGATCGCTGACCATTTACATAACTGCCATTTAAACTTCCGCTATCTGTGATGGTAAATCCTTTTCCAATCCGTTCCAAAGTTGCATGAACTCTTGACACCGTTACATCATCTAAAAAAATCTCATTTTTTGGATTGCGACCAATTGTTAATTTTTCGGTGTTAAGTAAATATCTAGCCCCCGAATTTGGGCCTTTTTGCACAATCAACAGAGCACAACCTTCAGGTAACGCCGCTAAAGTTTCGCGATCTCCATCAGTTAATGCTTCCAACTCACGAGTTGGGATTGGGGTGGGATTGTCACGCCGAATCGCTGTGGTGTCCGACATTTCCCCTCCCCCTTTTGGCTTAAAGTCAACTTCAAGTAAACCTTTACGGTGACCCTAAGGTCGAGCAGGGGGGTCGGTCAAGTCCCGACCAGCCCACTTTCTGAACAGGGGTTTTGCCTGAAACCAGTGCAGCTAATGCTTGGTGATCTCACCGTAAGAATCGCTACTTAACAATTTTTCGAAGATCTCGGCATTTGGCGCTGAGATTTCAAACAACCATCCCTGATTATAAGGATCGCTATTTATCAACTCTGGTTGTGAATTCAACAACTCATTAACCTGCAAAATTTTCCCATCCACCGGTGCGTAAATTTCACTGACACTTTTTGTCGATTCAACTTCACCGCAAACTGCCCCTGCCTTTATTGATTGACCGATCGTAGGAAGTTGCACATAGACGATGTCACCAAGAGCAGCTTGCGCAAAATCGGTGATGCCAACTCGAGCGATATCTCCGCGCAATTCAATCCATTCATGCTCAGCTGTGTAGCGAAAGCTTTTTGGATTTTCAGACATCATCTTCTCCTTGTGCTTGATGCTTGTTCAAATCTGTTTAAATCTGAGCAGAATCCTATTGCTGATTTTGAGATTTGGAATCTTGGATTATCCGCCGTGCTCCTAAGAAATAAGAAAAGCCGGTCAGCAGGTAGAGCGCGACTCCCCAGCCAGCAAAAGCCCAAGCCAGCGAGTCGGCGAATCTAGCCAAAATTGAATCTCCCGATGCCAGCAACAAAAAGGGGAACGCATATAAGAGGTTAAATGTGGCGGCTTTCCCGAGAAAAGTAACCTCTATTGGACCGTGACCAATTTTATAAAGCGCCGGCAAAGTTGTTGCTAACAATAAATCACGTGCGATCAAAAGCAGCAAAATCCATAACGGAACTACATCGCGAATTGCTAAAGCAATTAATGTTGCCGCAATGTATAAACGGTCCACCGCGGGATCTAGCATCGCCCCTAATTTGCTGCTTTGGTTAAAAGCTCGCGCAATTTTTCCATCCGCATAATCTGAAATACCGGCAACTGTCAAAACAAATATCGCCCAACCATCAAACTCTTTAACTAGTATCAACCAAATCAAAAGTGGGATTCCTAAGGCACGCAAAAAGGATAGCAAATTGGGAATGGTTAGAATCCGATCGCTAACATCTTCAGTCATAATTCCCCTAACAATCGATCAGGTCCGGACTCGTACTGAAACCTCAACTGGAGCACCCGCAAATCCAAACTCTTCTCGCAAACGTCTTTCAATAAATCTACGATAAGAAGGCTCTAAGAAGCCAGTGGTGAAAATTAAAAATCGAGGAGGCGCCGTACTTGGTTGGGTAGCAAAAAGAATTTTTGGTTGTTTACCACCGCGGACAGGTGGTGGTGTTGCTCCAATTAAAGTGCCGAGGAAAGCATTTAATTTTGATGTTGGCACCCGTGTTTCCCAACCATTTAAAGCTCGTCGCAATGCAGGGGCTAATCGATCACGATGCCAACCCGTTAGCGCTGCAACATTTATTCGTTCCGCCCATTCAACCTGGTCAAGTTCTTTATCTTTCTCACGTTCTAAAGCTTCGCGTCGATCTTCATCCACCAAATCCCATTTATTCATCGCGATCACTAATGCGCGGCCGGATTCAACAACCATATTCATGATTCGCAAATCTTGATCTGTGATTGGTTCAGCGGCATCGATAACCAAAATTGCAACTTCTGCTCGTTCTAGAGCTGCTTCAGTTCGCAACATTGCGTAGTACTCGGTTCCACTTGCCTGATTGGCATGTTTACGAATTCCAGCAGTATCGATAAAACGCCATATCTCTCCACCAAACTCCAACTCTTCATCTATGGGATCCCGAGTTGTTCCGGCTACTGAATCAACCAACGCGCGTTCAGTTCCAGCAATCGCATTAAGCAAACTAGATTTTCCAACATTTGGCCGCCCAACAAGTACGACCCGTCTTGGTGCATCTACCTCAGATTTCAAAATCTCTTTAGGCAACATATCTATGACGCGGTCTAATAAATCACCACTTCCTCGACCATGTAAAGCAGAAACCGGAATCGGTTCCCCTAAACCGAGTTGCCATAACTCATGTACTAATAATTCCGCTTCAGCGCTATCAACTTTATTTGCAATCAATAAAACTGGTGTGCGTGTTTTGCGAATATGTGAAATTAATGCCATCTCTTCTTCCATCGCACCGACCGTTGCGTCAACAACCATTAAAACTAAATCAGCTTCTTCAATTGCCATCTCAGCGCTCTGTGCCACTTTTAAACCTAAGCCAGTTAAATCTGGTTCCCAGCCTCCAGTATCAATTAATGCAAAGGAACGACCAGCCCATTCAGCTTCATACCGAACTCGATCACGTGTTACGCCTGGGCGATCTTCAATAATTGCTTCACGACGCCCTAATAGCCGGTTAACAAGAGTTGATTTTCCCACATTTGGCCTGCCGATTAGTGCAACTATCGGCAACCTCCCTTGATCAATATTATTTACATTCTCATCCATTAACTGTTCGCTCCTCAATTAAATTCCAGAGCGCGTGAATCGTTTCTTCTAAATTTAAGTATGTCGCATCCAACACGATTTGATCTTCACTTTGCTTTAACGGTGAAGCGGCCCTCATCGAATCTATGGCATCTCTTTTGGCAAGCGAATCTGCAACTGAAACTGCGCTGATTTCAGATAATTCACTCAACTGTGCTTGTCTACGTATTGCCCGCGCCTCAACATCGGCAGTCAAATAAATTTTTAATTCCGCATCAGGCCATACGGTTGTTCCGATATCGCGGCCCTCCACCACTGCCCCACCAAATTCATTAATACTTTTTTGAATTAATTCCCGTTGCAACAACAACAACTCTGCTCGCACTTGTGGAATTGCACTTATCCCGCTGACTACATTGGTGATCAACTCTTCGCGAATTACCTCGGATAGATCAGTAATGCCTTGCTGCTCTAGTGGATACTTTGCGGTGAGTTTCGGCGCAGAAGCATCCAAATTGAAATTCAATTTGCCGATCTGCACCAATTTTGCTACCTCTTCGGGTGAGGTAACCCCCTCTTGCAGGGACAGCCAGGTCAACCCGCGGTACAAAGCTCCAGTATCTAAATAACCCCAACCACCTCTGAGGGCTATACCTTTAGAAACTGATGATTTTCCGGCGCCACTAGGGCCATCGATAGCAATGACTGGCATTTGTGACCCCCGATCGAATTTTACCCAAATCAAATATTTGAAGTAGATATGAGTATCGCGTAACCAAGGCTAACCTGCTCGGGTAGCGACAAATTACTTGGCATCCAAAACTGCGATGAATATCGATAAAAGGTTAGATCGGTATACTAATTTACCAATTAAACATTACGGATGGAGTTGCCAACCTCTTCCACTTAGCTCCGCTATCAAAGTCGATAAATCACCTTGGGCAACGAAAAGCGTAATCAATCCGGTCGCTTGTTGCGGGGAATGTTCAATACTCAGATCCTCAATATTTACCCCGATTTCGCCACAAATCGCGAAAAGTGCAGCTAATTGACCAGGTTTATCATTAATAACCACTGGCAATTTCGCATAATCACGGTCGACGCCACCATGTTTGCCCGGGATAGTCGATTTACCGACAACTCCGGCTGCAATTACCTTTTCAATGCTTTCTCGAGATAAATCTAAATCGATAAGTTGATCTATTTGTTTAGATATTTGTCGAAGTAAAGGTTTAATGGCTAATTGATTACCGCTCAAAATCCCGCCCCAAAGAGCTGGGTCTGAATCAGCAATTCGCACCATGTCACGCAATCCTTGTCCGGCCAAAGAAAGTTCCCCATGCAAAGTTCCGGCTAAAAGCGAGGCCAACAATTGCGGCAGATGTGAAACTAGAGCCACTTGTTCATCGTGTTCTTCACTATCCATTTGATAAGGCGTGGCCCCAAAGGATTGAATCAATTTTTCCACGAAATCAATATCATCTTTCTTGCTGTGCTGATGTGGGCAGATCGCCCAAGCACGACCGGCAAATAAGTCGCTGCGGGCTCCTTCTGGGCCAGTAATCTCTCTTCCTGCCATCGGATGAGTCCCAAGGTAGCGAGAAAGGACATTTGCAGACACTTTTGTTGAAACCTCAAGTAGAACTTTAGTTTTTATACTACTTATATCTATAACCATTGCCTTTGGGTATTTAATTAATGCGGCTAAAACCTCATTTGCCACTTCAGGTACCGGAGTAGCTACTACTACTAAAGTCACCAGATCACTCTCATTAGTAGTCGAAATCGACGCCACTGACCCACATAATTGGTTCGCCAAGGCCTGATTTCTGGGGTTGGCATCAATAAAAGTGCAGGTCAGACCGTTTTTTGTAGCGGCCAAACCAATAGATGTACCTATTAACCCTGCCCCAATTATCACCATTTGCGGCATTATTTGGCCAAATCCGGCCGTAAAACAACCGCTCCCCCAAGGTAAATGTGCTTAATCTGAGCTCTGCTCCGTTCTAAATTGGCATGAGCCAAAACTCGTATCGTCCGCGGAAGTGCTCCGACAATATCCATCTCAACTGCACACATCAATGGAACCTCTGTTAACCCCATTTTTCGGGCGGCAGCCGCGGGGAAATCAATCTTTAAATCAGGCGTTGCCGTAAAAAGGATCGAGATTAAATCTTCCTGGTTGACCTGATTTTGAGCGAGCAGTTGCGTCAAAAGCTCTTGAATTTGGGCAAAATACTCCTCCCGGTCATCCCCAACTATCTGAATCGCCCCCCGCAAGGCCCGCACTGTCATACCTCGATTCTAGCCTTTTCAGGGTCACTCTGGGGATAACCTTGCCGTCAAATGAAGAAAACGTTTTAACTATATATCGATTTATTATTTAAAAGAGATAACCTTAAAACTTCGCTCTCTGCGTTTGGGAGGGATAATATTGTCTATTTAACGACTTTAGTTGGTTTATTCATGCTGTTTAAAGCAAGTTAATATCGACATATTCGTTTTTATGTGATCTTCTAAATGTAGATTTATTGTTAAAGCGGTAATATAAATATTAATATAACTATTTAACAATAAATGGTTTTATTGTTTCATTTGTAATGCTTTATAGAGTGAATTCAACTCTTGTCCGTTGATATCCCGCCACTTGCCCGGGGTTAATTGGCCCAGCTTGATCGGTCCCATCCCGATCCGAACCAACCGTTCAACAGTGAGTCCAACCTCAGCCGCCATGCGCCGGAGCACATGGTTTCGACCATCATGGATAGTGATATCCAAGACCGATCGACCTGGTTGGCCTTCCACCAAAGTAATGGAATCCACTCGAGCCATCCCATCCTCTAACTGGACCCCCTCTTTCAGGGCGCTGATGGTCTGGCGGCTTGGGATCCCTAATACTTCCAGCAAGTAATTTTTAGCCAAACCGTAGGAGGGGTGGGTAGCTCGGTGAGCTAATTCTCCGTCGTTGGTAAGTAGGAGTAACCCTTCACTTTCCCGATCCAACCGTCCGACATGGAAAAGTCGGTCACTTCTAGACTCTAAAAGGTCCCCTAAATTTGGTCTTCCCTCTGGGTCAGACATGGTGGATAAAATGCCATAAGGTTTATTAAGTGCAAGGTAAGTTTTGGTTGTTTTTATTTTTAATATCTCACCATCAACCATTACTTCAGAGATTTCTAAATCAAACTTACTTCCGAGGGTCCGAACCACTCTTCCGTCGACCGAGACCCGCCCATCAATGATTAACTCTTCGGCTTTGCGACGACTAGCTATCCCGGCGTCGGCAATAATTTTCTGTAGGCGTTGCTCCATAAAGGTAAGAGTAAGCCCCGACCTACTCAGTTAAAGAATCGAGTACCTCATCCAAAGCATCTAGATCCGGCAAATGACCTGCTAACTCTGGTAACTCGGCTAAAGATGGGATCCCTAACCGCTCCAGGAAGTACGGAGTGGTCTGATACAAAATCGCCCCTGACTCCCCTTCAACCCCTGACTCCTCAACCAATCCCCGATTTACCAATGTCTTCATAACCGCTTCAACGTTGACTCCGCGAATTGCAGATACCCGAGCTCTGGAGACTGGTTGTCGGTAAGCCACAACAGCCAGGGTTTCAAGTGCCGCTTGGGTCAATTTGGCTTGCTGTCCTTCCAAGACAAACCGCTCTACCGCCGAAGCTGATTCAGGGTGGCTATAAAACCGCCAACCGCCGGCTACCTCGCGTAGTTCAAAACCGCGCTCCTCTGTCAGGTATGCCTGCGCCATGGCCTGTAGATAGCCACGGATCGATTCAGTTGGTATTTCAAGGACTTGGGCTAGCAAGATCTCATTTACCGGCTCATCTACCACCATCAAGATTGCTTCAAGTGAGCGCTCCACGCCTTTAGAAATAGCCTTATCGTTCCCTTTACTCATACTTTAACTCCCCCTTTAACTCCTCCATTTGGATAACCTGCGTACCTGACTCTTGCTCGTCTTCAGGCACATAAACCGCATCAAACTCATCTGTTACCCAGATTTCTCCTTCATCGCTGCCGGTCCAACGGATATGCAACTCCCCCAGAGCAGATAGTTGCTCAAAGAGTAGAACGCCCTCTTTGTAAAGCTCCAATAAGGCTAAAAATCGAGCCACTACCACAAGTGTATTTTCAGCATCAGTAATCAAATGCCGGAAAGTTGTGGTTCTAGCCTGTCGCAAAATAGCTACCACCCGAACTGCTTCCTCCTTAACGCTGACCAAAGGAGCATGCAGATGGGAAACACTGAAAACCGGTGGACTCTTCGGAGTTAAGGCTCGTTGAGCCAAAGTGGCAAATCTTTCAACACCCACACCGATCAAAACTTCCGGCAGTAGCGCAGCGAAATCCGGCTCCATCGCCACCAAACGGGGGAATCTGCGCTCCTCCTCCGAAATCCACTCCTGGAAGGTGGAAGCAATCTCCTTGTAGGCCCGATATTGCAACAATCTGGCAAAGAGCAGGTCGCGCGCCTCCAGCAGAGCCAGATCCTCTTCATCCTCGATCTCCCCAGATGGCAATAACCGAGCAGCTTTGAGGTCCAGCAAAGTAGCGGCAACCACCAAGAACTCAGTGGCCGTCTCAAGTTTCCAGCCCCCATCCATGCTGCGGATGTGAGCGATAAATTCATCAGTCACAACGCTCAAAGCCACCTCAGTGACATCCATTTTGTGACGTGAAATCAACTGTAGAAGCAGGTCAAATGGACCATCAAAATTATCTAAGTGCAGGATGAACCCTGGAATAAGCGTGGATTCGCTTGGGGTAACCCCAGTTTCACTCATGCGCGAACGGTAGCCGATTACTCAATTAAAGGCCGCGAAGTCGCCGAGCAATGATGCTCGACTCCCCCTTTGCTTCTAAATCAGCCACAACAACTGCTAACGCCTCACGAACAATCCGTCCGCGATCAACAGCCAGGCCAAGATCTCCACGCAAAGTTAAACGCGCCTGGTCTAAATCAAAGAGTTCCTCTGGTGATAAGTAGACGGTGATTTTTTCGTCATGCTTTTGGCGCCCACTAGGGGCAGAAGTTCCGCGGGTGACGCGGCGTCTTGGGGTTACCCGAACCGCAGTGCTCTTATCTGGTCGTTCCACTCCAGAAGGAGTGGCGGCTGCAACGCGTGAACTATTGGCACCGTGATCGGAAGCCGGATCCGACACTTCTGGAACCGCCGAAAGGGTGGTTGTAGTGGTCCTAAATAACTCCTCAGCACCAGGCAAACTGACGCGACGGCTCATCGTGATCCTCCTCTTGCAATAACTTCCCGGGCTAACCGCCGGTAAGCGGTAGCACCTGGAGATGATGATGCATAACTAGTGATCGGTTCACCAGCAGCTGTTGTTTCGTTAAAACGCACAGTTTTAGAGATAACAGTGTCGAAAACTAAAGTTGGGAATGCTTCGTAAATTCGCGCTAAAACCTCTTTACTGTGAGCTGTTTTCTCAAACATAGTGGCCACAATTCCAATAATTGCTAAATCTGGATTTAACCTTTCTTGGATTTTGGCGGTGATCTCTTTTAATAATTTGAAGCCCCGAAGCGCAAAATATTCGCATTGCAAAGGAACTAAAATCAGATCAGCAGCTGTCAATGCGTTGACAGTTAGCAATCCCAGAGATGGCTGACAATCGATCAAAATAACGTCATATTCCAAGGCAAGCGGAGCCAAAATTCGCTTTAAAGTTTGCTCGCGAGCTACTTCATTTACTAAACCAATTTCAGCACCGCTGAGCATGATGTCGCTCGGAATTAAATCCATGCCAGGCACTGTGGTTTTCAGAAGTACATCATCGACGTTTGCATTGCGATCCATCAACAAGTTGTAAATCGAAGATTCCAATTCATCGGTAATTACACCAAGTCCAATGGATAAGGATCCTTGCGGGTCAAAATCAACTAATAAAACTCGGCGGCCAAGTTCTGCAAGTGAGGCTCCAAGACTGATTGCTGTTGTTGTTTTACCAACGCCACCTTTTTGGTTTACAACTGCGATAGTTTTTGCCGGGCCGTGAGTAGCACCAGATGCAAATGCTTTTACATTGGGAACGGTTTTAGCCCGCCCCTTGAAAAGCTCATGAACTGTGACTAGATCCAGCTCTTTTGTCGATTTATTGCTCAAACGAGAAACCTCTCTAACGCTACTTCGGGGAGCCTAGAGCCACCCCTCCCATGTAGGCAAGCGCGGCTCTCTTTCAGGGTTTCAGTTTTTGATCTGGGCTCTTGGATGAGCACTGGCATAAGCCTCGCGCAACCGATCAATTGTCACCAATGTGTAAATCTGCGTTGTAGCTACCGACGCATGGCCCAGTAATTCCTGCACCGTACGAATATCAGCTCCACCATCAAGTAAATGAGTGGCGAATGAGTGACGCAGGGTGTGCGGACTAATTTCAACATCGATTCCAGCATTTTTTGCAGCGGTTCGGATGATCTCCCAAGCACTCTGTCGACTTAACCGAGATCCGCGCTGATTTAAAAACAAGGCTCTTTCATTTCCGCTAGTTCCACTAGTTAACAAAGCCGGTCTTGCTCTCACTAAATACTTATCCAACGCAGCTACTGCATATTTACCGACTGGAACTATCCGTTCTTTCCCACCTTTGCCTAATAATCGCAATGAAGTGAGGGGATCTTTTACATCATTTCTATTCAAATCAATTAATTCACTTATACGCGCACCAGTGCTGTATAAAAGTTCCACTAATGCACAATCTCGCAAACTTTTAGCGGTACTTCCATCGCCAGTACTGGCAATGATTAATTCAATTTGATGCACCGATAAGGCCTTTGGCAATCTTCGGCTAGGGGTTGGCGGTTTAACAGATTGAGCTGGATCTAATCCCCCATTCTCACGGGAGATAAATTTATGAAATCCGCGAACCGCGATGAGGGTGCGTGCTGCGGATGTGGCCGAGAGAATTGCGTGCTCGGAGTTCCCATTTCTTAGATTAGTCAAAAAATCGGATAAATCATTTTCTTCTACTTGGCTAAAATCCTTAGATCTGGAGTTGATAAACTCAAAGTATCGCGCTAAATCTCGAGCGTAAGCACTTAAGGTATTTTGCGATAAACCTCTTTCGACTTGAAGATGATCTAAGTAAAGAGTGATATCCAAGCTCTCACTTGAATGGGTTATCGACATTGGTAAAGGGTAGATCTAAATTACTAGCTTTATTTAGCTTTACTTGTTTTTGCAGCGAGTGCTGCTTTAACTAAGCCAACGAAGAGTGGGTGCGGGCGAGTTGGTCTGCTCTTAAATTCAGGATGTGCCTGAGTTCCCACATAGAAAGGGTGCACACTTTCTGGTAACTCCACAAATTCAACTAAATTTCCATCGGGGGAAGTTCCGGAGAAAACCAATCCTGCTGCTTCCAATTTTGGACGATAAGAGTTATTAACTTCATAACGGTGCCGATGCCGCTCTTCAACTGAATTTAATTTATACAAATTTTGAACTATTGAGCCATCTTTAAGGGATGCAGCATACAAACCCAATCTCATAGTGCCGCCCATGTCCTGTTCACCGCGTAATACAGCTTGTTGCGATGCCATTGTTGCGATCACTGGATCTTTTGTATCCGGAGCAAATTCAGCAGAGTTTGCATCTTTGATGCCTGCTAGATTTCGCGCCCCTTCAATCACCATGCATTGCAAACCAAGACATAATCCTAAAGTCGGAATTTTATTTTCGCGGGCAAATTTTAATGCGCCAACTTTTCCTTCAATTCCGCGAACCCCAAAACCGCCAGGTACGCAGATGGCATCAATTCCAGCAAGGGCAGATTTGGCGCCAGCCTCACTTTCGCAATCATCACTTGGTACCCATTTAATATTTACTTTTGCAGAATTTGCAAAACCTCCGGCACGCAGAGCTTCAGTGACTGAAAGGTAGGCATCTGGAAGATCCACATACTTGCCTACGAGCGCAACTGATATCTCAGTACTTGGTTTATGCACCCGATCTAATAATTGATCCCAATCACTCCAATCAACATCGCGGAATGGCATACCCAGGCGACGGACTACAAATGCATCTAATCCCTCTTTATGTAAAACTTTTGGAATGTCATAAATCGATGGCGCATCAGATGCGGCGACAACGGCTTCTGCATCAACGTCACACATCAGTGAAATCTTTTTCTTTACTGAGGCCGGAATCTCTCTATCGGAACGACAAACAATTGCATCAGGTTGGATACCGATGCTTCGCAAAGCAACAACACTGTGTTGTGTTGGTTTAGTTTTTAACTCGCCAGAAGGTCCAATATAAGGAACTAAAGAGACATGTAAGAAAAATACATGATCCCGTCCAACATCCTGTCTTACCTGCCGTGCCGCTTCCAAAAATGGAAGGGATTCAATATCTCCAACAGTTCCGCCAATTTCAGTGATAATGACATCGATATTTGGTGAGGCCGATGCGCGCATCCGCTCTTTAATTTCATTTGTTATATGTGGAATAACTTGAACGGTATCCCCTAGGTACTCACCTCGGCGCTCTCTGGCAATAACTCTTGAATAGATTTGACCGGTAGTGACATTTGCACTGCCCTCTAAATTAACATCTAAAAATCTCTCATAATGTCCAACATCTAAATCTGTTTCGGCACCATCATCAGTTACAAAGACTTCTCCATGTTGGAATGGGTTCATGGTTCCTGGATCTACGTTTAAATAGGGATCTAATTTCTGCATTGTTACTCGAAGTCCACGAGCTCTAAGCAATCTTCCCAATGAGGAGGCAGTTAAACCTTTTCCCAGAGATGAGGCGACGCCTCCGGTAACAAACAAATGCTTCGTCATGTGCGCTGGAGCCATGGACCATTATCTTATCGAACTTGCGCGCGTCCTTTTTCCATTTTCACTAAATCAAGCAACTCCCCAGCGTGTTCCTGAGCACTGGAAGAATCCGATAGCCCGGTCATCATCCGAGCAATCTCACTCACCCGTTCCTCGCTAGAGAGTAATTTGATATCACTAGAGGTCACCGATTCAGTTGAACTTTTCAAAATCGCGAAATGTTGATCTGCCCACGCCGCCACTTGCGGTAAATGGGTAACCACTAAAACCTGAGCGTGACGGGCTAATAAAGCCAACCTTCGACCCACCTCGACCGCTGCTTTTCCACCAACCCCTGCATCAACTTCATCAAATAGATAAGTAGGTACCGATCCGGCCTGCGCTAAAACCAATTCAATTGCCAACATCACTCTAGAGAGTTCTCCTCCGCTAGCACCTTTTTGAATCGGCAGAGCTGGAGCGCCCGGATGGGCGATCAGTAAAAATGTTGCGTCGTCGCTACCAAAAGATCCGCAAGGTAGTAACTCTCCCTCAAAGAGAACCGAAAGTTCCGAAGAAGTAGGTGAAATTTCGATAATTAATTTTGCATTGGGCATTGCTAGTGCTTTGATTTCATTACTACTTTCAATACTAAGTTTTTCAGCCACACCTTTCCGTAATGCGGTTAATTTATTTGCTGATTTACCTAGATCTTCCGAAATTATTGCTTTTCTCTTCTCAAGTTCTGCTACTGCTCCGTCTCCATCTTGTAGTTGAGCTAGAAGTTTTGCATCAGCATCGACTCTAGATATCAACTCAGCTGCTGGATCCTCATATTGATCAACTGCAAATTTGCGGAAAAGCGCCGACAACTCTGAACGTCGCAAATTAATATTCGCTAACTCTTGCGGGTTGCTTTCAAGTGAATCCAATTGGCTAGAAACTGAACGAGTTAGTTCATTTACTAAAATCTGAAGTTGGCTTATTTCGATCTTTAAATCATCTATCTCTTTCGAATTAGCAGGTATGCCTTCAATCGCCCGCTTAGCTTGCGAAATTTGCACTAAAGCACTTGACTCATCTTCACCCAAAAAAAGATTTGCTTGTTGCAATCCAGTTGTAAAGGAATCAACATTTTCTAATTGATCTGCCCGCTCCCGTAAACTCTTAACCTCATTAAGAATCGGTTTCACCTTGTTAAAATGGAGCAAAAATTCGTTTATCCGTTTAATCTCACTCTCACGTGCTTGATTCAAGGATAAAATCTTTTCGATTTCGGAGATTATCAAGCGATACTCTTTAAATAATTTTTGATACTTGATCAGCTCTTTGGAAAGTTCATCTCCTCCAAAAAGATCAATGATTTCCCTTTGCCGTGAGCCTTTAAGTAACCTAAAAGTAGAGGATTGCGCATGCAAAGCGATTAACTCTTCCCCTAAATCAGAAAGGGCATTCAAAGTTGTTGGCGCTCCACCTAAAACTGCTCGATTTTTTCCATCTCTAGAAAGTGTTCTAGTGATTAAAAGCTCCTCATCCTCGATATCACCCCCAAGTTCTTGGGCTAAATCAACGGCCTTCTCATTCGGAATTAACCGAGCCGATAGCGAAGCTTTATCACTGCCATGTCGAATCGCACTTACATCGGCACGACCACCCATCAAGAGTGAAAGTGCCGTTACAACCATAGTTTTTCCAGCACCGGTTTCTCCGGTAATTACCGTGAATCCAGGTTCAAGATTTAATGTCGCATCCTCAATTACGCCTAAGCCGCGAATATTTAACTCTCTTAAACCTTTTTTCACTCCCCGCGCCAACCTTCTACCGGCAATTTAAATTTTGCGACTAATCGATCTGCAAATGGCGCACTACCCAAACGGGCAAGGTTTACCATTTCATGATCCTTAGTTATCGAAATAGCATCACCCGATTTAATCTCTTCACTTCGGAATCCATCTGCTGTTAATAATGCTTCCTTTGACAATAAAGTAATTTGGATCTTGGAGTTAGGTGAGACCACCATAGGTTTTGCAAATAATGCGTGAGCCGACAGCGGCAACAAGACCAAGGCTGCTACTTCTGGCCAAACTACTGGTCCTCCAGCAGAAAATGCATATGCTGTTGAACCAGTTGGTGTTGCACATAAAACGCCATCGCAACCCCATTTAGATAGTGGCCGTCCATCGATCTCTAGAAAAACTTCAATCATTCTCGGATTTTGTTTTTCGATCACAAGATCATTTAACGCCCACCCGGTAGAAACTAATTTTCCACCTCTATGGTGCGCAAAAGATAGAACCATTCGTGACTCAACGGTGAAATTTTTTGCAGCAACCTGGTCTGCAATCTCATCAAGTGAATTCTTTTCGATTTCAGCTAGGAAACCTACATGGCCTAAATTCACTCCCAATAAAGGCACATCACTTGAGCGAACCATCTCGGCGCTACGCAAAATTGTTCCATCGCCACCAAGAACGATTACTAATTCAAAATCATTGATAGCAGCCGAACTTTCACGAACCGGAATTCCAGCAATCTGCTCACCTTCGGTACTTAATGCTTGAAAAACTGCAATTTCGCGTGCTTGTAATTGCGCTGCAAGTGACAACGCTCCAGATCTGGCTTCTTCACGAGTTGGATTTACAACAAGTAGTACTTGTCTTTTCATTTTGGACCTTCTGCAACTGCTTTTAAAGCTTTTTCATGTAAGAAAGGTGCTCCTCCAGATTGCAACCATAAAAAATACTCAACATTTCCAGCAGGGCCTGGCAACCTACTTGCGGTTATATCCACCACTCCTAAGCCATTTTCTGCCGCCGCTACTGCAACCTCCTCAATTGCACTTACGCGTAATGCTGGATCACGAACAACTCCCCCAGCACCAAGTTTTTCGCGTCCTACTTCAAATTGGGGTTTGACCATTACTAAAAAATCAGCAGTTGGAGTGCTAACAGATTTCAAAGCGGGTAGAACTAAAGTTAATGAGATAAATGAAAGATCTGCAACTATTAAATCAACTGGTTCGCCAATCTGATCTAAAGTTAAATGACGCACATTGGTGCGATCTAAGATTTTCACCCTTGGGTCCTGTTGAATCGGCCAAGCAAGTTGACCATAACCAACATCTACCGCAATCACTTGGGCAACTTCTGCTCGCAACAAAACATCGGTAAATCCACCAGTGGAGGCTCCTGCATCTAATGCCCGTTTACCCGCAACAATTAATTTTGGAAAATCCTCAAGGGCACCAGCTAATTTATGGCCACCTCTAGAAACAAAATCATCACGATCTGTTTCAACTGTTATCGAAGTCTCGGCATCAACTTGGGTTGCTGGTTTAGTTGCCGGTATTCCTCCAACACGTACTGACCTAGCCTCAATTAAATCTGTGGCATCCTCGCGCGAGCGCGCCAAACCGCGTCTAACCAATTCGGCATCCAGGCGAGAGCGTGACACTTATTTACAAACCTTCAACCCGGGTCAACGCTTCATTTAATTGATTGTGAATCTCTTCAAAAGAATCGGCATGTTCCGGAATCGGCAGAGATTGCAATAACGAAATCTGATCTTTGACAACTGCTAAATCTGGAATGGTCATTACTTCCCTGCTTTCGAACTCTTTTTAGCTGCCACTTTTTTGGAAGATTTTTTACCAGCTTTCTTAGCTACTTTCTTTGCTGGAGCTTTCTTTGCTGGAGCTTTCTTTGCTGGAGCTTTCTTTGCTGGAGCTTTCTTAACTACTTTCTTTGCCGGGGCTTTCTTAGAATTAACTTGCGCACTTTTACCTGAGCTCTCACGACGTATCGCTGCCAACTCTTTACGCAATTCGGTAACTTCACTTTGTTTTGCTAATCCAAGTCGTTTTACAGTGCGCTCCACCTCTTTTTCTACTTTATCGCGCAACGCTTCGCTACTCTCTTTGAGCCATCCACTCATTGCTGCTGCACTTTTTTCGGGATTGATTTCATCGCCTAATACCCGTGTTGCGTAAGCTTTCAAAGATCCAAAAAGATCATTGGTTCCTGGCTTTGTCATCTACTTCTCGCTTCCTGTACTGAAGGTCCAAATTTGAGAAGCTAAAACAAAATCCTTCTAGCCGTCCAATTTGATCCACTACAAGCGCTAACGCTACCCGACCTTGATTCGCGAAAGGGTTGCAACTTCGATCTGGGTTCTACTTGCCACCCCTGAACCGGTTTGCCAAAATCGACGCCTGATCTCTCCAGCAACTTCTACCCATTCATCACAGTGGAGTGAGAGTGCTTTTTTCCGTAAATTCGCGCTCCAAACCGCCATATCAAGGGTATCTACTCCCGAATCTGTTCGAGGGATGACAATTCGAAATTCAACGACTTGGTCACCGCTTGGTAAAACTTTACTTACCGCTTCCCCACTAACCCGACCCCTTAGATGGACCTCATTTATGGGTGCTGGCAATAAATCTTTTTTCATAACTCCTCCTGAATTTTGATTAACTTGCACTTAACTTGCAAGTTAAGTGCGATTAAGAAGAGATCTTTGTTGCTAGCACTGACAATAAAAAGATTAACTGTTAGTTACTTTTTATGCGCTCATTCGCATCGGTTTCTTGATTTATGTCAATCTCAGCAGATTTAACAAACCATTTTTGGGCATTTTTGTGATCTCCATTGGCTTCCAGCGCATCTGCATATGCATATCGCAATCTTGGCGCCCAAGAAGCGGTTTCATTTTCTAACTCTGCACATTTCAAAGTTGCTACGGCTGCCTCTGTTTGTTTCAAATCACGTCTTGCTCCAGCAACAACTATTTTCATTTCGATCTGTCCATCAATATCTAATAATTTGACTTGCGGATCTTTTGCCATCTCAATAGCTTTTTGTGGACGACCTATTCCTCGCTCACTATCTGCAAGAACTGGCCACATAGATCCATCTCCGGTAATTCGATTAGCTGCGCGTAATTCGCGGATTGCAATTTCAAATTCACGTGCATGGTAAGCAGCATAACCGGCAACCTCTCTTACCCGACCTACTCGACCAGCCCGCGCACTTGCAGCAACTCCATGCAAATGAGCCCGTCGTGGATCGGTATCAACAAAAAATGCAGCCGCTAATAAATGTTGTGCTGCACGCTCTGCATTCTCTTTAGATAGAGATGACATCTCGCGTGCTAAATCTGGATCAACTGTTTCGTTTAATACTTCTTCCGGAATTGCCGGTTCATTTTTTAATTCAATTCGGCGATCATCACGTTGTTCATCTTTTCCAAAACGTGCACTTCCACCTCTACCTGGTCTCTCACTTCTATTTCGGTCACTACTTGAACCACTGGGTCTGCTAGATCTGCTAGAAGTGCTAGGTGGCCGCGAAGATGAAGATGAAGATGAAGATGGTCTGGCCGGTCTGTCTGATGAAGATGGTCTGGCCGGTCTGTCTGATGAAGATGGTCTGGCCGGTCTGTCTGATGAAGATGGTCTAGCCGGTCTGTCTGATGAAGATCTGCTTGGTGGACGCGAAGAACTTGAACTCCTTCTTGGTTTATCTGGCTTATCTGGCTTACCCGACCCGGATTGTCTCGGTGTTCTTCCAGAATCATTAACCATTTAGCAAATGTAATGGTTAACGCGCTTGCTACCTAACTGGATATAAATATGTTGCACAAAAAAAGAAATAAAATGAAAATTAAATTTATTTAAAATATTTTTGTTTGAAATTAAAATGAGGGCCGCAACTTTCGTTACGACCCTCACCAAATTATGTCCGGCAGCGTTCTACTCTCCCACAAGGTCACCCGTGCAGTACCATCGACGCTGAGAGGCTTAACTTCCGGGTTCGGAATGGGACCGGGTGTTTCCCTCTCGCTATGACCGCCGAAACTCTATTGAGATATAACCGACCATATCTCGGGAACCGCACAGTGGACGCAAGCGCTAAATTTCTAAAAGAAATTTTTATTGTGTTAAATCCTCGGCCTATTAGTACCGGTCAGCTCCACGGATCGCTCCGCTTCCACTTCCGGCCTATCAACCCAGTCGTCTCCTGGGGGCCTTACCTGGTAAACCAGTGGGAAACCTCATCTTGAAACGAGCTTCCCGCTTAGATGCTTTCAGCGGTTATCCCTTCCGAACGTAGCTAATGGGCCGTGCTCCTGGCGGAACAACCCACACACCAGAGGTTCGTCCGTCCCGGTCCTCTCGTACTAGGGACAGCTTTTCTCAAGTTTCCTGCGCGCACAGAAGATAGGGACCGAACTGTCTCACGACGTTCTGAACCCAGCTCGCGTACCGCTTTAATGGGCGAACAGCCCAACCCTTGGGACCTACTCCAGCCCCAGGATGCGACGAGCCGACATCGAGGTGCCAAACCTTGCCGTC
>SHVK01000009.1 GCA_009694285.1 Candidatus Nanopelagicaceae bacterium | reverse complement strand
GATTCTGCGACTCGACGTGGTTCATCGCGGTCTAGCGGAAGTGGCTTACCAGTATCGATATTGCAAAAATCGCATCTTCTTGTACATGCATCGCCACCAATTAAAAATGTGGCTTCACGATCTTCCCAACATTCAAAAATATTTGGACATGCTGCCTCTTGGCAAACAGTGTGCAAACCTTCGCTAACAACAAGAGAACGCAATGCGGTGTATTCAGGTCCCATTTTTGCTCGGGTTTTAATCCACTCAGGTTTGCGTTCAATAGGAGTTTGCGAATTGCGCGCTTCAATGCGAAGCAAGCGGCGACCCTCAGGTGCGATTGTCATGCGGTTACTCTAATCAAAGCTTCTTGCAAATGTTTTTCAGCTATTGGAAGGATCTCTTTTACAGTGATACTCCGACCCAATTCCTGTTCTAAAGATGTGGTTACTACATCAGGCAGTCCGCAAGGAATGATTTCGGAAAAGTAGCGCAACTCTGGATTCACATTAAGTGCAAAACCATGAGTCACAGTTCCGCGTGCTACGCGAATTCCAATCGCTGCAATTTTGCGATCACCTTTTTCATCACGAACCCAAACGCCAGATCTTTCACAATACTGCTGAGTTTCTAATCCCAATTCGGCACAAATATTAATTAACGCTGTTTCTAGTGTGCGCACAAAGCCAACTACATTTGTGGCTTGTTTTAATTTCACAATTGGATAACCGACCAACTGCCCTGGACCATGCCAAGTGATCTTTCCGCCGCGATCAACATCAACCACCGGAACCCCATTAATAGGGCGATCTTCCAACTCGGTTCGACGACCAGCGGTGTAAACACTTGGGTGTTCCACAAGTAATAAAGTGTTTTCGCGGAGTCCATCAGCTACCTCTAGATGTAAATCTCGCTGCAGTTGCCAGGCGGACAAATACTCGATCGATCCCAGCGCTGAAATCTCTAGCCCAGGAACCGTTCTACTCATGGAAGTGCCAATCGTGAGCGAAGCCATCTTCCCAGCCTACTGATTGAGCGTGCGAAGATTGAAATGATCGGTAACATTATTGGATTGAGCCGGCCAGGTAGCCATCCGGCGATAAAGGCGCAATTCCGGAAGAAAGCAGCGTTTTAGATGAGCCACGATCAAATTAATCCAGCAGCACCAGTTCTCTCCAAATCTCGCCGAGGAGTCTGGCTCGCCTCTCTTGTGGTCGTAATCTGGTTGGGGATAGCTGGAACCACTGGTCCGCTTTTTGGGAAACTCTCATCGGTTCAAGAGAACAATAACTCTTCATTTTTACCAAAAGGGGCTGAGGCGACTAAAGCCTCCGATCTCATCGCTAACTTTTCAGCGAAAGATTCCTTTAATTTTCCGACCTTGGTTTTATTTGAAGGAAAAGCAGATCCAAAAACTTTTGCGGCGATAAATGCACACCTTGCAACTGTCGGAGATCTAACTCTTGATGGAACGAAAGCTAAGATCTCGGATTATTTGGCCCCAGGAGAAGTAATCGCGGCTTTCCCTTCACAAGATGGCAAAGCAATTTTGGCAAACATTCCGCTTGATGGAAACGCAATTGCAAAACTACTTCCAAATGATGAGCCCGTCTTGCCGGCTGTCGTCAAAGCACTTCGTGAAGATGTGCGTCCCATAGCCGAAAGTAACGGAGTTAAATCTTACGTAACTGGTCCGGGCGGATTACTAGGAGATCTATTTGGCGCATTTGGAACTCTTGATTCCTCTTTGTTGCTCACAACCTTGTCGGTAGTTTCAATTATTTTAATTGTGGTTTACCGTTCACCAACTTTATGGATCATTCCACTGCTTTGCGCAATTATCGCTTTAGGTGCTGCAGGAGCAGTTGTCTACCTGCTCGCCAAAAATGATGTGATCGACGTAGATGGTCAGTCGCAGGGAATCTTATCGGTCTTAGTAATTGGCGCTGCAACAGATTATGCGCTTTTGTTAATTGCCCGATACCGCGAAGAGTTGCACTTATATGAAAATCGGTTTGATGCAATGCGTGCGGCGTACAAAGGCGTGTGGGAACCGATTGTTGCGTCAGGATCTACCGTTGCGATCTCGCTATTAATATTGTTATTTAGCAAGTTAACAAACACTGCAGGACTTGGTCCAGTAGGAGCTATTGGCATAGTTTTCTCGATGATCACAATGCTTACATTGCTTCCCGCGCTATTACTACTGTTTGGTCGTTGGATTTTTTGGCCACGTAAACCGTTATTTGATGGCGATGATCATGTCATGTCTGGTACTTGGTCAAAGGTTGGTAATGTAATCGGAAGAAATCCGCGCAAAGCCTGGATGATCTCTGGATCAGTTTTACTTTTATTTGCATTTGCTTCTACGACACTAAAGGCCGATGGACTGGGCACAGTAGATACATTTACTGGAAATCCAGAATCAGTAGTTGGTCAAAAACTATTAGAAACTCATTTTCCAGGTGGTCAAGGTGATCCAACTCAGATCGTTGTGAGTGTTAGCAAAGCAGATTTAGTAGCCGCCGCAGTAAAGAATGCTCCCGGTGTTAGTGTTGTTGCGCCACTATTAGATGGAATCCCGGTGCCAGGACAACCACTTCCAAAAGTTAAAATAGTAAATAACCAGATGATCTTAAATCTGACTCTAGATAAAGCTCCAGATAGCGTTGAAGCTGGAAACGATATTCCAAAAATTCGTGAACTGGCCAAAAAAGCTGACCCAACTGCATTAGTTGGCGGAACAAGCGCGGTCTACTTTGATGTTCGAACTGCAAACAATCAAGATAATCGAACCATTATTCCAATCATCTTATTTGTAATTACCTTAATTTTAGGTTTCTTACTTCGGAGCATTTTGAGCGCAGTAGTTTTATTGGGAACAGTAGTTCTCTCCTACTTTGCAACATTGGGTGTCTGTGCTTTAGTTTTTAATCACATATTTGGATTTGCAGGTGGTGACAACTCATTCCCATTGTTTGCCTTCATCTTCTTGGTTGCCCTTGGAATTGATTACAACATTTTCTTAATGACGCGCGTACGTGAAGAATCGCAGAAGATCGGAACTCGCAAGGGCGTAATCAAGGGTCTGACTGTTACCGGCGCTGTGATTACATCCGCTGGAGTTGTTCTCGCTGCAACATTTGCAGTTCTTGGTTTATTGCCGCTAGTTCCATTGGCTCAACTAGGTTTTGCAGTTGCCTTTGGTGTACTTCTGGACACCATCATTGTGCGTTCTATCTTGGTTCCGGCATTAGTTCATGAAATTGGACCAAAGATCTGGTGGCCATCAAAGATGCAAAGGGAAGTAGACATAACAGATTAATAATGCAATAAGATCACCACGTGTCTGAAAATAAACTTAAAGCTGGATTAATCGGTTATGGATTAGCTGGAAAAGTTTTTCATGGCCCATTGCTAACTGGATCTGGCTTTGAGTTAAGTTCAATTCTTACCAACAATCCTGAGCGCATCGCTTCAGCTAAAAATGATTTTCCGAATACTCACATTGCCCAAGATGTGAAAGAGTTACTTGATCAAGATCTCGATCTAGTTGTGGTCGCTTCTGCAAATGTGGTTCATGCCGAACAAGCATTACAAGCCATTGCAGCTGGAATAACAGTCGTAATTGATAAACCAGTTGGTCGCAACGTGCGCGAAACCCACTCTATTTTTGATGCGGCCGATAAAGCTGGAGTTAAAGCTTGCGCATTTTTTAACCGCCGCTGGGATAGCGATGCGTTGACTATGAAAAGAGTAATTAAAGGGCGAGAAATTGGATCCATCCATAGATTTGAATCACGTTTTGAAAGATTTAGACCTGAACTAAAAATGGATTCATGGCGTGATGACAATGCTGTTGAACAAGGTGGGGGATTACTCCTGGATTTGCAAACTCATTTGATCGCAGGTGCAATCGATCTTTTCGGTCCAGCAGAAGTCTCTTATTGCTCGATGCGCAAGATTCGCGGCGGAACTGATGATGATTGCGTAGTCATTTTGAAACATTTAATGAATGTTGATTCTTACCTAACAGTAAGTGCCGTAGCCGGTGGACCTGGCTCGCGGGTGCGTGCGCTAGGTAAGACAGGTGCAGTTGAAATTGAATACTTAGATCCACAGGAAGATCTTTTGAAATCAGGTGCAAAACCAAAAAATGGCAAGTGGGAAATCGGACCTAAATCAACTGGGCGAATTATGCGTGGTGATGATGTTAAAGATTTAGAGATCGAAGCTGGAAATTACCCAGCTTTTTACAATCAAGTAGCTGCTGCAATTAAAGGTCAAGGAGATATGCCGGTGCCTGTGGTAGATGCAATGGAAGTTGCCCGGCTAATTGATGTAGCTCGGGAGATGTCTGTTAGGTGATTATTGTAATTGGCGCAGGTATTACAGGTTTAAATGCTGCACTCACGTGCCAGCGAACAGGACGGGAAGTTTTACTCCTAGAAGCGAGTGATCGTGTCGGTGGCAGAATTAAAACTGATTTGATTTCTGGATACCAACTTGATCATGGTTTTCAAGTTATTAATCCTGCTTATCCAGAGGTTAAAAGATTGAATCTGCAACTCCAACTTCAAACCATGGAAGCAGGAGTCAAAGTCGCAACGGCTGATAAGAATTTCATTGTTGCGGATCCTTTTAGAAATCCACGAAATATTATCTCCACTTTACGAGCCCCAATAGGGAGTTTTAAAAGTAAGCGTGCGCTGATTAGTTTTCTATTCCAAAAGCAAAGAACAGGAATCTCCAATTTTGAAGTTGAGTTAAACTCGCATGGAATAAATGGACCCTTATACGAAAAAGTCATCCGTCCATTTATGCGAGGGGTGTTACTCGGAGAACTCGATCTTGTTGATGCACAAGTAGGTCGGGAACTTTTAAAGTTTTTTGCTAAGGGCACTCCGGGCATTCCTTTGAAGGGGGCTCAAACCTTGCCTGACCTGATGGCAAAACAAATAGATAAGTTAAATCTCAATGAGTCAGTCGCTTCGGTTAACGGAAAAGTTGTGACTACAGATCAAAGAACCTACACGGCTGAGAAAATCATCGTCGCGATTGATGGAGCAAATGCTGCGAATCTGATTCCAGAAGTTACTCCACCTAGATTTAATCTTTCGACAACTTGGTATTTTGCAACAGCGGATAAAGTGGTTGCCGATAAGTTTTTAATGGTTGACGGCGAAGGTAGGGGACCGATAGTTAATTTGATTGCACTTGATCAAATTTGCGCAAGTTTCGCACCCGCAAATATGCAATTACTATCAATTACGACTTTAATCCCGTGTGATGAAAATGAGGTGAAATCGCACCTGCGTTTATTGATTGGAAAATTACCTCAAGACTTGCAATTGATTAAGGAGTATCACATTCCTAGATCCTTACCGGCTTTTATTCCGAATTACAGTAGGCCAAATTTTCAGCAAATTTCAGGTGAACTATTTATCGCTGGTGATTATCTATGTGGGCCTTCTCAAAATGGTGCGCTTATGTCGGGAAGGCTTGCTGCAGAGGCTGCTATTTCATAAGTATGCTTTAGAAATGAGCAACGTGAAGAATCCCAAAGCTTATTTAGCTGAGTTTTTTGGATCGGCATTATTGGTTGCGGCGATTGTTGGATCTGGAACTATGGGCAGCCAGATATCTAGCGATAGTGGCGTGGGTTTAACCTTGAACGCCATTTCAGTTGTAGCAATGCTGTGGATTCTCATTACAACATTAGGGCCGATCAGTGGAGCACATTTCAATCCTGTCGTATCTCTTGTAATGCTTTATCGAAAAGCAATCTCGACGACTGATGCAGTAATTTACATGATTTTGCAAATCTTAGGCGCTATAGCTGGTGCAACACTGGCTAACTTAATGTTTGAAAAAACTTTGTTCGAGATATCCAAGGTTGATCGCTCCGGCTATGGTCAAGTAACGGGTGAAGTTGTTGCAACAGCTGGTCTAATCTTTTTCATAGTTTTGTTAACAAATGCTGACCGCGGTAAGAAAATCCCAGCAGTAGTTGCGGCCTGGATCGGATCGGCATTTTTCTTTACCTCCTCTACCGCTCTAGCTAATCCAGCGGTGACCATTGGTCGAATTTTCACAGATTCTGTTGTTGGTATAGAGCCAAATAGCGTCCTGCCATTTCTTGCCGCGCAAATAGTTGGTGGCGCGATCGGCTTAGGCTTAACGGCAGTTTTGAAAGGGAAGTAATTCAATGAGCAAACCATCAGTTTTATTTGTTTGTGTACACAATGCCGGAAGATCACAGATGGCAGCAGCATTCCTAACTCATTTATCAAATGGGGCAGTTGAAGTTAGATCAGCAGGTTCAGCACCTGCAGATTCAATAAATCCCGCAGTGGTTGAAGCGATGCAGGAAGTTGGGATTGATATCTCTAATGAGGTGCCTAAAGTTCTGACAACCGAGGCGGTAATCGAATCAGATGTGGTAATCACTATGGGATGTGGAGATGCTTGTCCATTTTTCCCAGGTAAGCGATATCTGGATTGGAAGTTGAACGATCCTGCCGGTCAGGGAGTTGCATCTGTTCGGTCGATACGTGATGAGATTAAAACATTAGTCGAAGGTTTAATCGCGGAATTGCCGAATTAAAAGAGTAGATTTTTAATCGGAAACTGTTAATGCGGTTAATGCTGGGGCTACATGTGGGTAATCAAATGCAAAACCCGCGGAAGTTAATACCTCGGGAAGTACTTTCTTGGAACCAAGTAACTCCGAAGAAAAACCACCTAATGCCACTTTAAGCGCAATTCCCGGAACTGGCAGCAAAGCCGGACGATGTAATGCACGAGCCAATGCTGCGGTGAAATCTGAATTTGTTGCCGGATTTGGGGCAGTGATATTTACCGGCCCGGAAAGATCAGAATCCAGCAGAAATTGGATTGAGCGGATTTGATCATGCAAAGTTATCCATGACCACCATTGTTTTCCAGATCCCATTTTTCCACCAACACCAAATTTAAATAACGGAAGCATTTTTCCTAGAGCTCCACCAGTTGGATCAAGCACAACTCCGGTTCGGATCTTTACCGTTCTAACTGAAGGTGCAAGATCTGCCGCAGCTTCCCATTGTTCGCAAACTCCGGCAAGAAAATCATCTCCACCACGATCAGCTTCTGTTACGCCGCGATCGCCAGTTTCGCCGTACCATCCGATGGCACTTGCTGAGATAAAAACATCTGGCTTTAACTCTTCAACTGCCTTAGCAATTGTTCGCGTGCTACTGACTCGAGAATTTAGGATTTCGTTTTTATAAGAAGAAGTCCAACGTTTGTCGCCAACTCCTGCTCCAGCTAAATTTATAACTGCATTAACTCCCGCAAGGGCTGCAATATCGATGCTTTCATTTTTAGGATCCCACTGCACTTCATCAGCACTGGCAACGTGACGACGGACTAGCCGTAAAACCTCATGACCTTTTTCCCGCAGATCACCTACTAAGGCGCTTCCGATCAATCCGGATGCACCTGTTATGGCAATTTTGCTCATTAGATCCCGAGATCCGATTCAAAGCGACCCTCTTCAAGACGTTCCTTTAATGTGGAAAGGAATCGGGCAGCATCTGCTCCGTCAACTATTCGATGATCGTAGGAAATTGCAAGGTAAACCATTGAACGAATTGCGATAGTTTCTCCGCCATCTCCATCAGCAACCACAATTGGGCGCTTTACAATCGCACCAAGACCAAGAATTGCTACCTGTGGTTGATTGAGAATTGGAGTATCAAATAGCGCGCCACGTGAACCAGTATTGGTGATAGTGAATGTTCCGCCACTTAATTCATCAGGGGAGATTTTATTATCGCGAGTACGAGCAGCCACATCTACGATCCGTCGAGCGACGCCACCCAAATTCAAATCACCGGCATCTTTAATTACTGGAACTAGCAATCCGCGCTCTGTATCAACCGCTATTCCTAGATTTTCAGTTCCATGATAAATAATATTTTCACCATCAACTGAGGAATTTAAGACTGGGTGTTGTTTTAGCGCTTCGCAAACTGCGACTGCAAAAAATGGCAGGAATGTTAATTTCACACCTTCGCGCTCTTCAAAACTCTGCTTCGCACGATCACGCAATTTTGAAATCTTCGTAATATCAACTTCGATAACAGTTGTTAATTGAGCACTGGTCTGCAATGACTCAACCATTCGCGAAGCAATAACTTTGCGCAGGCGTGACATCGGCACTGTGGTTCCACGAAGTGGTGATGAAGCAGCAGCAACTTTTGGTGCAGCCGGAGCTGCGCTTACAGCCGGTGTAGGCGCGCTAGGGATTACAGGGGCTGCAACAGGAGTTGCAATTCGGGCCCGTTCAGCAGCTTCAAATACATCCTGTTTGCGAATTCTTCCGCCAACACCTGTTCCGCGAACTGTTGCTAAATCAATTCCAGCATCAGCAGCAATTTTACGAACAAGTGGAGTTACATAAAGATCAGAGTTGTTTGATATTGCAGCAGGAGCAGCAGGCGTAATTAGAGTTTGAATTACTGGTGCAGCGATAGGCGGGGTTGGTACCGGAGCAACTGGTGCGACTGGTGCAACTACAACAGGTGGCGCAACTGGTGCGACAGTACCGCTAACTCCAATCGAAGCTAAACGCGCACCAACAGGAACGGTTGTGTCTGTTGGGGCATCAATTGATAAAAGTGTTCCAGCAACAGGTGATGGAATCTCGGTATCAACTTTGTCGGTAGAAACTTCAAGCAACGCTTCATCTACTGCAACTGCGTCACCAACATTTTTTAACCAACGAGTGACCGTGCCTTCAGAAACAGATTCGCCAAGTGCGGGCATTGAAATAATTGTCGCGGCACCCGTAGCGGCTGGAGACGGAACTGCTTGAACTACAACTGGAGCAACTGGCGCGGTGGCGGGAGGAGTTGGTTTTGGAATAGCCGGGGCAACAACAGGCGCAGCAACTGGTGTAGCAGGTGCAGCAGCAACTGGTGCAGATCCAGGGGAGCCATCATTAATAATTACTAGATCGGCACCAACTAAAACGGTGCTATCTACCGGAACTAAAATCTTTTCAATGACGCCGGCATATGGTGATGGAATCTCAGTATCAACTTTGTCGGTAGAGACCTCCAACAACGGCTCATCAACTGCAACAGTATCGCCTTCAGCTTTGAGCCAACGAGTGACCGTACCTTCAGTCACGCTCTCGCCAAGTGCTGGCATTGTTACCTTTGCTGACATCTCGTCTCCCTTACAAAATCCGGCCTTAAGCCCGTGGGTTTAAGCAGGGTTAGCCTACTAATTAACTTAGCCATGTGCATGTAGCGGTTTACCAGCGAGGGCCATATGTACCTCGCCCATAGCCTCGGACATCGTTGGGTGGGCGTGAATTAACGGCGCCACATCATCAGCGCTAGCTTCCCAATTGAAGATCAATTGCGCCTCAGCCAATAATTCAGCAACCCGACTACCAACCATGTGCACACCTAAAACTGGTCCATTTTTTTCAGCAACTAATTTTATTGAACCTGCAGTGCGCAAAATTTGAGATTTACCATTTCCGGCAAGGTCATAATTTATTTCCACAACATCATGTCCACGTTCTTTTGCTTGTGCAGTTGTTAATCCAACTGAAGCAACTTCAGGTTCTGAGTAAGTAACGCGAGGGACACCATCGTAATTAATCGGACGGGGATTTAATCCAGCGATCTCTTCTGCTACCAAAATACCTTCACCAAAACCGACATGTGCTAATTGCAAGGTTGGAATTAAATCGCCAACAGCCCAAACTCCGGGAACATTTGTGCGACATTTGTTATCCACCAAAACGTAGCCGCGATCCATCTTTACGCCGATCTCCTCAAAGCCAACTCCGGTTGAAGAAGGCCCACGTCCTACCGCAACTAGAAGCAGATCTGCTTCGAAATCACGACCATCTTCCAAAGTAACTTTAATTCCGGTTGCAGTTTCACTTACTCCTGAGAAGCGCACACCAACTTCAAAATTAATTCCACGTTTGCGATATGCGCGCTCTAATAATTTAGAACTTGACTCATCCTCTAGCGGCACAAGATGTTGCAAACCTTCGATAATGCGCACATCTGCACCAAAAGATTTCCAAACTGATGCAAACTCACATCCAATAACTCCACCACCAAGAACGATCACACTCTTTGGAATGTAATCCAACGCGATTGCATGATCGCTGGTGATAATTTTCTTTCCATCAATTGTTAAGCCTGGTAAAGATTTGGCATAAGAGCCAGTTGCAAGCACCAAGTTTTTTCCGGTATATGTAACGCCACTAACCGCTACTGTGTTAGCAGAAGTAACTTTTCCGTATCCTTCAATGAAATTAACATTTCGAGATTTAACTAAACCTTGCAAGCCTTTGTACAACTTCCCAACAACACCATCTTTATAAGAATTCACTCCGGTCATATCGATTCCGTTAAATTGGGCAAGAATGCCGAAATCTCCGGCTTCCCGAGTGTTATCTGCAATCTCACCAGCATGGAGCAAAGCTTTGGTTGGGATGCATCCACGGTGTAAACAGGTGCCACCCAATTTACCGGCCTCAATTAATGCGACAGAAAGACCAAGTTGAGATGCACGTAGGGCGCAGGCGTATCCGCCACTTCCGCCACCTAATACGACTAGATCAAAAACATTGGCTGCCATCGCGGCGTACCCACCTTCATCTTCATATTCATATTCATCTTTAAAGTTGTATCCCTATCCTGCCAGCCTTTACCTTGAGAGCCGAATTGGGATTATTTTGTGATTTGGGCTAATCGCACTAGCGAGCGGAGGGCAAAACCAACTCCACCGACTGGGGTGTAGCCGTGCGGGGCTCCCTCGTTAAATGATGGGCCGGCAATATCAAGGTGCAACCACGGCAGATCTGGGGCGACAAACTCCTGCAAAAACAGGCCTGCCACCAGCATTCCACCCATCCGCTCGCCAATATTGGCTAAATCTGCGACCGGAGAATCTAGGGATGCGCGCAGTTCGGGCGGCAATGGCATTGGCCAAAATTGCTCTCCGGCGGCATGAGCCGCAGTTAAAAACTTTCCACTAAATTCAAAATCATTTGTCATCACAGCAGCAGTTTTGGTGCCCAATGCCACAATCTGAGCGCCAGTTAATGTTGCTACATCAATTATTCCAGTTAACTTTGGTGCAACTTCAGCAGCGCGAACGAGTACATCTCCAAGAACTAATCTGCCTTCAGCATCTGGATTTAAAACTTCAACAGTTTTGCCACCGTACATTGTGATTACATCACTTGGCCTAGTTGCGGTATCGCTCACCATGTTTTCGGCTAATGGAGCCCAAGCATCAATTGAAATTGGTAATTTCAATTCAGCAATTGCAAAAATTGCACCCATAACAGCGGCGGCACCACTCATATCGGATTTCATCGCTTCCATACCTTGTGCTGGTTTGAGTGCTAAACCACCCGTATCAAAAGTTATTCCTTTACCAACAAATGCAAGATGTGCTTTTGCACGGGCCGGACGATAAGTAGCCCGAATCAAACGTGGAGGATTTGCCGAACCTTGACCAACAGCTGTAATTCCACCATAGCCACCGCGCTTTAGTGCAACTTCGTTAAGAATCTCAATTTTTACATTTGCTGGTGCCTGACTTTTTGCTAATTTTGTAAATCGATCTGGAGTTAAATAACTAGGTGGCATATTAATTAGATTTCGCGTGAAATTAACTTGCGCAACTATTACCTGAGCATTGCGAATAGCATCTTTAAACTCTTTTGTTGGACTCTTCGGCGTATAAATTTCAATCCGAGTAAGCGGCGATTTTAAATCTTTTGAACCACTGCCGCGGAAATCATGGAAAGCATAAGATCCTAAAAGTGCTCCCTCGGCAATTGCTTGCAGGTCATCTGCATTGCTTGCTGGAAGGGCAAAGGCCGCATGAGCGTGCGCATGCAAAGATCGAGCGGCGCTACCTGCGGCTCGACGAAGGGTTTCGGCGGAAAATCTTTTTTCATATTTGCCCAGGCCGGTGAAAATTAAAATCCCATGCGTTGCATCAGGAACAAAAGTCACTTCATCTGCTTTACCGGTAGCTTTAAAGGAATTTAAAGTTTGCAACAAATTTTGGGTGTCGAGTCCTTTTACTGGGGTGACCAGTACTAATGAACCTGCTTGATCTTTAGCAACTCCGATGACCAAAGGAGTAGGAGTGGTTATCTTTTCGACTAATGAAAGTTGCGTTGCCAAATTGCGCCCCCGATATTGGTTAATTCCCAGCCAGCCTAGTCAAAAGCGGTAAGTTTACGCTCATGGAATCGCCGCTATTGCTGATACACCAATCCTTAAATGCCAAACTGGGAGATTTTGCTGGGTGGGCGATGCCGCTTGAATATCCAGCTCCAGTTGGTGGGGGAACTTTGGCCGAGCATGAGGCGGTACGCACCAGTGTTGGAATATTTGATGTATCGCATTTGGGAAAAATAGAAATTAATGGAGCAGGTGCGAAAGATTGGCTTAACTCCATAATTACAAATGATCTAAATAAAATTTTGCCAGGTCAGGCCCAGTACAGCATGTTGTGCAATGAAGATGGGGGAGTAATTGATGATCTGATTGTTTATTTAAAATCAGATGAAGCAATTTTGATAATCCCAAACGCAGCAAACTCTGCTGATGTTTTTGGCACACTTAACAACAATTTTCCGCAAGGTATAAAAATCCAAAATCGACACAACGATTTTGCGGTAATTGCACTGCAAGGGCCGTCATCTGCTCAAGTTCTAGCGGATGCTGGATTACCTGTCGAATTAAATTACATGTCATTTACTGAAGTTGATTTCTTAAATGAAAAGATGATTATCTGTCGAACTGGATATAGCGGTGAACATGGTTACGAACTTCTTCCAACATCTGGCAGTGCGGTCAAACTTTGGGAGCTACTAACAAAAGAAGTTCTTTCACATGATGGGAAAATTTGTGGCTTAGGTGCGCGTGATACTTTAAGAACTGAAATGGGTTATCCACTTCATGGTCATGAGTTATCACTTGAAATCTCACCGGTTACCGCCGGCTCTTCATGGGCCGTTGGTTGGCAGAAAAATAGGTACACCGGAAGTGATCGGTTACACGAAGAAAAAGTAAAAGGTTCAGCGCGGACATTGCGTGGATTACTAGCAGATGAACGCGGGATTCCGCGAGCGGGGATGCAGGTTAAAAATTCACTAGGCGCTGTAATTGGTGAAGTAACAAGTGGAACTTTTTCTCCCACGTTAAAAAATGGAATCGCACTTGCTTTGATTGATTCTGCAATTGGTATTGGAGAGCAAGTTTTTGTTGATATCAGAGGGCGCAACTTGGCTATGAGTCTTACAAAACTGCCTTTTGTTTCATCTCATGTGCGGGAATAAAATTAGCTTTTCGCATCGATCGTCTTAATGAATTTAAAATCGGTTTCCCTGCTACTAAAATTAGAGTGGCGGTAAGTATGGCTCTTGGAATATCCCAAGCCATTGCAGTTAGAAAATGAAAAATCAAGTAACGATGTAAATTCTCCAAAATCGGAGCGCCGGCGATGAAAGATATTTGAGTATCGGCTCCCACCAACCATGGCCAAAGTTGCAGATCCATTAATGCACCAAAAATTAGCCCAGCGAAGAATCCATAAATTGCTAACACAGTTATTTCAACTCTTTGTTTGGCAAACTTTGGAAGGGCTCCTGCGCCCCAACCGATCCAAGCCGCGGCCATCATCTGGAAAGCTAGCCATGGACCTGCTCCACCTGTTAGCAAAGCTGATGCGAATAAAATGCTTAACCCAAGTAGAAATCCAAATCGTTTCCCGAGGGCGCGACCACCCAAAATTATTAAGAACCAAATTGGTTCGACACCGATCGCGCCCGCTCCAAAAATCCGCAAAGCGGCACCAGTTGCTGTTAGCACTCCTAGAAATGCCAAACTTTTTACATCTAGATCACCTTGCGTCAACTCAATTACCAAGATTAAAAGGGCTATAGGCATTAGTGCTAAAAATAAATATTTTGCCTGTCCATTATTTTCAACTTGTTCGGCAGAAATGAAAAGCGGCCACGCAAAAGCGAAAAATCCAATGATGGATGCAAAACCAAGAAGTGGAGTTGATTTATTCATGGTCTTCACCCAGATCAACTCTGCTCAAGTGCGGAGGTGATCTCTGAAAAGGTTAACCATTTACCTGGAGCAAGGATCTTCGAAATTTGCGGAGCAAAAGCTGGTGATGAAGTTAGAATTTCAAGTGTGCTTCCATCTGCAATTTTTTCTCCCTCAGCAAGGAAGATCACTCGTGTCGCAACTTCCGCAACCAACTCAACATCATGCGTAGCTAAAATTACAGAACGTCCTTCATCTGCCATTGCGCGCAAAATTTTAATTAGCCGCAACTTAGCAGAGTAATCCAGACCTCTGGTCGGTTCATCAAGAATCAACAATTTTGGTGCTGCAGCAAGGACGATTGCTAAAACTAAACATAAACGTTGACCTTCGGATAAATCTCGAGGGTGTGCAATTTCCGAAATATCAGGTAACAACTGACTCAATATCTTGTAGGTAGTTCCTGGAGTAACTTGGCTATCTCGATCAGCAAAAGTGCATTCTTGCAATACAGATTCTCCATAAAGAAGATCAGTCGCTTCTTGAGGCACAAATCCCACAAGTGAGATCAGTGATTTGCCCTTTAATTCTCCGGCTGGCTTCCCATTCAAAAGCACTTGGCCACTTTTAATTGGAGTGATTCCCACGGTGCTTCCAAGCAGAGAACTTTTTCCTGCGCCGTTTCTTCCCATGATTGCAACTATTTCACCTTGGCTGACTTCAAAATCAATTCCTTTTAGAGCCAGGTTTTTCTCATATTGCACCATTAACTTTTTAATCTCCAAAATCAATGGTAGTGATTTAATTTCTGGTGATTTACGAATTGGGGGAGTTAAGTCAGCTAATTTTTCTCGTAATGGTTCTGCTAATCGCCGTGCATCACGAACTGTTAAGGGAAGTGGATTCCACTCTTGATCTTTACCGAGTAAGACAACCGGTGGCGCACTTTGGGATTGCGCCATAATTTCTTCAGGTAATCCA
The DNA here is from genome assembly GCA_009694285.1 of Candidatus Nanopelagicaceae bacterium. Lineage (GTDB taxonomy): Bacteria > Actinomycetota > Actinomycetes > Nanopelagicales > Nanopelagicaceae > UBA3012. Next base: position 12,292 of record SHVK01000009.1, on the reverse strand, counting down.
ATTCGCACCTGGCCATCTCCTAAGACGTGAATTATTCGGTCCACAAATTGCAATACCCGTTCTAATCGATGTTCAGCAATAATGATTGTCAAACCTAAGTCATGTACTAATCGAGCCAATATAGATAAAACTTCTTCAGCGGCAATTGGATCGAGCGCGCTAGTTGGTTCATCTAGTAGTAAAACTTTTGGATGCATCGTTAAAACCGCTGCGATTGCCACACGTTGAGCTTCGCCTCCACTTAGGGTTGCAAGGGGGCGATTTCTTAATTGTGCTAATCCCAATAAATCCAAAGTTTCTTCAACGCGCTTACGCATCACCTCGCTTGGAATACCTAAAGACTCCATCCCAAAAGCGATCTCTTCTTCTACCGTATCGGTGACAAATCCTTCTGCAGGGCTTTGTCCAACAATCCCGATTAGATCAACTAATTCACGGGGCCTATGCATTCGGGTAGATCTGCCAGCAACGGTAATTTCGCCAGAAAGAATTCCACCGGTGTGGTGTGGAACTAATCCGTTAATCAATTTCAAAAGCGAAGATTTACCAGAGCCGGTTTGGCCCATGATTAAAAGCAATTCCCCTTCGGGGACCGAAAAAGTTAACTCATTAAAAATAGTTTTCTGTGCTTGCGGATAGATGAGTGAAACTTGATTGAAAGAAATCAATGCGCCACCTCCCTAATCTTCAGGCTCTCTTTAGGAGCAACAAAGAGTGGAGATATCGCCAAGATAAAAATTGATAAAGTGTTAAAAATACTCTGATTTTCATAAAGAACTAATGAGATCAAAGCAATTGATGTCGCAACTACGACCCATTCGGCACGTTCCCATATTTGGGGCCGGTAACGAGTACGTTTTGTAGATTTGTTCGCTACAAATAAGCCAGTTGCCAGCAAAATTATTCCAAATCCAAAAGCAATCGCGGCACCTTCAATTGCCGCTAAAAATAACGAAACTCCAATTGTGATTGCTACCACTGAGCTCAATAAAATTTGTGATCCAAATCTACGTCCGGTTGAAGAATCGTTAAAGCCATAGCCACGAGATTCCATTGCTGAACCAAGATTAATCGCCCTTTGTAAAGAATCTTCAAATATAGGGACCGCTATCTTGCGAAAGGCTATTCGCTGCTGATCTCCACGCAATCTCCGGGCTTGCTTAACTCTTTGAATGGAAGTTACGAAGTGCGGAATTAATGTAGTAGAAATAATTAGCGCAACACCAGCTTGGTGCATCACTCCGGGAAGAGCGCGTAATCCTTGTTTTGGATTTGCCAAAGCGCTTGCTGCTGAAATCGCAAGAATTAATGTAAAGAAAGTTAAGCCTTCGGTCGCGGTAATCGCTAGCCGTTCTGATGTGACCGGCCCACCTATTCGAATGCCAGCCATCCAATCTGGAAGTGGAATGGTGGGCAAAGTAAATAAAGTATTTCCGGGAATCGGAACTGAAAGGATTACGCCAATAATCATCCGAATTAAAAATGCGATCAATCCCAACCGAACTCCAATTGCAAAAGCTTTAGCCCAAGGTTGGTCGCTCTTTTTAGAATAAACGACCATTGCAGCCCCGATACATAGAAGTATCAACGCGAGCGTTCCGGGGGTTTGACTTGCAGTAACTGCGATGCCAATACCCCAAGCCCACCACGCAAATGGATGCAATGATCGTTGATTCATTAAAAATTACTTCAAGCCGGCTGGCGTCTTGATAGCTTTTTCGCTGCACTCTTTTTTAGGGAAAGCAGCAATTGAACAGATCATTCCGGATGCGTTGCTTCTAATTTTGGTTGCTTTATTCAAAAGATCAAAACCAGTCGCTTTCATCGGAAGTACAACACATTTGCTAAACGCTTTTGGTGCCATCTCACCTTTAGGGGCAATTATTTTTGGCCCAAACTCAACAACTAAGGCAATTCGCTTGCTACCGGCAACTGCAGCAGTGCTGTCGCAGATACTTTTAAAATTTGGCGCAGCCTTAGGGGCGCCGGTATTAATAACATCTCCAGCAAATGTAAATGCGAATCCTTCTACCGATCCATCTGCAATATTTACAGTTGGTCCAGTCATTGCAGTGGTCCATTTACTTTCACCAGGTTTTGCTTGGTAATAACCCCAATAGCGGTAGCCAGTATCACTTGCCGCATTTGCGATTGGGTTTCCGATAGATAACGTGAGTAATAAAAAAGGAATTACTTTTTTTAACTTCTTCATTTTAAATGTGAACCTTTCGAAAAAGGGCCCACAAGGCGATCCCGACTTTTTTCGCAATAAAAAACCGCCCACTAAATAATTAGTAGACGGGCGAATTACGCGAGCCAAGTGACTCGGAACTCCGCCCCGTAAACCACGACGGGTGGTATTCAAAAAACTTTTAATTGATAGGTAATCCGACTTATCGAGATTGCCAGCATTTTCAGCGGCGAAATCAACTTACGGTTGCGGGTCAGCGTCGGAATTTCACCGAACTTCCCCTATCAAGCAAAGGTATTAAGTTTTTGTCCTGAAGTTGGATCTTAACCCCCAACTGGCCAAAAGCAAGGGATGTGACATATCTTTTGGTTATGGAATATAGACGCCTTGGCAGTACTGGAATGTATGTCTCTGAAATATCTTATGGAAACTGGATCACCCACGGTTCTCAGGTTGAAGCCGATGAAGCGGTTAAATGTGTTCATGCCGCCCTTGATGCTGGCATAACCACCTTCGATACTGCCGATGTTTACGCGGGCACGAAAGCTGAGACCGTATTAGGCAAAGCTCTAAAAGGTCAGCGCCGCGAATCTTATGAACTTTTCACCAAGGTCTATTGGCCAACTGGAACCGGAAAAAATGATCGCGGTCTCTCACGCAAGCACATCATGGAATCCATCAACGGTTCACTAAAGCGTTTACAAACAGATCACATTGATCTTTACCAGGCACACCGCTTTGATTATGAAACCCCTCTTGAAGAAACGTTAAAGGCTTTTGATGATCTGATCCGTCAAGGAAAAGTTAATTACATCGGCGTATCTGAATGGCGCGCAACTGAGATTGCGGCTGCATTAAAGATTCAAGATGCGATGGGTTATGACCGTTTTGTTTCAAGCCAACCGCAGTACTCAATGCTTTGGCGCGTAATTGAAAAAGAGATTGTTCCGCTATCTGCGAAAGAGGGCATCGGTCAAATAGTTTGGTCGCCAATTGCGCAGGGAATTCTCACCGGAAAATACTTACCTGGTAAGAAAGTGCCAGCCGGATCACGAGCCACAGATAAAAAGAGTGGCGCAAATATGATCTCCGGTTGGATGCGCGATGAGGTACTCGAAGGCGTTCAAAAACTTGTACCAATTGCTGAATCAGTTGGACTTTCCATGGCCCAACTTGCCATCGCATGGGTATTGCAAAATAAAAACGTATCAAGTGCAATCATTGGGGCCTCTAAAGCCAAACAGGTTAAAGAGAATGTCAAGGCTGCTGGAGTTATGTTAGAACCACTAATTATGAAAGCTATCGATGTTGCAATTGGTGGTCTAGCCGAACGCGATCCAGCCAAAGGTAAGAGTCCGGAAAAGCGCCCTTAATTAAACTTCTCGCCGCGCTTAACTAATGGTGATGGGCTGCGCAATCTTCTGATTTGCGTGCTGCGCAACCATGCGTAAACGGCCAATCCCTTTAACTTTTCTTCAGGGAACTTTGCCGCAACTTGGGCTTTGATTTTGCGGCCCATGAGAAATCCATCAACAAATGAAACCATAATCACCGTATACATAAATAGAGTTGCCAAAACCTTGATTCCATCACTTGGGATAATTGACAAAAGTAAGACCACCATAAGCAATGGCATAAAAAATTCGGCTACTGAATATCTGGAATCTACATAGTTGCGCGCAAATTTTCGGGCTGGTCCTTTATCGCGAGTGGGCAATGCTCGTTCTTCTCCGCGCATATATGCGCCACGGAGCTCTTCACGTTTTTTTCGCTGCTGTGCTTTAAGTGATTTGCGATCAGCTTTATTAACCGCAGGGGCTAATGATCTGCGGGGGCGCTTTGCTTCGGCATCGCGCCGCTTTGGGGTTGGACGGCCTTTACCGGACTGACCAGCATTGTCCGGATTGTCTTGTGACTGAGTCATAACTTGATCCTATTCTAAATTTCTTTAAGGCAGAGCGAGCATTTGATCTAAAGCTATTTTGGCGTACTTGGCAATCTTTGGGTCAACGGTGATCTGATTTAACAGCCGGCCTTGCACTAAAGATTCCATCACCCAAACTAAATGTGGTAAATCAATCCGGTTCATCGTTGAGCAGTAACAAACAGTTTTATCTAAAAATACTATTTCCTTATCTGGATTATCAGTAGCTAATCTGCGCACCAGATTTAACTCAGTTCCAACCGCCCATTTTGAACCAGCAGGGGATTGTGCAACAGTCTTAATAATTGATTCAGTCGACCCAACTACATCTGCAGCTGAAACAACTTCATACTGACATTCAGGATGAACTAAAACTTTCACTCCTGGAATTCGCGCCCTAACTTCATTTACTGAATCAACTGTGAAACGACCATGCACCGAACAATGCCCACGCCACAAAAGAATTCGGGCTCTCTTAATTTGCGCATCTGTTAAACCACCATTTTCTTTCCATGGGTTCCAAACTGCACAATCATCTAGGGAAAGACCCAACTGTAAAACTGCGGTGTTGCGCCCTAAGTGTTGATCCGGAAGAAACAAAACCTTTTCGCCTTTTTCTAATGCCCATGCCATCGCAGTTTTTGCATTAGAAGAAGTACAAACTGTTCCACCATGCTCACCAGTAAATGCTTTTATGGCCGCAGATGAGTTCATATATGTAACGGGAATGGTTTGATCTGCGACACCGGCCGCTGTAAGTGCATCCCAACATTGCGCAACCTGCTCGCTATTTGCCATATCGGCCATAGAACAACCAGCCGCCAAATCCGGCAAAATAACTTTTTGCGAATCACTCGTTAGAATATCGGCACTTTCGGCCATGAAATGCACACCACAAAAAATAATAAATTCAGCCTCAGGTCTCGCTGCAGCATCTTTAGCTAGTTTGAAAGAATCTCCCATGACATCGGCGAATGCGATTACTTCATCGCGTTGGTAGTGGTGGCCAAGGACAAAAGCGCGGCTTCCTAATGCGCTGCGTGCAGCACGAGCACGTTCAACTAAATTTGGGTCACTAACTGCTGGAAGTTCTCCTGGACAGGAGACGCCACGTTCGCTCGCTAAATCAACTCCACGGCCAAGTAGTAAAAGGTCAGTTATTGATGTTGCCACATGGCAATTCTCTCAGGTTTGCCACTCACCCCGCCACATCAGGGCGCGCGGGAAGGTTTTTGGTGGGTCGGTGGTTCTCTTTTATGGCACGATTAGACCAACACGGGAGGTCGTAATGAGCACAACAGAAGTAAATCTAACCGCAGGAATCGGCTTAACTGATGGTGCTGCACTAAAAGTGCGCGCGTTGCTAGACCAAGAGGATCGCAATGACCTGAAATTACGTGTTGCAGTACAACCTGGTGGATGTTCTGGTTTGCGCTACCAACTTTATTTTGATGATCGCGCTCTCGAAGGTGACTCAATTAGCGAATTTGGTTCAGTAGCTGTGGTTACCGACAAGATGAGTACTCCATATTTAATGGGTGCCACTATTGATTTCGTAGATACCATCGAAAAGCAAGGTTTCACCATCGATAATCCAAATGCCGGTGATTCATGTGCTTGCGGAGATTCCTTTAATTAATTTTTTTAACTTAAAGGAGTACATCGCGTGAAGATCGCGGTAACCGGTTCGGTCGCGACAGATCACCTAATGACATTTCCAGGTCGCTTTGCTGACTCAATTGTTGCGGGATCGATTGAAAATATTTCATTATCTTTTTTAGTTGACAAACTTGATGTTCGTCGTGGCGGCGTTGGCGCAAATATAACTTTTGGCATGGGAGTGCTTGGTCTTTCTCCAATTCTGATCAGTGCGGTTGGTAGAGATTGGGATGATTACAACTCTTGGCTAACTAGACACGGAGTTGATACTTCATCTGTAAAAGTTTCTAAAACCCAATTAACAGCAAGTTTTACGGTGACCACCGATAAAGAGTTAAATCAGATCGCATCGTTTTATCCAGGAGCAATGAGTGAAGCACGGGATATTGAACTTGGACCAATCATTGATAAATACGGGGGAGTCGATCTGGTAGTAATCACTCCAGATAACCCAGATGCAATGGTCCGACATACCGAAGAGTGCCGACATCGTGGTGTGGATTTTGCGGCCGATCCTTCACAACAATTAGCTCGTCTAGATGGTGAAGTAATTAAAACCCTAATTGACGGAGCAAAGTATTTATTTTTAAATGAATATGAAATGGCTTTGGCTTTGCAAAAAACTGGCTGGAGCGAGGCAGAAGTTTTGGATCGAGTTGAGATGCGAGTAATCACTCGAGGTTCCAAAGGTGCGCGCATTGACTCGAAAAACTTTGCCCCAATTGAAATTTCAGTACCAAAAGAAAATGGCAAAGTTGATCCAACAGGTGTCGGGGATGCATTCCGCGCTGGATTTCTTGCTGGCTTAAGTCACAAACTCTCCCTAGAGCGTTGTGGTCAAATTGGTGCGATGTTGGCTACTTATGTATTGGAAACCAAAGGAACACAGGAGTATCGATTTACAGCAGTAGAGTTCTTATCGCGTTTTGAAACTGCATATGGTCAAAGTGCTGCTTCGGAATTAGCAATAATTTTCAACTAAATATCAATTAGATTTTGTAATTAAGAAATTATCTGCCGAAATAACTATAAATTCATTTCCGGTCATTCGGGCCCATGCGTTTAAATCAGCGGCGGTTGCTGGGTCATCCGAAATTAGCAGCACTTCTTGTCCTACTTCAGATTCTTTGATTTTTTTGCTCAGTTCAATAATCGGTAGTGGACATCTCTTTCCACGACAATCCAGTTCTGCAACCATTTTAAGCTTCACGCAACTTTGAAATAATTCCCGGTAATAGCGCCAACAACTTAGTTATTTCGCCATCTTGAACATCGTGATTGAGATTAATGCGCATATTGCCATGAGTCAGCAATCCCATAGCTTTAAGTACATGACTTGGTTCCAGAGCGGATGCCACACAAGCAGAGCCTGAGGCAACTGAGAACCCTTCGATTTCAAGTGCGGCTACTAATTGTTCGCTTGATATATTTAAAAAGGATAATGAAATGATATTTGGCAAAGTCGATTCCGCATTTCCGGCGATATCAACATCAGGAATAGTTTGTTTAACATGATTGCGAACTCGTTCAATCAAAGATTTTAGCCGTGTCGAGTTTGCTGCTTCATCGGCAATCCAATGCTCCAGTGCACTTGCTGCGGCTAGCGCTAATGGAATTGAAAAACTATTTGGAGCCCGAGTTGGTCTGGTGTGCGGAAGTGGATTAGACCACCGTGCCCCATTTTTGAGCGCAAATACTCCCACCCCGGAAGGCCCATTCCAAGAGCGCGCATCAAAATGCAAAGTTGACCAATATGGAGGCTTTACAAATCGAGCACCGGAAGCAGTTGCATCTATATGTAGGTGCGCATTTTGGGCGACGACCGCTTTAGCAACTGCTTTTAAATCTTGCGTTACGCCAGTTTCAATATTTGCACTTTGGATGGCGGCAATGGAATTAGGTTGCAAAGTTTGGGTTAAAAGTTCTAAATCAATCGCTCCATCAAGACCGACCGAGATCTCAAAAGATTGTTTTGATTTAGCCCGCATGCCGATGATTTCAGATCGCTCGGTTGCTCCATATATAAAAGGTGCAGTTCCAAAGCTAGGCGCTCCCCAAATGGCGATGGGGGAGATCAGTTCTGGTTCGCCCCACAGTTCAATCTCACTAACTTGTAAGTTCAGAGATTTAGCAATTGATTCACGCGCCTGGAGCAAAAGTGCTTGGGCTTGGCGGCCTTGAGAAGAGATTTGGGTCGGATCCGCCCATCCCTGGTCAAAGGCATCAAGCAAGATTTGGCGCGCTTTGGGATGCAGAGGGTGTTGGCCCTCATATTTTCCGGCTGTGATGATCCCCACGAGGAGAACGCTACTGCCTGCTGCAAATCATGCGAAGTCGGGCACTATCCTTGGCTAATGCCCCTTCCAAGCAGAGTTAGCAAGCGCAAATCCCTTCGTTTTGCTCCACTGTTAGCGATGTTAGCAATTGGCTTCATACTCTCAGGTTGCTCAAGTGCAGAGTTACCGGCTTTGGGATTTCCAAGAAATGTAACTGATATCAACGATCGATCGCTCAATCTTTGGCAAGGCGCATGGGTCGCTGCTTTTATTGTTGGTGGGTTTACCGCGATTTTAATTTTGTGGGCGGCATTTAGATTTAGACGTAAAGATGAGACTTTGCCAGTGCAGACTCGTTATCACCTACCACTAGAACTTGTTTATACAGCAATACCTTTCTTAATTGTGGCGGTGCTCTTCTACTTCACTGCGCGAGACCAATCCGCGATTATCAAGATCTCGCCACCTGGTGTTGCCATGCATGAAATAAAAGTAAATGGATTTCAGTGGTCTTGGCAGTTTTCTTATAAAGAGGCTGGCAATGCAACTGTCACGGGAACTCCTAAGGCACCACCAACACTTTACGTACCTCAAGGTGAACGCGTTCGTTTAACTTTGAATGCGAGTGACGTAGTGCATGGATTTTGGGTGCCTGCCTTTATGATGCAAATGCAAAACTTACCAAGTGTGGAAAATAAGTTTGAATTTACCGCCAACAAATTAGGTTCTTATCCAGGCCGTTGCAACATCCTCTGCGGACGAAATCACTCGCAGATGCTTTTTACCGTAAAGGTAGTTACTCCACTTGAGTATCAAAATTACCTCAATTCTCTTAAGGGGAGTGCGGCATGACCACTTATGCCCAACCGATAGCAGCAACGGATCAATCTGCAAATGCCGTGCTTAAACCTGGGAATAAAGGACGCGCAATCGTCGGATGGTTAACAACTACTGATCACAAACGAATCGGTCATCTTTATTTAATAACCACATTTGTATGGTTCTTATTTGGTGGGTTACTTGCATTGATTATGCGCGCCGAATTAGCACGCCCAGGTTTGCAATTTGTGAGCGTTGAGCAGTACAACCAATTGTTTACGATGCACGGAACCATCATGTTGCTGATGTTTGCTACGCCTTTATTTGTTGGTTTTGCCAACGTCATCATGCCGCTGCAAATCGGGGCGGCCGATGTGGCATTCCCACGCATGAATATGCTCTCTTATTGGCTTTATATTTTTGGCGCATTGATGGCCACTGCTGGATTCTTAACCCCAGGTGGGGCTGCTTCTTTTGGTTGGACCGCTTATGCACCACTTTCAAGTGCGGAGTTTTCACCCGGTCTCGGTAGTGATCTTTGGGTAATGGGATTAGCTGTTAGCGGAATCGGCACAATTCTTGGCGGAGTTAATTTTATAACCACAATCCTCTGCATGAGGGCCCCAGGAATGACCATGTTCCGGATGCCAATCTTTACCTGGAACGTTTTGCTCACCTCAGTCCTAGTCCTTTTGGCTTTCCCACCATTTGCAGCAGCACTATTAGGTCTAGAAGCGGACCGACGTTTTGGTGCGCTTATCTTTGCTCCCGAAAATGGTGGAGCGATGCTGTGGCAACACCTCTTCTGGTTCTTTGGTCACCCAGAGGTTTACATTTTGGCACTTCCATTTTTTGGAATCGTTACCGAAATTCTTCCAGTATTTAGTCGTAAACCGGTTTTTGGCTATAAAGGTTTGATTGCCGCGACAATTGCGATCGCTGCACTTTCAGTTGCAGTATGGGCACATCATCTTTATGCAACCGGTCAAGTGCTCCTACCGTTCTTCTCTTTCATGACATTTTTAATTGGAGTACCGACTGGCGTTAAGTTCTTCAACTGGATCGGAACAATGTGGGGCGGCTCGGTTTCATTTGATACGCCGATGCTTTGGGTACTTGGATTTTTGATTACCTTTTTGTTTGGCGGATTAACTGGAATTATCTTGGCCAGCCCTCCACTTGATTTTGCAGTATCGGCTTCCTACTTCGTTGTTGCGCACTTCCATTACGTGATTTTTGGAACTGTGGTTTTCGCCATGTTTGGCGGATTCTATTTCTGGTGGCCAAAGATGACCGGAAGAATGCTGAATGAACCACTTGGCAAAATCCATTTCTGGACATTGTTCTTTGGTTTTCACATTACATTTTTGATTCAGCACTGGTTGGGAATTGTTGGAATGCCGCGTAGATACGCTGATTACTTGGCAACTGATGGATTTACTGGCATGAATATGATCTCAACAGTAGGTGCTTTTCTCTTGGCTTTCTCAAACATCCCATTCTTCATAAATGTTTGGATAACTCAGAAATCACCATTGGTTGGAGTGGATGATCCTTGGGGTTACGGCGGGTCACTTGAGTGGGCAACTTCCTGCCCTCCACCACGACACAACTTCACTAGCATCCCAAGAATCAGAAGTGAACGTCCGGCTTTTGATCTACATCACCCTGAAGTTGCCGAGGCTGAAGCACGCCTCTCGGAAAAACGAAATGGTCACAAATGAAATTTAGTTGGAGATTATTTCTTGGTATCGGATTTTTTTATGCGTTGATAACTGCTGTTTACGCAAAACTCTCAAGTGAGATTATTGGCTCTCTTGCGCTTTTGCTAAGCACCTTGTTGGCGATTTTGTTGGGTTTCTATTTTTGGTTCATCGACCGACGCATCGTTGGTTACTTGCCCGAAGATAACCTCGAGGGTGAAATCGCAGATCGAGCTGGAGAATTAGGATTTTTTAGCCCGCATTCATGGTGGCCTTTACTGGTGGGATTTTTTATGACCCTGGCAGGGTTAGGGGTGTTACTTGGTTGGTGGTTGACAATTATGGCGGTCGCCGGGTTACTGATCAGTATCTTTGGTTTTGTAATGCAGTACCAAAAGGACAAATCCTCTTATTAACATCCTTAGGGAAATCCAATGTGGTACAACATTTATACTGACTGACCTGCAGTTTTAATTTGTGGCAAAAAAATTTGCAATTTGACTGAGAAAATTATGAGTCCTTTTTGATTTAGAACTAGCAAATTAGTGGCGGTTAACACATACTGTGAGGTGCTGATACTCCCATGGAACGCCTCGAGGTTTCCATAGGAAGTTGGCTCTGGGGGTAAAAGCTCTTGGATAACTAAATCCTATGGAGGAATAGTTATGGGAATGTTAAAACTCGGCTCAGACCAATGGAATCTCGTCTACAACATTTTTTCCTTTGGCTTGGTTTCAATGCTCGCTTGCACGGTGTACACCTTGGTGTCCCAGGCGCGAGTCCTTCCTAAGTACCGCAATGCATTAGTGATGTCTTCAATGGTTACCTTCATTGCTGCCTACCACTATTGGAGAATCTTCAACTCCTTTGGAGAAGCATCTGAAGGGATGTCAGTAAAGGTTTCTGGTGATCAAGGTGCCTTTAACGAGGCCTATCGTTACGTTGACTGGCTGCTCACAGTGCCACTTCTTCTTGTTGAAGTAGTTGCTGTTTTGGCTTTGGCAAAGGAAGTTTCCAAGTCACTCATAACCCGACTCGTTCCTGCATCAGCAGCAATGATCGCTCTTGGTTACCCGGGCGAAATCTCAAGTAACCAAAATACTCAAGTTCTCTACGGTGTTCTTTCAACAATCCCATTCCTTTACATTCTCTACGTACTATTCGTAGAGCTTGGAAAGTCATTGGAGCGTCAACCAGCTGGAGTTGCAGAGACCGTGGGTCGTTTGCGCTTGCTATTGATCGCTACATGGGGCGTTTACCCAATTTCTTACATCCTAGGTATGGGTGGAGATGCAACTGCTGAGCAGTTTGTTGGCGTTCAAGTGGGTTACACCATTGCTGACATCTTGGCGAAGTGCGTATTCGGTCTAACAATTTTGAAGATCGCACGCATGAAGTCGTTGGCAGAAGGAATGAAGGAAGATCACTAATTTAGTGATTAGCTAATAAATTAAGTAAGGGGTGTCGATATTTCGGCGCCCCTTACTCATTGCCTAAGATAGGGATTATGAAAAGTAACTTGATCAACAATTACCGAATGGGTGGATATTTACTACTGGCAGTTGGTTTGATTAATTTGAGGTATCAAACTGGCCAAAGCGAAATTCTTAAGAATTCACTTCTTATCATCCTGCCAGGAGTGCTTTTACTGATTGCGACGTGGATCCCTGCAATTGCAAAAATGCTACTTCCAAAAAGTATTCAAATCCTAGTAACTACT
>SHVK01000008.1 GCA_009694285.1 Candidatus Nanopelagicaceae bacterium | reverse complement strand
CGAGCTGCAATTTTAGTAAGTGTGTTTTTTACAACGGAGTACTTGGTTGTGCTTCCAAGTGCGCGACGAAGCGCTTTCATAGAAGTCACCGACAATCCGCGGTATTCAGTGACAAGAGTTGCTTGTGAAGTACGGAAATCCTCCGCTAAATCACTAACAGCTGATGCCTTCTCAGGTTTTGCCATTTACTACTCCTCAACTCCTCAACGTTTCACTTGGTCTTGCAATTACTACTTCTTGAAAAGCAAAAACCCTCGTACGCATCGAATAAACGAGGCATCGAGGGACTCGTGTACTCCTGCGTGGGTCTCGCTTTCGCGAACTTCGATCCCTTGCGGGATGGCCTACGGTCTTCGGGTACTACTTATATGGCTAAATAATAGGCGCCGAAGCGCCTACCCGTCAAAACGCGCTGTTATCTCTACGGATCGTTTCAACTTTCACATTCCCAGAATCAAAAAGTGTTTCGCGTTGTAAAGGTAAAGGTAAAGGCAGGCTCTCTACGCAAACGTTTTCTTTACCATTTTTGCCTGGATGCTATAAATTGTGTCTCCATTTTGTTGCGACGTAGGCAGCGGCATCAGTACTGGCACATCGGTCATGCGGGGGCGGTTAGTGGGTTCGCCGCGGAGGATACTGTCGTTGAATTTGTCCCAATCCCCTGCGCCGCCGATGGGCCAGGCATCCACTGCACAGTATTGAATGAGCAAAAGACGCCGAGGATAGGTCGATTTATTGATGGCGGAGGCGTGCAAGGCGCGAACGTGATGGATGGTAATGCCGCCCGCTTTGACTTCCAGTGGTACTGCTTTGTCCAAGTTTGGGATATTACCTTCAGATATTGCGCCAACAAAACGACCGTCCTCGTGATGGGAAAGGATTGGCCCTTTATGGCTTCCGGGGACAACCAGCAGACAACCGTTGACCAACATCATGTCGTCCATGCAGACGCCTACGGCCAGCAGGTCGTCGTTGGTGTGTGGATAGAAGGCCCAATCTTGGTGCCATTCCACCGCGCTTCCGCCCTTTGGCGATTTCATGTTCAGCTTATTGCCGTTGGTGCGAATGCCCGGTCCGATCAGGTCTGCCACGATTTCCAAAATTTTGGGGTGGCGCAGAATACGGTCATAGACCGGATGTTGCTGGACGGGATCTTTCAGACGGCGCAGGCGGGGCGCTTCCGGCGTGTGACCTGGCTCCAGATCGAAGATATCTGTGTTCTCGGTGAAGGCTGCACTTTGGGCCACAAATTCATCGGTGACGCGGCGCAGGTCGGCCACTTCTTGGGCAGAAAGAACATTTTCCACGGACAGATAGCCATTTTTGGAGTAAGAAGTGATTTGCTCCTGAATTAACATTAAGGCCCTTCCTACTGATGACAGGTCGAATGATCCTTAATTTATTATTAACCTGAAACTTCAAAAAAACAATGCAATTAGATATTTTTTTACTTAAGTAATAATCATCTTTATCAGGGGCTACCTATTAATTAGTTGATCCCTCACGCACGATATTTGGATCTACCTGAATTCCAGGTCCCATCGTGGTTGAGATAGTGGCTTTCTTCACATAACGGCCTTTTGATGAGGATGGCTTTGCGCGCATAACCTCTTCCATCGCAGCGACATAATTTTCCAGCAGCGCCTCTTGTGAAAAAGAAGCCTTGCCAATTATGAAGTGCAGATTTGAATTCTTATCGACGCGGAATTCAATTTTTCCACCTTTGATGTCATTGATCGCTTTTGTAACATCGGTGGTAACTGTTCCGGTCTTTGGGTTTGGCATTAAGCCACGTGGTCCAAGAACTTTTCCAAGTCGACCAACTTTGCCCATTAGATCTGGAGTCGAAACGACTGCATCAAAATCTAAACGGCCTTTGGCAACTTCATCAATTAACTCATCTGAACCGACGATATCCGCACCAGCTGCACGTGCCTCTTCAGCGCGCTCGCCTCCTGCAAATACCAGCACGCGTGCTGTCTTTCCGGTTCCGTGTGGCAAATTCACAACACCACGGATTGCTTGATCAGCTTTACGAGGATCAACACCAAGTGAAAGTGAAACTTCCACAGTTGAGTCGTACTTTGTAATTGAGGTTTCGCGAGCTAAACCGACTGCTTGGCTAGGTGTATATAAGTTGTCGCCATCAATCTTTTCGGCAGCTGCTAGATATTTCTTACCGCGCTTCATTTCTACTCCATTCTAGTTAAATGAAATTTTCATTTAACTTTTGGGTTGTGGTTAGCGAGCAAGCAAGCTCTCCCACGCTTTCTGATTTAGTTATTTAGTTATTAACCGTTGACAGTGATGCCCATTGAACGAGCAGTACCGGCAATGATCAAACTTGCTGCATCAAGATCGTTGGCATTTAGATCTGCCATCTTGAGGGATGCAATATCACGCGCTTGTGCCATCGTGATGTTGCCAACTTTTACTTTGTGAGGGATTGCAGAACCTTTTTCAAGGTTTGCAGCTTTCAAGATCAGACGAGATGCTGGTGGAGTCTTGGTTACGAAAGTAAATGAGCGATCTTCGTAAACGCTGATCTCAACCGGAATGATCTGACCTTTCTGGCTTTCAGTCGCGGCGTTGTAAGCCTTGACGAAATCCATAATGTTTACGCCATGCTGACCAAGGGCAGGACCAACTGGTGGTGCAGGTGTTGCTGCGCCAGCTTGGATCTGCAACTTAATCATTGCGGTGATCTTTTTCTTAGGTGCCATGTTTATTCCGCCTATATCTTCTGTACTTGACTGAAGGAAAGTTCTACTGGGGTCTCGCGTCCAAAGATTGAAACAAGGACTTTGAGTTTCGCCTGCTCCGGCATGATTTCGCTAATTGATGCAGGCAAAGTTGCAAATGGGCCATCCATAACAGTTACGGACTCACCAATTTCGAAATCAACCACCTTGATTTGTGGTCTTTCAGATTTCTTAAGTGGACGTGGAGCAAGAATTGCTTCAACTTCTGAAAAAGTAAGTGGGTTTGGATTATGGCCATGACCAACGAAGCCAGTTACTCCTGGAGTATTGCGAACAACAGTCCAAGATTCATCAGTTAAATCCATACGCACAAGAACATAGCCAGGGAAAACATTTCGAGTAACTTGCTTGCGCTGACCATTTTTAATTTCAGTGATCTCTTCTTTTGGAACTTCAATCTGAAAAATGAAATCTTCCATATTTAAAGATTGGATTCGGTTTTCCAGGTTTCCTTTTACGCGATTTTCATAACCAGCATAAGAATGAATTACGAACCACTCACCAGGAGCATTGTGTAAAGCTCTGCGGAACTCAACTAGTGGGTCATCAAGAACTTGACCGTCATCGTCAAGCGTTACATCTTCATCAACTTCTGGAGTTAAAAAAGTCATATCAATTTCAACTTCTGGCACAAATAGATCTGTGTGAACCTGAACTTGCTCAACTTCGGAGGCAACAACTACTTCAGCCACTTCAGCTTCAACTAGTTCAGCTGATTTCTCATGCGCTGAATTAAGTTCTTTTGCTGATGCTGCTAGTGCTGCTGCAAATGGATCCTCAACCATTGTTACTCCTCTCCGCTAAATCTCTATTAACCAAAAACCCAAAAGGTAATTTTGGTAAGCACAACATCAAAAAGTGATACGACTGCGATTATGAAAGTTACGAAAACTAAAACAACCGCTGTGTAGGTAGACAATTGCTTCCGAGATGGCCAGACAACTTTGCGCAACTCTGAAACAATTTGACGATAGAAAAGTCCGGCGCGCGCGAAAATATTTAAGCGCTCATTTACTGCGCCCTCTTTCTCGCTCATCACAATCCCTTTCACTCGTTAATACTCATTTGATTTGTCGCAGGGCAGAAGGGATTTGAACCCCCAACCCCCGGTTTTGGAGACCGGTGCTCTACCAATTGAACTACTGCCCTCCAGAACTTCAAGGCCTTACCCAATCAGGAGCCACTAAGTAACTCAAAAGCGGGAAAGATCCGAAGCGCTAGACCGATGAGTGTAGAGGCAGAGGTGGGGCCGGGTCTAACTCGGGTGGTTGTCCGCACATTTGCCAAAAACCCGACCGGCTGGCACTCCTATTAATTAGTGGCAGGATTGCCCCTCATGAGCACAAATCAGAGCCGAATTTCCCGCCGAGTCGCTGCTATCGCCGAATCGGCCACACTTGCCGTTGATGCCAAAGCCAAAGCCTTAAAAGCCGCTGGCCGGCCAGTGATTGGTTTTGGAGCGGGCGAACCAGATTTTCCAACTCCTGATTACATTTTAGCTGCTGCTGAAAAAGCAATCCGCGTATCTTCGAATCATCGTTACACACCGGTTGCCGGCTTACCAGAATTACGAGAAGCGATTGTAGCAAAAACAAAACGTGATTCAAATTTTGATATTGCAGTTGAAAATGTTTTAGTTACAAATGGTGGCAAGCAAGCAGTATTCCAGGCAGTTGCGACAATTGTTGATGAAGGCGATGAAGTAATTCTTCCTACTCCTTATTGGACCACATATCCAGAGCAGATTCGTATCGCTGGTGGAGTTCCGGTTGAAGTCTTCGCTGATGAATCAAGTAATTATTGCGTTACCGTGGAGCAACTTGAAGCAGCCCGTACTCCAAAAACTAAAGCTCTTATTTTTTGCTCTCCTAGCAATCCAACTGGATCTGTTTACACAGTTGAGCAAGTACGCGCAATTGGTGAGTGGGCGCTCAAAAATGAGATCTGGGTTATAACTGATGAAATTTATGAGCATATGCTGTACGACGGAGCTACCGCCCCATCACTTCCAGTTATGTTTCCAGAGTTACGTGATCGGACAATTGTGATCAATGGCGTCGCAAAAACTTACGCAATGACCGGTTGGCGCGTTGGTTGGATGACTGGACCAAAAGATATTATTAAGGTAGCCACAAATTTACAATCACATATGACTGCAAATGTTTCCAATATTTCACAGCGTGCCGCGATCGCCGCTCTTACTGGAGATTTAAGCGCATCAAATGAAATGAAAGTTGCATTTTTGCGACGTCGGAATTTAATTGTAAAAATGTTAAATGAGATTGATGGCTTTTCATGCCCAACACCACAAGGTGCTTTCTATGCTTACCCAGCAGTTCATGGAGTTCTTGGAAGAGAGATCCGCGGAAAGAAACCGCAGACAAGTGGTGAGTTGGCAAACTTAATTCTTGATGAAGTAGAAGTCGCTGCAGTGCCTGGTGAAGCGTTTGGTCCTTCAGGTTACTTGCGATTCTCATACGCTTTGAGCGATGAAGATTTAATTGAAGGCATTACCCGTATTAAAAACTTAATTAATGGCTAATTAGTCAAGGGTAAGGCCGATTAGGCGCACCTCTGGGGTAAGCGTGATTCCAAAAGTATCTTTTACCGCTTTGCGGGCTTTTTTAGCCAACTCAACAATCTCTTGAGCTGATGCATTATCTGCATTGCAAAGTGCTAAAACATGTTTACTTGAAATGCCGGCTCCCCCATGTCGATCACCACGAGAGATCCCAGAATTTTGTAATAACCAAGCCGCCGATACTTTAATTTTGTTATCTCCAACGATCCATCTTGGCGCTTCCTCAGGTAATCCTTTGGCGATAGAGGTGCTCACGACTGGATTAGTAAAGAAAGAACCAGCAGACCAAGTGTCAGGGTCTGCTTCATCAAGCAACATCCCTTTACTACTTCTTAACTTCAAGACTGCAGCACGACATTTTGCAACTTCAACTCGAGAACCAATCTCAACACCTAATTCATTTGATAATTCACGATACATAATCGGGGCTGACAATTCGCCCACTTTTAATTGAAAAGTCACATCTAAGATAACCCAACGATTTGGCTCCTCTTTAAATAGTGATGTGCGATAACCAAAGCCACATTGATTTGCAGTAAAAGTAACGATTTCTTCTCTAGAGCGATCATAAGTACGCACACGTGCGATAAATTCGGCAACTTCGTGTCCATAAGCACCGACGTTTTGAATCGGAACCGCTCCAACTGTTCCAGGAATTCCACTCATCGATTCAAGACCACTAAAACCTTGCTCAACCGTCTGCTTAACAAAACTTTCCCAATTCTCACCGGCATTAACTGTGATTGTGCCACCAGAACATGCATCTTGATCAAGGGAAGAGCCGGTACTTTTGATAACTATCACAGTGCCGTCAAAACCCTGATCGCTAATAAGTAAATTTGATCCTGCGCCGATAATCAGAATTGCTTCTTTACCGGAATTTTCAACAGCGGCAATGATTTCACTTTCATTACTGGCAACGACTAGTTTTTTAGCGACACCGCCAACTCGGAATGTACTTAATTTAGCTAGTTCCATCGCCTATGCCTTAACCACAAAAGCTCTAGTCATTCCAAGTACTTTTTGCTCGTTTGAAATAACGATTAAATCAACTCTGATCTTGCCTTCGGTAATTTCCCCGATTTTTCCACTAACTTCTAAAGCGGTTGTTGAGTTTGCTTGAACTACAACAGGTTTAGTGAAGCGAGCGAAAATTTCAATTACTTTAAACTCCTTATTGCACCAAGTATTCAGCGCTTTCCCGGCGAGCGCCATGGTGAGCATTCCGTGCGCAATTACATTTGGAAGGCCGACATTTTTAGCGAATGCTTCATCTAAGTGGATCGGATTTAAATCTCCGCTGGCTTTCGCGTAATTGCTCAGCATCGCACGATCTAATTGGAAAGTTTGCCTAGGCAAATCAGTTCCAATTGCAATTCCAGTTAACGCACTCATTGTTTGCCTCGAAAGACCAGAGTTGACCAGGTGGAAGTTACTAACTCTTCGCCAACAAAGAGATCAGATCTTAAAGTTAAAATCTCATTACCAGCCATTGATTTAACTGCTTCAATTTCGCTATCTGCGCGGACCTCTTCGTCGATTTTTAAAAATCGGTGATGTATAAATCTTTGATCGCCATGTACAACTCGGCTCCAATCCAGACCAAGTTCTGGAGCAATTCGTTCTGCCTCATTTAATGTAAAACAAATTGGGAAAGTTGGCAGTTGAGAAATTTGAGTGTCAGCGGTTTCGCCAATTGATGTTGCAAAGGCAGAAAGATCCGATTGATTTACTCTTTGCGTCTGCGTTCCCAGAAATTTACGCCCGACTAGGTCGGGGGCGACCATGATTTAGCGGGTCTCCCGGTGAAGTGTGCTGGCTTTGCAACGTGGGCAGAACTTCTTCATCTCCATACGATCTGGATCGTTACGGCGATTTTTCTTGGTGATGTAATTGCGTTCTTTGCAATCCACGCAGGCCATGGTGATCTTTGGGCGGACATCCGCACTCTTACTTGCCATGGTCATGCTCCTATCTATGTAATCTTCACTTTCGCGAAGGTCTGAGCGTACCCGTTCTCGCCCTAAGGCGAGAAATCGAGTAGCGGAGGCCGGACTTGAACCGGCGACACAGCGATTATGAGCCGCTTGCTCTACCAGGCTGAGCTACCCCGCCGAGCCCCCCAACGGAATCGAACCGTTGACCTTTTCCTTACCATGGAAACGCTCTACCGTCTGAGCTAGGGGGGCACTACTTCTTTCTTCACTGCTTACTTACGCGAACAAGGTAAAGGGTACACGCCTCTATTGCTCTACCAAAATGCTTGAGTGTACTGACTTAAAAAGCCGCACCGATGTACTTCTTCTCTAGGAACTCATGGACTCCATCAAAGCCACCTTCGCGACCTAATCCACTTTGCTTATATCCACCAAATGGAGCTGCCGGATCAGAAATCACTCCTCGATTGATAGCCACCATTCCAGATTCCATCGCTTCAGCAACTTTAAGCGCGCGACCCAAATCCGCTGAGTAGATGTAACTGATTAAGCCGTACTCAGTGTCATTTGCCAAAGCAATTGCTTGCTCATCAGATTCCACTGTAACTATCACCGCAACTGGTCCGAAGATTTCTTCTTTCAAAATTTCATTATCTGCTGCAACGGTTAAAACTGTTGGTGGATAGAAAGCACCATCGCCTGCCGGAGTTTTTCCACCAAGTTTTACATCGGCTCCTTGAGCAATTGAAGCAGTTACTAGATCGGCAATTTTGTTCCGCTCTTTTACTGAAACGCAAGCACCAAGTTGAGCACCTTCAGTTAATCCTGATGCCATTTTAATTTCTTTCATTGCTGCAGTTAACTTTTCGGTAAATTGCGCAACAACTTTCTTGGAAACATAAAAACGATTTGCAGCGGTGCAGGCAGCGCCACCATTTCGCAGTTTGGCAATCATCGCGCCACTTACTGCCTCATCAATATCTGCATCATCCAAAACAATAAAGGGCGCATTTCCGCCTAACTCCATTGATGTGCGGATGACTCGATCTGCTGCTTGCTTTAATAGAATTTTTCCAACTTGAGTAGATCCAGTAAATGAAAGGTTTTTTAATCTTGGATCTTCAAGTAAGCGAGTAACCGCCGGACCAGCAGGAGTTGGCGTAATCACATTTACAACACCTGCAGGAACACCTGCGCGATGCAAGATGTCCGCGATAGCCAAAGTGGTTAATGGGGTTTCAATTGCAGGTTTAACAATTACGGTGCAACCAGCTGCAATTGCTGGACCAATTTTGCGAGTAGCCATAGCTGCTGGAAAATTCCATGGGGTAATTAATAATGAAACACCAATTGGCTGATTGGTAACAATAATCCGTTTATCTCCGCTAGGAGAAGTGCGGAAATCTCCCTCAATACGTACTGCTTCTTCAGAGAACCAACGGAAAAACTCAGCCGCATAAAGGACTTCGCCTTTTGCATCAGCAAAAACTTTGCCGTTTTCGCGCGAAATTAACCTTGCCAAATCATCAGCTTCTGCAATCATGATTTCAAAGGCACGACGTAACATTTCACCACGTTGACGTGAAGGAATTTGCGCAAAAGTTAGGAAAGCTGCTGCTGCAGCATTCATCGCGGCATCTACCTCTTTTTCACCAGCGATGGCAATCTCAGTAATCACTGAACCATTACTTGGATCATAAACTGGGTGGCGGCCTGCGCCCTCAACCCATTTGCCATTGATGTAAAGATCGGAGAAGATCATTTAGCGCCTCCATGTTTGCTGATATCTAGATCAAGCGGTTTATTTCTAACAACTTTGTTAAATAATTTTCCAATTCCAGCAACATCTAGTTCTATTACATCGCCAGGATTCAAGACTTTGTCTTGTTCTGCACCAGATCCATCGCCAACTGTTCCTGAACCAAAGACCTCACCAACTTGTAATTGCTCATTCCAAGATGCATAAGCGATCATCTGCTCAAATTTCCAATGCATGTCGTTGGTATTTCCATCAGTCCACTGTGACCCATTTATCCAAGCTTTCATAGCAAGTGAATAAGGATCTTTAATCTCATCGGCAGTAACTAAGACCGGACCTAAAACATGTGCGCCTACAAAATCTTTACCTTTAGCAGGTCCAAGCCCGACAGACATTTCTTGGGATTGAATTGCACGTGCCGAAAAATCATTATAAATCGTGTATCCGTAGATGTAATCACGGGCATTTTCAACTTTGATATCAATTCCAGATTTACCAATCACAATTGCAAATTCGAACTCTAAATCTAAAACTTCGGCATACTCTGGAAATTCAATCTCTTGTTTGTGCGCGCCAATGCTGGCTGCGTTACCTTTATAAAAAACCGGGCGTTTGTACCACTCGTCTGGAATGGGTCGATTTAACTTTGGAAAGACATTTAATAAATGTTTTTCGAAAGACATGAAATCTCTTAAAAGAGGTGGTGCACTTATTGCGGGAAGGTGAGCGATATCAGCGGCCTGGTATTTAATCTGTGCAAGGTTAGGGGCTTGCTCCCAACCATTTTTCAAAACTGCAGCAACTGCTTTTTCCGCTAAATCTCGGGCTCTATCTCCACCTTGAACAAATCCTAAAGTTGAAGCTGGGCAGAGCGCATTTGTAATTCGCTCTGCACCAATCTCATCCAAACCTTCTGAAGCAAGTAAAGCTCTCGATGCTGCAGTTAAATCAATAACCTCCCCCGAATCGGCATCACCTGAAACAAGCGCGCCAAGATGCCGGGTTCGACCTACTGAAGTAACTGTTGCAAAGGAGAGTAATTTCATTAGCCAATCACCTGCTCATAAATTTCGCGCTCACGCTTTTCAAGTAAAGGAACGATTATTCCTTCGATAATCTCTTTGAAGTGAGGCGTTTCACGGTGAGCTGCAATTGCTGCTGCATCGCGATAGACCTCATATAGGCAGTAAAGGTTTTCATTTTCTGGATCAATATTGGCGTTATAAACCAAACATGCTGGCTCATCAGCTTTAACGCGAACTGCCATCTTTTGCAGTGCTTCTTTAACTGCAGCTGAGTTTCCAGGATTTACGTAGTAACGAGCGATCAGTACAGCGGCCATATTTTTTGCCTTTCTAGTTTGGTTTAGTTATTTCTGAGAAAAAACTGGATTGTTTAACAAATTGTTTAAGTTATCTCCCATGATCTTATTTAAATCTGCTTTTGGAAGATAATCACAATGAGTTCGGACGACTTCGATTGCCTGGGTGTAGGTCAACATATCCCGTGAAGCTGGGAAATCTGATGCCCAGTAAAGCCGATCTGCACCGTAAGCGTTATAAATTGTTTTGAAAAGTTCTTGAGATTGCTGGTAAGGAAAATCATATTTCTCGATTGAGTTGTAGTTAAAGCCAGAGATTTTAATGCCGATATTTGGAACCTCTGCACTTTTAACTAACTCGGCAATGTCATTCTTGCTATATCCCGCGCTGGTATTTGCCGGCATTGACATATGGTGAACTAGAAATGGCAGCGTGGGATTTGCTATAGCTATTTCCCGCAAATCTGGAAACCAGGCAGGTGAAATTGCCATTGATGCAACTACTTTTAATTCTGCTGCCGTTGCAAAAAACTCGCGGCCTTCATCTGTATGGAACCAACCATCATTTTCGGCAGTTACATAGTGAGTGAAACCTTTTGCATTATTGCGAGATAACTCTTCGCGCAATCTAGTAACAGCACCTGGCTTGTGGTGATCTTTACGCCAAACACAATCAACATCTACCCAAGCTGAAATTCGATCTGGGAATTTCTTAGCAAAAGAAGATACATAATCATTGTTATCTTCATTCCCAAACCCATCTCCACCGGCTCCATCACCAATGCGAGCACATACAACTGAAGCCCGAGTTACGCCATGCGTATCCATCTCATATAGCAATGCTTCAAGGGATCCACGATGATCTGGATCTGGAACTGATTTGTCATATGGCCATCTGCGCCAGGCGTGACAATGGCTATCGGCGATCATCTTATTTTCCAGATCTTCCAGCAACAACGCGATCAGTGATTTGGGCGCGTGGTTCGGCACCATCAACCCATCGTTCCAACTCTTCGACCATTAATGTGAAAAATCTAGGTTGGGCTTCGACAGTCATGCCTCCGATGTGAGGTGAGAGAAAGACGTTTCGCATTCCACGAAGTGGTGAATCAACTGCAATTGGCTCTGGGTTATGTGCATCTAAACAGAACCAGGCATCTTCTTTCGCTGCCTTAGCAATTAACGCTGGAACATCTACACATCCTCCGCGTGAAACATTTACAAATACTGCGCCAGGCTTAAGCATCGCTAACTCTTTTTCAGCGATCATGTTGCGCGTCTTAGCAGTATCTGGTGCAAGACAGATAACTACATCGCAATCCATGACTCTTTCAAGTGATGCGAAGTTGACGTCTAGTGCATCTGCCAATTCACGAGGTGCAAATGGGTCATAAGCAAAGATCTCGTTGCGAAATGGAGTTAAGAATTCGCGTAAGCGCCATGCAATGTGACCAAAGCCGATAATGCCAACACTTTTGCCAGTTAATTCACGGGCTGGTGGTTTGGTTCGGTAATCATCATGAATCATTTTCTTTCCAGCGATGATGTCGCGGAACCGTGCATGTTCACGTAAACCAATTAATGCAAGTGCCAGTGCCCATTCAGAGACTGGCCATGATGATGAGTGAGTTGTATCAACCACCATAACTCCAGCTTCTTTAGCCGCAATCACATCAATGCGACCAGCAAAACGATCACCTTCAAGTTCGCCGACAACTTTTAATTTCTTGCCAGCGTCAAAAATAGGTTTTGTAATTCTTGGTCCGCCATGACAGACGATTAAAACATCAAGATCTGTTGCAAATTTAGCAAAGCGGAGTTCTACTTCTGGGTCTACTGGAATGGTTACCCAATCAGATGGAACGTCATACTCTTCAATTACGACATCTGCGATTTTGCTTAATCGCTCTAAATCCCGTTTTTCTAAATAGAGGGCGCGCGTTTCGGCAGAACATGCGATTCCAATTTTAGGTTTACTCATCGAAGTGCCACCGAACCATCTTCGCGAAGGTCTGGATTTATTTTGTGCATCGTGACTGGCGGATTTGTTGCAAAAAATGCGTCATTGATCTCCATGCCAAGACCTGGCTCATCAAATGGATACAACCAACCATCTTTTACAAGTGGGATTCGCTTTACCATTTGTTGCACTGGGTCAACATTTTGATCAACATGTTCTTGGGCTTCCCAGTTTGGAACGGTGATTCCTAGATGAATATGTGCCATCGTTGCAATCGCACCTGATGGAACTGCATGCGGCAAAATTCCTTGATGGTGAGCTTCGGCCATCGCGCAGATTTTGCGAACATGGGTAAAGCCACCGGCGATTCCGATATCAGGACGGACAAATGCAAGACCGGCATGTTCGATGTACTCACGGAACTCGTATATAGAGGTGTTGCGCTCTCCGGCAGCCATCGGAGTTTTTACCTTGGCAGAAACTTCAGCAAATGAAAGCACGCTATCTGGTGGAATTGGATCTTCAACAAAGAGTGGACGGAAAGGCATCAACTCTTCAATTAATGCAACAGAGTTTCCTGGTTGCATATTACGGTGAAGTTCAACTCCGATATCTAAAGTATTTCCAACTGCATCGCGAAGTGAGGCCATACGATCTACCAAGTCGGCAATTTTTTCTGCATGACGCATCAAGTGGTGATCATGTTGATGCAAAATAATCTTAATTGCGGTGTAACCCTCTTTTTGGGCCATTAGCGAGTCTCTGAGAAGCTCTTCTTTTGTATTACCCCAGACAACTTTCATCCCGCGAACTGCTTTACGGCTACGTCCGCCAAGTAAATGCCAAACTGGAGTTTCAAATACTCGTGCTCGGATATCCCACATAGCTTGATCGATCGCGCTAATTGCGCCACCGAGCATCAATCCACGCCATCCAAGTGCGCGATACATCTTTAGCCAGTTCTGCTCAACATCATGAGCATCTGCACCAATTAAAAATGGTTCGAAGTTGCGAATAACTTCAGCAACTGCGTTTGGGTATGCAAATGCGGTTGACTCGCCTACGCCTTGAATTCCATCTTCAGTTGTAAGGCGAACAAAGCAGGACATGCCTGCAGCGAAAACTTCAACTTTGGCGATGCGTGCAGCAGATTTCATTATTTGCCTTCCGGTGCTGGATAGATGTAATCAGGTTGGATGCGAACTTTTGGTGGAGAAATTAATTCGACAATGGCACTAATTCCATCAGGCGGTTGGAAGTATGCAAAAGCGCCATCGCCTTCGGCGCCAAAACCGGCAGCGCTTTGCAGCGGTGTAAATCCGCGCGCAATGAAATCTGCGACTGCGGCTGGATGATCTTGGACAATGCAACCTACGTGATTCATGCCTTCACCAGTTGAATCTAATTGGTCGCGAAAAATACTTGGACCATGAAGTGGTTCTACTAATTCAAATTGCAGATTTCCAGAAAATGCCATTGCATGGCGAATTCCAAAATCCGTTGCTTGCCCTTTATAAACACAATTTTTTAATCCAGGTGATTTAAGTGTGTAAACAGTCCATGGACCAATACCCAGATCATCTGCCCAATGTTTCACTGCCTTGTCTAAATCTTTAACAACATAGGCGACTTGATGAAACTTTAACTCTTCGCTCATGATTAGCGCCTTTCTAAAGATTGATCGATCTCATCCTGATACGCGTGTATTTTGCCAGTAATAACTTCATCAACAGAAACTTCGCGGCCAGCTACCCCTGATTCAAGAATTGCGTAAACCACAGCAAGTGCTCGCAAGCCACCCATGCCATCTACTTCAGGTGCACGCTTGTTTAATACCGCATCTACGAAGTCATCAATTTCAACTGCTAAGTAACCAGAATCGACAGCGGCCCATGGTGCCCCTTTACCGCCAGTGCCATCCGGACCTAATACCGCTTTCGTTACATCATTTATATTTAAATGGGTTCCACTCTTAGCAATCTCAGCAATTAACTCAGCGCCCATAAGTTTGCGCTCTCCGAGTTGGACCACGACATCTCCATCTGAGCGATCGCCCGGAACTAACATCGAACCTTTAGTTCCATGCAAACTTCGTTGCCGGTGGTTAATTCCGGGGCCAGATGGAAGGTATGTGTACTGAACATCTATTCCATCTGCGGTGCGCATGCTGGCAAATAATGCATCTTCACCAGTTGGGATGATCGACTCATCTCCATTTTTTGTATAACGAATTGGTTCAGCAATAATTCCGCGTCCCCAAACTCGTTCAACTGGTCCTACGAAATATTCAATGATGTCGGCGTAGTGAATACTCATATCAATTCCGATTGAGCCACTTTCTTTCATATGGCGCCACTTGCTGATGATGATCTTGTCATCCCCGCCAGCCCACATTTCAATCATTAAATGCAATTTGCCAAGCATCCCTGATTCAATAACTGCGCGCGCAACTCGGTTTGCTCCACCACGGCGATAGTTTTCGGCTGTACCTAAAGTCATGCCTGTGCGTTTTGCAGCATCAAGCATTAATTGCCCAGTTTTAATTGTTAATGAAAGTGGCTTCTCGCAAAAGACATGTCGACCGGCTTCCATTGCTTGCACCGCAATAGTGTGGTGAGTTCTTGGATCGGTAACGATATCTATCGCTTCGACGGCTGGATCTTTCATCATCTCATCTAAAGAGGTGTAGACAGCTGGTCGCTTACCGAGAAGTTCAAAAGCTTCATCAGCAACTTTGTCAGCAACTTCTTTGTTGATATCAAGAAGTGCAACAACTTCGCCTTTTAATACGCCAGCCTTATGCAACGCACTAAAACCCAGCAAATGCCGGCGGCCCATAAAACCGCAACCAACGATTGCTACACCTAATTTGCGCTCCGACATTTAAAAACTCCTCGTTTTATATGGTTATAGATACAGATTATGAATCGTTACCAGTACCTGCGATTGCATTTATGAACCAACGTTGTGCCCAAAGGAAAAATAACGTTACTGGTAAAGCGCTCAGCAAAGCCGCTGCATAGGTCACATTGGGTGGAATTTTTCCGTAGAAGCCAACTCCACCAGCAATTAATGGAGCCAATTGGACTGTTGCTACTTTCAAATTATCGGTGTGGCCCACCATCAACGGCCAGATATACATATTCCAAGCGGTTAAGAAAGTTACGGCAGCGTATGAAGCAATAGGTGGACGAGCAAGTGGTAATACAACTTGAAATAGCACTCGTGGCCAACTTGCGCCATCAATTCGAGCCGCATCAACTAGGTTGTCTGGAAAGTTAACTAAGAATTGGCGGAACAGCAATGTTCCGAATGCAGTGGATCCAACAATCGGCAAGATCATTCCACCCCATGTATCAAGCAGATGTAATTTATAAGTCACTAGATATAACGGAATGATTGAAACATTTGTAGGAAGAAAAACTGGAATTGCGAATAAACCCACAACAGTTGCCGCATACTTAAATGGCATTTTTGCAAGTGCAAATCCAGCTGAAAAAGAAAGAATTAGTTGCAAAATCAAGATGCCAAATGTGAAGAAAAATGTGTTTCCGAAAATACGTGGGGTCATTACTTGCATCGCATCTACATAATTTTGCAGATTTATAGTTGTCGGTAGCAACTTGGGTGGGTAGACAGTTACTTCATTTAAAGTCATCAATGAGCCAGATACTAAATACAAAAGTGGGAAAGTAAAAGCTAGCGCTAGCAAAACAACAACGCTATATCGAAGGGTGTTTACAGAACGTTTTTGGGTGAATAAAACTCCGTTAGCCATAATTAACCCCTCGCTTTAATAGATTTGCGAATCCGTAAAACGATTAATGCGATACCTAAGAAAACAAAGAATTGCGCCATAACCACAGCTGATGCGTAGCCAATTTCAAATTGCTCGAATGCAACTTTATACGCGTAGTACGCGAGTGAAGTTGTTGCATCCAGCGGTCCGCCTTGCACCATTAAAAGTGATATCTCAAATGGAGAACCCAAAAAAGCTAATATCTCGATTACAACAACTAAAGTTGTTGTTGACGCAACACATGGGAAAACAATTCCCCAAATCCGTTGCCAAACATTTGCTCCATCAAGTGCTGCTGCTTCCATAATTTCCGGCGAAATTCTTTGCAAGCCCGCCAAGTACAAAATAATTACCAATGGAAGTGATAACCAAATAACAATGATTGTCACTGAAGGAAGTGCCCAAGTAAAACTGCTTAACCACTGCGGTCCAGTGATTCCAATTTTCTTTAAAAATAAATTAATCCAGCCAGCCTCTGGATTGAAAATACTTGACCAGGAGATACCTGCTACCGCACTAGAGACGGTAAGCGGCAAGAAAAACATTGCACGGAAGATGCCGATTCCTTTTACTTTCCAATTCAGCAGTACCGCTAAAAGAAATCCACCAAAAACTGTTGGTATTACTCCATAAGCCAGATATTGAAGTGAGCGCCCAAAGGCTGGCATGATCAACTCATCTGTGAATAATCTGCGGTAATTTTCTAATCCGACCCATTTGATCGGTCCCAAGATGTTCCATTCGCAAAAACTAAGCAGGACTCCTACAGCAGAGGGAATAAGAATGAAAAGCGTGTACATAAATAAATTTGGGAGGATAAAGACGCCTAACCAAAAACGATCATTTCGTTTTAGTTGATTCTTAGTGCCGACTTTTTTTTCTTTGACCTGCGTCATGCATCCCCCAAAAAATAACTTATTCAAAGAAAATTAAATAATAATTAATCATATTAAAATAGTTAGTGGGCAGTGCTCAAAGCATTGCCCACTAACTAATTATTTAATTACCCTACGTCAAGTTCTTTCTTAATTGCAGCAGTAACTTTTGCTTCAGCCTTCTTGAATGCTTTTTCAATTGAAACATTCTTTAGAAGAACTTCAGCTACAGCGTCACCAATTACGGTATCAAGCACTGTTCCTGCTTGACCTGGCAACTTAGGTGCAATAAAGGAGTTCTTAATTGCGCGACCAAAGACATCAACATTGGCAGGAGGTGCTGGCAATGTACGCCATGCGCCACTTGCAATTCCTTCATCTGTTGGAGGTACTAGTGATCCACTTGCCTGAAGGGTGTTAATTCCACCATTCTTGGTTGTGTAGAACCAGTTTACGAACTTCCATGCAGCTTCTTTGTTCTTTGAAGTTGCAGCAATACCTAATCCGTAGCTTCCGCCACCGATGATGTACTTTGAAGTTTCGCCCTTGATTACCGGCATATCAGCAACATCCCAATCCATCTTCTTAGCTTCTAGACCAGATTTGTATGTTGGAAGAACCGCGCGTACAGAGATTTCCATTGCAACCTGTCCACCTTGGAAGGTTGGAGGGGTCTTGCCGCTAACAATGCTGTACTTAGCGATACAACCATTTTGCCATGGCTTAAGAAGTTGCTTCCAGGCAACGATAGCTTTTGGTGAACCAATTGCTGAGGTGTTGGTGTTGCGATCATAGGTATAGGTACCTACAGAGTGTAGGAATGGGTTGTACTGGGCTTGCCAGATTGACTTGCTTCCTCCGCCAGGTCCGCCTGAGTTACCCCAAACTTGTGGCTTCTGCTTTGCGCCCCACTTTGAAAGTTTGTCGCATGTGCTCAAGTACTCATCGTATGTCCAGCCAGCCTTTGGAAATGCAACGCCAGCTTTCTTGAACAGAGTCTTGTTGTAGAAAACAACGATCGCATCTGCAGCAATTGGAAGACCAGTTACTTGCTTAGGAGTGTTGATTGGAACATATGAGCTCAAGAATCCTTGGTTGAATGCTGAACGCTGGACGGTTCCATTGGTACCAAACCATTTGACTAGATCTTCGGAGAATCCAACATCTGCCAATTGATCTGCATAAGTATCAAGGTTGTTGAAGATATCTGGTGCGCTGCCACTTAGTGCAGATGCAGCCAGGCTCTTTACGATGTCAGGAATTGTCGCTGGAAGAGTTTCAACTTTAACTTGGATATCTGGATTCTCTTTATTCCATTGTTCAATTACTGGCTTGAAGTTTACATCGATACCAGCAAGGGCAGCGAAACGTAGTTCAGTTACAGCATGTGCACTCTGAACTCCAATGCCTGCTAGCGAGACTGACAAAAGACCTGCAAGAATTCCGACCCGGAACTTCTTGCTTGCTGTCTTGTTATTCATTTTCACCTATCTCTCTATCTCCGAGGCCGAGGAATCGGCCGCTGATCAAATCCCCGTTTTAGGTGCTTTGGCTTTACTGGTCATACCAGTTTCGCCTTAGCAATAAATTTAACTAAAACAGTTCAGATCTGTGTGTTATGGAACGGTATATACCGGTTCGGCGGTGGTCAATAGCAATTTGCAAAATTCTGCAATTGATACCCATTCGTTATCTAGGAGTTCAGGCAATTTATTGAACCAGAGTTGAACCGGTGCCGAAGTTAATTAATCAAGCCGGAAAACCAGCTCTTCACAAGGGTGCATCATTAGTGGATCAGTTGGTGGGCCCTCTGGTGGCCAGATAAAAGCATCCTTCATCTTGTCGCCGATCTCAGCGCTGTAGCGCTCATATACATCTTTGCGGGCAAACATCGTCTTTCGTGATTCATCCCAATTCGCGGACTCTAGATAGCCGATTACCAATCCGTCAGGCATGATGTAAATCGAATAATTATTCCAGCCAGCATCACTTAGCGCTTGGCGGTAATACTCTGGAATTGTGGCATGAGATTCGCGGTAATCATTTACTCGATCTGGATGCACTCGTAGCGTCCAACAGATTCTGTCCACTTTATTCTCCCCTTACTTTAGTTACTTAAGCAAATCGTCATCCTCGTCAGCAAGGTGAGCGAACCTAAATGTTAGGAGTAAAAGTACTGCCGGCACAAGCAGGGCGGCCGCGACTGAAACCCGTTCAGCTACAAATGAGATTATTAGCCGAATAACAAATAGGTACATGGTAAATACAAAGTAGACCCGACCTAGTGCGACATTTAATGAAGTTCCCGATTTATCTCCCAGTACTTTAATAAAGATTGCCTGGATTCCGCCGATTCCGAATCCCCCAATCAAAACGCCAAAGCCGGCCATTATGAATGCAATTGTGGGAGACGTTCCAACCATCAAAAATGCACCATAAATTCCGATTGCATATCCAATGGATCCGATTATTGATCCATAATGAATCAAATTAACTGCTCCGAAACGTCTTAGCATCGCTGCAAATTTCCAACGTGCAATAATCATTGCAAGTGAAAATAAAATAAAGTAGATAACATGTGGACCGGCCGGAATATTTAAAGTTTCGCGGGCATAGATCGCCAGCCAGTCATTGGTAGAAATTTCTATAACTGTTGCGCAAATTAATCCCAAACTTATTAACCACTCTAATTGAGTTCGTGGAATTAACTCTTTAACAAATTTCAACCCAAGATGGGGTTTTTCGCCCATTGCAAAATCTCGGGAGGAAGGGAGTTGAGTTGCGCAATAAAAGAATATCGGTGAAATTATTATTGAGATCATTGTCAAGTGAGTACGTACTGAAATAAATGGTGAAATTACTCCACCAACAAGAATTACGAGTAGAAACCCGGTATTAAATGATCCGTGCATCTTTGGAATAATCGGACGCCCAAGATCTTTTTGAATTACAGTTTGTAAACCCGAAAGCGTAATATGTAAAAATGAGCCACCTGCAGCCGCAAATAAATTTATTAATGCAAAAATCGTAACGCTTTGGGTCCAAGTAATTCCACCATAACTAATAGCCATTAAGACAATGGAGATATTAATTACACGTTTAGATCCAAATCGTTCAATTACATAGCCAGAACTTCCATATGCCACCAATGAGCCAATAGATCCCAGGCCTAGAAGGGAACCAAATACTTCATTATTTAAGCCGAGCAACTTTTTGACTTCAGACAATCTTGGAATCCATGAAATTATCAATATGGCGAATAGGAAGTTCATCCCTAAGAGGAACTTATAGGCACGTTCTAAATCAGGGTTCTTTTTAACTGAGCTTGGCATCTAAATTTACTACTTTCAAAATTCTTAACTGGACAACTCGGCTGCGTAACTATACCAATCTATTCAATAAATTATTGAACTGGGGTCTCTAACATTTCGGTAACAAGGGCTGCAATGGCCGATCGCTCACTTCTTACTAATGTTATATGTGCAAAAAGTGGATGGCCTTTGAGGGCTTCAATAACGGCAACAACTCCATCAAATCTTCCAACTCGCAAATTGTCGCGCTGTGCGACATCGTGAGTCAAAATTACTCGAGAGTTCTGCCCAATTCTCGAAAGAACAGTGAGCAAAACACCACGTTCCAATGATTGTGCTTCATCCACAATTACAAATGAGTCGTGGAGTGAGCGACCGCGAATATGAGTTAATGGCAAAACTTCAATTAATCCACGATGAACCACTTCATCTATTGCACTTTGACTAACCAATGCACCAAGTGTGTCAAAAACTGCCTGAGCCCATGGCGACATCTTCTCGCCTTCACTTCCTGGGAGATAGCCGAGCTCCTGTCCCCCAACTGGATATAGCGGGCGGAAAACAACTACTTTTTTATGTAAACGGCGCTCAAGAACCGCTTCTAATCCAGCGCAAAGTGCAAGGGCACTTTTTCCGGTGCCGGCTCGCCCACCAAGTGAAACAATTCCAACTTCATTATCAAGTAAGAGATCTAATGCAATTCTTTGCTCAGCGCTTCTTCCGTGCACACCAAAAGCTTCTCGATCTCCACGAACTAATCGCAACTGTTTATCTGGCATTACGCGCGCGAGCGCACTGCCCCGTTCTGATGAAAGTACTACTCCTGTATGAACCGGTAAATCTTTGGCCTCAGGACATGGCGTTCTTTCATTTTCATATAGTGCGTCAATGACCGCAGCGGAAACTTTAAGTTCTACCATTCCGGTCCAGCCACTACTTATAGCAAGTTCGGCTCGGTACTCCTCAGCCTCAATTCCAATAGCAGAAGCTTTTACCCGCAAAGGTAAGTCTTTTGTAACCAGAACTACATCACGACCATCAGCAATCAAATTTTTAGCTACTGAAAGAATTCTTGAGTCATTGCTGCCATCACGGAAAAATCCTGGTGGTAGCGAACTTGAATCAGTGTGATTTAATTCAACAGAAAGAGTGCCGCCCTCTGGTGTAATAACCATCGGCTTATCAAGCCGGCCATTTTCGACTCTGATGTCATCTAATAATCTAAGTGCACCTCTTGCAAAGTATCCAAGTTCGGGATGATCACGCTTACTTTCTAATTCACCAATTACTGCAATAGGTAGAACAACTTGGTGTTCTGCAAATCTCGTAAGTGCGGATGGGTCTGCCAGCAGCACGCTGGTGTCTAAAATATAAGTCTTTATTTTGTTACCAGACTTCGCCGACACCAGCACTTCCTATTCTGTTATGTAGTAGGTAGTGCAAAATTTAGAATAGTTCTACTGTGAGTCAGCCGCGACACGCAGGAGCTTAATCTGATGTTAATTTCCAAACCGACGGTGACGAGCGGCATATGAACGCAATGCTCGCAAGAAATCCAACTTTCTGAAATCAGGCCAAAAAGCTTCGCAAAAATAAAACTCTGAATGTGCGCTTTGCCATAATAAAAATCCAGAAAGCCTTTGCTCCCCTGAGGTTCTAATTACTAAATCTGGATCAGGCTGTCCTGCGGTGTATAAATATTTTGAGATTTCATCAATATTTAGATCATTAACAACTTCTTTGAGTGAATCCCCAGCACTTAGATGTTTTTCAAGCATCGATTTGACCGCATCTGAAATCTCTTGTCGTCCTCCATATCCAATTGCAAGATTGACTGTCAATTTTTTCTTTCCATTAACTAGTGCAATTGATTTTTTTAACCTGTCGGCTAACCAGATAGGAAGAAGATCTAAAGAGCCCATTAAAACTAAATTCCATTTTCCTTCCCTAGAGAGCTCTGCGACAGTCTCAGCAATAACTTCACAAAGTGCATTTAATTCGTTTTTTTCCCGACTTAAATTTTCAGTGGATAGCAACCATAAAGTTACTACTTCAACATTGACTTCCTCGCACCAGCCAAGCAGTTCCACAATTTTACGGGCACCTGCTTGATGTCCTGATTTTGAAGAAGCTAAATTATTTTTTGCCCAACGACGATTACCATCAAGAATGACACCTACATGTTTCGGTGATTCAGCAAGATTTAATTTTTTAAATAAGCGCCGCTCATAAAGCGGGTAAAGGATTGATTTCAAAATTCTATGCAGACTTTTCATATTTATTCCTATAGATGGCTATTTGCTGGCATTGTAAATGGCTCGTACTTTTTTCTCTGCCAAGAACGAGGCAACCGGAAGTGTTCCCGCAAGAATAAATTTAACAATTTTTATTACATTCCATTTCAATCTATAAGAAAGTTCAATCACCGTAATAATGTAGATAGGAAATTGATATCCATGCACTATTGGAATCCAGTCGATTTTATCTTCAAGAAAAGGCACTGTTAAGAAATATTTAACAGGTATATCTACAAACCAAAGAATTAATGACATTATCCCAGCAACCCAAGCCATGATTCTGAAACGGATATATGCGCCATTCATGGGAATACTCTACTCACTTCTCCTTTTAAATAGCGGCATGCAAAGAACTAGCAGTGCCATGAGCCACCAGATGACAACATAGGAAATATGCTGCCAGTAAAAGCCAGCTGCTTTAACGACGAGTTGCGGTGCAGGTACTCGCTCGATTAGCGAATCGGGTTTTTCGGTAATTGCGATTAGATAACCATCATAAAGATCAAAATTTACTCGACTCAACAACACTGTCGAATCCAAGCGCGAAAGTTCTGAAATCAAATTAGAACCGGTACTTCGATCTTCGATCTGGCTTGGCATCAATCGGCCATGCACTTCAATAATTTCACTCGGTGGTGCCACATCTCCAACACCGCGTACAACGAGTAACCCTGCCCCAGTATTTAATTTAAGAATTCCTACTTGCCATTTTTCGCGTGCACTATCATCATCTGTGCTTTGATTCGGTGCTTGTAAAATTCTTTCATATCTTCCAGTGGCACTAACTAAGCGACCCTTTGCATTATCTGGAATTGAAATACGTGGTTTGATTAGAGTTTCAATTCCGACTTCAACTTTATCTGCAACTGGTTTTGAAATCTCCTGAACAAGGTGGGCTCTATCTAATTGCCAGATTCCAAGTCGTACAAAAGTTGCTGCAAAAATAACAAGCAACAGTGCAAACCCTAATTTCCGTACCATCTCATTTTTCTTCAGTGCGGCGACGATCCATTTTTTTCAATCTTTTGTAACCACTACGCAAAATAAATACGACAGCAATGGTTAGGAAGGTCAGTACCAGCGATCCTGCAGTGCCGGCGTTCACAGTGCTAGGGTCAGGCGTCGTGGCCATCTATTACTCCATCCAAAAATCCTTTAGGCTGATCTTGCCATGAGCGACCGGTATCTCCCGCATCAGCCAAACCGCTTTCAAAAGCCGCTGCTTGTGATCGGATTTGCTGTACTCACGATAGTGACGGTTTTAGGTGCTTATTGGTTTGCTAACCCGCCTATTAGGGCCGCTTTAATCGCTTTCTCAATAACCAGTGATAAAGAGGTAAGTATTAAATACTCAATCGATCGCCGTGACCCTAAGCAAATTTTAATTTGCACACTTATTGCTAAAGATATGGACAAGACGATTGTCGGCCAGATTGAAATTCAAATACCACCAACTACTGCTAAATCAATTGAGATGGTGAGCGAAGTTCCTACTCGGGTGCGAGCGGTGACCGCAGGGGTCGTGCGCTGCACCTCTTGATCCAGGTCAATCCCGCTACGATTGCCCACTATGGCTAAAGATGCAGCAGGTCCAATTAAAACTTGGTTAACTCAAGAGGCGTTTGACCGTCTCTCCGCTGAACTTGCCTATTTATCTGTAGCTGGCCGTCAAGAGGTAGTCGCAAAGATTGCTGCTGCACGTGAAGAAGGCGACCTTAAAGAAAATGGTGGCTATCACGCGGCTCGTGAAGAGCAAGGAAAGATGGAAGCTCGGATTCGTCAACTCAAATCAATGTTAGAAAATTCAGAAGTTGGAACTGCGCCTTCTGCAGATTCGCAAGTAGTTAATCTCGGATCGTTGGTAACAATTGATATGGATGGCGATGAGATGGAGTTTCTTCTTGGCTCGCGTGAAATCGCTGCCGGTGAGGTTTCGGTCTACAGCGAAAAGTCTGCACTTGGTTCTGCAGTATTAAATAAAAATGTAGGAGATAGTGTTTCCTATCTTGCGCCAAATGGAAAAACTTTTGCAGTAAAGATTAAAAAAGTTGCCCCATATTTAGGTTGACATTTAGCTTAAATTATCTAGGTGAGACTTTTTTGTACTTCTGTACGCTTAGTGGAATAAAAATCACCATAATTAAAATTATATAAATCAAAGA
Organism: Candidatus Nanopelagicaceae bacterium; assembly: GCA_009694285.1. GTDB lineage: Bacteria > Actinomycetota > Actinomycetes > Nanopelagicales > Nanopelagicaceae > UBA3012. Next base: position 3,313 of record SHVK01000008.1, on the reverse strand, counting down.
CATCGTTATTGGATGTTGTGATGGGAATGAATTAGCTGTTGCGCCAAATTGATTTGTTAATCCAAATAGCGAACGAATACCTGCCACCATTGTCGAGACTGGATTCCACTCAGCCACATATTGCAATGGCTTAGGCATTCCTGTTGTTGGAGCAAACGCATTAGACAAAAAGGTCATTGGAAAAACAAATAGGAAAACCACACTGTTTGCCACTCTTGTGTCGCGAACAGATAAGCCCACCAGGACTCCCATCCAAGACATCGCATATCCAAATAATAAAAGCATGCCAAAACCTGCAGCAATACTTAATGCGCCAGAACTTGGGCGCCAACCAACTAAAACTCCAGTTAATCCCATAACAATCAAGACGACTATGTTTAATGTGGCATCACCAAGAGTGCGACCCAGCACTACTGCAGAGCGAGAAATCGGCAATGAACGGAATCGATCGATTAATCCTTTGCTCATATCCTCAGATAATCCAATTGCAGTAGCTGCGACAGTAAATGCAACTGTTTGCACAAAGATTCCAGGCATCAATAATTGAACATAATCTGTTCCAGGTGTGTTGATTGCGCCACCAAAAACATACCGGAATAACAATACAAACATAACTGGTTGGATTGTCGAGAAAATTAACACTTCAGGAAGGCGAATAAGCTGTAAGAGTTGTCGCTTCATTATTATTAATCCATCAATCATTTACGATTACCTCTCTTGTCTTTCTTGCCTTTTTTCTTGCCGCCTTCTTCTTCTGTCAAGATTTCTTCTGCAACATGTCCAGTTAGTGACATAAAAACATCATCCAGAGATGGTCTCTTCAATCCAATATCCAATGGCGAAATTTGAGCAGCATCAAGCGCCCTAACTGCTTCAATCAACCTGGCACTTCCACCATGAGCAACTACTGATATGCGATGTAATCCTTCTTCAATATGAGCTTTGCTCTGAGTAAGTTCTGATAACAATTTTGCGGTTTCAGCTACTTTGCTTTGCTCGACTGTTACCTCTAGTCGTTCTCCACCTACCTCTTTTTTCAATGAATCAGAAGTACCGCGTGCAATTACTCGACCGTGATCGATGACCGCTATCTCATCAGCCAATTGATCTGCCTCTTCTAAATACTGTGTTGTTAGCAAAAGTGTGACGCCACCTTTTACTAACTCATCAATCACTTCCCACATCTCTAAACGCCCACGTGGATCAAGTCCCGTTGTTGGTTCATCTAAAAATAAAACTTTAGGCTTGATAATCAAAGATGCTGCCAAATCAAGACGTCTGCGCATTCCACCTGAATAAGTTTTTATCGGGCGACGTGCGGCATCTGTTAATGAAAATTGTTCTAGCAATTGCGTAGCTCGCTCTTTTGCACCTTTTACATTTAAGTGATAAAGCCGGCCGAACATAACTAAGTTATCCCATCCGGTTAAAGTTTCATCTACTGCGGCATATTGGCCAGAAAGACCAATTAATTCACGAACTTTTTGGGGATCTTTAACAACATCTATTCCCGCCACAGATGCATGTCCAGAATCGGGTGTAAGTAATGTCGCTAAAATCCGGACTGTTGTAGTTTTGCCAGCACCATTTGGACCAAGAACACCAAGAACTGTTCCCTCTTCGACTTCAAGTGATAAGCCATCTAATGCACGAGTCTCGCCATACGTTTTAACTAAATTTTCGGCGACTACTGCATACTTTTTACTCACAATAACAACTCCTATGACTTCTCCTGTGATTACGATAGCCTCTGAGCCAATGAAATCTCCATTCAAAGATCTGCCTCGAGAAGTTGCGGTGCTATCTTCCGTTGCTTTTCTGGTAGCAGTGGGTTTTGGGGTAATTGCCCCAGCCATCCCATTATTTGCCCGCTCATTTGGAGTTTCTCAAGCCGCAGCAGGAGCGGTAATCAGCATCTTCGCCGCAGCTCGCTTTTCCTCTGGATTGTTATGCGGAAAAATGGTGAACAGCTTTGGCGAGCGAAAAGTTTTAGCAACTGGCTTATTTATGGTGGGAATTTCAAGTATCGCCGCTGGGCTTGCCGATACTTATCTGCAGTTAATCATCTTCAGGAGTGCCGGTGGATTGGGTTCGGCGATGTTTACCGTCGCTTCAACATCATTGTTATTAGGTGTGGTCTCTGATGATCAACGCGGCAGAGCGCAATCTCTTTATCAAGGTGGTTTTTTATTCGGTGGAATTACTGGTCCACTATTTGGTGGCATCCTCTGCGCAATTTCACTACGTGCACCATTTTTTGTTTACGCTGGCGGTGTAATCGCTGGCGGAATAGTTACCTTAATTTTTCTACATAAAAGTGAATTTGAATCCACACATGGCAGTAGTGCTGCTTTTGAACAAACCACTATCCGTGAAGCAATTCGGATGCATCCATACCAAGTTGCAGTTCTCTGCTCGATTGGAACTGGCTGGGCGGTTTTTGGAATGCGTAACTCCTTAATCCCACTCTTCGTTACTGAAGGTTTAGGACGTGGTCCCGCAGCAATTGGTGCCGGTATGGCTGCAGCCACTTTGATGCAAGGATTAATTTTGCTTCCGGCTGGAAGATTTGTAGATAAGCAAGGCAGAAGAAAAGCATTATTGATCGGGATCTCCGTAACAATTCTTGGAGTTTTCGTTTTTGCCTTTTTCGAAAGTTTCCCATTGTTTTTAGTTGGGATGGGAATATCTGGAATCGGTGGTGCATTCTTGGGAAGTGCACCGGCTGCACTCGTAGGAGATATCATCCGCGGGCGGGGTGGCAAAGTAGTAGCGCTCTGGCAGATGGGTAGTGATTTCGGAATGATTGTCGGACCAATAACTCTTGGTTTTATTGCTGATCACGCATCTTATAAAGTTGCATTCTTAACTGCCGCACTGATCTTTTTACCGGCACTAATTCGAACTATTAATCTTCCGGAGACTCGCAAATCACATTTGCCAGCAATATACGAGCCTTAGATCAAAATAAAAAAGACCACTATTTCTAGTGGTCTTTTTTGTTAAGTTAAGTATTAGTCGCGGCGCAATATTGAAAGTAATCTTAAAATTTCAAGATATAGCCAAACCAATGTAACCATCAAGCCAAAGCCTGCACGCCAGGATTCCGATTCCGGAACTCCAGCACGGACAGCATTTTCGATTTGATCAAAATCAAGAACTAAGAAAAGACTTGCAATTACTACTCCACCAAGTGCTAGAAGTAAACCGATTCCAGTTCCATAGAAACCGTATCCGCCGCCTACTCCAAAGAAGGAGGAAGCAAAACTGACCAAGCCCAAGACAATGTATCCGATTGCTGCGCCCATAAGTA
>SHVK01000050.1 GCA_009694285.1 Candidatus Nanopelagicaceae bacterium | reverse complement strand
AAATTTGCTTTCAATGGAGGTGGAAGAATATTTGCGTTCCTATCCTTTAGATGGTGTTGTCTTACTAGCTAATTGCGATAAGAGTGTTCCCGGTTCATTAATGGGTGCATTCAGCGCGAACTTACCAACAATTATGGTTATTGGTGGTGCACGTCCTGCTCCTTTTTTTAAAGGAAAGCGAGTTGGCACTGGAACAGATCTTTGGCGCAACTGGGAAGCATTTCGCTCTGGCGAATTATCCGAAAGTGAATGGAAAGAATTTGAGAACTGTTTAAATTGCGGTTTGGGATCATGCAACACGATGGGTACTGCAAGTTCGGTGGCACTGATGATTGAAACACTTGGATTCGCGATACCAGGAACCTCAACAATTCCTTCTGGTACTCCCGAGCGGGCAGCGGCGGCTCGAAATTCGGGACGTGAAATTGTGAGAATGGTAAATAAAGATTTAACGCCCGCAAAAATACTTTCCCCGGCCTCTTTTCGAAATGCAATCAGAGTTTTACATTCCGTTGGTGGTTCAACAAATGCAATTTTACATTTGTTGGCTCTATCCGGTCGAGTAGGTGGTGAATTAACTCCAGAACAAATTAATTCACTTGGTGAAAATATCCCAGTACTTGCTGACGTCGAACCGTCTGGCGAATTCTTAATCCAGGATTTCCATAACGCCGGTGGATTACCGCAACTTCTGACAGCGCTTGGAGATCACATCGAAGGAGATGCATTAAACCAGAGTGGAAATTCTTGGAAGAGTCAGCTAACAAAAGAATTTATTGCTAGCCCAGCTATAAGAGCTTTGAATAATCCATTAAAAGAAGGTGGTGCTTTCACATTAGTAAAAGGAAATCTTGCACCTGATGGTGCATTACTAAAAACTTCTGCCGCGTCACCACATTTGCTTGTTCATAAAGGACCAGCAGTTGTTTTCAATGGTTATGAAGAGATGAGAATGAAACTTGATGACCCAGATCTCGAGATTGCCCCTGATTCAATTTTGGTCTTACGTGGCTGTGGCGCGGTAGGTGTTCCCGGCGCACCTGAGTGGGGGATGATGCAAATTCCAAAAAAATTAGTATTACAAGGAATTACAGATATGGTGCGAATAACGGATGCCAGAATGTCTGGCACCTCTTTTGGTACTTGCTTGCTACACGTCTCACCTGAAGCAGCCGTTGGTGGCCCTTTGGCACTAGTTGAAAATGGTGATCTAATCTATTTGGATGTTCCCGCTGGGCGACTTGATTTGCTAATCAGCCCAGATGAACTTGAAAAACGCCGGTCAAATTGGCTCCCGCCGAAATCAGACCACTTTCGGGGCTGGCCAGCCCTTTACCAAAAGCATGTCTTGCAACCAGACTTAGGTTGTGACTTCGATTTCCTACGTGCGCCAACCCCGGAGCATCGTAGGTTTGTGCCACCGATTGTTGGAAGATCTTAAGATCTTTTTTCAGTCGCATACAGACCGATAAACCCTTTGGAGGAACAGTGAAAAGAAAGGCCATCTTTGCGAGTGCAATAATTGCAGCACTCGTACTTGCAGGTTGCAGCAGTGCTTCTAAGGAAGAAGCAGCTCCTGCAGCAGATACGCCAGTTACAGTAACAATCTGGCACAACCTTGGTGACACTCAAAATGCAACAGCGACAAAAGCGCTTACAGATGCTTACACCGCAGCACATCCAAATGTGACTTTCGATTTGGTAAGTCAACCCGGAGATAACTACTTCTCCCTCCTGCAAGCAGCGGCTGTCTCAAAAACTGGACCAGATCTAGTTTTAATGTGGACCGGTTTATTTGCACTCAAGTACAAAGAATACTTAACTTCACTTAAGGGATTAGTCCCTGATGATGCATTAGCTAGTCAAGGTTCGTTGGAGTGGTCATCAGATAATTTTGATATCGCAAACGGTCCATATGTAATGCCGTTAGATCGTCAATTTTATATCGGCTTCTACAACAAAGATGCTTTTGCAAAAGCCGGAGTTACTGCAGTTCCAACTACCTGGACTGAACTCTATGAATCTTGCGCGAAATTAAAGAAAGCTGGATACACCCCGATTGTCTACGGTAATGGTGGCCAAAGCCTTGGCGCACTTTTTTACCCATGGTATGACGGAAGTTATTTAGCAATTGGGCAAAATGGTGGAGATGGAAAATCACTTTACAACGGAAGCAATGCTTGGGATTCTGCCGAGAATATTGCGACTTTTTCGAAATATGCCGCTCTTCAATCTAAAGGTTGCACAAACTCAGACATCCTAACCAAAACTAACAATGTCGAGGATTTTATTGGTGAGAAAGCTGCCATGATCATTGATGGCACATGGGATACCAAGAAATTCACAGATGCCCTTGGCGAAAAAGTTTCAGCATTTGTTCCTCCATTCTCAGATACTCCAATCAAAGGTGTTGTCGAATTTGCCGGTCAAGGGTTTGCGCTAACTTCATATGCTGCACAAAAGCAAGCAGCAGTTGATTTCTTAACCTTTATGACTACAGATGAAGCAGCTAAAGTGATTGACGCAGCTGGATTAATCCCGAACAAAAAAGGTTCCACTACTTCAAATCCCGTCAACCAAGAGATGCTCGCTTTCGCTGCAAGTGGCGGCTTCACGACCTTCCCAATGCTCGACAACGTGCTTCAGGGTGACGTGGTTGATGCTGGAAACAAGATCATTCCTTCGATCTTGGCTGGTAAAACCTCACCTGCAAAAGGACTTGCGCAACTAAAGCAAGTCTGGGATCAAATCCCAGCCGAAAATAAAGGCGACAGTTATAAATAGGGGGTAGAGCAACAACTAGGAAGTCAGCGCTTGCTAGCTTCCTAGTTGTTCTCATTAAGTTATGTCAAAAAGTGCGTTGCAAAAAGAGAAGAGTCGTACGGCTCTTCTCTTTGGCATTCCCGCCCTTTTGTTTGTCTTTCTTTTACTAGGAATCCCTATTTTGCAATCTATTTACTACTCCATGACCAAATGGAATGGACTCTCGACGTATTGGATCGGACCTTCTACTTATATTAAAGAGTTTTCTAATCCGATTTTTTGGCGCGTAATGCAAAATAATGCTTTGCTGCTTTTTTCGGTGCCTGTTGCAATTGTTGTTCCAATGGGAATTGCCTTTTTGTTAAACGAGCATGTTTATGGCTGGCGCTTTTTCCGTTCAGTATATTTCTTGCCAACCGCTATTTCTTGGGTGGTAATCGGCATGGTTTCGCTACGCTTTTTTGCCCAAGAGGGATTGCTAAATGATTTACTTAAAGGGATTGGCCTAGGCTTTATTAGAACAGATTTACTTTCATCTGAACGTGGGGCATTAGCTGCTGTTGCAATAACTTTTATCTGGTCAATGGTAGGCACCAACATCATGATTTTTTTAACCGGTATGTCTAATTTAGAAATTTCACTAAATGAGGCTGGAAGGTTAGATGGAGCAAATAATTACCAAATCTTTCGGCACATCACACTTCCACAATTAAAACGCTTCATTCAATTCTCTTTTGTAATAACTGTTATTAGTGCGTTCACTGCACTATTTAGTCTAATTTTTGTTATGACAGGTGGTGGGCCCGGATTTGGCACGACGACACTTGAATTCTTTGTATACCAAAGCGCTTTTGCCAAAGGTGATTTTGGAACTGGTGCCATGCTCGGGTTAATTCTTTTTGTAATTATGGCAGGTCTTGGCGTTGCACAACTCGCTCTTACCAAGAGCAAGGATTAAATATGAATTTTAAAAAATTAGTGACTTTTATTTCGATGCTAGTTTTTTCACTTGTAATGCTTTACCCATTTTATTTTATGATTGAAACATCATTTAAATCTAAAGAGCAATTCCTAGGCGCGCCAGGTCACTCATTAGCATCATGGCGCAAACTGACTTCAGCGATGCCGATCTGGACTCAATTAAGTAATTCAATAATAGTTTGCTCAGGTGCAATTATTATTATCTTACTTCTAAGCACTCTCGCCGGCTTCAGTTTAGCAAAAACAAGATTCCGCGGCACTCCCTATTTTTTCTTAGGAATTATCGGTGCAATGTTAATTCCACTACATTCTGTGATTATTCCTGCATATGTAAATATAAGCCGCTTAAATCTCTTAGGTGGATATTGGGGCGCAATTTTGATGTATGCAGCGTTGGGTGTTCCGTTTGCTACATTTTTAATGACTTCGTATTTTCGCGGATTGCCAGATGAACTTATTGAAGCAAGTATCGTTGATGGGCTTTCCTTCGCGCGAGTATTTCTAAGAATCGCTTTACCTTTATCTATTCCCGCTATTGCGACTGTAGTTGTTTTGCAATTTATTCAAATCTGGTGTGATTTACTCGTCGGATTATTATTCTTACAAAATCCAGCTAACCGAACTTTGACCGTTGGTCTTGGAGCACTATCTGCTGGTCGTACTACTGATATACCAGTATTGATGGCAGGCTCTCTAATCAGCGCATTGCCAGCCATAATTGTGTACCTTATTTTCCAACGACAATTGGCCGCTGGTTTAACTGCGGGGATAGGTAAATGATGAAACTAACAGGAGTATTCAACGTCTTACAAACCCCATTGACTGAAAATGATGAGATAGACGAAAAGGTCTTCGCTCGCGAGATCGAATGGTTGATTGAGTGCGGAATTGATGGTGCTGTCTTGGCCATGGTCTCCGAAGTTTTGCGCTTCAGCGCGGAGGATCGACGTAAACAATGGCAACTAGTTCTTAGATTAATCAATGGGCGGATCCCGGTAGTTGCAAGCGTGGGCGCTGAGAGCACCTATATCGCAACCTCACTCGCAAAATGGGCTGAGATTGATGGCGCTGCCGCGGTGATGGCTACTCCGCCAAGTGCCTTTGCAACTCTTTCAAATGAAATTAAAGATTACTACGTGGCCATAATTGAAAGTGTAAAAATTCCTGTGATTGTGCAAGATGCTAGTAACTACTTGGGCCAACCTCTAGATATCTCTTTGTATGTTGATCTGATTGATAAATACGGCGCAGAGCGCGTGCAATTTAAACCTGAAGCAAAGCCAGTAAAAGAACGACTTGAACTATTGCGTGATGCCAGTGGTGGCAGGGCACTAGTTTTCGAAGGCCAAGGCGGAGTAGATCTACTTGATACATTCCCAATTGGAATTGT
>SHVK01000049.1 GCA_009694285.1 Candidatus Nanopelagicaceae bacterium | reverse complement strand
AGAAACCGCATTGGTAAGAGGTGGTGCCAATAAAGCGCTGAACGTTGCTTTAAATTACCTGGCGGAAAAGGATTTAGTTCTTGATTTAGATTGTCAATGTGAAAATATGCATCTTGCTGCTGCAATGGCACGAAAACACCCGTCACTTAAAGTTGTAATTGAGCACATCGGAATACCTTTTTATAACACAAACGAGTATTTTATTGATTGGAAAAAAGGAATGCGAGCACTAGCTAATGAACCAAATATCTTTTGTAAGATCTCCGGAGTTGGAATGATGGATTCAAAATTTACTGAATCTAGCATCCGGCCATGGATTGAGTACTGCATTTCTATATTTGGCCCAGAACGTTGCATGCTTGGCTCAAATTGGCCATTAGACCGGCTATTTAGCTCTTACGATGCCGTTATGAACATATACAGGAAAATCATTTCGCAATATTCAACTGATGAACAGCTTGCCATTTCTTCACTGACCGCAAATAGTTTCTATCGAATTTGATGAACAATTAAATTTAGATCGAATTAAGGATTAAAACAAGTGAAAATTATTGATCTGCGCGGTGATTTAGGAAGCATCGTTGCGCAGGAGTTTAAATCCTTACATTCAGGTGGAGGGCGAAGTTCGATCCAGGGCGGACAAAGTGCCGCAGATAGCGCGCTCACTCAGTTGAATATTTCAGGTTATGCAAAGGATCGATCGGAAGTATTGCCCCGTGAGGCACGTGGGGCTTCAGTGCTATCTCCTTACATACGCCATAACTTGCTGCCTTTGCAAAGAGTCTGGGATCACGTGGCTAAGGCGCCGTTTTCAGATCGTGAAAAATATCGTGATGAATTGTTATGGCAAGAGTATGCGCGCCATCTATATGCGCGAATCGGTACACGGCTATTTAGCAATCTGCGTTTTGAACAAATCTGGGATAAGCCAGGTAATGGTTGGCCTGAAGGTATGGCCTGTGTTGATTTTGCTACAAATGAACTAGCTGAAGATGGATGGTTAGTTAATCAAACACGGATGTGGTTAGCCTCGCACTGGAGTGTGCGGAATGAGTTTGGATGGTTGCATGGTCAAGAAGAGATGTATCGCCACTTACTTGATGGTTCGCGTGCGGCAAATCTTTTAGGTTGGCAATGGACAGTTGGTACCGGGACCGGTAAGCCCTATGGCTTTGCACGTTGGCAAGTACAAAAGCGTGCGCCAGAACTTTGTGGAGGGTGTGCACTGAAGAGTAAGTGCCCGATTCAGAAATTTCCGGATGAAGTTTCCTTAGATGCGGCCCCTCATGAAGCGCTACTTTTGGCTGATCCAGATCTTGCGGCAACTACTGGGCCGTTGATTGTGAAAGAAAATAAAACTCCTGCGCTGGTTTTGTTAACGGTGGATTCATTAGGAGATGCAGATCCAGCGATGGTGGCGAACCCTGAGTTGCCGGTTGCTTTTGTCTTTAATGAAAGCGCACTGACAAAACTACAGCTATCTTCAAAACGGATTTATTTTTATCTGGAAACCTTGCAGGATTTAGCGACCCGGCGAAACTTAACGGTTTATCTCGGTGATCCCTATGAGTTTGCACAACAGAATTCTGTAGCGGTTACTTATGCGCCAGTTCCGAGTTTTGCTAAATTCAAAGATTTAGCGCAGATTCATCCATTCCCTTGGTTGAAATCACCACATCCGCTTTCCGTTCGATCCTTTAGCGCCTGGCGTGGCAAATTAAAGTAATAAAAGAGTATTAATTAGTTCACAGGATTCTTCAAAGCAAAGGCTCACAGCTAATCAGTACAAATACTTGGTAACTTTCTCACACTAATGCTTAATCCACTTTTACTAACGGAGGCGGCGAATAATATTATTTGGTAACTCTCCCACCCCATGAAGGGCTGCGGCCAAAGCCTCCACGCCATCGACCAAACGTGGACCAGGGCGAACAATTACTGCATCTGCATCAATTGCCCAAACCTGACCATCTGGCAACTTATCTAAAATGCTCTCTGCTTGCGCGATTGATTCATCCAAACCGTAGCCACACGGAGCAACAAGAATGACATCAGGTTTTGCCGCATAAATCTCATCCCATGTAATCACACTAGAATCACCGCCAGAATTGGAGAGAAGCGCTCTTCCTCCCGCACGAGAAATAACATCGGGCACCCAATGTCCTGATCCAAATACTGGATCTATCCATTCGATAACTAAGACAGTTGGGGCGGGGCGATCTGCAACTTTTCTGCTAACTTCCGCAAGGCGATTCCGTAACTCTGACGCTAAAGCCACTCCTCGCTCCTCCACTCCCGCAGAGCGAGCAATAGTAATAATCGAATCAATTACATCATCAAGTGTGTGCGGATCAATTTGTAGGATTTCAGCGTGGCAATCTAGTCGCGCGGCGGCGGCATCAATGTCTCCAACAGGAACGGCGCACACTCCACAAATATCTTGACTGAGAATTAAATCTGGATCACATTGCTGAAGGGCACTATCTTCAATCTTGTACAAACTCAAACCTTGACGAGAGCGTTCACTGACAAACAAACTTATTTCAGCGGGTGTTAATGATGGATCAATATATGAGTTAACCACAATCTCTCTGCCTATCTGGACGCCTTGAGGCCATGAACACTCATAGGTAACCCCTACCAACTCTTTCTCAAGGCCGAGATCGCAGATGATTTCTGTAGCTGATGGAAGAAAGGAAACGATACGCACGGCAAATATTCTCAGAATTTAGTCAACGTGTCCTTATGAAAATTGCATGTTGAATTGATTTATTTCTAATCACCATTTCGGTGGTGATTACAATGTTTTAGAGTTGTAATTTGCTGGAACTGGTTCAGGAATAGTTACCGGCTGTGGCATGGCAGGGGCAGGTTCATTTTCACGCTCTCGGCGTACTTTGCGCTCTGGTTCGCCAATTTCGGCCACTGCGATCACCCCTTTTCACTTCCAAATAAGGGTAGCAAATGTTGTGAATAGGCGTCGATTGAAAATCTGGGCTCGGATCGCCATCGAGTGGAAATTACGAGATGAGCAAAATCGTGCTGGGGTGTTCAATATGCATATGGATCTGAAGCGGATTAAACAGGGGTTCATCAGACTCATAAGGATCTATCCGCTAATAGCAATTGGTCTGCTCATCATCGCGTATCTATTGGGTGGCTTTAGCGAACAAAGTAACCCTTTGGTCCCCCGCACGATCGTATTAGGAATGCTTTATGGGTTAATTATCGTGGTTCCTCTTCTTGCGATTTTGATTTTTGTTGGATTTTCAGTCTCTGAGGATCGATCCCGAAACCGTAATTTAAAAAGTTTAGAAAATCTACCTGCAGAAGATCCATTTGATCTAGCTCAAGAAGAAATGTGCGGATTCAAAATTGTTTCGCTAACCGGAGAATTACCAATATTTACTGGCGTCACGGGCGATACATATAAAAATGATGAGAACGCCATTTGCAAAGAGTTCCCAGATCATGTTCCGCCTGTGATTGGCTGTGAGTGTGGTTTTTATGCATTCAAAAACCGCAGGGATGCTCAGTTTGAGTTATCGATACATCCTGGTCTTTTCTTAATTGATGTTGATTTATTTGGTATTGGATTTTCACACAAGTATGGCTACAGGGCGGAGAGTCAGCGGGTTAATTCACTTGAATTTCCAAAACGATGCATGCGCTGCAAAGTTTTACCTGCGCGAGTATTTATTAAAAGCTATAAAATTGGATATGGCAACAACGTCTGGTGGCACTGGTCAGTGCGATGTTCATTATGTGTAAAAGGTGTCAAGCCAGAGAATAGGCTTACAATTGAGCAAATGAGTCAAAAATTGAATGTGGAGATCAATTAAATGCACCTAAAATCAATTCTAAAATATGTAAGGCTGTGGGTACACGAGTTTGATACTTGGTTTATCAGATTCTTAAACAAACACTCCTTAGCAACTTTGAGAGTATCCCTAGCTGTAATTTTTATTTGGTTTGGTGGGCTTAAACTTTATGGCCAAAGCCCAGCGACAGAATTGATAACAAAAACCGTTTACTGGTTTAACCCAAACATCTTTGTGCCTATTTTAGGTATTTGGGAGGTACTAATTGGAATCTGCATGCTTTCCAAGTCACTGCACCGCCCAGGGCTCTTTCTTTTGGCACTGCAAATGCCCGGCACTTTTTTGCCGCTAGTGCTTCTACCTGAAGTCTGTTTTGTGAATTTTCCTTTTGATCTCACCTTAGAAGGGCAATATATAATCAAAAATTTAGTGCTAATCGGTGCTGGGCTAGTAGTTGGTAGCAGATTGATTCCATTAAAAAAACAATCAAGGAGTAAGTCCAAATCGGATTCTCCTTGAGGTAAAAATGCAGTTTTGGCGCAGCATTTTTTGGTGTGTGTGAGATGCTTTCCCCATGAGTGCATCCACTCCAGCCCAAGACAAAGTAGGCCGAGGCATGGCGATCATGCTGCTAATTACTGGGGCTGGTCACTTCATTGTTCCGGGGCCAGTTGATCAACTTGTTCCGGCATTTTTGCCAGGTGAACCCAGGATCTGGACCTATTTAAGTGGTGTGGCCGAGGTTGTTATTGCGTTAATGCTGCTTGCTCCCCTTGGTAAAAGAATTGCTGGAAAATCAATTCGGCTATGGGGTGCATACAGTGCCTTCGCGCTCTTTGTTGCTGTCTTTCCGGCCAATATCAATATGGCGATCCAGTGGAGTTCACGGGATATGCCAGAACCACTACTTGCGTATGTGCGGCTCCCTTTGCAGTTTGGACTTTTCTATTGGGCGTGGGCACTGGCTAAAGATATAAAGATTAAAAGCGATGCTGTAGGGGCGCGCAAAAACATGGCTCAAGAACAGTAATAAAAATATGAAACTAAAAGTAGTTTCTCTCCTACTACTTACTTCACTCCTGGGTGGATCTTTACTTGCCCCAGTTAGTGCAGCCGATTCTTTCCCGATGCCACCACAACCTAAATGGTGGGCTCAGAGTGGTCTGACTGATGTGCGGTACGGGATTTGGTTACCGTGTAACGCCGAATGGGGAATCAGTAACGATTGCGTTCAAGGAATTAATCTCTACAAATTAGATGGCAGTGCAGCTGGTGCGCTCACCTATCAACCACTCAAAGGTTTCGAGCCAAGCAAGGCGGTTCAAGAATGG
>SHVK01000004.1 GCA_009694285.1 Candidatus Nanopelagicaceae bacterium | reverse complement strand
CTAAACCTTCGATTTATACTTTAGAAAATAATTGTCAATTCAAGTGCTACCCCCCTTGCGCGAGCATTCTCCAAGAGAGTAGACATACCCTAACTTCAAAGTAAGTAGCGCAAGCGAATAGCATTGAAGGGTCGGATCAGGAACTGATGTTCATTGAATAGCAATATTCAAGGGAAACGTAGTCGGCTAAGCGGACGTCAGGCACAACGGGTTCGAGCCGTAGAAGGCGCTCTATGTACGTGACGGGAAACTGTCACAGGCATTATTGAAGAGGAAAGCCACTCTTTGATAAAGCGAAGCTACATGGGAATGTGCGCGCCGGCTAGAGAAGGCCCCTGAAACTTATGTTTTCAGGGGTCTTACTCATAAGTTAAGGCAAATACTTTTGAAATCACTGCGACACGCTTACAAAGAATTGATGAGAATTAAAAAGCAGGTCAATTTTTAAACGCCGATTACTTCTCCGTTGATACGCCCTGAAGCATCGTTTGCTAAAAAGGAAACCACTCGGGCAACTTCTTCTACGGTAACTAAGCCTTTTGGAGTGGCAACTTCACGGCGAGCTAATTCATCTGCAGCACTGCGACCCAAATATTTTTTGTAATTATCATCATTTTCGAAAAAGAGTTTTGTAATAACTGTTGAAGGTGAAACTGAGTTTACCGTTATCCCGTCGCTCCTAAATGTTAAAGCACAACTTTTAGTGAAGGAATGTTGTGCCGCTTTTGCTGCTTGGTAATGTGAAGTAAATTCACTTGCGCCTGCACCATTTGATGAAGTTATATTAATTATTCGCCCATAATTATTTGCTTTCATAAAAGGTACAACTGCTTGGATGTATAGGTATGCACCTAGTACGTGAACTTCAAACATCCGTTTAATTTCTTCTGGGGTGATATCTAATATTGCTTTTACTTGGCAATGCCCAGCATTATTAACTAGAACTGCAATTTGCTTTAGTTTTTGATCTTCATCTTTTAATTGAGAGATCTCGGTCATTTGAGTTGCCACATCACTAGGAGATGAAACATCACCTGCATGAAAAGTGGCTAAGCCACCAGTTGATTTAATGATTTCAACAGTTTCAGCGCCACGCTCAGAGTTAGTTCCACAAACTGCGACATGAAAGCCATCTTTCGCAAAATCAATTGCAATTGCACGACCGATACCTGCGGTAGCTCCGGTAACTATTGCGATCTTATTTTTATTTGGCATTTAGATTTCGATTAATTTTGTGGGAATCCGAGATTGATGCCACCGTGACTTGGGTCTAACCAGCGACTGGTAACAACTTTCCCACGAGTGAAGAAATGCACTCCCTCACTTCCATGTGCGTGAGTATCGCCAAAGAGTGAGTTTTTCCAGCCACCAAAGGAGTAGTAAGCAACTGGAACTGGAATTGGAACATTGATTCCAACCATTCCAACCTGCACTTCATTTTGGAATTTACGAGCAGCACCACCATCATTAGTGAAAATCGCAGTCCCGTTACCGTAGGGATGGTTATTAATCAGCGCTAAACCTTCGTCATAACTTTTTACCCGCAGCACACTAAGTACTGGGCCAAAGATTTCATCAGCATAAATGCTCATCTTTGGAGTTACCTGATCAAAAAGCGTTGGTCCCAGCCAAAAACCTGCAGCCTTACCGGCGAAAATTGTTTCCCGACCATCGGCAACCAGAGTGGCACCTGATTTAACTCCTGCATCTAAATAGGAAGCAACTTTGTCGCGATGGGCTTTAGTAACAAGAGGTCCCATATCGCTGCCTTCACGGCCATCACCAGTTTTAAGAGTTTTCATCCGCTCGGCGATTTTCGCAACAAGTAAATCACCAATTGGTTCAACTGCAACAACAGCAGAGATGGCCATGCAACGCTCACCGGCAGAACCAAAGCCAGCATTGATTGCTGCATCTGCAGCTAAATCTAAATCAGCATCTGGCAAAACAAGCATGTGATTTTTTGCGCCACCAAGTGCTTGCACGCGTTTCCCACTTTTTGCAGCATTCTCATAAACGTATTTAGCAATAGTTGTAGATCCAACAAAAGAAACAGAGGAGATACCAGGATGTTCGAGAATCCGATCAACGGCAACTTTGTCACCATGTACAACATTAAAAACTCCATCTGGAAGTCCGGCTTCTTTCCACAACGCGGCAATGAGATTAATTGCTGATGGATCTTTTTCACTTGGCTTGATGATTACAGTATTACCTGCGGCGATTGCAACTGGGAAAAACCACATCGGCACCATCGCTGGGAAATTAAATGGTGAAATTATTGCCGCAACTCCTAAAGGTTGCCGAATTGAGTAAACATCAATTCCATTTGAAACACCTTCGGAGTATCCACCCTTTAGTAAATGTGGAATTCCGCAAGCGAACTCAACAACTTCAAGACCACGAGTTACTTCACCAAGTGCATCTGCTAAAACTTTACCGTGCTCATTTGTAATCAGCGCAGCGATCTCTGCTTTGCGTTCATTTAATAAATGGCGAAATGTAAACATTATTTGAGTACGTTTTGTTATTGAGGTCGTGCTCCACTCTGCGAAAGCTGTCTTAGCAATTGAGACAGCGTGATCAACTTCAGAGTTGCTTGCAAAATCTACTTTTCCGGAAATCTCTCCCGTCGCTGGATCATAAACATCGCCAGTGCGCCCTGATGCTCCCTTAAATTCATTTCCGGCAATCCAGTGGTGGATCTGCTTCACGGTCATTCCCCAATTCTGGAAGTGGATAGATATTCCTTTTGTCCTATTAGCAAGGATAGTATTTCCGCTGATTCACAATCTAGGGGAGTAATGATGCCAAGTCCAAAGATGCGTGTAGCGGTTGGTCAACACCCAGGAAATGACAAGGAGTATTTGGATTTTGCCTTGCAACTAGGTTGCGAAGGAGCCTCATTCCAGACCCCTGATATCAAAGGTGATGTTAAGTGGGACGCTGCCGATGTGAAGGCATATTTGGCACCGGTGCACGCTGCTGGAGTAAAAGTTGAATCTTTTGAAAATGTACCTAATCATTTTTATGACAAATTAATGCTTGGACTGCCCGGACGAGACGAACAATTAGAAAATATGAAAAGTACGATCAGAGCATTAGGCGAAGCCGGTGTACCAATTCTTGGAATGCACTGGATGCCACAAATTGTTTGGCGTACCGATATGGGCAACTATGGTCGAGGCGGTGCTTACGTATCTGTTTATGATCATTCAGTTGTCTTAGATCGATCAAGAGATTCAGAGATTTGGGTTGCCCGACGTGATGAACGCAATGTAAATCTAAAAGATACTTTCACCCGTGGTTCATTTGTAAAACTTGGGGTCGATACTTTAACTGTCGATCAGATGTGGGCAAATTTTGAGTATTTTATAAAAGGAATAATTAAAACTTGCGAAGAGTCAGGCGTAGTCATTTGTTTCCACCCAGATGATCCACCAGCGCAAGAACTTCATGGCATTGCCCGGATTCTAACTAGTGTAGATAATTTAGAGCGCGCAGTTAATATTGTTGATTCTCCAAATCTTAAATTAGAATTATGTTTGGGAACAGTGTCTGAAATGGATGGCGAGAACTCAGTAATGGACGCAGTTAATCGATTTGCTCCTAAAAATAAAATTGCCTACATTCACTTAAGAGATGTTGAAGGAAAATTTCCACTATTCAAAGAATGTTTCTTAGGTGAGGGAAATTACAAACCATATGAGGTAATAAAAGCTTTACATAAGCACGGTTACACGGGTTCAATCTTGGATGACCACACGCCAACGCTCACAGGAGATAGCGCTTATGGCCATCGAGGCAGAGCTCATGCAATTGGGTATATTCAAGCCTTGATTGAGGTTGTTACCAACCATTGAGTAAAAACCAAAAAGTAGGTGGCGATGAAAAATGGTTGCACCTATTTTTAGCAATTGGGGTTTTTTGGGGCTGCTCCTTCCTGTTTATTGAGCAAGCGCTTAAATTTTTAAATCCCGTCGGAGTTTCATTTCTACGTTGCCTCTGTGGTGCGACGACGATTTGGGTAATTATTTTAATAAAGAAGATAAAAATTCCACGTGATCGAAAATTATGGATGCATGTATTTGCGCTTGCACTAATGACAAATGTAATTCCTGGAACGTTAATCGCACTGGCGCAAACAAATGTGACTTCTGTTCTCGCTGGGATTATTAACTCGACAACTCCCTTGACTACATTGTTGGCAATCATGTTCTTTTTTAGGCATGAGAAAATCAAAAGCCATCAAGTTTTAGGTTTGTTTATTGGCTTTATAGGTGTTGCGACCGTTTTTGGAGTCTGGAGAGGTTTAGGAGACAACGCGCCTTGGGCAATTGGGGCATTAGTTGTTGCAGTTACTTTTTATGGAATTACATATCCGTACACAACTAAGTTTGTATTTCCACTTAAAGCAAGACCGGAAGTCCTGGCTGTGTTGCAAGTAACTTTCGGTGGATTTATTCTGTTACCCTTTTTCATAATGGGGGGCATAAATAAATTTGAATTTATGCCAATCTCAATAATTTCGATTATTGCTCTGGGTGCGATAACTTCAGGATTAGGACCGATTTGGCATTTTAGATTGCTTTCAATTGTTGGTAGTTCTATCACAAGTTCAGTCGCGTATATGACTCCAATTGTCGCCGTCACAGCTGGTGTTGTACTTCTCGGAGAACCATTGAGCTGGAATGAACCAGTTGGTGGATTAGTGGTTTTAGTTGGGACTGCAATTTCACAGGGCCGCCATCTACGCGACAGTTTAGAAATTGTAGAATAAGTAGGTGAGCACAACAGCGTCATCCGGATGGTTAGCAGTTGGTTTGTTATCTTTCACCGATATTGTCAGTGCCGTTTTCTGGGGATAGGTGTTGTAAACCCCAGGCATACATTGCTATAGCTCCCGCGGCTGATGCATTAATTGATCTGGTAGAGCCATATTGATTAATTGCGAGAACTTCGCGACAAATCGAAACTGCTTCATCTGACATCCCAGATCCTTCTTGACCAAAAAATAAAACGCAAACTTTTGGCAGTGGACGATTTTCTAGCGGAAGACTAACTTCAATATTATCTATGCCAATTATGGGTAACTTATTTTCAGTCGCCCATTCTGCGAACTCAGGGATACTTGCATGGTTATGCACGATTAAATATCGATCAGTGACCATTGCTCCGCGCTTATTCCAATCCCGCTTCCCAACTATATGTACACCACCGACGTTAAAAGCATTTGCGGTTCTAATCAAAGAACCAATATTTAAATCATGTTTCCAATTTTCTACTGCAATATGAAGTGGAGTTCGTTTTGTATTTAAATCTGCAACGATGGCAGCGACGGTCCAATAGCGATATTCATCTAAAACATTTCGCTGATCGCCATTTTCTAGCAGTTCTGGATCAAATTGCTCACCCACAGGCCAAGGTTTTGGGTGTGGTCCAACACCAATAAATGGGTAGAACTCTCCTGCGCCTGGGTCACTCATTTGTATCAGCGATACCCAATCTTCCTTGTTAGCATTAGCAAAGCGAAGTTGTCAGAAAGCCTGTAGAGACCTATGGAACCAGTGGAACCAGTGAAGGAAGTGTAGTGGGCGCAGCGTTAGCGTTACTTTCCAGCTTAACCTGGGGTGTTGCTGATTTTATGGGAGGGATAGCCTCACGTAAAAGATCAGTAATGCAGGTCTTAGTCATTGCTTACCCAGTAGGTTCGGTAGTACTAACTGGCGTTGCAATTTTTCTGGTGCCAGGTGAGTTAAGTAGTGAAACATTTATAATTGGAGGATTGGCTGGTGCTATTGGAGCCACAGCAATTGGGTGTCTCTATGTAGCGCTCAAACGCGGGCCAATGGGGATTGTGTCTCCAATAACGGCAGTAATGTCTGCTGCCATTCCAGTATTTTCAGGATTGTTAAATGGTGAAATCTTAAGTCCGCTCGCAGTAATTGGAATGATTGCCGCAGCAATGGCCGTAATTCTTGTTAGTCAAGAAGTAAATGCACATCAAAAAGTGGCATTTTCAACAATTGCCATATCCCTTACTAGTGGAACTTTAATCGGTACCTATTTAACTTTGATTGGAACATCTAGTGATGATTCTGGAATTTGGACCGCAACAATCGCACGTTGGTTCTCATCAATACTGGTACTTGGTGTTGTATTAACAACTGTTCGTAAATTTGAGCGCAGTAATTATCCTTGGGCACTGGTTATCATTTCAGGCATACTTGATGCAGGCGCAAATGGAATATTTCAAATTGCCTCGCAAAATGGAATGCTGGCTATTATCGCCGTACTTGGATCTTTATACCCTGCCACTACTGCAATTCTTGCCAGATTTATTTTGCATGAAAGGTTGCATAAGATCCAAGTTACCGGCGTGATACTTGCTCTTGGCGCAGCAGTCGCGTTATCACTTTCATGAACAAAAAATCAATTATAGTTTTCCTATTGTGTACTTGCTTGGCAAGTGT
Source organism: Candidatus Nanopelagicaceae bacterium (assembly GCA_009694285.1). Classification (GTDB taxonomy): domain Bacteria; phylum Actinomycetota; class Actinomycetes; order Nanopelagicales; family Nanopelagicaceae; genus UBA3012. The sequence goes on along the minus strand of SHVK01000004.1, from coordinate 82,890 downwards.
CAACCTTGCCTGGCAATCAGAGGCAGCAGAAGTGGTACTAAGCGTTTCAGCATCTGTGCAAACAAGAATCGATTTGAAATCAAAAATTGATCAACAAATAAGTGCCTTAAAAATTGCCATCGAGGAAGCAGGCCCGGCCCATGAAGATTTTTTGCAGATTAAAGCGGATCCACCTGGAAATACGCTAGCCGAGCAAGCAATTTATTTGACCTCAGCACGGGGATTGTTGCAACGAAAGGTAGCTGTTATTTTGCAGATAGCCGTGCAAGCAGCAACGTTAATGACTCAACTACTCGCACTTCATAAAGAGATTAATGAGGCCGTTATTTCGATAAAAGAAATTGCAAATAGCCGGCCAACTGTTACACCATCAGTGGAATGCCCACCAGGTATTGAATTTGAAGGTGAAAGCATTTGGGAGACAGGCACTGTCCAAGCGGTGACCGACGGTGATACCGTTGAAGTGAAAACCTGTCGGGGAGTATTAGAAGTTAGGCAGATCGGTATTCAGGCAACTGAAACAACCAAACCTGATCACATTTCACAATGCGGCGCAGATGAAGCGACAAACTTGATGAGAAAAATGTTGCCAATTGGTAGTGAAGTGCAGTTGCGGGCGACTAATTATGCTTCATCTAACAATTACGAAGAAGTTGCCCGGCCGTTTAGAACAATTTACGCAAAAGACAGTGAAGGAAAATTCACTATCGATGTACAAGCTAAATTATTAGCCGCAGGTTTATCACTTTGGTTCCCAAACTCTACGAATGAGTATTTTCACAATTTCAAGTATTTGGCTTTGTTAAACAGCGCAGTCGAAGCAAAAGTTGGATTTTGGTCTAAAACTCTCTGCCCAAATGATTTGACACCTTTAGATGCAATAGAGGTGTGGATGAATAGTAATTCCCCATTAAGTAACGAAAATCCATTTGGGGAATACGTACTTTTGCATAACAAAACAGATAAAGAGATTGATATTTCAAATTGGAGCATTCGCGATACCTCCCTTGACTTAAGGGATGAAAAGTTTGCATTTGCTACTGGTACTAAAATAGCTGCGAGACAGGTATTAACGATTTATCTTGGTGCTCCTATATCAAATTACCCATTGTCGACTGGTGAAATTTCTTTTGGATTAGTATCTCCAATATTACAAAACTCAACATTAAGTGAGGACAAATTTACTGGGGATGGAATTTATTTAATTTCACCAAGAACGATTAAAGGTGGTGGAAATATACGCGCTTGGATCCATCGGCCATGCGTCCCAAATGATTGTGTGGCACCTGAATGGTTAATTAAAAATCCTGATGGCAGTGCCAGAGCAATTCCATTGCCTCAGACACTTGCGATGGTGCTAAATCCAGCAAAGTACGCACGGAAAGTTCCAGAATTAACGGGATTAACAGCAGAACAAGTGACTGGTGCGCTCGCTGCACTTGATTTAGTTGCGCAAATTTTTGATCAATCACCAAACTCTGGGAAAGCCACACGCACAGTCCGAGAAATGTCTCCAAAAGCCGGGACCAACTTGCCCGCTGGGGCGCAGGTAAAAGTTTATGTGGGAGTGCCAGACGCTTAATTAACAATTAACTTAAGGATTGTTGGATTTATTCGTCAACTATGCCATTGTTACAAGGTGTCCATTCCCCAAACTGCGGCGATTTCGGTAACTGATTTAACTAAACGTTATGGTGAACGAAATGCCGTTGACCATATTTCTTTTGAAGTCCCGCGCGGAACCATTTGTGGCTTTGTCGGACCAAATGGAGCTGGAAAGACCACAACTATTCGGATGCTGTTGGGTTTAGTTAAACCAACAGCCGGCGCAGGCACAGTTTTAGGTGAGCCTTTAACCCATCCGGAAAGATTTTTAGGAAAAGTTGGCGCTTTAATTGAAGGGCCGGCTTTTTATCCGGCGCTATCTGGGCGAGAAAATTTAAAGGTATTAGCAACTTTAGGTAATTTCCCGCATGAAAGGGTAGATCAGTTATTGGATCAAGTTGGATTGTTAGATCGTGGAAGCTCAAAATTTAAAACTTACTCATTGGGAATGAAACAAAGATTAGGTATCGCCGCTGCATTACTACCAACTCCAGAATTATTAATACTTGATGAACCAACAAATGGATTAGATCCTGCTGGCATTCAAGAAGTTCGCGAATTGCTTGGGCATTTAGCTGGATATGGTTTAACGGTTCTGGTTTCTTCGCACTTGCTATCAGAGATTGAAGCAATATCTGATGATCTAGTAATGCTACGAGATGGAAAAGTCTTATTTTGGGGACAGACAAAAGCCTTACTAACTGCGCAGCAACCAACAGTTATCGCTAGCACTACCAATCAGCAAGATTTAGCACGGCTTATTGAGATTGCTACTAATTCCGGGCACCAGGCGCAAATTGTGAATGAAGCTGTTCACATAGTCGCCGACAGTACATTTGCTGCGAGTTTTAATAAAAGTGCTTTTGATGCTGGAATCATTCTCTCATCATTAGTAACTGCTCGTCCAACTTTGGAAGAAACGTTCTTTGAATTGACAAGTGATAGCAAATGATTCGTATATTTAAATCTGAATGGCGCAAACTTCGCCGCCCTACTTTATTTTTGGGCACTATGGCTGCAGTTATTGGACTAACTGGATTGATTTCATCACTGCTATTTTTACTTCTAGATTCTCCACGCGGCAATGCTCGTGAAGGGATGATGATCACTCGTGAAATATTGGCGATGCCAAATGGTTTATATATAGGTTTCGCAAATTCAGCGGGACTCCTTGGTGTAATTGCTCTTTGTGTTTTTGCTGCGCAAACCGCAATTGAGTACACAAATGGAACTTTGCGGAATTTGTTAGTACGCGAGCCAAGAAGGTTGTTGTTGTTGACTGGGAAATATCTTGCAATGATTTCATTTGCATTTATCACTGTTTTCTTTTCGGCGATTGTGAGTCTTGCAATTTCAGTATCTCTGGCCGGTACTAAAGGTGTTAGTACTGATCAATGGTTTACTTCTAGTGCGATTTCTTTATTTGGTTCAACATTTGGAAATGTATTTCTTTCAGTAATTTCATATGGAACAGTCGGGATGACTCTTGGGTTGTTATTACGTTCGCCAATTACTTCAATTTCCATCGCGGTCGCTTGGATTTTGGTGATTGAAAATATTCTTTCCGCTACCGTTAATGGCATTTCAAAATGGTTACCTGGTCAATTGATGAGCGCTATTCCAGTTCAATTTGGCGTTGATTTTTCATATTCACGAGCATTAGCCGGAAGTGCGGCATATTTGTTAATTTTTGCTGTGGCGGCCGCTACATTATTTAAGCGCCGAGATGTGGTTAATTAATATTTGAGCAGGACACAGTTGCAAAATCTTTCAAATAACCGGGTTTTCTAAAGACACTCATTTATCCTAAAGAGATTCGTCACTGTCTTAACTTCCCTAAAGCAGCGACAAGGGGGAAATGTGTTTTCTAGCCGTAGCGCAGCTGGCCTATTGGCCTGCGTTTTGGCTGTTACATTTATAGCCACACCAATAGAAGCGCAATCGGCAACTCGTAAACCAACTCTTGCAGAAATTAAAGCGGCAAAAGATAAAGAGATTGCAAAAGCAAATGAAGCCGCAAAAGCGAAAGCAAAATTGGCCGCGGCAGCTAATCAGTTGAGAGCGCTAACAGTAAAAGCAAATGCAGCTCGAGCGATTTATCTTCGAGAACAGGCAGCACTCGTTGTTGCCATAAAAAAAGCAGAAAAAGCTGCGGAAAAGGAGAGAGTGGCAATCGCAGCGGTTGCTGATGCAAATATGCGAATCGGAAAGATGGCAGCAAACGCTTACATCATGGGCTCTGGGTTTACTGATTTCGATTCCATACTTAATGCAAATGGGCCGCAAGATTTAGCAGATCGACTTTCAATCCTTGATGCACTTGGTGAAGGAAATTCAACAGTGCTGGCAAGATTAAAAATTGCCCAAGCAGCTGCAGCGGAAGCAAAAGCTGAAGCGGATGCTGCTCGCGCCGAGCAAGCAGTTGCAACTGCTCGAGTTGCCGCGGCTAAGAAAGTTGCTGATAGTGCAAAGGCCGAGCAACAAGTTGAAGTAAGTAAATTAGAAAAAATTCAGGCACAGATAATTAAAGAACTTTCAAGTGCACGGAAAAAACGAGTTACGCTAGAACAACAAAGACAATTAGCAATATTAGAAGAAGAGTTAGCAAATAGAGCAGGTCAAACAACTGGACAAGCAAAAATCTGGCCGGTAACTGGTGTTGGATTTAGTAATGGTCGCTCTACATTTAGGACAAACGAAAGTCAGAGAAGTGAAGCAGTTGCATTTGCAAAAAAACAAGTACTTGCGCGTAAACCATATGTATGGGGCAATGAAGGCCCAGGTAGTTTTGATTGTTCCGGTTTGGTCTTCGCTGCTTATAGAACTGCTGGTTTGGATTACACACAGTGGGATCGCGTGAACTCGCGGATTTATTACAGTTGGACCAAACGGGTTCCATTAAGTGAGTTGGTTCCTGGAGACTTAATTTTTTATTCCTATAAGGCAGATATCAGCACCATCCACCACATCACAATTTATGCCGGAAACGGGATGATGTGGGAAGCCCACAACACTAAAAAAGGATTATTGTTCAGTTCGATATATTCAATTCAGGGATTGATTCCATTTGGTGGTCGGGTATAGTCATTTGAAGAAAATTTATCTATAGTTTGCACTGCAACTTCTCGCCCACTATCTCAAATGGAGTTTATAAAGTGAAGATTATTGATGTGAAATTTGCTGGTTTAAAAGGCGCAACACCTAAAGGTGGATGGACAGAGGAGTTAAAACCAGACAGCGTTGTTCACACCTTAATCTCAATCAAAACAGATTCTGGGGTGGTTGGCGTTGGTACCGTATTTACAAGTTCAGATTTAGTTGCTGCCTCTCTAGAAGTTTTGAAACCTATGTTAATTGGTGAAAGTGCAGTGGAGCCGGAGCGGGTTAGTGAAAAGTTGCATCAAAATACATTTTGGCTTGGACGTGGGGGTTCCATTACTCACACAATTAGTGGAATTGATATCGCTTTGTGGGATATTTTTGGAAAAATTACTGGCCAACCAATTGGGCGTTTTTTTGGCGGAAGGTTGCGCGAGAAAGTTATGCCTTATGCATCGCTTTTGATGGATGAACCAAAAATAATGAATGCGAATTTAACTGAATTAAGAGGACAGGGTTTCAAGGCTTTTAAAATTGGCTGGGGAACATTTGGCAGACTTGATACTGCCAATGATGAACTCCTAGTTAAAAGCGCGCGCAAAGCGATTGGCGATGATTGCTTCTTGGCAGTGGATGCGGGCGGTAGTGATGCATATTGGCGTGGAAATCTGCGTTGGGCAATTAACGCATCTAAAATGCTCGCGGATTACAACGTTGGTTGGTTTGAAGAAGCGCTAAGACCAGATGATTTGGCTGATTTCGTAGAACTTCGCAAACAATCACCAGTGCCGATCTCTGGATGTGAAGTATTAACCCGTCGACAAAGTTTTACCCCATTTATTACCGAACGTGCTTTCGACATTATTCAACCTGATGTCACTAAAGTTGGTGGAATTGGTGAATTCCGGAGAATTGCCGCAATGGCTGATGAGTATGCAATTCGGGTCATCCCACATGGTTGGAATACCGCAATTGGTTTAGCAGTTGATTTACAACTTTCATCAGCAATCCTCACTGCAGAAAAAGTTGAGTATTGCACTGGTTCGGCCTACGTTGATGATTTGGCCACACAGCCTTGGAAATTAGATAGTGATGGACTGCTTGAGATTCCAACTAAACCAGGAATTGGATTTGAATTAGATCCAGATAAAGTTGAGAAGTACAGCGGCGTGCGCGGATTTTTAGATTAACTCATGATGATTGATGCCCGCAGAGTGGTTCGAAATGCACTAGCGCATTTTGAACCGGGAGATCGAATTCTGCTCGCTGTATCAGGAGGCGCAGATTCGCTTTTATTAGCTGCGGCAACAAATCTTGAAGCGCGCAAAGTTGGAATTCAGTTGAGCGCACTAGTTGTCGATCATCAATTACAAAATGGTTCAGGTGAAGTGGCGTTAGGTGCACAAAAAAAATTAATTGAATTAGGAATTACAGAAGCAAAAATTTCTCAAGTTGAAGTTATCGGTAATGTTGGTAATGGAGGAATAGAGGCAGCAGCACGGCGCGTACGTTATGAAGCACTTAATGCCGAGGCGGATCGAATTGGTGCGGTTGCGATTTTTCTTGGTCATACCGAAGATGATTTAGCAGAGACGGTATTACTTGGTTTAGCAAGAGGGTCTGGAACTCGTTCACTTTCTGGAATGGCGTTTCACGTTGGTAGGTATGTACGACCATTTCTTGAATTAACCAGAGCCCAAGTATTAACCGCATGCAAAGAGAGTGGAATTGAGTTTTGGAGTGATCCACACAATGAAGAGTTAAGTTTTGCCCGAGTCCGGGTTCGAAATGAAATCTTGCCAAAGATGGAAAAGGAGATTGGCCCAGGAATTTCCAAAGCACTAGCTCGCACTTCACGGATCCTGCGTGAAGATGCTGATGCCCTTGATCTGATTGCCGGGGACATTTTTGCCAGCCTGGCGGATCCAACCCAGATTCCGATTGAATCAATCTCCAAACTGCCCATCGCCGTGCGTAAACGGGTTATCAAGCGCGCTATTGAAGCAATGGGCGCACCCTCCCTCAGTGCCGAGCAGATCCTGGAGGTAGAAGCGCTGGTCGGAGCCTGGAAAGGGCAGGGCGCGGTGGCGTTGGCGGGTGGCATTACAGCCCGCCGAGATTCCGGCAGACTAACCCTCTCAAAGTAGTCAAGAGCCAGCGCAATCAAGAGGGAGTTCGCCTGTGGATCTGTCGGTAATCAAAGATGAAGTCACCAAAGTTGTGGTAACCGAAGAACAATTAAAGGTGCGCATAAATGAGATCGCTCGAAAGATCGAAAAAGATTACGAAGGAAAAGATTTACTTCTGATTGGCGTACTAAAAGGTGCAGTTATGGCTATGGCAGATTTGGCGAGGGCTATTCAACGACATATTGAAATGGATTGGATGGCAGTTTCTTCTTATGGATCGGGAACTAAGTCCAGTGGCGTTGTTCGAATTTTAAAAGATTTAGATTGTGATATTACTGGGCGAAATGTTTTAATTGTTGAAGATATTGTTGATACAGGGTTGACGTTATCGTGGCTTAAAGCAAATTTAGAATCGCGTGGTGCAAAAAGTGTTGAGATCTGCACAATTTTCCGAAAACCAGAAGCAGCTAAAGTCGAAGTCAATGTTAAATATGTGGGATTTGATATTCCGCCTGCATTTGTTGTTGGCTACGGCTTAGATTTTAATGAGAAGTACCGAAATCTTTCTGTAGTTGCAGTTCTCTCACCACACATGTACTCCTAATTTGATCGGATAATATGATCGGAAAAGTTTTGGTTAAAGTTAAAAAGTATTCAAAGTCGCCACTAACTTGGTTAGTTGTAGTAATGCTGCTTGCTATTGGCTATACCCAGATTATGAATTTAAGTAAAAGTTTTAAAGTTGTAGATACTTCTACAGTACTTTCGGTGATTTCTGCGAAACAAGCCGATTCAGTGTTGCTAGTAGATAAAGAGCAGTTGATTCGTGTTGTGCTAAAAGCGGGAGTAATGATTGATGGTGCTTCAAAGTTAGAAGCCTCTTACATCACAGCACAAGAACCACAAATAGTTGAATTGTTGGCTCAAAATCCACCACCTAAAAAATGGAATGTAAAAGTCCCAACTCAATCATTACTAGTTTCCCTGATTTTCACCTTACTTCCATTTCTTTTAATAGGCTTTATTTTCTTCTTTGTGATGAGTCGAGCACAAGGTGCTGGCAAAGCATTTTCATTTGGAAAATCAAGAGCTAAATTAAATTCAAAAGAAACGCCACAGACAAAATTTGAAGATGTTGCTGGTGTAGATGAAGCAATTGAAGAGTTGCGTGAAATTAAAGATTTTTTAGTTGCTCCTGAAAAGTATCAAGAGTTGGGCGCAAAAATCCCCAAAGGTGTGCTGTTGTACGGTCCACCAGGAACTGGTAAAACTTTGCTAGCAAAAGCGGTAGCCGGAGAAGCAAGTGTGCCTTTTTATTCAATCTCAGGTTCAGATTTTGTTGAGATGTTTGTCGGTGTTGGAGCATCAAGAGTTCGTGATTTATTTGCACAAGCACGGCTAAATGCTCCAGCAATTGTTTTTGTTGATGAGATCGATGCGGTAGGTCGTCATCGTGGCGCTGGTATGGGTGGCGGGCATGACGAACGCGAACAGACACTTAATCAATTATTAGTAGAGATGGATGGTTTTGAAGCAAATGGTTCAGTAATTCTTATTGCTGCAACTAATCGTCCAGATATTCTCGATCCGGCTTTGCTTCGTCCCGGTCGTTTTGATCGACAAATTGCTGTTGAACGGCCAGATTTAAAAGGGCGTAATGAAATTTTAAAAATCCATACCAAAAATAAACCGTTAGCAGATGGGGTTGATTTACTAGCACTAGCTAGAAGAACTCCAGGTTTCACTGGCGCTGATTTAGCGAACGTCGTTAATGAAGCGGCATTACTGACTGCTCGTAAAGAAGAGAAAGTAATTTCTAACGAAGCATTGGCTGAATCCGTAGATCGAGTTATGGCAGGGCCACAAAAAACTAGTCGCTTGATGAGTGATAATGAAAGATTGATTACGGCTTATCACGAAGGTGGGCATGCACTTGTAGCTCATGCGCTTCCTAATACCGATCCAGTTCAAAAAATTACGATCATGCCACGCGGTCGAGCGTTGGGTTACACAATGGTTTTGCCGGATGAAGATAAATACTCGCAATCTCGAGCACAGTTACTTGATGAGTTGGCTTACACATTAGGCGGACGTGCAGCAGAAGAGTTGATATTCCATGATCCAACTACTGGGGCCGCCAATGACATTGAAAAAGCTAGTGCACTAGCGCGGGCAATGGTTACCCAATATGGTTTGAGTGAAAAAATCGGAGCCATTAAATTAGGAAGTAAAGATGGCGAACCTTTTATGGGAATGAACTACGGACATCAAAGGGATTACTCAGAATCTCTTGCTGCGATAGTTGATCAAGAAGTTAAAAGCTTGATCGAAGGTGCACACCTAGAAGCTTATGAAATTCTAGAGAATAATCGCGATGTACTTGATGGATTAGTGAAGCGGCTAATGGATAAAGAAACTCTTGAAAAAGAGGAGATCTTGGAATTATTTGCGCAAGTTAAATCAAGACCGGCCCGTGCGGCTTGGACTGGATCACCGCTTCGCAAACCTTCAAATCGTCCAGCGATTGTTTATGAAAAGCCGAGCCTCGATGGATGAAATAACGCCAATCTCATTCACATCACCACATGACGGAAAAGCCAAACAGCCTTTTGATCAAAAAAGAGCAGAAGCAGCTGTGCTTGAATTATTAATTGCATTGGGTGAAGATCCAGAACGGGAGGGTTTACGAGATACACCTGCACGAGTTGCGAGAGCTATGCAGGAAAATTTTGCCGGGTTATGGAGTTCGCCAGAGGAAGTTTTAACTACAACATTTGATGCCGGCCATCGTGAATTAATTATCGTTCGCGATATTGAAGTTTTTTCTCATTGCGAACACCACCTCACACCATTTCATGGAGTTGCCCATATTGGTTACATACCTGGTGAAAGTGGAAGGATTACTGGCCTTTCAAAGCTTGCCCGATTAGTAGATCTCTTTGCTCGACGTCCTCAAGTACAAGAACGTTTAACCACACAGATTGCAGATTCTTTAGTTGAAATTCTTGAAGCAGCGGGAGTAATTGTGATAATTGATTGCGAACACTTATGTATGTCTATGCGGGGAGCCAAGAAATCTAAAGCGCGAACCACAACAAGTGCTGTTCGCGGACAATTGCGTGATTCAGCAACTCGTGCGGAAGCGATTAGTTTAATTTTAGGTCGTTAAATTGAAGACCTTAGTAATGGGAATCTTAAACGTCACTCCTGATTCATTTGCAGATGGTGGGATGCACAACTCTCTTCCCGCGGCAATGAATCGCGTGCGAGAAATGATTTCAGAAGGCGTGGACATCATCGATGTCGGTGGAGAGTCGACCCGCCCCGGGGCGATGCGAATTACTGAAGCCGAAGAGTTACTTCGGACAATTCCAGTAATTGAAGCCATTGCAAAATCTTTCCCTGAGGTAACAATAAGTGTTGATACAACTAGAGCTAATGTGGCCCTAAAGGCATTAAATGCAGGAGCGAAAATTATTAATGATGTAAGTGGCGGTTTAGCAGACCCAAAAATGGCCGAAGTGGTTGCAAACAGTGGCGTTAAATATGTTGTGATGCATTGGCGCGGTTCTTCAGAGAGTATGCAGAGCAAAGCTATTTATAAGGATGTTAATTTAGAAGTAATAGCTGAACTACTAGGAAGAGTAGATTCTTTAAAAATTTCAGGAGTACACGAAAGTCAAATAATTCTTGATCCAGGATTAGGGTTTGCAAAATTGCCAGAACATAACTGGGAGATTATTCAAAATTTAGAAATGTTTACTAATTTAGGTTTTCCAATTCTAATTGGGGCGTCTAGAAAGAGATTTTTAGGGGAGGAACTCTCACCTATCGAGCGAGAGAGTGCTTCTATAGCTATTACTTCGCTGTGTGCTAAAAATAAAATATGGGGAGTGCGCACCCATTCGGTGGAGGACCATAAAATGGCGATTGATATAGTTGATAAATTGAATTCTGAAAGCGAGACCATGTGATGGATAAAATTATTCTTACTGGCATTTCGGCAGTAGGATTTCACGGTGTTCATGATTTTGAAAGAAAGAATGGTCAATCGTTCTCTGTTGATGTTGAAATTGGATTAGATCTTTCAAAGTCAGGAAAGAATGATGAATTGGCGGAAACAATTGATTATTCATCTGTAGTAGAAATAGTTATAAATACTTTGACTGGCCCACCGGTAAATTTAATTGAAAAATTAGCAGAACTTATTAGCGAAGATATTTTGAACAATTTTATGCAGGCGAAATCAGTTTCAGTTGTCATTCACAAACCAGAAGCACCAGTTGGGGTGCAAATTTTGGATGTTGCAGTAAGAATAGAAAGAGTTCGATGAGAGCGGTATTGTCACTTGGTTCAAATCTTGGAAACAGTGCAGAAATTTTGAGTTCTGCATCTGAGGCATTAAATGAAGTTAGCGAAGTAATTGCGTTGTCATCTTTTTATCAAACAAGACCAATTGGTGGTCCCCCACAACCAGATTTTTTAAATGCAGTAGTAATAATTGAAACAAATTTAGAGCCAGAAGAGTTGTTATTGGTGGCCCAGGCAATTGAAAGTGCACATGGACGTGAACGAAATGACAGCACTGTTAAATGGGGCCCACGATTTCTTGATATTGATTTAATTAAATGTGATGAAATGCTTATTAATTCACCTGACTTAACGATTCCACATCCCCGTGCGCATGAGCGTGGATTCGTATTGCAACCATGGATTGAGATAGATCCAACAGCGACCTTGCCAGGATTTGGCCCAATTTCTCATCTGTTGGAGAGTGGACTACTTACCGAGTAAACTCCTCATGAAGCCTGGTACCCGAGCAGCGGACTGGAGCAGTGCATGCAACACTTATTTAAATATGTTCCTAGTGCGGATACAGCGCTGGGTGGAAGCAAGATTGCTTTTGTTCCAACAATGGGCGCCTTGCACCAAGGGCATTTATCTTTAGTTAAGCAGGCTAAAACTTTAGCGGAACAAGTTGTAATGAGTATATTTATCAATCCCACTCAATTTGAATCGGTTGAGGATTTAGATAAATATCCGCGCACTTTAACTGAAGATATTAAATTAGCCGAAGCAGCTGGAGTTGATATTTTATGGACTCCGGAAGTCTCTGAGATTTATCCAGACAAATATAAATTAATTGATGCGGGTGAACTTGGACGTATTTATGAGGGACATACTCGCGTTGGTCATTTTGATGGTGTCTTGACTGTTGTAAATCGCCTATTTGAAATTGTAAAATCAGATTATGCGATTTTTGGAGAGAAAGATTTTCAACAATTATTTTTAATTCGTGAATTTTCAAAACGTGCACACCCTGAGATCGAAATTGTTTCAGCTAGAACTATTAGAGAAATATCTGGATTGGCGCTCTCTTCGCGAAATGTCAGACTATCTTCAGAGCAAGTGAAGTCAGCACTTGTAATTTCTAGAGCACTAGATAGGGCCAGTAAAAAACAAAGTTACGCTGAAATGAAAGATACTGCCCTAGCTGAACTAACCACTGAAATAGATTTCAAGTTGGATTATTTTGCAATAGTGAATCCCAAGAGCTTGCTTGAGGTTGATCAATCCCATTTTGGCCCAGTTCAACTACTTCTTGCTGGTTGGGTAGGCTCAGTCAGGTTAATAGATAATTTAGCGGCCGTTATCGAGCCAGAAGGGCGAGGCAAATGAAATTACTTGCACCTAGCCCAGGTTGGACAATAAAAAGTGATGTGATAATTGTTGGATCAGGAATAGCAGGGTTAACTACCGCTCTTCAAGTTCGCGCTAACGGATTATCTGTTTTGTTAGTAACAAAAGCTCGCGTTGATGCGGGTTCCACTAAATGGGCGCAAGGCGGAATCGCTGCGGCGCTCGGCCCAGGGGATTCTCCAGCAGAGCACGAAGAGGACACCATTGTTGCAGGGGCGGGACTTTGTGATGTTGAAGCGGTAAGGATTTTAGTTTCCGAAGGTCCTGGTGCTGTTGAAAGATTAATTGCAAGAGGTGCCGTTTTTGATCGCTCGATAAGTGGTGAGATTGCATTAACGCGTGAAGGCGGTCACCATCGAAATCGCATCTTGCATGCTGGCGGTGATGCAACCGGAGCGGAAATTTCACGAGCCCTACTTGCTGCCGTAACACAAGATGAGGGAATTGAATTAATTGAGAATGCACTGGTACTAGATGCTCTTGTTGACGATGATGGTCGAGTTTGTGGAGTGACATTGCATGTTATTGGTCAAGGTAGTCGCGATGGTGTGGGTCGAGCACTTGGACGAGCGGTGATTTTAGGAACAGGAGGGTTAGGGCAAGTCTTCGCCCAAACTACAAATCCTCCAGTCTCAACTGGAGATGGAGTTGCGCTGGCATTACGTGCGGGGGCCGGAATAGCTGATGTTGAATTTATTCAATTTCACCCAACAGTTATGTGGCTTGGCAATAATGCAAGTGGCCAACAACCACTTATTAGTGAAGCGGTTCGTGGTGAAGGTGCAGTTTTAGTTAATGATGCTGGCGTTCGCTTTATGCAGGGCGCACATGAATTAGCAGATTTGGCTCCGCGAGATGTTGTAGCAAAAGTAATTATGCGCGAGATGATTAAAAATGGAAGTGATCATGTTTGGCTTGATGTAAGCGAAGTATCAAATTTTCCAGAAAGATTCCCAACCATTTATCAATCTTGCTTAGATCATAATATTGATCCAACAAAGGATTTGATTCCGGTTGCACCCGCTGCTCATTACGCTTCTGGAGGCGTTCGCGTTAATTTGTTTGGGCACTCAAGTATTTCGGGGTTATATGCATGTGGTGAAACAGCATGTACCGGTGTTCATGGTGCAAATAGATTGGCTTCTAATTCCCTATTAGAGGGCTTAGTTTTTGCAGCACGAATTGCTGATGATTTAAAAGTAAATCTTCCTGCTCAAGGCGAGCCGGTAGAAAATAACTCAAAGAGCATTTTGCTTGATCCTGCAATTAGAACAGATATCGCGAATGCTATGAGTAAAGGTGCTGGTGTAATTAGAACTAGAGAATCTTTAGAAGAGGTGTTGGCAACTTTAGATCAGTTAGCAAAAAGAACATCAGATCAACCTTGCGTTGAGGCTTGGGAAGTAACTAATTTGCATTGTTTGGCAAATGTTTTAGTGCGCTCAGCGCTAATAAGAGAAGAGACTCGGGGATCACATTGGCGTGAAGATTTTCCTAAGCTGCTGGATTCTTGGCAACAACGGATTTTACAAGAGATGGATATAGCCGGAAATTACCTACACAATTTAGAAAAGGTGATAAATGAGTAGATTATCTAATCAACTTGTTGCAAAACTTTTAGCACAAAAAATATCGCCGCAACCTTTCGAAGTATTAGTCGATGCAGCACTTCGAGAAGATTTAGGTAGTGGGTTAGATGCAACTACTGTTGCAACAATCTCAGCTAATCAAATAGCGGTCGCGCAATTTAATGCTAGAAAGAGTGGAGTTGTTGCTGGGATATTTGCGGCACAAGCCGTACTTGAAATTGCCGGAAACTCTGCGATTAAGTTTGATAAGCAAATATCTGAAGGAAGCAAAGTGGAAGCTGGAGAATTAATCTTTGAAGCCACGGGAAAAGTTGCTGACTTGCTTCTAGCAGAGCGAACTGCACTTAATTTCCTTTCGCGGCTATCAGGGATTGCAACTATTTCAAGTATTTGGGTTGAAGCAGTGAAAGGCACTAATTGTGTAGTGCGCGATACCCGGAAAACAACTCCAGGATGGCGAGAAATTGAAAAGTTTGCAGTCCGAATGGGAGGGGCCACAAATCATCGGATGAACTTATCTGACGCCGCTCTGATAAAAGATAATCACATCGCGGCGACGGGAAGTATTACAAAAGCAATTAACGATGTGCGAAATAAATTTCCAAATCTTTCTATCGAAGTTGAGATTGATCGACTAGACCAAATAGAGGAAGCAATTGCAGGCAAAGTTGATTTAATTTTGCTAGACAACATGTCGCCAGAGGAATGCAAGTTAGCGGTTAAACAATGCGCTAGCCGAACAAAACTTGAAGCTTCCGGCGGTATCACCTTAGAAAATGCCCATAAATACGCTGAAAGTGGAGTTAATTTTATTGCGATAGGTGCGTTAACCCACTCTGCTGTAATTCTTGATATTGGTTTAGATCTTAAAGTTAAGGGGTTGTGAAATGTTATTAACTATAGACGTTGGGAATACCAATACGGTATTAGGAATTTTTGATAATCAAAAGATTTTACATTCATGGCGAGTTAAGACAGATCCACGTGACACTGCTGATGAGTTATGGATTAAATACCGTTCTTTAGTGGAAGATTTTGAGGTAAGTGGTATCTCGTTATGTTCAACAGTTCCGGCAGTTCTGCGTGAATTACGCACAATGCTTTCGAGGCATTACGCCCAAACACCATCGACCATACTTGAACCTGGTATTAAAACTGGTGTTCCATTGCTTGTAGATAATCCAAAGGAGATTGGATCAGATCGAATCGCAAATACATTGGCCGCTCATGAGATGTTTGGTGAAAACGGTCCAGTAATTGTTGTTGATTTTGGTACCTCTACTAATTTTGATGTTGTATCAGCGAAAGGGGAATTTTTAGGTGGGGCACTTGCACCCGGAATTGAAATCTCTGTTGAGGCGTTAGCGGCTCGAGCTGCACAACTTAGAAAAGTTGAATTAATTAAACCGAAATCAGTTATTGGGAAAAATACTGTCGAAGCTTTGCAATCCGGAACAATTTATGGCTTTGCTGGACAGGTGGATGGCTTGGTAAGGCGGATTAGTGATGAACTTGATGTAGATGGAATAACGGTAGTTGCTACTGGCGGATTGGCAACCTTAGTTATTGGAATTTGTGAAACCATTGATTTTCACGAACCAGATTTGACCTTGATTGGCCTTCGCTTGGTGCATGAGCGAAACCACTAGAACCGGTACCCTCTACCCATGAGCGAAAAAGGTGCGCAGGAAAGCAATAGCGGCGCCGAAGTGGATGATCTGCCAGAGCAGATTCGAATTCGCCACGAAAAAAGAGAAACTTTAATTTCCTCAGGGGTTGAGCCTTATCCAGTTGCGGTTCCACGTACCTCTTCACTTAAATCGATCCGAGAAAAGTTCGCTGATCTAGAAATAGATGTAACAACTGGGGTAACAGAGAGCTTGAGTGGTCGAGTTATCTTTAAGCGAGATACCGGAAAGTTATGTTTTGCAACTTTACGTGAAGGTGATGGAACTGAATTACAAGCGATGTTCTCATTGGACAAAGTTGGCGAAGAAGTTTTGGGACAATGGAAAACCTTTGTAGATATTGGAGATTTTGTAAGTGTCACCGGTGAAATAATCACATCAAAACGCGGCGAACTTTCAATTCTGGCAACTTCTTGGAATATGGCAGCTAAAACTTTACGTCCGCTACCTGTAGAACATAAACCTTTATCTGAAGAGACCCGGGTTCGGATGCGTTATGTGGATTTAATAGTTAGACCAGAAGCCAGATCTAATGCCCGCTTACGACCAGTCGTAATGAAATCTCTTCGTGACACTTTTTCGCAGCGTGATTTTATTGAAGTAGAAACCCCAATGTTGCAGGTATTGCATGGCGGTGCTGCTGCTCGGCCATTTAAGACTCAAATTAACGCCTATGACATGGAACTTTTTCTTAGAATTGCACCAGAACTTTATTTAAAACGTTGCATTGTTGGTGGTATTGAGCGAGTTTTCGAAATCAACCGAAATTTTAGAAATGAAGGTGCTGACTCCTCACACTCGCCAGAGTTTGCAATGATCGAGTCTTACCAATCTTATGGAGATTGGAATTCCATGATTGAGTTAACAAGAGCATTAGTGCAAGAAGCAGCAATTGCAAGTTGTGGATCGACAACAGTCACACATTTTGATGGGCGCGAAAGTGATTTAGGTGGAAAGTGGGATCAGATTTCACTGTACGGATCTGTTTCTAAAGCAGTGGGCGTGGAAGTTACCGCAATGACTTCTCATGATGAGTTAATTGAATTAGCAAAAAAAGTCGGCTTATCAGTTGATCCAAAATGGATCACCGGAAAACTATTAGAAGAATTGTTTGAACATTTAGTTAAGCCAGAGTTGAAAACTCCAACTTTTGTTATGGGATTTCCATTAGACACATCACCACTAGTTCGAGCACATCGCGATATCCCGGGCGTCGCTGAGAAATGGGATTTATATATTGATGGTTTCGAACTTGCTACTGGTTACTCCGAATTAACAGATCCAGTTATTCAACGTGAGCGGTTAGTAGCACAAGCAGCACTTGGTGCAAAAGGCGATGTGGAAGCCATGGTATTGGATGAGGATTTTTTACGCGCTCTTGAATTCGGAATGCCGCCACTGGGAGGGATGGGCATGGGTGTAGATAGATTATTGATGGCACTAACTGGTCTTGGAATTCGCGAAACTATTTTATTTCCACTAGTGAAACCAGAATGAACCCAATAATCCGTCCAGCCCGCACAAGTGACATTATAAAACTTCGACAAATTATCGACACTTATGCACTTGGCCGCAGATTACTTACAAAAGAAACAGTAACTCTTTATGAATCTGTTCAGGAGTTTACAGTTGCTGAAATAGATGGCGAAGTTATTGGCTGTGGTGCTCTGCATATTCTTTGGGAAGATTTAGCTGAAGTCCGAACGATGGCTGTTATTGAAAAATATCGAGGCACTGGTATCGGGTCGCAGATAATGGATCACATCACAACTCGTGCAATCGAACTTGGAGTGAAAAGAATTTTCTGTTTAACATTTGAAACAGATTTCTTTAGTAGACATGGATTTGTTGAAATTCAAGGAACCCCTGTTGATCCAGCCGTGTACCAAGAGCTTTTGCTCTCATACGATGCGGGTATTGCTGAATTCTTGGAGTTGGAGAGTGTGAAGCCAAACACCCTGGGGAACACCAGAATGTTGCGACTGCTCTAGCCCCAATCGGGCTTTTTGGGGAAAGACAGTGCGATTTCCCCTTCAGCTACCCTATATCTAGTGGTCAGTCCAAAAATTTGGAGAATCGACACGGATGCGGGCATATTTGAGACTGGTTGAGCGTTAAAAGAAATACCACCCAATGTGCCGCCTAAGTAAGAGATGATTAGGCTTGGAGTTGCACCCACGCAAAAGGGCCACATTACATAGTTAGAGGAGTTGCCATGTTTGAGCGGTTTACTGACCGAGCCAGACGAGTAGTTGTACTCGCCCAAGAAGAAGCTCGCATGCTCAATCACAATTACATCGGCACTGAGCACATTTTGCTTGGCTTAATTCACGAAGGTGAAGGTGTAGCCGCAAAAGCTCTTGAATCACTTGGGATCTCACTTGAAGCAGTTCGTGCACAAGTTGAAGAGATTATTGGTCAAGGCCAACAAGCACCAAGTGGACATATTCCATTTACTCCACGTGCTAAAAAAGTATTAGAACTCTCACTTCGTGAAGCTTTGCAACTCGGACACAACTACATTGGTACGGAACATATTTTGCTTGGTCTAATTCGTGAAGGCGAAGGTGTTGCTGCTCAAGTTTTGGTAAAACTTGGCGCAGATTTAAATCGCGTACGTCAACAAGTGATTCAATTGCTTTCAGGTTATCAAGGTAAAGAGGCCGCAACTTCTAGCGGTCCTGCTGAAGGAACTCCATCTACCTCGCTGGTTCTTGATCAATTTGGTCGCAACTTAACTGCTGCTGCTCGTGAAGGAAAACTTGATCCTGTTATTGGTCGCGAAAAAGAGATTGAACGCGTAATGCAAATTCTTTCGCGTCGTACAAAAAATAACCCAGTATTAATTGGTGAACCAGGCGTTGGTAAAACTGCGGTGGTTGAAGGACTTGCTCAGGCGATTGTTAAGAACTTAGTTCCAGAAACTATTAAAGATAAACAAATCTATTCACTAGATCTTGGTGCGTTAGTTGCCGGAAGTCGCTACCGTGGAGATTTTGAAGAGCGCTTGAAGAAAGTATTGAAAGAGATTCGCACACGTGGCGATATTATTTTGTTTATCGATGAAATTCACACATTGGTAGGTGCAGGTGCTGCAGAAGGTGCAATTGATGCCGCAAGCATTTTGAAACCTATGTTGGCACGTGGCGAACTTCAGACAATTGGTGCCACAACTCTTGATGAATACCGCAAACATTTAGAAAAAGATGCTGCACTTGAGCGACGTTTTCAGCCAATTCAAGTTGCTGAACCATCCGTAACTCACACTATCGAGATTTTAAAAGGACTTCGTGATCGTTACGAGTCACATCACCATGTTTCAATTACAGATACAGCCTTAGTTGCGGCTGCTACTTTGGCAGATCGTTATGTTTCAGATCGCTTCTTGCCAGATAAAGCGATTGACCTTATTGATGAAGCCGGATCTCGTCTTCGAATTAAGCGAATGACAGCACCACCTGATTTACGTGAGTTTGATGATCGCATCGCAAATGTTAGACGCGAAAAAGAGTCGGCAATTGATGGGCAAGATTTTGAAAAAGCAGCCTCACTTCGGGATAAAGAAAAAACTCTGATTCAAGAAAAAAGTGAGCGCGAGAAGCAATGGAAAGCTGGGGATTTAGACCAGGTTTCAGTTGTTGGCGAAGAAGAGATTGCTGAAGTTCTTGCTGCGGCTACCGGAATTCCAATTGTGAAGTTGACTGAGGAAGAGACCTCACGTTTGTTACGCATGGAAGATGAATTACACAAACGGGTAATTGGCCAAGATCAAGCCATTAAGGCACTTTCACAAGCGATTCGTCGAGCACGAGCAGGATTGAAAGATCCTAAACGTCCAGGAGGCTCATTTATCTTCGCCGGTCCTTCTGGGGTTGGTAAGACTGAACTATCCCGCACTCTGGCTAGTTTCTTATTTGGTGATGCAGATGCACTTATTCAACTCGATATGAGTGAGTACGCCGAACGCCATACTGTTTCACGGTTATTTGGCTCACCTCCAGGATATGTTGGTTATGACGAAGGCGGACAACTCACCGAGAAAGTTCGGCGCCGTCCATTCTCAGTTGTGCTCTTTGATGAGATTGAAAAAGCACATCCAGATATCTTCAACTCCTTGCTACAAGTTCTTGAAGATGGGCGTTTAACAGATGCGCAAGGTCGCGTTGTAGATTTCAAAAACACAATCATCATCATGACTACAAACCTTGGAACTCGTGACATATCAAAGGGTGCCGGACTTGGTTTTGCTAACAGTGGCGATTCACAAACCTCTTATGAGCGGATGCGCAATAAAGTTACTGATGAACTTAAAGCGCATTTCCGTCCAGAATTTTTGAACCGTATTGACGAGATAGTTGTCTTCCATCAATTGACAGAAACA
Organism: Candidatus Nanopelagicaceae bacterium; assembly: GCA_009694285.1. GTDB lineage: Bacteria > Actinomycetota > Actinomycetes > Nanopelagicales > Nanopelagicaceae > UBA3012. The sequence goes on along the minus strand of SHVK01000004.1, from coordinate 62,699 downwards.
GAGATTGTACAAATTGTTGATTTGATGATTGCGTTACTTGATGAGCGGTTAAAAGCCAAAGATATGGGTATCGAATTGAAACCTTCTGCTAAGGAATTGCTCGCATCCCGCGGTTATGATCCAGTAATGGGAGCGCGTCCATTACGCCGGACCATTCAACGAGAGATTGAAGATATTCTTTCTGAGAAAATTTTATTTGGCGAACTTAAAGCCGGTGAAATTATCGTTGTTGATACTGAAGGCGAAGGAGTTGACGCGAAGTTCACTTTTACTGGTGAACCAAAGATTTCAACACCCAACACACCTGAGGATCTGGCCGAAACTCCAGCAGTTTAACTTTCATCAATGACCCCATCCGCCTTTGACTTGCATGGCAAAGTTGCCGTAGTCACTGGTGGAAATGGTGGAATCGGTCTTGGATTTGCGCGGGGATTTGCTAAATCTGGTGCAAATATCGCGATCTGGTCGCGCAACCTCGAAAAAAGTACCAAAGCCGTAGCTGAACTTGAATCCCTTGGAGTGCGCGCAGTTGCATTTAAAGTCGATGTAAATATTCGAGCAGATATTGATCAAGCCGTAATTGATACAGTTGCAAAACTTGGCTCAATTGATATTTTAGTAGCCAATGCCGGTATTAATATTCGCAAAAAACCAGAAGATTTTTCTAAAGCAGATTGGAAAGATGTTTTAGATACAAATTTAACTGCGGTTTTTGAGTGCTGCCAAGCCGTTTATCCAGAAATGAAAAAGCGTGGTGGCGGAAAAATACTCACAATTGGCTCCATGACAAGCATCTTTGGATTTGGAATAACTTCCGCATATGCGGCTACAAAAGGTGCAGTAGTTCAATTAGCTAAATCTTTAGCAGTAGCTTGGGGAGCGGATAATATTCAAGTAAATGCGGTTCTGCCGGGATGGGTGAAAACTGAAATGACAACCCAATCCCGTTCAATCCCTGGACTTGAGCAGCAAGTACTACAACGCACGCCGGCAAATAGGTGGGGAATGGAGTCAGATTTTGAGGGTGTGGCCGCATTTTTAGGAAGTGCAGCCTCGGATTTTGTCACTGGTATCGCCATACCAGTTGACGGTGGATTCTCTGGAACATTGTTTATATTTGAGCCACCTATTTAAGGAGCATGATGAGTAGCGTTCAAGAATTTTTACCAGGTGTTGCTAAAAGTTGGACGCACCAGAGTTGGAGCGTGCGCTTATTGCGCTTTTGGCTGGGAATTACTTTTACTTACGCTGGTCTTGATAAGGCTCTTGACGGAGGATTTCTAAATCCAGATGCCACTACCTATATTGGTAAGCAACTTGCCGGATTTGCGCAACAATCTCCGATCTCACCACTACTAAATAAGATGGTTGAGCACGCAACTCTGGTTGGTGCTGGCACGATGGTTGGCGAAATAGCAATTGGTTTAGCAACTCTTTTTGGAGTATTGCCATTTTTGGCAGCGATTGCTGGTGCCGGACTTTCAGCATTACTTTGGTTTTCATCGTCATTCTATGTAACACCATATTTCTTAGCCCCTAATACTGCATATTTGATTATGTGGTTAGTTTTTGCATTAGCAATTTTGCCAAGAAAGCGAACAATTTCTAGAGTTTTAAATGTTGATCGAAGAGGTGCTATTGGTATTGGAGTTGTGGGTGTGCTCTCAATCGCATTTGCAGCATTAGGAAATTTATTTGCTAGGCCCGCAAGAATTGCATCCTCGGCAGCAAAAGTTGTGACAAAGATAGGCGGTGGTGCCCCCGCTAATGCAATTGTGGCAATTTCAGATTTAAATGTTGGTACTGCTTTGCAAATTAAACTTACATCAGGTGATCCAGGAATATTAATTCGTACTGCTACCGATGCAGTTTGTGCTTTTTCGGCAGTATGTACCCATCAAGGTTGTACGGTTGATTATGATCAAGCGAGCAAAGAATTAATCTGTCCATGTCATGGAGCAAGATTTGATCCTTTGCAAAACGGAAAAGCAATCGCTGGACCAACTCGTGCTGCATTAACGGAGATTCCGGTGCAGATCAGCGGTGAATACATTGTTTCTGCTTAATGCTATAAAAGTTTCACTTTTTCAAGAGCTTGAGATATCCGGTGCACTTCAACAATTTCAATTCCAGCAACTTTGATATCACTTCCGGCCGGAATTAATGCGCGCTTAAATCCGAGTCGGGCTGCCTCAACTATCCGTTGTTGACTACCCGTTACTTTTCTGATTTCTCCGGCAAGTCCAACTTCACCAATGGCAATTAAATCTGCGGGCAGGGCTAAACCGACCGCTGCAGAGGCGACCGCAAGTGCGGCAGCAAGATCAGCAGCTGGTTCGGTTAATTTCATTCCGCCAACTGTTGCTACATAAACATCTCGCCCGGCTAATTTTGTATTTGCACGTAACTCTAAAACTGCAAGTGTCATTGCGGTTCGAGCACTATCTAATCCACTGGTAACTCGACGGGCGTTTCCATAATCACGATCTTTTTCAACTCCGACTAATGCTTGAATTTCGGCAACAAGTGCTCGCCGACCCTCAAGTGCAACTGTGACGCAAGTTCCCGGAACAGGTTCGGCATGACGAGTTGTGAAAAGTCCGCTTGGATCAGTTACACCTGAGATTCCGCCATCATGTAAATCAAAACATCCAACTTCATCTGTTGCCCCAAATCGATTTTTGATTGATCTGACTAACCGCAACCGTGAATGGCGATCTCCTTCAAAATTAAGCACCACATCTACTAAATGTTCGAGTAATCTTGGGCCGGCGATTGATCCATCTTTTGTAACGTGACCAACTAAAATTACGGTTATTCCACGATCTTTCGCGATTCTAATTGCAGTATTTGCAACTTCGCGAACTTGGGTGACGCCACCAGGGGATCCTTCAATTGCAGCACTAGCCATTGTTTGGATTGAGTCAATAATTAATAAATCCGGTTTTACCGCATCAATATGTGCAACAACAGCACTTAATTCATTTTCAGCAGCTAACCAAAGTGATGGATGAATTGCGGAAAGGCGTTCGGCACGCAATCTAACTTGCGCTGTGGATTCTTCACCTGTTACATAAAGTGCAGTTAAGCCAGTGCGTGCGCTCTCTGCCGCAACAGTTAAGAGCAAAGTAGATTTTCCAACTCCAGGTTCACCGGCAAGTAAAACAACAGCACCAGGAACTAATCCACCACCAAGGGTGCGATCTAACTCTGCGACACCACTTGATCGAGATTGCGCTGCGGCTAAATCAACTTCACCAATTGGGCGCGCAGTCGCAGTGACCGCCCCTGCGGCTACAACATTAAGTTTGCGAGTTCCCTCATCAATGCTGCCCCACGCCTGACATTCGCCGCATCGACCTACCCACTTAGAGGTGCTCCAACCGCATTCTGAACAGCGGAAGGGCTCTTTGAGCGATGCTTTTGCCATGTTCTAAGAGTACGACTTACAACTGACCTTTTGCTATTGAATCCTTGCGGCAGCCTCTTTGCGAGCTAAAGTCGTGGCTGGATGCTCAAGTAGAAATGGCAACAATTTGGGAGATGCAGCTCGTTTGATTTCCATCCGAGCATCGCAAATCTGCTTCAATTCCGCATAAGCTTTTTTGCCCATCAATTCAGTAAGTTCTGCTTCATTTGAGATGTAGACCGGATCTTTGCCAACATGTGCGTCAGAGTTACTGGTGCAGTACCAGTGAAAATCTTCTCCACCAGGTCCCCAACCGCGACTTTCATATTCACCTATAACTGTGACTGACACTTCTACATCATCGCCGAGATCAACTTTTTCAAAACTCCGGCGAATTGGTAATTGCCAACATACATCAGGCTTTGTCTTAACAAAGTGGACACCTTCGCTTTGAGCAAGATGGTGTAGAACGCAACCAAAATCCCCAGTGAAACCTTCAGCAGTATGACCTTTTCGATTTAAGAAGATGCAACCCTCTTCTACTTTTCGAGTTTTTCGTTCACCATCTTCATCTACTTCAGAGATCTTTAATTTGCCACCTTTTTTCTTAGGTTGGGCTTTGTCAAAGTATTGCCATTGAGATTTTTTTAATTTTTTAGCAAATTTAAGGACGCGCTCTTCATCTTTTTTACCAGAGTAAAGCGCACCTTCAGAACAACATCCATCATTAGGACGATCAGCGTAAATTCCCTTACAACCATTGCCATAAATACAGGTCCAATTAGAGGTAAGCCAAGTTAAATCACAACGAAAACGCTCACCAAATGGATCTGCAGGGTTATCAAATTCAACCCAGTCGCGCGGGAAATCAATTACTACCTCAGGCATAAGGCACAAGGGTAGAGGCTTTTTTAGGTTCTGGTTACATCGGTAGGAATTGGGTGGGTGCTGGCTTTAAGTTGGCTTACCGACCTGTCGAGATGTTGGCGTTGTAGGCTCTGCCTTATGAGCCAGATATTGATCATCGGCGCTGGTGCAATGGGAGAGGCGATTATCGCCGGACTCATAAAATCAGGAACCGTGCCCAGTTCTATTTCGATATTAGAAAAGCGGCAAGAGCGAAGTAAAGAGATTTGTGCACAATATGGTGTTGGTGAGCTTTCCGGCATTGCGGCAGTATCAGAGTTCGCGGCAATATTTTTAATCGTTAAACCTCAAGATTTGGTGACGAGCGTTGCCGAAATTTCAGATCACATCTCTGCAGATACTGTACTTATTAGTCTTGCAGCGGGTAAAAAGATTGCTGGCATCGAAGCTGGACTCAAAGGCAAGCGCGTTCCAGTTATCCGAGTAATGCCAAATACCCCAGCATTAGTTGGTGAGGGAATGGCAGCCATTTCTGGGGGCACTCATTGCAGTGAAAAAGATTTAGCGCTCGCCGAAAAACTATTAAATGGCACAGGCAAAGTGATTCGCGTTGAAGAGCATTTGCAAGACGCAGTTACTGCACTAAGTGGATCAGGACCGGCTTACTTTTTTCTAATAATCGAAGCAATGGTTGCAGCTGGAATTGAGTTAGGCCTGACACCTGAGGATGCACATCAATTAAGTATCCAGACTATTTACGGTGCTGCAACGATGTTGCGAGATTCAGGGAAAACACCAACTACTTTGCGCGAAAATGTTACAAGTCCAAATGGGACAACTGCTGCTGCACTTAAAACTTTAAATGAACGCGGAATTCACGAGATATTTAGTGCCGCACTTTTGGCAGCGCGTGATCGTTCGCGCGAATTAGCTCAGGGGTGAGCAAAGCTGAGACGAGCACTTTTTATAGCGGTAGCTTTTTCACTCTTATTTACTTCAAACGCTTATGCAGCAACTTTTTCACCAAAAGTGGTGCTCCCATTTTTTAGTACGACAATTTCTGGCAATCAAAATGACGAAATTATTGGGCTAACTTCTACCAAAAAGAATTGGGTAGTTGCAGGCAATGTGGTTGGAGATTTTCTTGGCACCACTCCTTTAGGTTCTTTAGGTTCTTTAGGTTCTTTAGGTGGTCTTGATTCATGGGTTAGTGCTTTTGATTCTTCAGGAGGGAATGTTTGGTCACTTCGGGTTGGAACATCGGAAGATGATGTCGCAACAGCAATCGCTGTGGATTCAAAAGAGCAAATTTGGATTGCGGGATTGGCACAAAGTGAGAGAAATCCAACTACTTTACTCTCTCCGGATAGTTCATCTCCCTCTGTTGAACCGCAACCAATTCAAAGTAATCAAACTCCAACAGTGCAAACTTTGAACCCCGATACGGTCACTGCACAAATAGTCAAACCCATTCGAAAAGATTTAAAGTTTGTAACTGTTACGCAAGTAGATAAAAGTGGAGTGCTGCTCAATAGCTTTGCAATTGAGTTAAATAATTTTGGATATGTAACTGCCATTATTCCTGGTAGCGCGGTCGTGTATTTAATTGGAATTGAAATCACCAAGACTGGCGGCAAACGTTCTTTCATGCAATCACTTACGAGTGCAGGTGAATTTGGAACAAAATTTTATTTTGGAAAATCTGCCACAACTTTAGCTTCTGGAGTCTTAAATAAAGATAAAACTCTAACTTTAGTTGGCCACAGTGCAGAAGTACTTGCGAAAAAACCGGTAATTGGAAAAGTAGATGGAATTATTCTTAATGTTTCACCGGCCGATGGCAAGATATTGAAAGTTGTTAGAAGTAATGGCGTAGGTGCAACACGTGCTTGGAATAGCGCTTCGGGAAATTTAACCGTTGGGGGAACCTCATTAACTAAAAATTTAACTGAGGTAGTAATTTCCCAGTTCTCAAGCACTGGCTTGGTGCTGTGGAGTAAGCGGTATAAAGGAGCAAGTGCTGCACTCAATAACTCATCGGCGGTTGCTGTGCTAACCACACAAACCAACGCACTCTTGAAAGCCAAAGCGGGGGATGTGGTGGTGTATCAATTTGATAAAAAGGGTGACCCGGTATTTGGTGGACGCATTCCGCTGAGTTCCGAAATCCTTGGCTTACGATCTCAAGCTGGCCTGGGTACCTGTGTGGCAATTCGTGCCGATGACGGCACATTTGTCTTGGCCCAGCTCCCATTTTAGGGTTTTAGGGCTAAATATCTACAATTTAGAACTCTTCTCCCAACAGGGTAATCTCTGACCCTAATTAAAATTCTTCAATCGGCAGTTACAAAAAGTTTCTAAGGGAGTGATACGTGGGTTCAGTAATCAAGAAGCGTCGCAAAAGAATGGCTAAGAAAAAACATAAGAAGTTGCTAAAGCGCACCAGAATTCAAAGACGAAACGCTAAATAATTTAAGTAAATCTTACATCTTAACTAACTTAAGGGCTTAGTAAGTAAAGTTGCCTTACCATCAATATTTACAAATGCGTAGTCTCTGCTTTTAATTTTAATCCAAGATGCTGAAATGCTCTTATCTATAGCAGTGTCATTTGCAAGAGTGCTTTTTTTAGTAATCAAATTTAAGGAACAAAGTCGATCTTCACACCCGTAAATTGCACTGCTTGCTGTGAGTGAAATTGGCGAAACCGGGCTTGATGTGGGAACAAATTCAGAAATAATTCCTGGAGTAGTTAAATCAGTCCAGTGAATGCGATCAGCTTTCGAAATAGTTGCAGCAGAAGAGGCATACCAAATGGCACGAATTGCGGAACCATCTACGGCAAGCCCTAAATCAAAACCGGCTACAGGTATCTCACGTTTGCCTGATTCAACAGCTGTGTATTGCCAGTCAAGTGGGGAAACACTACTTCTGGTTGCATAGCGAATATCGCCTTGAATGGGTTTCTTCTCCGGGGAAGCTAGAACCGAGTCATAAAGTAAATGAATTTTCTTTCCAGTGGTTACCGCCGCAAGACGGAATGCGACATCACCTTCACTTCGACCACCAGTTAATTTATCGCCATCTACTATTTCATAACTCCAACCAGTTTTAAGTAATGTGGCACCAAGCAAGATTCCTTGTGAGTCATCTCGATAAAATACTTGCAATCCTTGAGTAGTTGCTGCACAAGCATTTGACACATTTACATTACTTGCAGTTTTAGTCCGAATAGTTTCACGATAATCTTGGATTGCAGGTCCATCTCCATCAACTGTTTCATAACTCCATTTTTTCCCATCAAAAGTTGCATGCAATAGATCTTTTTCAATCGTATCTGTATAAAAAATATGTAACTTCTCTTTCTTTCCTGGATTTGTCAAGCAGACAGAAAGGCGCCCATTTAGATTATTATTGCGCTTTCCCAATTTAGTAGAATCACCATCTACAATTTGTCGCTTCCAAACCTTTCCGTCAAATTGATTCATTATCAAATAACCACTTTTTGAATCAGTGTAAATTAAAGTTTGCTTGCCTGAGTAAATTGCACTAGCCGTAAATTGAGCATCTGAATTTGAATCAATTACTTTCTTAACCCAAGTGTCCTCAGGAACAACAACCGATGAGGTAACTTCTTTACTTTGAAAGCCATTTGAAATGGCGGTAATGCCAAAGTAGTAGGGTAATCCAGGAGACAACTTTGGAATCGTTACTGGCGATTTAGTAACAGTAATGATTTGGTTTCCGGGATAAACTTTTATTTCGTAGGAAGTAATATCTTGCCTGATTGATTCTTCAGGGGGATCAAAAGATAAAGTAATTGCCTTATTTCCCGCAATGGTGTGCAGATTGCGAATCTCGCTAATCTGAGTTACCGGAGTTTTCCCACGCATATCTTTTAGCATTGCAATTGCCACTGGTCCTGGGTCATGGATTGCTTGTTGCATATTTATAGTGGAACTCATTAACCCATTAATTGCACTTTTTGGAAACAATTCATCATCCAAGTGGCCTACTGAAGAGCCAGTTTTGTATGGAGCAGGTGCGAAAAGTTTCGGCTTAGTACCGTTATTAGCCAATATTCCTTGTGAGCCAACCCAATAGAGCGGTGATGTTATATATGTACCGAATTCAGGAAGCGTGGCTGCAAGATCAGATAATCTGCGCCCTGTTTCATTTGCAACAAATCCTGCGAAAATACTCGGTGAGTTATTTGCAAAAGTACCAAAACGATCATTAAAGGTTTCAGTAGAGATAATGCCAAGTCCATGTCCTAATTCGTGAAGTACAGCACTTAAGAAATCAAATTGCCCTGCGGCATCTTTTCCATCGGTACCGTAATACCAATTTATGTTAGACGGGTTTGAGTTGAAGCGGGCGGTTATCTCAGCATTTAATTCATCTTGATCTTTTTTATCACTAGCCAATGAATTAGCAAGTGCAGCTGGGTACCAAAGATTTTTTTCAGGAGCACCAGGGAAATCCTTAAAGTATCCGCCTCCTTTGGGACCACCAGGTCTGGCATTTCCAAGTATTCCTCGATCAAGTGGTGACCAGTAAGCATCGACAGTTATAGTGATATTGGATTCAAAAAGGTATGACCAGATTTGAGTTGCGCGTAAAAATGCCTTTTTAGCTGGCTCTGGCCAAGGCGTTCTGGATTCGGTAAGAAAATTAACTTCAAATTTGGATTTAGGATCTAAATTTGCATCACTAAAAGGAATGTAAGTGGAAGTTAACTTTGTGGTAGCACCAGCAAAAACCACCTGTAAAGGCGCAATAGTTGATTGGGTTGTTAAAGCCGAAGCGGTGGGTGCCAGCGGTAGCAGCAAGGTAGCGAGCAGGCCTACAATTACAGTTATCGATTTGGCCCGCTTCATGGAAAAACCGTAGCAGTTTTATTGGACCTAAGAGGAGCTTGAAGTGAATTCGGAAGAATTGGCTAGCGCAGGAATTAAACGGGCGGCCAAAGAGCAAAAAAATCAGAGTAAGCAACCCGAGCTATCTGATCTGCGTAGCGATTTGGCTCGTGCACTTGGTGATTTCGTCCAACAAAATTTTGCTCATAAGTATGGTCCATTAATTGGTCCAATTTCAGAAGGAGCTATTGAGAAGTTCCTTAAAGATTTTGAAGAAAACTCAACTAAGGCAAAAACTGAATTGACTTTTGTTTTGCAGGAATTGCTTGATCGGATAATTTCTAGCAAATGACAGCTAAAGTTACTATTTATTCTCGGCATGGGTGTCATCTTTGTCATGTGATGAGAGATGAAGTTGTCCTAATTCAACAAGAGTTATCATTCACGATCGAAATAATTTACATTGATAAAAATATAGAGTTAGAAGAAAAATATGGAGAACAAGTTCCCGTAATTTTAATTAATGGTGAAAACCACGATTTTTTTAAACTTAACGAAATAAGATTTAGGAAAGCGCTAACTTCCTAATTTATTATCTCCCGAAAGAATGTCATCTGCATCAATAATTTGATATGAATAACCTTGTTCAGTTAAAAACCTCTGTCTATTTTGCGCGAAATCTTGATCGATAGTGTCCCGAGCAACTAACGTGTAAAAACGTGCTCCCCGACCATCTGATTTTGGTCGCAAAATTCTTCCTAATCTTTGAGCCTCTTCTTGGCGTGACCCAAAAGCCCCCGATACTTGAATTGCGATGGTAGCTTCAGGTAAATCAATTGAGAAATTTGCCACTTTGGAAACAACTAAAGTCTTGACTTCCCCGTCCCGAAATAGTTGGAATAGCGATTCGCGATCTTTTATTGGGGTATCTCCAGTTATTACTGGTACACCGAGAGTTTCGCCAAGTATTGCAAGTTGGTCAAGATACTGTCCGATTACTAAAACCTGTTCACCTTGATGTTTCTCAGCGATAAATTTAGCAACTTTAGTTTTGGTTAACGTTGTTGCGCATGTTCGGTAACGATGTTCTGGTTCAGAAGTTGCATAAAGAAGTCTTTCCGCATCAGTTAAATTAACGCGCACTTCAATACATTCAGCAGGAGCAATATAACCTTGAGCCTCAATTTCTTTCCATGGAACGTCGTATCGTTTCGGACCAATGAGTGAAAAGACTTCACCTTCCATTCCATCTTCACGAACAAGTGTTGCGGTTAAGCCAAGGCGCCGGCGAGATTGGATATCTGCCGTAAATCTAAAGACTGGCGCAGGAAGTAAGTGAACCTCATCATAAATAATTAATCCCCAGTCATGTGAATCAAATAGATCTAAATGTGCGTACACCCCACCTTTTTTAGTTGTCAGCACTTGATAAGTGGCGATTGTGACTGGTTTGATTTCTTTTTTAGTTCCTGAGTATTCGCCAATTTCATCCTCAGTAAGAGAGGTTTTAAGCAGCAACTCATTTCGCCATTGTCTTGCGGCGACTGTATTTGTTACCAAAATTAAAGTTGTTGCTTTAGCTAGTGCCATCGCCGCAGCACCCACCATGGTTTTGCCAGCGCCACAAGGCAAAACGATTACACCTGAACCTCCATGCCAAAAACCTTCAGCTGCCATTTTTTGGTAAGTGCGCAACTTCCAATCCTTTTCTACAAGTGAGATTGGATGTGCTTCACCATCTACATATCCAGCCATATCTTCAGCTGGCCAACCAAGACGTAATAAACTCTGCTTTAGACGCCCGCGTTCACTTGCAAAAACTACAACTGTTTCAGGATCAATTCGTGGACCGAACATGGGCGCTATTTTTTTAGCCCGTAGTACTTCTTCTAAGACTGCAGCATCAGTAGAGGTCAGAATTAATCCGTGTACAGGATGGGCTTCAAGTCGAAGTCTTCCGTAGCGATCCATGGTTTCCGCAATATCAACCAGCAATGTATGTGGAACTGAATACCTTGAATAACGCAATAAAATATCAATTACCGCTTCTGCATCATGACCTGCAGCGCGTGCATTCCAAAGTCCTAGATTAGTCAATCTATATGTGTGGATATGTTCTGGAGATCTTTCTAATTCAGCAAACGGAGCTATTGCTTTTCGGCATTCATCAGCTAAAACATGGTCTATTTCAAGCAGGAGAGTTTTATCGCTCTGAACAATTAGTGGACCTTCGCTCATTATTAAGGCCTCTCAATAAGATCAGTAATTAATGCATTTATAAATGTAATTTGCGAATCAATGGAATCTGCCTTAACCCATTCTCCTTGAGCATGGGCTCCACCGCCAATCGCACCCAATCCATCAAGTGTCGGGGCTCCTACAGCGGCAGCAAAATTTCCATCACTAACTCCACCGACAGAAACGCCAACCAAAGGTGGTCTTCCTAAACCGACATTAACTTTTTTTGCACGCTCAAATAGCGATTGAGTTGAAGTTAACTCAAGTGGCGGACGATTAATTTGTCCAGTAACGGTGATTTTAGCTTCTAGATTTTGTGGAACTAAAGCTGTTAGCGCTACAGAAATCCGATTTAACTCAGCGGCTTTATATGAACGTACATCAATATCTACAGATGCCAACGCTGGGACAGTATTAGTGGTACTTCCCGATGTCATAGTGGTTGGGACAACAGTTGTTCCAAATTCTGGATTTTCCAACTTGGCAATTTGTAAAACTAATTGTGAAAGTTCAGTACTAGCATTAATACCTTTTTCTGGTTCTAGTCCAGCATGGGCAGCCTTGCCAGTAACTGTAACTTTGAAATCAGCACTACCTTTTCTTCCAATCTTTACTGCACCATCTACAGATGCCTCAAAAACTAAAACAGCTCGGGCATTGCGTGATAAATCTTCAATTAGTTTTTTGGATGAATGAGATCCACCTTCTTCATCAGTAGTTGCAATGAGAGCAACGGATCCGCTAACTCCGCGAAGTGCATAAAGTGCTTGAATAAATCCGGCTTTCATATCAAAAACACCAGGACCGGTGATTCGGTTATCTTTGATTTCCCAAATAGGTGTAAACGAGTCGATCGGCCAAACTGTGTCTAGGTGGGTAAGCAAAATAATCTCAGGGTTCGGATCACCCCACCAAAAAACTGGGCGATTTCCAATTTCACGAATTTGTGCGGGCTTATTTAAAACTTCACCAGCAATCTCTGCAGCTAGATTTATGACTGCTTGGCATGCTGATAAATCTGAAGTTGGGGATTGGCAGCGCACTAATCGCTCTAGGTGCTCCAAAACTTGCGAACTCATCAACTACCCCTTTTTCCCAAGTGCTAAGTCTGCCCTATTCGACTAAGGCGATGCCATTTATGCGTGAAACTGGGAATCGCAAGACTTCATCATTGCCATGGTCATACGCCACAAGGACGCCGGCCATAACTTGGATTGGGTCGATGATTCGTTGACTGACTCCGCCATCAGAATCGGCATATCCAATAACTAGCGTCTCCTTGCTTTTAATGGCAACAGTTAATGCCGCCATCGTTTCACTTGGAGTGGCACTTGCAACAGTTGTTGGAACACCACTTCGTTTCGCTGAAGCGCGATCACCTGCGCGCAAAGCTCTAAGTGCCGCAGTTAAAAGTTCGTCTCGCGGAATTTCGTAATCTCCAATAACTCGTGGTGGACGAGTTTTTGAGATTGCACGGGCTGCAGATCTTTTGCGTGTGACAAGTGCTCCATCTCTTCCCTCAATGGCAGGTAAGAAACCAGCTTCAATCAAAGTATTCACAGCTTCCGCTGTGTCAATCTCAGTAAATAAAACCTGTGGTGCAATTTTTCGTAATTGTAAATGCGCGGTTCGTCTGTCAGCAAGTATTGCATTTACAACTGATTCATCTTCACACCGAATATATGAACTCCAGCCAATGCCAACTCTCAATTTTCCATGTCGCTTACCAACATCAGCAATTAAATATGAGAGGGGTTGAGGAATTGAAGTTTTCGAAATTTTAGTGAGAAATTTATTTATTTCATCGCTACTGCGACCATTATCCAAGCCCCGCCTTATCGAGTTCTCGCTGAATCGATAAACAGTTGCCCCACCTTTGCTTTCAACATTTGCGATTAGCGAAAGTTCTTGGGCAAGATCAAGGCGAAGTGGACCTGGGGCAATTGCTGTGTTATCTGCTTGAATTAAAATATGGTCAATCTCTTTTGGCAAGGCTTTACTTAATCCCGAATCATCTTTTCCGGCCAGAATTGCCGAACCAAAAGAAGAGATGGCCCCCCGTCCGGTAATTCCAAGCCACTCGGCTTCTCGGGAACTCCAATTTGCAATATCCGTATGTAATCCAACTCCACGTCGTGGCCGCTCCCATCGAACTCTTTGTGACAATGCGGATAAGTCAGGTGCACATGGGGAAATTTCAGCAACTAACTTAAGAAATAGGGCTCGTAAATTAGCTGCTGCTGCCCTATCAATCTCTGGACCAAGTGCAGAGATATATCTCGCTTCACTTTTTCCAACTAATCCACTAACTCTTGAAGTTGTTAACCATCCATTTACTATCAGTTGCCAACGCTCGTCATGAGTTGAATTAAGCCAAAGATCAAATGTAGAAGTTGGGAGTAATTCTTCTTCTCGATCAACGGTGACTAGTCCACAAATGTAAGAAAGTTCAGCGATGAAAATTAGGTAATTCTCATCCACGCCAAGCCCATCGGCCGCCTTCTTTACTTCTCTTACGCCGATACCACCAGATCTTAGAATTGCTGGTGGTTCTCCTGCCCAAAGTTTCATTAACTCTTCAATTTGATGTAACAAAGTGATAATTGCGCCGACTGCGCTTTTATCTATTTCGCTTTGGGTAAATTCGCGACCGCGATAATCAGTTGGTTTATTTTGAAGTTCACGGTGAATTTTTCCGCCACGAAGATGTATTCCAATTTCTCTAGGTAGTACAACAGTTTTGCTATTTACAGCCAGCAGTAAATCATTATCAAGTAACCATTTGATGGCGACTCCTGGTTTTTTAATATCTGAAACACTGCCTCTTGGCGGTCCCCAAGTTAAGCGCTCAAGTACTGTTTGGGCATTTTTTGGTGCATCACTAATTTTCTTTATAGCTTTTGAACTCAACAATCCAAGCACGGGTCCAAGTCCGGTTGGTTCATTTCCGACTGAATCGTGTATTGCCTTGAGAACTCTTATTTGATCTTCATCTGGAAAGACCAGCGCAAGTGAAATTAGTTTTTCAATAACTAATTTGGCATCTTCTGAAGTGGCAGCAATTATTGATTCAATTGTGATTGGTTCTGGTAGGGCAACGAGAGCTTCTAAGATCTGGATCTCCCAAAGATTAAGGGAATCTAATGCTCTGGAAATACTTGGGGGAGCACTCGCACGGGATGCCAGAGCCGAGATATCAGTAGGTAATGGCGACAAAAGATCGCCTCTTGCGGCTAAAAGCACTCTCAATTGCTCATCATTGCGCGCACGCAGTTCCTGGGCCAGGGATCTGGTTGGGTGCGAGTTGGGTGATTGAGGTGACATAACTTGCCAACGCTACCCCAATCTCGTCCTCACTATGATTTCCCTCATGAAAACCCGGGTACATGTGCTTCGTCATGGTGAAGTCGAAAACCCAAATAAAGTCTTATACGGACGCCAGCCAAATTGGCACCTATCCACCCGCGGTGTTCAAATGGCAGAAGCGGTTGCGCTCTGGTCTAAAGATCGTCCGATTCGGGCACTACATGTGTCACCACTTGAGCGAGCGCAAGAAACGGCAGCACCGATTGTCGCCGCTCATGGAATTTCGATTACTACTGATCCACGATTGATTGAAGCTGCCAATGTTTTTGAAGGAAAACCTTTTTCAGTTGGAGATGGAGTTTTGCGCCGTCCATCAACATGGCGTTACTTATGGAATCCATGGCGTCCCTCTTGGGGCGAGCCGTACAAAGAACAGATTGAAAGAATGATGGCGGCAATTTATTCTGCACGCGATAATGCAATTGGTGCTGAAGCAATTTGCGTATCCCACCAACTTCCGATTTGGATCGTGCGTTCACATGTACAAGGTAGATCTTTATTACATGACCCACGCAAGAGAGAGTGCTCATTAGCATCAGTAACCACCTTTGTATTCAATAGTGATGGGGTGATTGAGGATGTTGAATATTGTGAACCAGCAAAAGATTTACTTCCTCCTAAGAAGAAGTGAAAACTAGATTCTCAATTGCGGCTTTAATTTTAACTTCCTTAATTTTTTCAGGATGTGGATCTGGTGGGACATCAGTAAGTGAAGAATCTTTTGTTGCGGGAGATGGAGTTGTAACCTTTGTAGCTCAAGAGAATCGATCCATTGCTCCGGAAATCAACGGGGAATCACTTTTAGACGAGAAAATTTTTAGCAAAAAAGGGAAAATCACAGTTATAAATATTTGGGCGTCGTGGTGCTCACCTTGTCGCGCTGAAGCTCCAGCGCTCCAGGCAATTTCGGAGAAGTACTCAAATACTCAGTTTATTGGAATTTTAACCAGAGATTCAAAAGATTCGGCATTGGCATTTTTACGGAGATTTAATATTCAATATCCAACTATTGCTGATGATGCAATTCTTTTGGGATTTAGGAACTCATTACCAGTCACATCTATACCAACTACAATAATTTTAGATAAAAATAGAAAAGTAGCTGCAAGAATTTCAGGAGCTATTACTGTTGCTTCTTTGTCGAATCTAATTGAAAAAATAGATAATGAGAGTGTTAAATGATTATTCTTGCAACTTCATTAAGTGAACAGGTCTTAAATGGATCGGTTTTACTGTCATTTCCGATTGCGGTAATCGCTGGGATAGTTGCTTTTCTTTCACCTTGCGTATTGCCATTAGTCCCTGCCTATCTTTCATATGTAACAGGGTTAACTGGACTTGAATTAACAGCAAAAGTGGCTCGCGGTAGAGTCTTTTGGGGAACCATCTTGTTCATCTTGGGATTTAGCACAGTTTTTATTTCTTACGGTGCACTTTTTGGAGGTGCCGGAAGTATTTTGCTTGAACAGCAAAGTTTGGTGACAAAAATATTGGGAGTATTTACAGTCCTGATGGGTTTAGCTTTTCTTGGAGTGATACCAAACCAAATGCAGTTGCGACCAAAAATTGTCACAACCTGGGGATTAGCAGGAGCACCATTTCTAGGGGTGCTCTTTGCTGTTGGCTGGACTCCTTGTATTGGGCCGACGCTAGCAGCGGTTCAGACATTGGCGTTTTCCGAATCATCGGCAGTGCGCGGGGCTTTTCTCTCGCTTGGGTATTGCATTGGTTTGGGAATTCCATTTTTGATTGCTGGTTTAGGGATTGAACGCAGCATGAAGATTTATCGCAAAATTTCCCCAAAGATTATTACCCGAATCGGTGGATCCATGCTTATTGTGTTAGGTCTTGCACAAATAACCGGCATATGGGTTGATATTGTGATTTGGTTACAAGGCTTTTCATCAGCGTTTGTGACGGCACTCTAATGAGTTACGAGATAAAAACTCCCGAACTAGGAACTGTTGGTTTATTGCGTTGGTTGTGGCGTCAATTAACGAGCATGCGTACTGCGCTGATTTTATTGCTGTTATTGGGAGTGGCTTCGATCCCGGGCTCAATAATCCCACAACGAAATCAAGACCCAACTCGAGTACAACAGTACTTTGTAAACAATCCCACACTGGCAAAAGTTTTTGATAAATTCTCATTATTTAATCTCTATTCATCAACCTGGTTTAGTGCAATTTATCTTTTGCTTTTCATTTCGTTAATCGGCTGTGTTCTCCCAAGGACATGGGAGCATTTTAAAAACATCAGAGCGCTACCTCCGCAAACTCCAAAAAATTTGATTAGGCTTGAGGAGTTCAGAACCTTTGAGAGTCGAAAGAGTGCTGCTGAAATTCTAGTTATCGCACGGGCTCATTTCGGTAAGCGCAGATATCGAATAAGAGATTGCGATGCTTCAGTTGCCGTAGAAAAAGGGTTTATTAGAGAAAGTGGAAATTTACTCTTCCACCTTTCTTTAATTGGAATTTTAATTGGAGTTTCTACTGGGTCACTCGGTGGGATGCGCGGCAGCGCAATCGTAAATGAAGGAGAGAGTTTCACAAATGTTGCCACAAGTTATGACTCGCTCTCAGCAGGAAGATTTTTTAAATTATCTGACTTTCCTCCAATAACTTTAAAAGTTATAAAATTCACTGCAACTTACGATCTGTTAACAAATGCACCACTTGATTACTCTTTAATTCTTGATGTGACCGAAAGTGGTAAATCGAATTCTCGCAGAGTGGAAGTAAAAGTTAATAAACCAATTACATTCGGATCAACTCGCATCTATTTACAAGCAAATGGTTTCTCACCCAAAGTTACAGTGCGGGATAACACTGGGAAGATTGTTTTAAGCGGTGCAATTCCTTTTTTACCGCAAGATGGTAATTTGACTTCAATTGGCGCAATTAAAGTTCCAGATTTAACTCCTACCCAACTGGGAATTGTTGGTTCCTTTCTGCCAACTGCTGAACGAGATAAAATTAGGGGCGGCTTTTCTTCTTATCCCGAGGCTTTAAATCCTAGGTTGCTAATGGCAGCCTGGCTTGGTGATTTGGGATTGGACTCCGGAGTACCACAATCGGTTTATCGAATTAATACTAAAAAAATGGACCGAGTTGGATTGCAATCATTAGCTCCTGGTGAAGTTTGGGAAATTCCCGGCAACTCCAATAACTCCAATAACGTGGGAAGTATCACCTTCGATGGGGTTACTCAGTGGGTTAATTTGCAGATTGTGCGCGACCCCGGAAAACCATTTTCCCTGCTCGGAGCGGTTTTTGCATTATTGGGGTTGTTAATCTCACTTTTTGCACGTCGGCGACGAATATGGATACGTACAGTTGTAGGCGAGAATACTTCTAATTCTAGGGTAATTGTTGAAATCGCTGGCCTAAGCAGGTCTCCTGGTCTCGCCCAAGAAATTGATGCACTTGTGAATGTATTAAAAGAAAAGTGGGGTGATGATGAGTAAAGCTGATTGGGCAACACTTTCAAATAATTTTGTTTACAGCTCAATGGGAATTATTTTTATTGCATTCATTTCTTTTGCATTTCAAACGGCTTGGTCTTTTCGTGTGGTGCCGCAGGATCTAGATACTCCTAATCCTAAAAGTGTGAAATATACAAAAGCTGGACGAATTGGAATTGCCTTAACAATTCTCGGATTTATTTTCTTATTAAGTGGAGTAATAGCTCGCGGTGTATCAGCTGGACGAGTTCCCTGGGGAAATATGTATGAATTCTCAATTACCGGGGCGCTCGCATTTTTGTTTGCATATTTAGTAACTTTAAGAAAATATAATGTGCAATGGCTTGGATTAGTCGTGACACTTGCCGTTCTGCTGACTTTAGGAACAGCTGTTACATTGCTTTATGTTCCAACTGCCCCGCTCGTACCGGCATTAAAATCAACATGGCTAGTTATTCACGTTTGTGCTGCGATTATTTCTGGTGGGGTATTCCTGTTAGCAAATTGCGTTGCGGCCGCATACTTGATTATGGATCGCTATCAAGATGAAGATGGAAATGAGCATCGACCAAATTGGGCAAAGCAACTTCCAACTCTGGCTGAATTAGATCAACTCTCATACCGCCTTGTTGCTTTGGTATTCCCTTTATGGACATTCTCGGTAATCGCTGGTGCAATTTGGGCCGAAGCCGCCTGGGGCCGCTATTGGGGTTGGGATCCAAAAGAAACTTGGGCTTTCATCACTTGGGTTGCGTACGCAGCTTACTTACATGCGCGAGTCACTGCGGGCTGGAAAGGCAAGCGAGCTGCATGGTTATGTTTATTTGCCGGCTCAACTTTCTTATTCAACTACGTCTATGTAAATATTTGGGGCGCGGGACGCCACACTTACTCTGGTTTATAGCAAGATATTAGAGATTTCTTAAGAAATCTGGGTCATCATCAGGTGGAATCATTTTGCCGCGTCCACCTTTTGGTCCACCTAATCCACGATCCCTGCCCAATAACAACCACGCGATGCCACCTATTGCAAAAGGAGCAATTAAAATTGCAAGAATCCAACCCCATTTTGGAAGTTTCTGGATTGATTCTTGTGGGGTGCGCGCGCAATCTACAAACGCATAAATACTGACAGCCAAAATTAGAAATAACGGAAGTAAGCGGGTCATGGGTACATCTTACGCACTAATTGCCAGTCCCACCGAATATATAAATGCGAAGAGCAGTTGGATCAAGGCCGTACGTTGAAGCAACGGAATCAGATCTCGTCCGCCTGCACCTTTTAAGACTTTTACTGCTAAGGAAATACTTATAGGAAGAGTGATAATAGTTAAGAGAGCCCACGGTCTTGATATTGCAGTAAGTGCACCAATCAACCCCCCGCTCATTAGTAGTGAAAGATAAAGGATTCGAGTTGGACGATCACCAAGGACTACAGCGAGCGTGTGCTTCCCAACTTCTAAATCTTTAGCGCGATCGCGTAAATTATTCATTACCAAAATTGCACAAGCAAAGATTCCAATAGGAAAAGAGGCACAGATTGCCAGAAAAGTAATTTTTTGACTCTGCACATAATAGGTACCAAGAACTGCTACCACTCCAAAAAATAAGAAAACTGAAACTTCACCTAATGCCCGATACCCGTATGGATTATTACCTCCGGTGTATCCCCAAGCAGCGCCAATGGCTAGCGCACCAATCAAAATTAACCACAAAGAGGAGCGCGAGGAGAGATACAAGCCGGTAATTGCAGCAATTAAGAAGCAGCCAAAAGCGGTGTTACGAACAGCGCTTGCTTTTGCCAAACCACTGCCCACCAGTCGCAGTGGGCCAACACGTTCAGCGTCAGTGCCTCTAATTCCATCCGAGTAATCGTTTGCAAAGTTAACGCCAATTTGTAGTGACAGGCTAACTATTAGGGCTAAAAGTGCATTTACATAATTTGGATTTGGAAAGGCGAGCGCGGTACCAACTAGTACCGGAGCAATTGCCGCCGGAAGAGTTTTAGGTCTTGCTCCTTGAATCCACTCATTGGCTTTTGCCACTCACATCTCCTCAGTAGCTTGAGCACTTCTTAAAAGTACTAAATCTGGCTTTCCTATTGCGATCATTGGCATCTTTTCAAGATACAGAAGTGAACGAGGGGCTGCAAAACGTCCAATCTGCACTCCTACGATGTCGCGAATCTGCGCAAGAGTCAACCCATGCTTTTCCCCGGTAACCACAACTCTTAATGCTTGCCCCCATTCAATATCTGATATTCCTATGACAATGATTTCTAAATCTGGGTAATGCGAACGAATGAGTGCTTCCACTTTTATTGCTGAAATCTTCTCTCCACCACTAATTATTAAATCATCACTTCGACTAATAATTTTCAGTTCATCATTTTCTATTTCACCAATATCTGAAGTAATAAACCATCCTGCTTGAAAATGTTTTCTTGTTGACTCTTTATCACCGAAATATGAGTTAGCAATCATTGGACCTTTCAGATTAATTAAGCCATTTGCAGCAATCCGCATCTCCACTCCTGGAAGAGGCAGTGAGTTATAAATACATCCACCGCTCATTTCAGTCATTCCATAACTTGTAACAATTGCGATTCCACATTCGTGCGCTTCATCAATTAATTTTTCAGAAATAGGCGCTCCACCAACTAAGACTTTTTTAGCAGCAAGCAAATTATTAAATAGAGAATCTCTATTTTGGATAGCCCGATGTAATTGTGTAGGTACGATAGAAATAAATTGTGCCCCTTCTCCATCACTTGGAGCAGGAAGAGAATTCAAATTAATTGAGCGAGTTAATTGATTAATGCCGGCAATATGATTTAGTGGCAGAGTTAATGACCATCGGTCACCAATCTCGGCACCTAAAAATTGATTAGTAATTTCTGCAGATTCGCTAATTGCTTGGGCGCTCAAGGCAACCAATTTTGGAGTTCCACTACTTCCACTTGTTTCAATCAAGATAGCAATTTGTTCAGCACTTTCCGAGTGGTCATCCAATAGCGATTTGAAGCTCTCGTTCCCAGGAGCAAATTTTTCACTTGAAGAGATCAGGAGTGTGGGGCCGGTTCCAGCCAACGCCTGGTGAATCTGCTCACGCGCGAGCATGGGGTCGAAAAGATTGACTCGCTTCACTTGCAACACGCCTCTAGGCTATCGTCTTGTGAGCAAGCCCATAAAAGCCGAGCCCAGCAGCAGGCAGATTCCCGCATGGATTTCTAGTGGATCTTTCGGAGATATCACTTACGTAAGTGCAGAAGGCATTGCCAAAATCACGATTAATCGACCAGAAGTGCGAAATGCATTTCGGCCGCAAACTCTTTTTGAATTACAAGATGCTTTTAGTATGGCAAGAGATGACGACTCAGTCGGCGTTGTAATTTTCACCGGTGCTGGAAGTGAAGCATTTTGTTCTGGTGGAGATATAAATGTTCGCGGTGATGACGGATACCTTGGTGAAGACAAGTTAGGCAAAAAAGGAATCGGAAGATTAAATGTCTTAGATTTACAAATTCAAATTAGACGTCTGCCTAAACCAGTGATTGCAATGGTTGCAGGCTGGGCAATTGGTGGAGGTCACGTTTTGCATGTTGTGTGTGACATTACAGTTGCTGCCGATAATGCAAAGTTTGGCCAAACTGGCCCAATGGTTGGATCTTTTGATGGCGGTTATGGTGCAGGACTTCTTGCTGCACATATTGGTCAAAAGAAAGCTCGCGAAATTTGGTTTATGTGTCGTCAATACGATGCGAATGAAGCTTTAGAAATGGGATTAGTTAACACAGTTGTTCCCGTAGCAGAGTTGGAAGCTGAAACTGTTTCTTGGGCACGTGAGATGTTGCGGCATTCCCCAATGGCACTTCGTTTACTTAAAGCTGGCTTGAATGCAGCCGATGATGGATTGGCTGGAGTGCAACAACTCGCCGGAGATGCAACCTTGCTTTTCTATTTAACTGAAGAAGGACAAGAAGGTCGTAACGCATTTCTAGAAAAACGTCCCCCAGATTTTGGTCGCTTTCCAAAGCGCCCATAATTTAAATGCAACTAAAGGAAGTGCTTGATCGCACTCACATTGTTTCTATCCCTACAAAAACAAATTTTCGTGGAGTTCAATTTCGCGAAATTGCATTGATCGAAGGCGATACAAATTGGGGGGAGTTCTCACCATTTCTAGAGTACGACGCAAAAGCGGCAAAGAATTGGTTAAAAAGTGCAATTGAATCTGCCGTAACTCCTTTTCAAAGTAACGGCCTAGATTTTATTGCGGTAAATGCGACTTTACCTGCGGTAGAAATAGAGCAGGTAGCAGAAGTTCTCTCCTGGTTTCCGGGATGCAATACCGTAAAAATCAAAGTTGGTACCAAAGAAGATTTAGAGCGAATTAGAGAAGTTTTTCGAATTAACGCTGAAGCACAGATCCGATTAGACGCAAATGGGTTATGGAGTGTTTCAGAAGCCAAAATGTTCTTAGAAAGTTTAAACAAAGAGTTTGGAAGTTCACTTGAATACGTTGAGCAACCATGTCAAACGTTAGCCGAAAATAAGAAACTTAAAAATGAATTAACTTTTCCACTCAAGATTGCAATTGACGAAAACTTGAGAAAAGTGAGAAAAGTGAGAAAAGTGAGAAAAGAAGGAAACCTAAACGAAATTTTAGAAGTAGCAGATTTGCTAATTATTAAAGTGGCCCCTTTGGGGGGAATATCTTCGTGTTTGCAACTAATTGAAAAAGTAGATATTCCAGTCGTCGTATCTAGCGCGCTGGAAAGTAGCGTCGGTATTTCAGCAGGGGTAGCACTTGCCGCTCAACTTTCGAAGAAAAATCAATCACCACTACCATTTGGATTGGGAACTGTAGCTTTACTTGAGGGAGATGTTGTGAGTAATCCACTTCTTCCAGTAGATGGAAAAATTAAAGTAGAAAAAGCAAATGTTGAGCTAGATAAATTAAAAAGATATTCTGTTAGTGACTCTCGAAAAAAATGGTGGCACCAGAGAATCACTGATATTTATAATTTGGGATCATTATGAATCCAACCTCGGTTTTAGCAGAAGTTATTGTTGATCAATTAATTTTAAATGGCGTTAGAGAAGTCGTGGTTGCGCCTGGATCACGAAACGCACCGATCACTATGGCATTTTTCCGCGCCTACCAAGCCGGCAGAGTTAAATTTCATACGCGAATTGATGAAAGAAGTGCAGCATTCTTAGCGCTTGGAATTTCTAAGGTGACAAAGTCACCCACAGTAGTAATTTGTACTAGCGGAAGTGCTGCGGCAAATTTCCATCCAGCAATTCTGGAAGCGCATCACAGCGCCATAAAGTTGATTGCGATAACAGCGGATAGACCGGCACGGCTTCGTCGCACCGGGGCAAATCAAACAACAACTCAAGTGGGTATTTTTGGTGAGGCCGTTAATGTTTCGTTAGATATTTTTGCATCTACAAAGCCAGAGGTAGGGCAGATTGCGATATGGCGGAGTGAAATATCAGCGGCATTATTTGAAAGTGGCCCGATTCATTTAAATCTGCAATTTGAAGAGCCGCTTATCGGCGAATTGGAATGGGTCGAACCACTTTCTGCTGGGATACCAGAGGTTGAAGAAAAGATGGAACCGTTATCTCATCCACTAGGGAAATATGAAACCCATGGTGTGATTTTGGTAGGCCATGATCGAGCAGAGATTTCAATGGTGGAGATTGAACTTTTATCTGAGAAATTAGGCTGGCCGATTTTGAGTGAAGATCCACTCTCCAGCAGTAAGGCAATTCCACACGCTTCTTTGTTAGTAGGTAATTCAGAACGCCGTGAATTGCTAAAACCAAAAATTGCGATGGTGATTGGCAGATTGACCTTATCTCGATCATTTAATTCATACTTAGAACAAGCAGATTTTAAAATAATTGTTGATTCAAGAATCGCAGAGATAGATACAGCCAGAAGTGGTGATGAGATTCACTTGACGCTTCCTGAGGTTACCTCACAAAAAATAGATCCAGAGTGGATGAAATTATTTATAAAATTATCAACAGAGATCCACAGTAAGGTTTTGAAGCATCTTAAAGGCTGGAGTGAGCCAGCGGTAGTTCATGAATTTGTTTCACAATTACCTAAAAATAGTACACTTTTTGTTGCCTCATCACGACCAATTCGCGATATCGAAAGTTTTGCAACACCTAGAGCAGATTTAGAAACTTTTGCAAATCGTGGATTAGCGGGAATCGATGGAAACATTTCTACCATAATCGGAATTGCACTGAATCGTAAAAAAACTTTTGCGGTAATCGGGGATCTGGCTTTCCTTCATGATGTAAATGGATTGTTGTTAGGTCCTGAGGAAGTACATCCTGATTTAATAATTTTAGTTGTATCAAACGACGGAGGAGGAATTTTTTCTACTTTGCCGCAAAATGGTGTTGCTGGATTTGAAAGAATTTTCGGCACTCCACATGGAAGATCAATTGCGAAAGTTGCCGAAAGCTATGGAATTCCGGCCATCGAAGTTCGTACGCTCGAGGCTTTAGGAGCACAGATCGCTCGCGATACAAGAGGGATACGAGTGATCGTTGCGCTGATGCCTGATCGTGAAAGTAATGCCAAATTACTAAAGCAGATATCAAGTGATTTAGAGTAATTGAGTTAATTAGTGACTTTCCAATGCCTCACGTATTGGAAGAAGCTTTGCTTGGCTTTCGGCGTACTCTTTTTTTGGATCAGAACCGGCGACGATCCCACAACCAGCAAAAAGTCGAATTTGTTTTTGATTATTTGGATCAATTTGCGCACATCTCAGTGCAATTCCCAACTCTCCTTCACCGCGTGAATCAATCCAACCAGCAGGACCGGCGTATCGTCCACGATTCATACCTTCAAGATCTGAAATAACTTTTTTTGCAATCTCTCTCGGGGTTCCGCAGACTGCCGCTGATGGATGAAGCACTTCAGCTAATGCAAAAAGGTCAGCCGGTGTCAACGAATCGCTGATTACGCCAGTTACATCAGTAGCCAAGTGCATGACATTTGCTAAGTGAAGTACAAAAGGTGATTCTGGAATATTTGTTGATGAACAAAATGGCATTAACGATTGAGTGACAGATTGAACAGCATATTTATGTTCTTCTAAATCTTTTGAAGACCTTGCCAACGAACCAGCTAAAGCTAAATCGTGTTCATCATCTCCAGTGCGTTGAATAGTTCCAGCGAGAACTCTTGAAGTTACTAGACCTTTATTTAATCGCAGCAGTAACTCTGGAGTTGCACCTACTAGACCATCAATGTTGAAAACCCAGGTGGCTGAGTATTTCTCCGCTAATTTAAGCATAATATGGCGGGCATCAAAAGGTAGATCCGAATGTGCAGTTAAATCTCGAGCCAAAACAACTTTATCTAGTTCGCCCGCTGTAATTCTCTCCACTGCTTTAGCAACAACGCTTTCCCAGAGATGAGGTTCTAATGCACCGCCTTCCCAAGATAAATTCAACGGGGCTTCTGGTTTTGGATATTCAACGATTTCAGGTTTCGGAAGATCTCCAATCCAAGTTAACCAACTTTTGCCATTGCGTTGTCCGATAATAATTTTTGGAATCACTACAACACTTTTTTCGGCAGGGTCAAAGGATGCGGAAATAAATGCTATTGGCCCAGTTCCAGATAAATGTAAATCATCGGTGACAATAAATTTTGCTAATTTTGCCTGCCACCATGTGCGCATTTGCGCAAATCTATCTCGGTCGTTTCCACTGAAGTTTCCACCACTAACTTCAAACCGTTCAAATTCGCCGATGCCAATTATGCCGTCTCCACCGCGAATCCAAGCCAATGATTTTGATTCAGGCAAATGCTTTAGTAAGTCCAGCCCGTGACTTATCTCAATTGTTTTTACAGGTATTGAATTCACGAACGACGTTTATCCACAACTTTCCAAATCGTTGGAAGGGTTACAGCAGCAAGTGAAATTTTTATTGCTTCACCCAGTATGAATGGAGTGAAACCTGCACTAACAGTCCATGACCAATCTTTACCTGTTGCATGTTGTAACCAAATTAATCCAGGAATAAAAGTTAAAACCTCACCGATTAACATCGCTGGTAAAGCGGTACGAAAACGAGCATCCCATTTTTTATTTGCTAGATATCCAAGAACTAGAGCAGTTAAAACCATTCCAGCTAGGTAACCGCCAGTTGGCCCTACCAATTTTGCAAAACCTGATCCGCCATTTGAGAAAATTGGAGCGCCTGCAGCACCGATTGCTAAATAAAGTGCGACGGTAGAAATACTTAACGCCGGACCGTAACTTGCGCCGATTAAAAGTACGCCAAGAGTTTGGCCAGTAACTGGGACTGGTGATCCTGGAACAGGGATTGCGATTTGGGCCATGATTGCCAAAAAGCCGGCACCGCCTAATGCCAGTAATGAATTAGTAAGTGAGTTTGCACGAGGGAAAAGCGCAGCCCTCAGAGTGAGTGGTGCAATCGGAAGTGTGGTCATGGTCATTCCTTTTTGGCTCGTTATTGAATTGGCATTAAAACCATTACCGGGCAAAGATATACGCATGGCTGGCCCGAACCTCAATAAAGTTCCATTTGATATCGCCAAGATGTTTGATGGTGTCGCTCGCCGTTATGACATCGTCAACGATATTTTGAGTTTGGGACAGACCAAAGCCTGGCGCGGGGCAGTTACTGGCTCAATTGAACCAAAGCCCGGGATGCTGATTTTGGATTTGGCGGCTGGGACCGGAAGCTCTACTGCCCCTTTAGTGGCCGCTGGCGCAGTTGCAATTCCAGTGGATTTCTCACTCGGCATGCTCAAAGTTGGCCGAAAAAGGCACCCAAATCTGCCCTTCATCGCCGGAGATGCCCTGGCTTTGCCCTTCAGGGAGAACTCCTTTGATCTGACCACGATCTCTTTTGGCTTACGTAATGTCGCCGATCCCAAGGCAGCGTTAGTTGAAGCTCTTCGGGTTACCGCCCCCGGCGGGTCGCTCCTGGTCTGTGAGTTTTCACATCCAACTTTTGCCCCATTTCGGGCGCTCTACCTCAAATATCTGCTGCGGGCCGTGCCGGCAATCGCCAGGGGTACCTCATCCAACCCCGAGGCTTACAGATATCTAGCTGAGTCGATCCAGGCTTGGCCGGATCAAGGTGCGCTCGCCGCTCAAATCAGTGCAGCCGGCTGGAGTCAAGCCTCATGGCAAAATCTGACTTTCGGGATTGTGGCGATCCATCGGGCCAGAAAACCAAAATAATTAGCCAAACCCCCAGAAAGGTAACGCAGGTAACACTTGCTGTGGAAATCTAGATGGAGTTGCCCCTCTAGAATTAAGAAAGAGCATTAGATCAAGTCAAATTGCTGGCGGTTTTTCGTTTTTAGCAGAAGGGCGTGTGGATGAATCCCTACCTCCCGATCATTGCAATTGGTGCCGTGGGGTTTGGCTTCGCAGCATTTTCAGTAGTTGCGGCAGCAATTTCGGGCCCACGACGTTATAACCGTTCAAAAATTGATGCATATGAGTGTGGCATTGAGCCAACACCGCAAGCTGCGGGTGGTGGAAGATTCCCAGTTAAATACTTTTTGACTGCAATGCTATTTATTATTTTTGATATTGAAATTGTTTTCCTTTATCCATGGGCAGTTTCATTTGACCAACTTGGCTTATTTGGAATTGTTGAAATGTTTATCTTTATCGCCACAGTATTTATTGCATACGGTTATGTTTGGCGCCGTGGTGGGCTGGAGTGGGATTAAATGGGTATTGAAGAAAAATTACCAAGTGGCTTTCTTTTAACTTCAGTTGAAAAACTTGCAGGTTACATGCGAAAAAATTCGCTTTGGCCAGCAACTTTTGGTTTAGCATGTTGTGCAATTGAAATGATGGCAGCAGGTGCCGGTCGTTACGACTTAGCTAGATTTGGAATGGAAGTTTTTCGTGCTTCCCCACGCCAAGCAGATTTAATGATTGTGGCTGGTCGCGTTAGTAACAAAATGGCTCCGGTTCTTCGACAGATTTATGATCAAATGGCTGAACCTAAATGGGTTATTGCCATGGGAGCGTGCGCATCTTCTGGTGGAATGTTTAACAATTACGCAATTGTGCAAGGTGTAGATCATGTTGTTCCTGTTGACATCTACTTACCTGGTTGTCCACCACGACCTGAAATGTTGATGGATGCAATTTTGAAATTACATGAGCAAATTGGTAATGAAAAACTTGGAATTAATCGCGAGATGATTGTTCGCGAAGTTGAAGCAGCAGCACTTGCAGCACTCCCAACTCACCAGATGAAGGGATTGTTGGCGTGAGTGATATCGCAAAAAGTACGCCGAAACTTTCTGACAACGGCGCTTTTGGAGTTAGCGGAACTGGAGACACATCTGGTTATGGAGGCTTAGTACTTAAGGGCGTTCAAGTTGGATCAAGTGAGCGTCCATTTGGAAGTTATTTTGATGAAGTTGTAGATGATTTAGAACGTGCATATCCAAGTTTTAGTGATGCAATTGAGAAGGTTGTAGTTGATCGTGGAGAATTAACACTTCATGTTAAAAGTTCGCGGCTATTAGAAGTTTCACTTATTTTGCGTGATGAATTGAAATTTGAAATGTGCATGGGAGTTAGCGGTGCACATTACCCAAGCGAAACTGGGCGTGAATTACATGCTCTGTATCCTTTGCTTTCATTAACGCGCAACCAAAGAATTCGCTTAGAAGTTTCTGTGCCAGAAAGTAACCCACATATTCCATCTCTTGTTGAAATTTGGGCGGCAAACAATTGGCAAGAGCGCGAAACTTATGACATGTTTGGAATTATTTTTGATAACCACCCAGGACTAACAAGAATCATGATGCCAGATGATTGGCCTGGTCATCCGCAACGTAAAGATTATCCACTTGGTGGAATTCCAGTTGAATACAAAGGCGCAACTATTCCACCACCAAATGAGCGCAGGTCTTACCGATGACCACTTTTAATACTTCTAATCAAAATACAGATCCATATGCATCAGTACGAGAAACTACTGAAGGTCGGGTTTACTCGGTAACAGGTGGAGATTGGGATGATCTCGTAACAGAGATCGGCGCAACACAAGAAGAGCGCGTAGTAGTAAATATGGGACCACAGCACCCTTCAACACATGGTGTGCTTCGGTTGATCTTAGAACTTGAAGGAGAGACCGTCACTGAAGTTCGCTGTGGGATTGGATACCTTCATACCGGAATTGAAAAAAATATTGAGTACCGCAATTGGACTCAGGGAGTAACTTTCGTAACTCGCATGGATTACCTTGCACCATTTTTTAACGAAGCTGCTTACTGTCTTGCAGTAGAAAAATTATTGGGTATTACAGATCAGATTCCAGAACGCGCATCAATTATTCGAGTAATGCTGATGGAGTTCAACCGCATCTCTTCACATTTAGTCGCATTAGGTACCGGCGCACTTGAACTTGGTGCACTTTCACCAATGATTTTTGCATTCCGTGAACGTGAATTGATTTTGAATGTTTACGAGATGATCACGGGACTACGGATGAACAGTGCTTACATTCGCCCCGGTGGTGTAGCAATGGACTTGCCAGAAGATTCAATTCCAAAATTACGCGAAATAGTGAAAGAACTTCGCACAAATTTGAAAGATACTGAAAAACTTCTCGTTGGAAATACCATCTGGATGAAGCGAACTGTCGGAGTTGCTTATTTAGATTTACCAGGTTGTATCTCACTTGGAGTAACCGGACCAGTATTACGCTCTACTGGTTTGCCGTGGGATTTACGTAAAACTCAACCATATTGTGGTTATGAGAATTATGATTTTGATGTTGTCACTGCTGATAGTTGCGATGTGTACGGTCGCTTTTTGATCCGTATTTATGAGATGGAACAATCTTTACGGATAATCGAGCAGGCGCTAGATAAATTGAAACCAGGGCCAGTTATGGTCGCTGATAAAAAAATTGCATGGCCGGCACAATTAGCATTAAGTGGAGATGGGCTTGGAAACTCCTTAGATCATATTCGTGAGATTATGGGAAGCTCGATGGAATCATTGATTCATCACTTTAAATTAGTTACCGAAGGTTTTAGAGTGCCAGCTGGTCAAGCATATGCAACCGTCGAGTCACCACGCGGCGAATTAGGCGCGCAGGTTATTTCTGATGGCGGAACAAAACCTTATCGAGTGCATTTCCGTGACCCATCATTTAATAATCTTCAAGCAACATCAGCAATGTGCGAAGGAAGTTTGATTGCAGATGTTGTTGCCGCAGTTGCTTCTATCGATCCTGTTATGGGCGGAGTTGATCGCTAATGAGCTATGACGAAAAAACTAATGGACAGATGGATGCCATCATTGCGCGTTACCCAAGATCACGTTCAGCAATTATGCCAATGTTGCATTTAATTCAATCTCGCGATGGTTTTGTGACTCCCACTGGTATTGAATTTATCTCTGAAAAACTTGGCCTAACTACTGCTGAAGTTTATGCTGTTGCAACTTTCTATTCCCAATATAAACGCAAACCAGTCGGTGAATACCATGTTGGGGTGTGCACAAATACTTTGTGCGCCGTAATGGGTGGGGACGCGATCTTTGCTGGTCTTAAAGATCACCTTGGTGTAGGAAATGATGAAGTAACAAATGATGGAAAAATTTCAGTAGAACATATCGAGTGCAATGCAGCGTGTGACTATGCCCCAGTAGTTATGGTCAACTGGGAATTTTTCGACAATCAAACAGTTGAAAGTGCAAAAACTTTGGTAGATGATTTGCGGAGTGGAAAAAATCCTGCTCCAACTCGTGGAGCAAATAAGGTTTCTACATTTAAAGAAACCTCTGAGTTATTAGCTGGATTTAATGATGGCCATGCTGAAGAAGGCGTTCAAGCTGGTCCTGCAACACTGTTAGGTTTGAAAATAGCAAAAGAAATGGGTGCTCAATTATGAGTAAATTAACACCAGTTCTTTCTGCGCATTGGGATGACAAAGACTCTTTTACCATCGCAGGGTACTCACGGCACGGTGGCTACTCCTCATTTAAAAAAGCTTTAGCTATGGAGCCAGATGCGGTGATTCAAATTGTGAAAGATTCTGGATTACGAGGCCGCGGAGGTGCTGGCTTCCCGACTGGAACCAAATGGGGATTTATTCCACAAGGAGATAATCGCGAGCATTACTTTGTAGTTAATGCTGACGAGTCAGAGCCAGGTACTTGCAAAGACACACCACTATTAATGGCTAATCCACATGTACTTATTGAAGGAATAATTATTGGCTCCTACGCTGTTAGAGCTAACCACGCATTTATTTATATCCGGGGTGAAGTTTCACATGTTGTACGCCGTTTACTTCAGGCAATTGAAGATGCTTATAAGGCCGGATTCCTGGGTAAAAATATTCTTGGAACTGGTTTTAATCTCGAACTTACTTTGCATATCGGCGCGGGTGCTTATATTTGTGGCGAAGAGACTGCATTACTTGATTCGCTTGAAGGTTTCCGTGGACAACCAAGACTCCGACCACCATTTCCAGCCATTGCTGGACTTTATGCACGACCAACAGTTGTAAATAACGTTGAATCTGTTGCATCAGTACCTGCGATTATTGAAAAAGGTGCGGAATGGTTTAGTTCTATGGGAAGCGAGAAGAGCAAGGGCTTTACCTTGTACTCACTCTCTGGACATGTTAAAAATCCAGGACAGTTTGAAGCACCACTTGGAATTACTTTGCGTGAATTGATAGATCTTGCCGGTGGCATCCGTAATGGAAATAAATTAAAGTTCTGGACACCTGGCGGGTCATCGACCCCAATTTTAACGAGTGAGCATTTAGATATTCCACTTGATTATGAGTCTGTAGATGCAGCAGGATCAATGCTTGGAACTAAGGCGTTACAAATTTTTGATGAGACAACTTGTATTTTGCGAGCAGTATTGCGTTGGACTGAGTTTTATAAGCATGAATCTTGTGGCAAATGCACACCATGTCGTGAAGGCACTTGGTGGCTTGTTCAAATGTTGGGCAATCTTGAAAATGGCGTAGGAACTGAAGAAGATCTTGCCAAGTTGTTAGATATCTGCGAAAACATCGGTGGACGTTCATTCTGTGCACTTGCAGATGGAGCAATTGCACCGATTATCTCTTCATTAAAATATTTCCGTGATGATTATTTAGCACACTTTAAAAATGGTGGTTGCCCTATTGATCCTGTCGCATCAACTTTATTTGTATCTGCAAAGGTAGGTGCTTGATGACTACCGTTGACTCAGGTCGCACAGAATCAGCAGTTACACCAATTACACCAATTGCACCAGTCGAGCAGATAAATTTGATTATTGATGGATTTGAAGTAACTGTTCCAAAAGGCACTTTGGTAATCCGTGCTGCGGAACAACTTGGAATTCAGATTCCACGTTTTTGCGATCACCCACTTCTTGCTCCTGTAGGTGCCTGCCGCCAATGTCTGGTAGATATTGAAATAAATGGCCGCGCTTTTCCGAAGCCACAAGCTTCTTGCACAATTCCAGTAGAAAACGGAATGATTGTAAAAACCCAATTAACTTCTGAGGTTGCTCAAAAAGCACAAGAAGGCGTAATGGAGCTTTTGTTAGTAAACCACCCTCTTGATTGCCCAGTTTGTGATAAAGGTGGCGAGTGCCCACTCCAAAATCAAGCCATGAGTACTGGTCAAAGTGAATCAAGATTTGAAGGAACAAAGCGAAAATTTGAAAAGCCAGTAAATATCTCATCACAAGTATTGCTTGACAGAGAACGCTGTATTTTATGTGCTCGATGCACACGTTTTTCAGAAGAGATTGCCGGCGACGCTTTCATCTCTCTAAATGAAAGAGGAGCACTTCAGCAAGTTGGCATCTACGAAAAAGATCCATTTGAATCATATTTTTCTGGAAATACTGTCCAAATCTGTCCAGTTGGCGCACTTACCGGCTCTGCATATCGTTTCCGATCACGTCCTTTTGATTTAGTTTCTACACCAAGTGTTTGTGAGCATTGCGCATCAGGTTGTTCATTACGTACAGATGTGCGCAGAAATAAAACCCTTCGCAGACTTGCCGGCGATGACTCAAATGTAAATGAAGAGTGGAATTGCGACAAAGGTCGTTGGGCATTCCAATACACGATGGCTAAAGATCGAATTGCCAATCCATTGATTCGCGAAAATGGGCAACTACGTGAAGCATCTTGGCCAGAGGCGCTAGCCGCAGCTGCTGCAGGATTAAAAGATAAACGTACTGGCGTACTAGTTGGCGGGCGTTCCACAGTTGAAGATGCTTACGGTTATGCGAAATTTGCCCGAGTTGCTTTAAATACAAATGACATTGATTTCCGCTCACGGCCTCATTCTCAAGAAGAAACAGATTTCTTAGCGGCACATGTAGTTGGATCAAAAGTTAATTATCAAGATATTGATACAGCAGATCATGTTGTTCTTGTTGGCTTTGAACCTGAAGAAGAGTCCCCAATTATTTTCTTGCGAATCAGAAAGCAAGTTCAGAAGCGTGCGTTAGAAGTTACGGCGGTCACTCCATATCTTTCGCGAGGGTTTAAGAAGTTAAATGCAAAAGCAGTATTGACCACACCGGGTCAGGAAGCTACGGCATTAAATGGTTTATCACTAACAAGTAAATCAATCATTATTTCTGGTGAACGTTTAGCTGAGTTAGCTGGTGGTCTATCAGCAGTTGTTAAATTAGCAAATAAGAGTGGCGCAAAAATTGCTTGGGTTCCACGCCGTGCTGGTGAGCGTGGAGCTATCGAAGTTGGTGCAATTGGAAACTTGTTACCTGGTGGCCGACCAGTAAGTGATGCAACTGCTCGAGTTGATCTTGCTGCGGCATGGGGAGTCGATTCACTTCCTGCAGAAATTGGAAAAAATGCGGATCAAATCTTGGCAGCAGCAAATGCTGGTCAATTAGAAGCCTTGGTTATTGGTGGAGTCGATCCATTTGATATGCAACAGCCACCAGTTAACGCTTTAGAAAAAACTTTTATCGTCTCTCTTGAAATGCGCCCAAGTGCAATTACAGAGTTTGCAGACGTGATTTTTCCAATTGCAGCCGTCACTGAAAAATCTGGATCATTTATGAGTTGGGCCGGCACTTCTCGTTCCTTTGAAAAAGCAGCACCCGATGCAGAACATCGAAGTGATGCCTATGTACTCTCAATATTGTCAGATGCAATGGGAACCCCAATTAACTTAACTGGTTCAAAAGCTGCTGCGAAAGAAATTGCAGCAGTGGGTTCTTGGGATGGCGCACGAGCAACATTTACTGCAACTCAAGCGAAAAATCTTCACGAAGGAGTAATCCTGGCAACTTGGCGTCACCTATTAGATAACGGTTCACTCCAAGCTAATGAGCCAAATTTGGCGGGCACAGCACGCAAAAATCTTGCCCGAGTGAGTGCAAAATTTGCAAATGAACTTGGGGTAAAAAATGGTGATCTGGTAACGGTCTCGACAGATAGAGGTTCACTTGCACTTCCGATTGAAGTTAGCGAAATTTTAGATGGCGTAATTTGGTTACCGCGCAATGGAGTTGGAGCCGAGTCACTTCGAATTCTTGGCGCACTCAATGGCGATGGAGTAAGGGTGCGTAAAGGAATATGAGAGAAATAATTCTTGATGACCCACTTTCAATAGTTATTCTAAAAGCGGTAATAATCTTTGTAATCTGTTTAGTCTCAACAATCTTGGCCGTGTGGGGCGAACGGCGACTTGTTGCTCGCATGCAGATGCGCCTAGGACCAAACCGCGTTGGAAAGTTCGGAGTTTTGCAGGGATTAGCTGATGGAGTGAAACTTGCCCTTAAAGAAGATTTAATTCCAGCAGCGGCTGACAAAATTGTATTTATTATTGCTCCAATTATTAGTGCTACTACATGTTTTATGGCTTTCGCGGTAATTCCAATGACCGGAGAAATTACTTTGTTTGGTGAGAAAACATCACTTCAATTGACTGATATTTCAGTCGGAGTTTTGTACATTCTCTCAATTGCCTCAATTGGTGTTTATGGAATTGTTTTAGCCGGCTG
Source organism: Candidatus Nanopelagicaceae bacterium (assembly GCA_009694285.1). GTDB lineage: Bacteria > Actinomycetota > Actinomycetes > Nanopelagicales > Nanopelagicaceae > UBA3012. The sequence continues at coordinate 27,441 of SHVK01000004.1, read as the reverse complement.
GTCCTCTGGTTCTACCTACCCCCTGTTAGGCGGTTTACGATCGAGTGCACAAGTAATCTCATACGAAATCGCGATGGGACTTTCACTTGTAGCAGTCTTTTTGTATGCAGGATCGATGTCCACAATAGATATTGTCAATTCGCAAAGTTCATGGTGGTTTGCCGTAACTCTTTTCCCATCCTTTGCGATTTACACGATCTCGATGGTGGGTGAAACTAATAGAGCGCCATTTGATTTAGCAGAAGCAGAAGGTGAACTTGTAGGTGGATTCCACACTGAATATTCCTCACTTAAATTCGCATTATTTTTCTTAGCTGAATATGTAAATATCATTGGAGTATCTGCGTTAGCCACAACTTTATTCTTAGGTGGCTACCATGCACTTCCTGGTCTTGGATTTACTGAAAGTTGGCTCGGAGGTTGGTTCACTTTCTTCTGGTTCTTCGCAAAAGTACTATTCTTCTTCTTTATCTTTGTCTGGCTTCGTGGAACATTGCCAAGATTGCGATACGACCAGTTTATGAAATTTGGCTGGAAAGTATTAATTCCAGCAAATGTTATTTGGATTATGGTCGTCGCGGTTTTGCGTTATTTTTCAAATCAGGGAACACCTCGTTCAGTAATAATTGCATTTGCAGGTGGAGTAATTTTGATTTACTTATTTGCCAGCATGATTTGGGAGCGCGCAGCAAAGAATCGCGCTGAAACCGTGAGTTCTCGTCCAGTGCCTGCAGCGCCATCTTTTCCAATTCCCAAACTTCCAATGGATATTTCAACTATTTCTGTGCCAAAAGCAGGGCAAGAAAGGGTCATCCATGAGTGAAATAGAGAAGAAGCAGGATCTATCTGCTGTCGAATACACAGATATTTCAATTGGGAATGAAAACGCAAAACCATTTTTGACGCAACTAAAAGGTTTTTGGGTAACTTTCGCAATGATGTTCCGAAAAGTTAATACTGTGCAATATCCGGAAGTTAAAGAACCAACAGCTGCTCGTTTTCATGGTCGCCATCAGTTAAATCGCCACCCTGATGGGCTGGAAAAATGTATTGGTTGCGAATTGTGCGCATGGGCTTGTCCAGCAGATGCAATTTTGGTTGAAGGTGGACACAACACAGATGAACTTCGGTACTCACCTGGTGAACGTTTTGGTGCGGTCTATCAGATTAATTATTTGCGTTGCATTTTCTGCGGTCTCTGCATTGAAGCTTGCCCAACTCGTGCGCTTACTATGACAAATGAGTATGAGTTAGCTGATAATGATCGAGCTAAGTTGATTTTTGAAAAATCTGACCTAATGGCACCATTACAACCGGGGATGATCGAAGCACCACACCCTTACTACCCTGGTACTGATGATCAAGATTATTATCATGGAAAAGTAAAATCTTCACATCCCTCTCAACAAAATAACGGCCAGGTAAAGTAATGAACCTTGCGGCGATTGTTCAAGATCAGACTTCGCATGCCGAAGCAGTTTTATTTTACTTATTAGCGCCAATCACAGTGTTAAGTGCAGTGGGAATGCTGTTAGTCAAAAAAGCGGTTCATTCAGCGCTTTTGCTGGCTGCGGTAATGATCTCATTAGCAATTTTTTATATTTTAAATGAAGCCCCATTTTTAGGAATTGTGCAAATAATTGTTTATACCGGCGCGGTAATGATGCTCTTCTTATTTATCTTGATGCTTGTGGGAGTTGATTCGGCAGATTCGTTAGTTGAAACAATCAAGGGTCAGCGGATTCTTGGAATTATTGCTGCTGTTGGCGTAGGTGGATTACTAATTGCCTTAGTTTCAAAAGGAAATCTTGGCCACCGATTGTTTGGCCTTGAGATGGCAAATGGTGAAGGTAATGTGCAAGGAATTGCGAAATTAATATTTGGACAATATGTATGGCCTTTTGAAGTGATTTCCGCATTACTTATCACCGCAGCTCTTGGTTCCATGGTGCTGGCACATCGCGAACCAGACAGTGACAAAAAAGATCAACGTGCGTTATCTGAAGAGCGCGTGCGTCAAAGCGCACAACCAGTGGCTGGTTTGCCCGGACCTGGAACTTTTGCTCGTCACAACGCAGTTGATATCCCAGCACTTCTACCTGACGGGACTTCCTCTGATGTATCCGTTTCAGATGTAATTACCGCACGTGGCCATCTGGCTAAACCAGGGGATTTTAAATTTCTCGAAACTTCTGATGATGATAGAGAGGGGAATTAATCATGAATCCCATGAATTACATATATCTCTCTTGCATTCTTTTTTCACTTGGTGCTGCTGGTGTCTTGCTAAGACGCAATGCAATAGTTGTTTTTATGTGTATTGAATTAATGCTAAATGCTGCAAACCTTGCTTTCGTGACTTTCTCTCGCATGAATGGAACTCTCGATGGTCAGATAGTTGCCTTTTTCACCATGGTTGTTGCCGCATGTGAAGTAGTTGTAGGACTAGCAATTATCGTCACTATTTATCGTTCGCGCCGATCTGCCTCTGTGGATGATGCAAGACTGTTGAGGCTCTAATGAGTTTAGGAACAAGCGATACTTTAGTTTATTTAATTGCAATTCCATTATTTAGTTCAGCGTTTTTACTACTTGGCGGTCGTGCACTAGATCGAGTCGGACACTTGATTGGCACCGCAGCCTCTGCAAGTTCATTTGTTGTGGCATTGATTGAATTAAATAAAATGCTTGGACGTGATGCAGAGAGTCGCGGTGTAACTCAGCATCTATTCACTTGGATCAATGTTGGATCTTTTCAGATAGATGCAACATTGTTGCTTGATCAACTTTCTATCTGTTTTGTACTTCTAATTACTGGTGTTGGAACGTTGATCCACATCTACTCCATCTCATACATGGCGCACGATATTGACCGCCGCCGCTTTTTCGCTTTCCTTAACCTTTTTATTGCTGCAATGCTCTTATTAGTCCTTGGTAATTCATACCTAAATCTTTATGTTGGGTGGGAAGGGGTAGGCCTTGCCTCTTATCTACTAATAGGTTTCTGGAATCAAAAGCCAACTTATGCAACCGCAGCGAAAAAAGCATTTGTTGCTAACCGAGTTGGCGATGTAGGTCTTTCTCTAGCCGTAATGATCGCATTTGTGCAATTTGGTGCAGTTACTTTTGATGGTGTTGCAAAGGGAATTGAGGCCGGATCAGCAAGCTCAACTGCGCTCAACGCAATGGGTGCGGCAATTTTGCTCGCGGCTGTTGGAAAATCAGCACAATTTCCGTTACAGGCTTGGCTTGGCGATGCGATGGCTGGTCCTACTCCAGTTTCAGCATTAATTCATGCCGCGACAATGGTTACTGCTGGCGTCTACTTAATATCGAGATCAAATTTTGTTTTTGATAATGCACCTACAGCACAACTTCTAGTAGTAATTGTTGGAGCAGTAACCCTGCTATTTGGCGCTGTTATCGGCATGGCTAAAGATGACATTAAGAAAGCATTAGCAGCATCAACCATGTCGCAGATCGGTTACATGATTTTAGCAACTGGTCTCGGACCAGCCGGTTATGCATTTGCAATGATGCACTTACTTACACACGGATTCTTTAAAGCTGGAATGTTCCTTGGCGCCGGTTCAGTTATGCACGGAATGAATGATGAAGTAGATATGCGTAAATACGGAGCACTTCGTAAAGTTATGCCAATAACTTTCGCGACATTTGGTCTTGGGTATTTAGCAATTATTGGAATCCCACCATTTGCTGGCTTCTATTCAAAAGACAAAATTATAGAAACCGCTTTTAATGCTGGTGGCAGTAAAGGAATTATTCTTGGTTGCGTAACTTTGCTCGGAGCAGCCATTACCGCATTTTACATGACGCGTGTAATGTTAATGACTTTCTTTGGTACTAAGCGTTGGGATTCTGCAGCACATCCACATGAATCTCCCTGGTTAATGACAGTGCCGATGATTTTGTTGTCAATAGGTTCCATCACAACTGGATTTATTTTTAGCAATGGCGATCGCTTGAAGAACTTTTTAGCGCCTGTTGTAGATAAACATCATCATGAACATGAAACTGAACTATTGGCACCAATAGTTGTCACCGGACTTGCGATGTTTGCAGTAGCGATTGGTATTTCTATCGCATTAGCAAAATATAGTCGTAAAACAATTCCGGCATCAGCCCCAACTGATGTCACGGTGTGGACCAAAATCGCACGTCGAGATCTATTGCAAGATGATTTCAATGAGACAGTATTTATGCGTCCAGGGCAGTCACTAACAAGGGTCCTTGCGTTTCTTGATAAGAGAGTAGTTGATGGCGCTGTTAGTGGGGTAGGAGCTATGACACTTCGACTAGCCGGTGATCTTCGAAAGACGCAGACCGGATATGTTCGCTCTTATGCATTACTGATCTTGCTCGGAACAGTTGCGATCCTCGCCGCAATTTTGGTGGTAACTGTATGAACTCCTTAACTATTTTGGGCTTACTTCCACTTATTGGAAGCGCAGCATTATTTTTACTTCCTAAAGGTAGCGATTTGCTTGCTAAGCAAGTTGCACTTGGTGTTTCCATAGTTGTGGCAATTGCTGGATTAGGAATGGCATTTTCATTTAATCGCTCTGCTACGGGTTTTCAATTTGTTGAGAAGCATCAATGGATTCCCGCTTTTGGAATTAACTACGCTTTAGGTGTAGATGGGATCTCGCTGTTGTTAATTTTACTAGCACTTGTCTTAACTCCAGTAGTTATCGCGGCGTGCTGGCACGAAGCCGAAGGCGGGCGTTGGTCAGTTAAGAACTTCTTTGGCTTGATTCTAATTCTTGAAACAATGATTGTAGGAGTTTTTGCTGCTACCGACATTTTTCTCTTCTACGTATTTTTTGAAGCAATGCTCATCCCGGTTTACTTCCTCATAGGTGGTTATGGAACCGGAGAGAAAGCTGCAGCAGCAGTTAAATTCTTGCTTTACTCGCTGTTTGGTGGACTGTTGATGCTCGCTTCAATAATTGGATTGTATGTAATTAGTGGGAATCAATTACAAGCACCTACCTTTGATGTCACTGCGCTCTCACAATTAAGTATTGATCCAGTAACTCAGCGAATGTTATTCCTAGGTTTCTTTATTGCATTTGCGATTAAAGCTCCACTATGGCCATTCCATACTTGGTTACCTGATGCCGCTCGCGCCGCCACCCCAGGAACATCAGTTCTGCTTCTTGGAGTACTGGACAAAGTTGGTACTTACGGAATGATCCGCTTCTGTCTATCTCTTTTTCCAGAAGCATCAAAAGAGTTTGGCCCAACAATTATTGTGCTCTCCCTAATATCAATTTTCTATGGGGCTTTTTTGGCTATTGCTCAAGGTACATCATCTGGTGATGGAAATATTAAGGCCTTGATTTCTTATACATCCATATCGCACTTTGGATTTATAACTCTCGGCATCTTTGCATTTACAGAACAATCGCACTCGGGTGCTACTTTGTACATGATCAATCATGGCTTCTCAACCGCGGCATTATTCTTAATTGCGGGGTGGATGATCTCACGTCGTAAATCTGAGCGAATTTCAGATTTCGGTGGATTGCAAAGAGTTACACCAATAATGGCTTGGTTATTCTTTATTGCTGGAATGTCGAGCTTGGCATTGCCCGGGCTCTCATCCTTTGTGAGCGAATTCCTGGTCCTGGTTGGAACATTTGCCCGTTATCCAATTCCAGCAATTATCGGAACTATTGGAATTATTTTTGCAGCACTTTATATTTTGATTCCAGTTCAACGTGCTTTACATGGTCCTATAACACCAGGAAATGAAAACTTAACTGATTTAACTTTGCGTGAAAAAGTTTCGATTGCTCCGGTCATAGCGGTAATAATTTTCTTTGGTTTCTATCCTCAACCATTATTGGATGTAATCAATCCTGCGGCTAGCGCAACGCTTTCAGCCCTTCAAATTACGGGAATTATGGGAGGAAAGTAATGAACGCTCCAAATATTGAATATGGAATACTGGGACCTATTCTTATTGTTTTGGCAGCCGCACTAATTGGAGTACTCATTGAGGCATTTGTCTCCCGTCGCTACCGTTACATTTTGCAAACAGGAACCGCTTTTGCTGCAGTTGCTTTGGCGTTCTTACAACTTGTCTTAATACGCCAGACAAGTTCAAAAGCAGCCGTAAGTTCGATGTCAATTGATGGAGTTACGATTGTTTTACAAGGCTCAGTACTAATTTTTGGTTTCTTAGGCTTACTATTAATTGCAGAGCGCGGCTTTCAATCCTTTACAGCACAAGCTGCGGCAATTCCAGGTTCAAATGAAGAACAAAAAGCCTTAGTCTCTGGATTACAGCAAACCGAAGTTTTCCCATTAACTCTTTTTGCAATTTCCGGAGCAATGCTTTTTCCAGCAGCCAATGATTTATTGACTCTTTTTGTATCTTTAGAGGTTTTGTCACTTCCGCTCTATCTGATGGCTGGACTTTCACAACGTCGCAGATTGCTTTCCCAGGAAGCAGCACTCAAGTACTTTTTATTAGGCGCATTTTCATCGGCTTTCTTCCTATTTGGTTCAGCATTTATTTATGGCCAAGCAGGCAGTACTACTTTTGACGGAATCCGTAAATCAATTGTCGAATCAGGTGGAAGCGACCAATTTTTGCTAGTCGGTTTAGCTTTACTTACAGTTGGATTGCTATTTAAAGTTTCTGCCGCTCCATTTCATGCTTGGACACCGGATGTTTATCAAGGTTCACCAACTCCAGTGACCGCCTTCATGGCCGCTGTAACAAAAGTTGCTGCGTTTGGTGCTGCAATTCGGATCTACTACTTTGCAGTTGGCGGTTTGGTTTGGAGTTGGCGCCCAATTTTGATTGCAATTTCAATTGTAACTATGGCTATCGGTACAGTCATTGCGATTGCTCAAAAAGATATTAAACGTGTGCTTGCATACTCTGCAATTGCGCACTCTGGTTTCTTACTAACTGGAATTATCGCTTTGAGTAAAGATGGCTTAAATGCGACTTTGATTTATTTGTTTACTTATGGCTTTACAACAATTGGAACTTTTGCAATTGTAACTTTGGTGCGGGACTCCGGTGGCGAAGTTAGTGATTTAAACCGATGGGCCGGCTTAGGCAAGCGTTCACCACTAGTGGCTGGAACTTTCACCCTATTTTTGCTAGGACTTGCTGGAATTCCACTCACAAGCGGTTTTGTTGGAAAGTTTGCAATTTTCACTGCCGCGTATAAGAGCGGAAATATCTCAGTAGTTGTTGCGGGCGTGCTTGCTAGTGCAATTGCAGCCTTCTTCTATATCCGCATCATCGTAATGATGTACTTTAGTGATCCTGTTGAAGATGGCACTTCGGTGGTAATTCCATCTGCGATGACTGTTGCAACGATTGCAATTTGTGCTGTTGCTACATTGGTTATGGGAATTTATCCACAACCCGTTATCTCAGCCATAAATTCCCTTGCATTTTTTGCCGGTTAGCAAATGGCAACGCTTCCAGATCTAGCTCCTGAGATTGAGCAAGATCTCACTAGACGTTTAGATCTGGTAGAAAAATTACTTTTTGCTCACGTCGAAGGAAAATATCCATTTGTAAATGAAACATCCCGTCATCTAATTGTTGCGGGTGGTAAGCGATTGCGTCCGGTGCTGACTTTGCTCGCTGCTAATTATGGAAATAGTGGCGAACGCCAAGTAATTGAAGCAGCGGTAGTTTGCGAATTAACTCATCTTGCAACGCTCTACCATGATGATGTTATGGATGAAGCGCCATTGCGTCGTGGGGTTGAAAGCGCCAATGAACTTTGGGGGAACGCTATTGCAATCTTGACTGGCGATTACCTCTTTGCAAAAGCCTCTGATCTATTAGCCGATTTAGGCCCCGAAGCGGTTCGACTTCAAGCGCGAACTTTTGAACGACTAGTCATTGGGCAGATAAGGGAGACTCAAGGTCCACAAAATGGTGCGGATCCATTGGAGCATTACATCTCAGTGATTGCCGATAAAACTGGCTCTCTGTTCGGAACCAGTATTCGTTTCGGCGCCTTGTTATCTGGTACTTCTCCGCAAATAGTTGAAGCGCTCACCATATTTGGAGAAGAGATCGGCCTAGCTTTCCAACTCGCTGATGATGTTATTGATATTGCCAGTCAAACAAATGAATCTGGCAAAACACCAGGAACTGATCTGCGCGAAGGTGTACCGACATTAGTAACTTTGCTCGTTCAAAAAGCTAATCGCCCTGAGGATCAAAAGCTGATCGCATCATTGGCTGGGCCAATTTCAGATGAGAATGAAGTAGCCAAAGTTCTAAATGCTCTTAGAGTCCACCCTGCATTGGAAGAGGCACGCACTATTGCCATGCAATATGCGGAAAATTCGCGAAAATTGCTATCCGTATTGCCAGTTAATGAAACTACTTCAGCATTTTTAACTTTGTGCGATTCCTTGGTTACTCGCTCTTCCTGATTTCCATAAATCGCTGCCTAAAAATATTAACGCAACCCAAATTGCAAAAAATCCAATCCAGCGTGCTAAAGGCATCGCTTCTCCATTTACGGTGACACCAATTATGAACATTATTGTTGGTGTAATGTATTGAAGTAAGCCAACAACAGATAACGGTAAGCGCACTGTTGAGCCATTAAAAAAGAGCAATGGCGCAACGGTCATAATTCCGGCCCCAGCCAAACCTAATGAGAGCCATAAAGTATTTCCAAAGGCAGCATCTCCACTCACTTGTAACATCGATAGATATGTAAGAGTTGGGAACATTGCAATCAAAGTTTCTACTGTTAACCCTTGCAATGCAGTTACCGGTAAAGATTTTTTAATTACGCTATAAAGGCCCCACGAAACTGCTAAACCAATTGCAATCCACGGCAAATGTCCGAAATCAAAAGTGAGTGCTGCGACGCCGATCGCAGCCACTGAAACCGCAGCCCATTGGAGCGGTCGCATCTTTTCGCGCAACATAAATACGCCAAAGGCTACGTTTACTAATGGGGTGATGTAATAACCAAGGGACGCTTCAACAACTCGATTGACAGTCACAGACCAGATATAAATTGCCCAGTTGGCTGATAGAAGTCCTGAGGTCAGCGCGAGCAAAGCCAGTGTTCGCGGATTTTTTAACGCTTTGAATGCGCTGCGGAACTCTGTGCGAAAAGCTAGCGCAATAAAACAAACCAGCAGAGACCAGACCGCACGATGTGAAATGATCTCAAAGGCTCGAGTCTTGCCCAGTGCACCCCAATAAAGTGGGAGCAATCCCCAAATCACATATGCGGCTACTCCGTAAACCAGCCCTGTGCGGTATCGAGTCAAAGTATTAACGAAAGTTCGTAAACTGAGGAGCGAAATCTAAATCTTGGGCTTTAACAAAAGCAATCGCTTCTTGCAGATCATCTTTACTCTTTGAACTTACCCGCAGTTCATCTCCTTGGATTTGAGTCTTAATAGTTTTAGGACCATCATCTCGCAATGATTTTGCAAGTTTCTTAGCATGCTCCTGAGAAATACCTTCTTTGATTGGTACAACAATTTTATAAATCTTACCAGATAAAAATGGAAGACCTGGATCGATATGCTTTTGGGAAACTCCACGTTTAATCAACTTATCTTTAAAGACATCAAGAGCTGCTTTTGCGCGCTCTTCTGTTTGGGCTTCGATTAAAATCTTTTCGCCATCTTTTTCGATTTTCACTCCGGTATTTTTAAAATCAAAGCGAGTAGTCAATTCACGGTCAGCTTGATTTAATGCATTATCAAGTTCCATATAATCAACTTTAGAGACGATATCAAAACTAAAATCAGCCATCTTCTGCCTTTCGATACCAAGATAGTACGTCGTTTATTTAAAGTAAAAATCAATTACACTTTTTAAATACATTTAAATGTAATTATGCCTTTAATATTACTCTTAATCCTTACGGGAAACAAAGATTATTCAACAAAAACGACTCAAAAAGTAAATTTTTGCCATACCCTTGGCCCATGACACTGACTCGTGATGCTGCTTTGGAGCTAGATAAAAAGGATCCACTGGCAGAGTATCGAGAACGCTTCTATTTTCCTGATAAAGAGATCGCATATTTGGATGGAAACTCACTTGGTAGGTTGCCATTAAAAACGGTTGAAGTCGTAAATACCTATCTTCAAAACGAGTGGGGATCTGAAGTAGTAGATGGTTGGGCGCATTGGATAGATGAAGCACAAATCACGGGAGATTTGATTGGGAGAGCTGCCCTCGGAGCTGCTTCAGGACAAGTTCTCGCCTGCGATACAACTTCTGTCAACTTCTATCAATTATGTGCCGCAGTTATTAAGGCGCGACCTGATCGCAAAACAATAATTACCGATCAAGCAAACTTCCCAACAGATAGATATATCTTGCAAGGGCTGGCCGATGCACATGACATGAAGTTAGTGATGATTGATAATGAAACAACAGATGAAATTAAGAATGAACAGATTACTCCACAGATTTTGAAAAGTTATTTGAATGATGACGTGGCACTTGTTTCTTTAGAAGTTATTCAATATCGATCAGGTGCCCGGTCTGAGATTAAAGCATTAACAGATTTAGTTAGAGCTCACGGTGCTTTACTAGTTTGGGATGCCAGTCATGCAGTTGGGGCAATTGATTTAGATTTTGATGCAAATGGAGTAGACCTTGCTGTTGGCTGTACTTATAAGTATGGAAATTCTGGACCGGGTTCACCTGCTTGGCTTTACGTTCGTAAATCTATCCAGAACCAGTTGCGGGTACCTATCCAAGGATGGTTTGCACAAGCTGATCAGTTTGAAATGGGAGCCGATTTTGAAGCGATAAAACAGATGCGCAGGTTCCAGATCGCTAGTCCTTCAATAATTGGCTTGCGATGTGTAAACACAGCTTTTGAAATGATTGCAGAAGCAAAGATTAGTGAAATTGCCAAGAAAGCAGCGATTGGAACTGATTTCATGATTGAACTTCATGATCAATGGTTGAAAGCGCTTGGTTTTGAACTACGCACTCCGCGCGGGGCAATCCAACGGGGAGGTCACATTTCACTTTGGCACCCAGAAGCAAAGCGAATTAGTTTTGCATTACGCAAATATGCAAAAGTAATTCCTGATTATCGAGTACCAAATCAGATTCGCTTAGCTATTTCGCCCTTACCAACTTCTTACCTTGAAGTTTTCGAAGGTTTCGAAAGAATTAAAGATAGTGTTATTCGAAAAGATTATGAAAAAATTGATCAACAAGAAACGCGCGTAACATAAAATCCATTTAAATTAATTAAGCTCCGTTAAATAACTTAATGGAGGTTAATTAATTTACTCATTTGCAACAAGAGCGGCGTTCGCGACGACGCAATGAAAATATATCACATTTAATTTTACCTATCCGGTGAGCCCCTGTAGCTCACCGGATAGAGCAGAGCGTGCGACGACGCTACGGCAGCGGGTTCGATTCCCGCCAGGGGTTCGTTGAGCGGGATGGCTCCTCCTTTTGCAGGGGAGCCATCTTTTATTTTTACTTTTTTCCTAAAGATTAGGGATAAAGTTAAATTATGTCTTTACGGTTTAGGCGCTCGGTGCAGTTGATTCCTGGAGTTCGATTGAATTTCAGTAAAAGTGCTTTGGGATTATCAGTTGGAGTTCCGGGTGCCCGAGTATCTGTTAATACAAAAGGCCAGGTCTATTCTTCAGTTGGATTGCCTGGCACTGGTTTGTATAGCGTTGAACAAACCTCACTCAGGGGCACTAAATCTCAGCGACGGGCTAAAGAATTTCAAGCAGCAGAGGTTGCCAGCGCAGTACAAACTCCTGCTCCAACACCTGGATTGATTGCAACAAAAAGAGAGCGCGCTTTTCATAAGTTTTTGCTTGCTGCATTTGATGAAGAAAATAAATGGCCAGACAAGAAAGTTATTAGACAGACCCAATTACTCGCTCAGGAATTTCCCTTGCTCGAACTTCCATGTTTAGCTATCGCTGCAATTCACGCGATGAGAAATGATGAATCTGTCACTGATGGCGAACTTTGGATGACTGAACTATGGGAAAAACGTAAAGAGTTATTTGAACATTACATCGTCGATAAGTATTTCTCACGGATGTATCCGCAAGTACAAATTACCCGAGGAATTTCTAGCCCTTATCCATTTAACGTAACAGCACTCGGACTTCTTTATTCAGAAGTATTGCAAGAAACTGGGAAAGTTAAAGAAGCCAAGGAAGTGGTGAAATCTTTAGATCAAACCCCGTTTACTACAATTTCTATGGCCGAGTTGAACATAGATTTGAAATTATATGATGAAGTAATTTCTGCAACTGAAGAGATTGAAGTTGAAAGTGATACTTCTGGGATGCTTCAGATATTCCGAGGGATTGCTTTCACCCTACAAGGGTTTAATGATGCGGCCATTGAAGTCTTTAAAACTGTGATTGCCAAACGTTCACTTAGTGAAGAGGTGCTAAATCGGGCATTAGTAGAGAGAGCTAAGTGCTATCGGGCAATGGGAAAGAAAGCTATGGCGATTAAAGATTTAGAGAAAATATTAGCGCGTGAGGGAGATTATCCAGAAATAAAAGAGTTAATATCGGAAGTGGGAAAAACATGAGCGATCATCAATCAGCACTGACCTATTCAAAATATCTGGCGATAGATGAGTTGCTTAATTTGCAACGACCACTGTCTGAAGGCCCAGAACATGATGAGCTCTTATTTATCACCATTCATCAAACATACGAGTTATGGTTTAAACAGATTTTGCACGAGATCACTAAAGTTCAAAGTACTTTGGAATCGGGAGATACTTATTATTCGCTTTCACTATTAGGCAGAATTAGAACAATATTAAAAATTTGCGTAGCCCAAATAGATATTTTAGAAACCATGACCCCGTTGCAATTTAATTCCTTTAGGGGCCGACTTGAATCGGCAAGTGGTTTTCAATCCGCGCAATTCAGGCAGTTAGAAGCGATGCTGGGTAGAAGGGATATGAAAGCCGCTTCCCATCTTTCACCTGAATCACAAGCAAAAGTTACCAAGATTATGTCTTCTCCTTCTCTCTGGGATTCAACTTTGAAATACATAAGTACCAGATCTCCTAAGATTCCAGTTGATGTTTTAGAACGAGATTACAAACTCCAGTATCAATCAAATCAAGAAGTGCAAGAAGTGTTGCTAGAGATTCATCGTAGCGATCCAGAGGCATCAATGATTTGTGAACGTTTAGTAGATATCGACGAAGGGCTGCAAGAGTGGAGATATCGACATGTGAAGATGGTCGAACGGACAATCGGTCATAAGGTCGGAACTGGCGGCTCTAGTGGTGCTGGTTATTTAGCAGCAACACTATTTGCTCCAACTTTTGCTGATCTTTGGGAGATCCGGTCACGGTTCTAGCTCTTACTTTTCAAGCTTTAGTCTGTAGGTGGAAAATCTCATGCACCTCTTTGGCATCGACTAATCCCTCTGAATTAAACTCCATATAAGGGTTCATAATTTCGCCCCATTTCTCATGAATCTCTGAGTGCCATAATCGATTCCATGATTCGAGATCATTAATTTCTGAGTACATAAAAAGAATTGGATCATTTTCAAAAATAGTTATCTTCGCAATACCTTGATGTTCAATTTCAGTAACTAATTCTGGCCAGACCTCGTCATGATATTTTTTGTACATCGCAAGACCACCGGGTTGAAGTCTCATCATGAACGCTTTTCTAATCATTTTTCTGCCCCCTAGTTATTTAGTGGTAAACGATACGGCTGCGTCGGTAGATGCCAATAGGGGTTTTAGAGGGGGATTTGAGCACTGGTAGCGGTGGTAATCTTGGCCCGCTCTCATCCCCTGGCGGGTTGCCCGAGCGGCCAATGGGAGGGGACTGTAAATCCCCCGGCTCTGCCTTCGAAGGTTCAAATCCTTCACCCGCCACCAGTTTTAAGTTTTAACTTCCAGGTTATTGTTCATAAGTGAGCAAAGCAATCGTTATTGGTGCTGGAGTAATTGGATCATCCATTGCCTTAGAACTTTCTCGTAATGGTGATGATGTCATCGTCATTGATAAAGGTGCAGGTGCAGGTCAAGGATCCACAAGTGCATCTAGTGCGATTATTCGGTTTAACTACTCAACTTTAGATTCAATTGCATTGGCCTGGGAGTCTTATCACTGCTGGAAGAATTGGCGTGAGCATTTAGGGGTTGAATTAACTTCATATTCACAACTTTTTGACGTGGGTGTTCTCATGCTAGATGCACCAGAGATTGCAAAAGAAAGAATTGCTGATTTATACACCCAGGCCAAAATCCCTTTTGAATTATGGGATAAAGAAACCTTAGCGATGAAGCTCCCACATTTGGATCCAGGAAAGTACGGCCCGCCTAAATCTATTAGCGATGAAGAATTCTGGGAGGATTCCACTGATTCTTTAGGTGCTCTCTTTACGCCACAAGGTGGTTATGTGAATGACCCGCTTTTAGCCGCAGAAAATTTAGCGGACGCTGCTCTTTCACGTGGAGCACAATTTAGATTTAAATCTGTTGTGACAAAAGTAATGCAAAAAGGAAATCGAATTATTGGTGTGGAAATTAATGGATCAGAGAAGATCACAGCTGACGTTGTGGTGAATGCCTGTGGGCCGTGGTCGAGTGAGATCAACAAAATGGCTGGGGTTGGCAGTGAGTTCACCATCAGTGTGAGACCGATGCGACAGGAGGTTCATCAAGTAAATGCACCGTTGAATCTATTACCTGGCCCCATCATGGGAGATCTAGATTTAGGGATCTATATGCGAGGTACGCCTAATGGTGGCCTATTAGTTGGTGGCACTGAACCTGAGTGTGATCCACTCGAATGGGTCGATAACGTTGATAAAGTAAATATGAATAGAACGCAAGAAAGATTCGAAGCTCAAGTTACAAGAGCCGCACGACGTCTGCCAGCGTTGCAGATTCCTAATACACCACTAGGAATTGTTGGAGTCTATGACGTCGCCTCTGATTGGACTCCAATTTATGATCGAACTGATCTTGATGGTTTTTATGTAGCGATAGGTACTAGTGGAAATCAATTTAAGAATGCTCCTATGGTGGGCAAGATTCTGTGCCAACTGATCTCAGAAGTTGAAGCGGGTCGAAACCATGATGTTGAGCCGGTGCGGGTGCACTGTGGACATACCGGAAATGAGATCAACATGGGAGCTTTTTCGCGTAAGCGCCAATTTAACTCTGAAAGTAGTGGGACGGTGATGGGTTAAGTTTTCTGCGATGTGAACTACTTGACTGCTCCACTTGTAACACCTGAAATAATTCGACGTTGTGCGAAAATGAAGACGAGCAGCATCGGAAGCGTCATGAGAAGAATGTAAGAAAAGATTAAATTCCAATTCTGTAGGTACAGCCCTGAACTTGCGACTTGATATAAGTTCAATGGCAACGTATCGAGACGTCCGCCAACAACAAATAGTGCGTAGAAAACGTCGTTCCAGATAAACAATGAAACCAGAATTGTTGCAGTCGCAATGACCGGCCCGAGTAGAGGAAAGATGATTCGAAAGAAGACTCTCATCGGATTCGCGCCGTCTACGCGAGCCGCTTCCTCAAGTTCTATGGGAATCGTTCGAATAAATCCCGTGATGAAAAAAATTACGGTGGACATATACATACCGATGTAGACGCCGATTAATCCGAGCGGAGTACCTTGCAGGCCGATCTGTTTTAGCAAGAGCACAATCGGGACGATGGCGGGCGGAACAATCACGCCACTGATACCGATCGTGTACGCGATCAAAAGGCCACGGGTTTTCCGCCGTGCTAACACCCAAGATGCCATGGCTCCAAGCAGCAGAACTCCGAAGACAGATGGAATTAATAGGAGAAGACTTCCAAGCGAAGCGACACCCATATTGCCTTCGCTAAATGTGGTGGAAATATTTTTGCCAAACTCCCACTGGCTTGGTAGCGCCAGGTTAGGTTGCCGCGCTTCAACTGCTGATTTACCAGCCGTGACAATGATGACCCAAAACGGCACACCAAGCGAAAAAATCATGGTGAGCAGAACTGCGAGTGGCTGGAAGATTCGCGATGGGCGTTGTAGTGCGTTGGTTAGCATCAGCTAGACCGAAGCTTCAGAATTTTTTATCACAGGATTTGTTCTCTCTTGCGTAGAGACCAAATGAGTGGAAATGCCAAGACCATCACCATGATGAGGAGAACCAAACTCATTGCCGTTGCTTGCGCGAATAGTCCTTGACCAAAAGCTCTAACGATATAGATGTTAAGCAGCTCCGTTGTTCCACCGGGGCCGCCCTGAGTTGTTGCTTGAACGATGTCAAAACTATTCATTGAACCAAGCAACGAAGTTGCGACGTTAAAAGTTATCGCCGGCGCGAGGAGTGGAAACCGAATCGTGCGAAGCGTTTGAAACCAGGAGGCACCATCGATGCGTGCTGCTTCTAGTACTTCACCATCGATGGTCTTTAGGCCAGCGAGAAAAATCAGCATCGCCAAACCCATCCATTTCCAGGCGTGAATTACAGAGACAACGACAATTGTCCATGAGGTGTCATATAACCATGGGATTTCAACAGGTCGACCCAAAATAAAACTGAAAAGCGAGTTCACGGGGCCCTTTGGTTCTAGTACTGCTTGAAAAACATAACCGACTGCTAAAGCCGACATGATGACCGGAATAAAAAAAGCTGCCCTAGCAATTCGGTTTAGGAGCGTATCTCGTTCGAGTAAAAGTGCGAGAGCAAACCCGAAAAGATTCTGAAAAACTGCGACCAGAACTGCGTAAAGAATTGTGATGCGCAAGTCTGCCACGAGATTGCCACTTGAAAACAATTGAGTGAAATTACTAAACCCTGAAAAATTAACTTCTGTTTTAAAACTTGACCAGTCGGTGAACGAGTAGACGAAATTTAAAACCGTTGGCACAATGAAGAAAATTATTAAAAAGAAAAAAGCAGGAACAATAAACCAGATTGGATGAGTTGAGTGCGCTTTAGTCGCCGCGTTGATTCGAGGTCTTTTCAGAAGTAATTTAACTTTGGCACCGGCATTCATTTGATCGTCCCCTGAAAATTGTAATGCTTGGCCGTATTCGAGATAGTTAAGTGGGCTTCATAAGAATAACTCTTATAAAGCCCACCTAACGCTTACCTAGAAGCCTTTCGCGCCTTGGGCCTTTGCCAATTGCTCGAATTGCGTCTGCATAGCTTGTGCAACTTCTTGAACGGTCATCGTTCCATTGATCATGTTGCTGAGATAGACGTGAATGTCAGGAGTCGCAAGGGCCTGCGACTGGATTGCACCCACGGAATTTTTCAATCCGCTGGCGACCTGAATAAAGAGTTTTGGAACCGTAGATGGCGAAGCAACTTTTGGTTGAAGTGAGATGTAGCTCCGGTCATCGAGGAAGGCTGCGTAGCCTTTGCCCATCCAGTATGCAAGGAATTGCTTAGTGGCAGCTTCACGTTTGGCGTTACCGGTTTTGAATGCGACTATCGCATCGGTTTGGCCGGGAAGCGACAACGTCAAATTGCTAGTAGGAGAAATACCGAAATAGCCAATCTTTGCGTCGAGAATGGCTGCGTCGTTACCAGCTTCTGCCAAAAGTGCCGGACCTAAGAAGCTTCCCTGATTGACCATCGCTACATCACCCTTTAATAGCGCTGTCGTCTGGGCTGCAAAAGTGCCACTTTTGATATCAGAGTTATATAAACCTTGATCGATAAGAGATTTATAAGTAGTCACTGCATTGATGAAGGTCGGGTCCGTGAACTTGGCTTCACGTGAGTTCAACTTTTGGTACCAACCTGATTTTGCAGCATCTCCGAGCAAGCTCTGCACCATGAATTGAGTTGGCCAAGCATCCTTGGCAGCGTCGTAAAACGGAGTAATGCCGGCGGCCTTCAACTTAACTCCAGCAGCAGTCATCTCTGTAAAGTTCTTTGGGAGAGTAGTGATACCAGCTTTAGCAAAGGCTTCCTTGTTGTAGAACATGCCAACTAGGTTCGGTGTACCGATCAAAGCGGCGTAACGAGTTTTCCCAAGCAGGCCAAATACATCCCGAAGCGCAGGATCTACCGAACTGATCCAAGGGGCATCATTTAGCGAGAGCAAGTTAGCTTTCGCGTTAATGCTGGTGAGCCCAGATACTGTTGGCGCCCAGAAGGCGACATCTGGTTTGTCACCAGTTGCGATCTTGGCTAGCACTGGAGATTCGTATGGATCTGGAATTGTGACAACTTTAATCTTTGCCCCAGTAGCTCTCTCGAAGCTAGAAATCACTGACTTCGGAATTGCCAAAGACGCGGCTGCGCACCACATCGTAAGAGTGACGCCCGTCAGTTTGGCAGTCTGAGATGGCCAGGCGGGAGCCTTTGCGGAATATGATGCTGGTGCTACAACGGTGCTGCCGATCATCGTTAGCGCGACCAGCGTCGCGAGCACAGTACCTTTTGAAGATTTCTTCATTTAAGTAACTCCTAACTTATGTATCAAAACGAGCGGCAAGCCCGCTTCCGAATTGAAGTTCATGTTCAATTCGCCGACAAAGATATTTTTGCCTTCCGTAACCAAACCGGAAACCAATCCCAATGTCAATATGTACGACTAATTAATTATTCGTTTCCCCAGGGGCGATCGATAGGCCTAAAAGTGAGCCATCAGCCGCTAAAACTCCATCAGCACAGGTCAGCGCACAACTGATAACATCCGACAAGTTATTGGGCCCACCGATGTTTTATGGTCGCGATGCCTTGTCACGAATCACTGGAAATGGAGCCCAAGTGGGCACTGAAACTTCCCTTACCCCCACTCGGCTACACCATGCTGCGGTGGTAGCCCTCATTGGCCGCGACATCGTTAATGGCAAATATGCCGTCGGGGAGATCCTGCCCTTCGAGGAAGAGTTTGTTGAAAAACTTGACGTTGGGCGAGGTGTTATTCGAGAGGCCCTTCGGGTGCTGGCGGCCAAAGGGCTGGTTGAAACCCGGCCTAAACGGGGAACACAGGTACTGCCGAGTTCCATGTGGCAACTTCTAGATCCAGAAATCCTGTTTTGGAGAATTGGGCAAAATTTTGATCCAAAATTTTTACGAGATTTAACGGACCTGCGATCCATTATTGAGCCAGCAGCTTGTGCGCTCGCTGCTGAACGAGCCAGCGACCCCGAGCTCCAACTTATTGCCGCACTTGCTAGAGAATTAAATTACGCGAAAGATGATGAATTTGCTTTTATTGAAGCAGACCTGCAATTTCACAGGGCAATTATCCAATCTACCCACAACGACATATTTGTTCAGATTGGGGTCGCAATTGAATCAGTGCTGAGGCTAAGTGTGGAAGTAACCGTGGGAATAGGACATGGAAGAAGAATTGCGGAGCATGAAAAAGTTGCGAAAGCGGTCTGCGATCGACAGGTCAGCAAATCACGAATTGCTATGGCAGAGTTAATTGAATTGAATGTCTTGGACATCGCCTCGATTTTAGGACCCGCATTTTCGAACCCTAAAAATTAATGCTTTGCTATTTTGAATAATAATAAGTTTGAGAATCTTTACTTAAGTTTTCGCTACTTTTCTTATACTTAATTCCTTTAAAATTTACCGTTTCAATGTCGGCAGCACCCTCAAATATCTGCACTACTAATTGTTGGTTATCCAAAGTTACTGTGCCCCAAGCCGCTCCTGTGTACCAAGGTAGAGCGGAATTTTCTAACTCTTTTCTAAAGGAAAGTGTTTTCTTTTTTGCATTAAATTTTTGTCCAGTCCAGGCCAAAAAGAGTCCCCAAGCTATCATCGCTCGGGAATAGTGCCGACCACATTCGGCCTCATCAAAAGGATTTCTAGTTTTGCCGGCAAACCTCTCTCTTACATTTGAAATTACCTGAACACCTTTAGCGAATTCTCCGCTGTAGATTAGATTTCCCGCCGCTGTATATTCATAGGCTGTCATCATTTCTGTAAAGTAAGGAAAGGGACGCTTAGGCCGGTTGCCCAGCGGATAGGTCGCCATTAGTAAACCTTTTTCATCTCCTAAGGCATAACTACGCATATGGTTGAAGTGGTCAAATAAATCTTTCTTTTCGTTGAATTCCAAAATACTTCGCGCAGTTGTCCTGATATTTTCCGTATTAGCAAGTGATCCCAAATCTGTTATATCTGCTAGGAATTGACCAATGAGTTGATCAACCAAGCATCCTGAACCAAGTTGTAATTCGGGGTCAGAAGTATTTTGCGCACCTACAATTCCATGGCGTAGTCCGCGAGCAATAGTTTGGCCTTCTTGTAATGGATATATTTTATGTTCGTAGTAGGAGCCATTGAATAGGTTCTTATCTATCCACCTGCTCCCATTTTCAAATAATCTTCTGCATTTAGCTGCGAATTCATCTTCAGATAATTCGATTGCTATCTCTTCAGCTGCCCTGAGCGCCGCCAAGTACCAGAAACCCATCTGTGGGTTTGGTCCGTAATACTCCACGTCCATGGTGTTGTGTTGAACGCCCTCCATCACACCATCTTGATCCGCATCCCACCCACCTGGAATCCAGGCAAATTCCAAAGCTTTTCGCGCTGCGGGCCATAACGAGCGAAGCCATTCAGTATTTCCGCTCAAACTCCATTCACGATAGAGCTTAACGATGCAACCCATCTGCCCATCAGCTGCAGCGATTGGCCAGTCTTGTAACCCATCCAAAGGGAAGGTGACTCTAAAAGACATAAAACCATCTCCATTTGTTGCATATAAGAATTCGGTTTCACGAAAATCTTTGGCAATATTGCTAAACAAAAAAGCAGTTGTTTGTTCATAGTTCCACACATGCGAGCAATTACCAAAACAAGATCCAGCGTTATAACCAATTCCTTCCCAACCAAAGTATTTACCGTCACTAGATTGAAAGATTGTTTGCGTTTTTAAAGTAGATAGATTACTAAGAGCAGAATCAAGGAGCGGTTCAGGGAAATTTGTGTTAAGAATTTCTTCAACAAATCTTCTTGATCGATTCTCTAGATCTTCCAACCTAGGAATAAATTTTTTGAGAACATCGACGGAATCGCTAAATTGTGTTGTGTAATAATTTCCAATTATTAAGTCTGAATACTTCCCAATATTGGTACCGGGAGGACTAGTACCATCTTCACCTTCTATCGACCACCCTCTTCGGTTTGGAAAATGCCATGAAATTAAAAAAGTAAATTCTTCAACATCACCTGGTTTAATGATTCGTTTATCACATAATGAGCCGGCTGGTTCGACACTAACTGATTTTCGTAGATCAAAATTCCCATCATCTATAAAATCGTCCCACATATCCAATAGTGAATCACGCCATGTTAAATCTGCCCAAGAAGTTCGATATGTACAATGCTCAGGTTTCAAAAGTGCTATGGAAAAATTTCCATAGTTTTCATCATTTAAATTTTGCATTTTTGATGAATACCGGATCGCAGAAAAGTCACTATTTTCGATGTATTCATTGTGATTAACAAATGAAAGGTCTTGATTATTTAAGGGCCGAATAAAATTTGAGATATTACTTGCTATTGAGACAGTCGCCTCTTCATTTGAAGAATTTTTGACCACATAACGAAGAACCATCACTGGAAAACTACTTGCATCTGAGTCCGAGGGTATAAGTGGATTGAAGGATTGAATTGTGACTTGGATCGGGCAATTTATGTCTTCTAATTCAACTTGTCCAAATGGGTATGCACCCATAAATGTTGCCCCACGAAAGCGAGGCATTCCGTGATTCCGAACTTCAGCCCCAAAGGGTCCTTCATATTGAGAGGTATCGAGTGGGCCCTCCAACACCTTAGTAAATATCTGCTGATTTTTTTGCTCGACTCTAATTAGGAAGGAATTTACATCGGGACTTTTTTTAAAAGAAGGCCGATTCATTATTTCCCAATTAACTAAACCTCCGTTTCCGCTAAGTCCAATATTTCCAGTTCCGATACCGCCAACCGGCATTGATATTTTTCTAAGATCATCGCCTTTATAGGATTTCAATACAGGCCATAAAGAATTATTTTTATTTTGCATGTTTAGCACCTATGACATGATGAAGATTCTGCACCCATTGCTCGTATCCGAATTCTTAGTTAATTCTTCATTTTGACCGAGATGCACGTGCCGCGCGAGATAAAAATAGTGCAAAGACGAGCGTTAAGACGATGCCAGTATTGACGCCCATTTCAATCAGTGCACGATTAAAAAACTCGGTTGTCTTCTCTTTTTCCATGGTAAGAGATGCTCCGACCGTGAGGATATGTCGGACTGCTGCAATTACGCCAATAATTAAGAAGTTATCCAGTTGGAAAATTCCATCAGTAAATCTCACGATTACAGTTCGCATCAGCTCTAGAATAATTACCACAAAAAGAATGTCATTAATTCCTTGAATCATTCCGACTGGAAAAAATGGCCGAGTTTCAATTAGGCGTTGTAAACTGTAACCCGCAGCCAAGACTGAAATCACAAATAAGATTATCCCAAGAAAACCATGCAAAATATCTTCAAGTTTATCGATAAAAGTAGCAGGGATGAGTGACTCATCATTTGTAAGTAAACCTTTGACTGATTTGTACTTCACCCGGACTCCTTAATGGTCAATCAATAATACCTAAGGGTAAACGCAGGTTTGGTGCCTCGCAATGCGAAATCATAAATCAACCTTTTTTACACACATTGGGTTACTTAAACTGCGGATTTGAGGAGATCTGAGATTCCTAGTTCTACTTACTTAAGTTCAAATGTTCCATTTGCCATCAGCCCAACGGCATAATTCAAGTATCCTTATGAACTACGTAGCCATTCTGCTGCAGTGATGAGGTACCCAGTGGTGAGCCTGAAAAAAGTAGCCATCACCGTACTTACGGCCAGCCTGCTAATTTCATTGCAATCCCCCGCATTAGGCGAAGTGGCTAAGCCAATTGATGAACAGTGGAAGCGCACCGCAGCTTCAAAACCTGGTCAATATGGAATTTTAATTCAGCAATCTTTAGAACTATTGCGATTTTCTTCTTATTTAATCTCGCTAGATGGCAGCAAAGATAAGGTGGAAAGTGTTATCGCCTGCAAATCTTTTACAGATCCACTTTGTGCAAAAACAGTAGTTCAACAGATGAGTGCGAATTTGCAACTTTGCAGTGAAAAAATTACGAGTGAATGCGTAACTGGAATGTCGGCTCGAAACGCCGCGGGCAAAGAGTTGAAAGTAAATTATGAAGGACCAATTGAAAGTTCATTGATTTATGATTTTGCTGGTGATGCTACTAAGGGATTACCTACAGGTGGACCACCATTAATTTTCTCAATTCCTGAAGCCCCTCATGCTGGCGGCGATAAATACATGTTAAAAGTTGAAATGCAAGGTAGCGGAAA
The DNA here is from genome assembly GCA_009694285.1 of Candidatus Nanopelagicaceae bacterium. Lineage (GTDB taxonomy): Bacteria > Actinomycetota > Actinomycetes > Nanopelagicales > Nanopelagicaceae > UBA3012. Next base: position 4,072 of record SHVK01000004.1, on the reverse strand, counting down.
TGGCTCAGTTCTCGTGATTGGGCGAACTAGAGCGGGCATTTTCCCGGTCTTAATAACTTCAGGAAAATTTTCTCCCAGCAAAATTTCAATAGATACTCCCACTTATACTTCTTACAACATGATTAATGGAGATAGCATCGATCCTGCATGTCAATTTGCCACTGCAACAAAATGCCTCACTATTCAAACTTTTCCCGAAGGTGTCGCTTTTGGTTTTAATGCTAAATTTAAAAATCAATTAACAGGCTGGTGGCATGGAAGGTTTAGTACTCCTGAGATCACCAGTGAGATTAAAGATGGATTGATGAATTTTTCTATTATTGCTAACCCGATAAAAGTTCCAACGGTTTTTGGCTGGGTTGATACTGCTTCATTGCCAGAAGATTTAAAACTTCGATATTCCAAACCTCCAAGATATGGCTCTGGTTATTTCGGACCTATAAATGGAGATTTGAGCCAAACCTCAGTATTGAATGACACAAATTCAGTCTTTACCGATGACACTTTGGCAGAGTTGAAAAGTTGGTTACCGCTGCTCGGTGATCGTGCTGCTGCAATGCCATCTGCCTGGGCCATCTCGACCATTGATGGTGACGCTAAGGGCGATGTAGAGAGATGCACAAAACTTGAGAGTGGAATTGCTGGATTAGTCACCACAAATGCATCTATGTATTCATCAGGACCGCCAGTTTTTAATACTGAATCGCAATCTTTAGAGTACAAAGTTGCTGCGCCGCATTTAACTTCCACAGGAGAAAATTTGCTTGGAAGTTATGACTTAGTTATGAATTCACAGGTAGCTCGATGTATGTATGGTTTTTCTAAAGCCCCACTCAAAGCATCAATCTCAGTTATAAGCACCTCCGAAAAAACAACGGTTGAAACAAGTTTTCTAAATGAGAATAATGGGTTTATCAAACTATCTGCTAATGGTTTTCAATACTCGCAACCAACTATTCGAGTAAAACTAACTCAAGAAAAAATTGTTGAACCGGTAGTGACGACTACAACTGTTGCGGAACCAGTTAAAGAGGCAGTTGCCAAAAAAGTTGTGAAAAAAATTGTAAAAACAATTACCTGTACTAAAGGTAAATTAACCCGGAAACTCTCTGGCACCGCCCCCAAATGCCCGGTTGGTTATCGCGCTAGGTAGACGATTTTTACTCTGTTACAAGATTTAGGCAATTGAGCGTAAAAGGCGATTTGGGCATTCGGGTATCCCCATGCTTTTCTAGCCGTCTATTGACATCTTCGCAGGTGGTGACAAACTCTCATACATCATTACCCCGCAAAGCCGGGTGCTACTTATTAGACGGAGATGGTCTAATGTCAGAAAATTCTGTAGAAGTTAGCGTTGCCGAAAGCGATAGCGTCGGAACTGAAGTAGCAGGAGTAGAACTAGAGGCAGAGTATGAAGCAGAGGCTCATGCCGGGGCCGGTACGGAAGTTACTGACACATCCGCAAGTGCATTTGCCGGAGCCGGAGTTGGTGCCGGAGTTGGTGCATCAGCTAGTACAACTGTCGGTGACGTAACTCTTACACAAGAAGCATCTGTTGGAGCCGAAGCACATGTTGGTGCAAGTGCTGGTGCAGGGGTCAAAGATGGCAATGTATTTGTTGGTGCCAGTGCTGAAGCTGGAGTGAGTGCAACTGCAGAAACTACTACTACTGCAGAAGTGGGCAATGTGACAGTTTCTAATACAACAACAGTCGAAGCTTCTGCTGGTGCCGAAGCACATGCGAATGCACAAATTGGTAGCGATGGTGTCGTGGCATCTGGTGGAGCAAGTGCTGGTGTTGGCGTAGGTGTTAGTAATACAACTGGAGTTTATGATGAATCTGGGAATGGCGCCGAAGCTGGTGCAGGGGTTTCAATTGGCATACAAGCTGGTGTTGGCGGTGGCGGCGAAGCAACTATGGACGATGGTGTCGTAACACTCGGTGGAGATGTTGAACTTAAATTACTCGCTGGTGTTGATATTAATGTCAGCATGTCAGTGGATACAAAACCATTACAAAATGCAGCTGTAGACACTGCAGGAACAGTTGCAGATGGCACAGTAGAACTTTCAAATACGGTGGCTGACGGTACAACGGACCTTGCAAACGATGCTGCTTCAACATTTACAGACGCATCTGGTGAAATTTCAGATATCACTACTCAAACTGACGCTGAACTACAAGCACTTGAAGCAAAAGCTGAAGCAGAGTTACGAGCATTTGAAGAAAAAGCTGAAGCAGAGTTACGAGCACTGGAAGAAGAAGCCGAAGCAGTCGCAGAAGCAGCCGCGGAAGAAGCCAGAGTTGTATACGAAGCAGCAGTAGATCTGGCGGAGGAAGCATATGACCAAGCTATGCAGGAGTTGGATGAGGCTACAAACGTTGCAATGAATGCCGCGAAAGATGTGACTGCGGCTGTGGTTAATCAGACCGCTGCTGTAGTAGCAGAGGCAAAAGCAGTTGTAAACCAAGTAGAAAAAGAAGCAGCAAAAGTTGTAGCAGAGATTTTTAAAGGCGCAGAAGACGCTGCTAAAAAAGTGGCAGATGAAGCGAGTAAAGCAGCACAAGCGGTGTCAGATGCCGCCGACAAATTGGCGTCAGATACTAAACGTGTATTTGATGCAGCGGTAAAAGAGTTGGGACAATACGCCAAGGCAGTCGCTGGTTTTTTCAATCCAGCAGAGAAAAGACGAGATGAAAGAGATGAAGCTGCGGCAAGGGCTGCATACAATGAGAAAGCTGCCGCGGCAGTTTCGGCTGCAAAAGATGAGGCAAACAAAGCTACTGAGGCTAGTAAGGCCGCTACTGAGGCGGCTGCAGCGACGAGGACCGCTGCTACCGCTGTTAAGGAAGCAAATGTTGCCGCAACGGCAGCAGTAACAGCCACAGCGAAAACTGCACAAGCCAATTTAGTGGTTGCGGCAAAACAAGCTGCAGCTGCTTCCGCTGAAGCAGATCGAGTAGCAGCACAAGAAGAGGTAAAGGAACTTCAAGAAAAAACCATAAAGAATTTAGGTGAAGAAACAGCAGCCAAAATAGCTAAAGAAGATAAAGAGGAAAGGGCTCCCGAAGCAGCAGTTCAAGCAGCGGCGAAAGCAGCAGCGGACGCAGCAGCAGCGAAAGCAGCAGCGGACGCAGCAGCGGCCAAAGCAGCGGCTCAAGCATCGATTCAAGCAGCACAGCAAAAATCAAGGGAAGCGGCTCAAAACGCACGTGAAAAAACACAATCAGAGGCTCAGGAGAAAAAGTCTTCTCTTGACGCATTTATAAAACTTCAAAAAGAAATGAATAGAAATATAACAAAGGGATTCAAGAGCGGTCAGATTAAGTAATAGGTGCCCTAGGTTAATGACCATAAAGATTAATTAAGAAGTTAACGCTTGATCCGGCGGTGGGTCGAGCTCGGTTGGTCTAGATCAGATCCGGGTCAGCCGGGATCGCCTTCAGGCTCTGGTGGTTGTGCTCGGCTGATCGCTCATGCCTTTTGCGTATCTGTAATTCGACCTTGCGGATCGCCTCATCAAAAGCGGCTAGGTCATTGAAGGCTGCAGCTTCGGCACGGAGTAATGGACCGGAGCCATGCGAAGTGATGATGACGGTGTGCGAGCGTTTGCCTTGGCTTGGATTTCCTTCATGAATTACTTCAACTTCAATTCGATCGACTTTTACATGTAGCCGCTGCAAAGAGTTAATTTTTTCAGTAGCTATCTTCTTAAAATCTGCCGCGATCGTGGCTTTTCGAAGATGAAAAATAATTTCCAAATTAATCAGCCCTCCTTCAAGGAAGTTATCTCCAATGTAGCCCCCTATTGGCAGTTACGTGATATCGAAAATTAGGGGAGGTCAGGAATGTCGGCTATCTCTCATATATTGAGCCAAAAGACGTTGACCTGCGGAAACACTTTTCCACAGGTTAATTTTAGGGAAACTCACAGAGAAAAAAGGCCATTTAGATTTGACCGCTAAGGGGCATAGTTTGGGATGGTAGAGCCTTCCCCCCACCAAATTGCCATGAAAATTGGCGGCTAGTTCGGGGTGTTGTCCGGCAAAGGTCGGATATCAAGAACCAAA
>SHVK01000048.1 GCA_009694285.1 Candidatus Nanopelagicaceae bacterium | reverse complement strand
GCTAATGCTTTTAACGTTTCAAGTGTTCACATTGTTGGCAAGCGCGATTGGAATCGTCGCGGCGCGATGGTTACCGATAAATATCTAAACATCATTCATCACCCAACAATTGCAGATTTTAAAACATGGAGCGATGAAAACAATTGCCCAATAATTGGGATAGATAATGTTTCGGTTTCAAAACAACTCGAAAGTGCAAAACTACCAAAAAATTGTATTTTATTTTTTGGACAAGAAGGTGCTGGTATGTCTGATGAAGCAATCGAAGTATGTACAGAAGTATTAGCAATCCAACAATATGGATCCACTAGATCCATGAACGCTTCGGCTGCTGGCGCAATTGCAATGTATGCCTGGGGAATGCAACATCTTCAGACTGGCAAACTGCCAGATGCGTAAAACTTGGTTATCTAGAAACTTAATTCTTCTTACGGTCGTTTCGTTAACCCAAGATGCCGCAAGTGAATTGTTATACCCACTATTACCAATTTTGTTAACAACAGTTTTAGGTGCTGCGCCAATTGCACTTGGGTTAATTGAAGGCGCTGCCGAAGCAGCAGCCGGATTTGCCAAACTCTGGAGCGGTAAATATAGCGATCGAATCGGTCGAAAACCATTTGTTGCGGTTGGTTATTCGTTAGCAGGAGTCGGTAAAGCGTTAGTAGTTTTCGCATCTACTTGGGGGCAAGTACTTTTCGGTCGAATTACAGATCGAATCGGCAAAGGAATTCGCTCGGCACCGCGAGATGCGCTAATTACAGATAGCGTCGCAAAAGAGCATCTTGGTAAAGCTTTTGGGTTTCATCGCATGGGCGACAATTTAGGCGCAGTAATTGGCCCACTTTTTGCACTTTGGGGTTTAATTATTTTCAATGATGATGTAAAAAAAGTAGCAGTTTTTGCCATTATCCCAGCGATACTTTCAGCGGCTCTAACGTTCTTGGTAAAAGAAAGCTACTTTCCAAAACGGGAACCTTCAATCAAAAAAATTAAAGCTTCTAAAGTTGCACTTAGTACCCCACTTAAACGGACAATTGCGCTACTTGTTTTTATACAATTAATGAATATCCCAAATATTTTAATTTTGCTCCGGTTAAGCGATATTGGTTTCTCCACTAGAAGCGTTGTACTCCTCTACATTTTTTATAATGCAGTAGCAACGCTAGCTTCGATACCTGCGGGTGTAATTGCGGATCGAATCAAGCCACAATATGCATATGCGATTGGTCTCTCAGCTTTTGGAATTACCTACTTATTACTTGGTACATCTACTAACCATTTATTGGCGATAATTGCAATTGGAATTTATGGATTATTCCCAGCATTTACCGATGGTGTTGGAAAATCTTGGATTGGAAAACTCTCGACAAAAACCGAACGTGGACGCTCACAAGGTATCTACCAAGCTTCGATGAACTTCGCAGTTTTAGGAGCTGGAATTTGGGGTGGCGCATTGTGGCGCAAAAGTGATTTTGAGTTGCCTTTAGTTATGGCCGGAGTCGGCGCGCTTATCGGAGTGTTGCTGTTGCTGTTACGTTATTCGGCAATCACATCTTCAACAGATGAGACTCGTCGCTCAATCTCTTGAGCTTCATCTTCGCGCTTTAGTGTTCGCAAAATTGTTGCAATCTTTCGCTCGATTTCTACGATGAACTCAAAATCTTTTGGTTCTGCGTCGGCTACCGCATCTAATACTTTTTCAAGCGATGCTAAACCAGCTTCAGTTTCGCCATTAAGTACTTGAGCTTTACCGTATTCAAATAGAGCGAAAGTTTCGCGGGGGTGGTCGTGCGCTGTCGTGAAAACATCTATTGCTTTTTGGGCTGCACCAAGCGCTCCTAGCGCATCGCCCAATTCGATGAGGCAATGTGCGATTTTTTGATCGCAGCGGGCTACATGAATTACTTCTTTTGCATTCTTGAACAATACGCGCGCCTCTGTAAATGCAGTTAGCGCTTTATCAAATTCTTTTAATTCTCGATGGCTACATCCAATTAAATGAAAATCGTTTGCTGCGCCTAATTCATTGCCGTCAACTAAATGTTCTTGAACACATTCACTCATGCATTCAATAGCTTTCTGATATTCCTTTGAAGCAAACCACCACTCACCAAGTGTGCATGCCAATTCAAGAGCGACTGACGACTTATTTTCTCGTAACAGTTCAACGGCTTTACTCATCGCGCCTGCAGCTTCATCCATGCGCTTTAATTGATTTAAGTTATAACCAATTGCAGAGTAAGCCTGCGCCAGTCCTTCTTTAGGAATATTCGCGCCAAGTTCTGCATAAATATCTCTAGCAGTTTCAGCGAGCGCTAAAGCTTCGTCATATTGACCTCTTGCATAAATTCTTGCACTTAACTCATAATAAGTATTTGCGCGCTCTTCGCCTTCAGTTTCTGGTATCCGCTCCCACAACATTTCTTCGGTAACGATCTCATCGATATTTGAATCATCATCGTCACTCAATGTGGGCCCTCTCCGGAACGCCGTTGGATGAAACCTATAACTATTTTGCCTGGTGCGCTCGAAGGGACTCGAACCCCCAACCCTCGGTTCCGAAGACCGATGCTCTATCCGTTGAGCTACGAACGCATTTTCACCTGCAGAACCAACATTACCTTGGTGCTTATATTTATTTAACCCAGGAAGAATGTAGCGGGCGACCTTCCGCATAGCCGGCGGCCGATTGAATTCCAACGACTGCTTTCTCGGCAAATTCTGAAATGTTGGCCGCGCCAGCGTAAGTACAAGAAGAACGCAGCCCCGCGACAATTTCATCTAGTAGATCCTCAACACCTGGACGCTCAGGATCCAAATACATTCTCGATGTTGAGATGCCCTCTTCGAAAACTGATTTACGTGCTCGATCAAATGCATCTTCATTTGCGGTGCGAGCTGCAACTGCGCGTGCCGAAGCCATACCAAAAGACTCTTTATATAAGCGACCGTTTGAATCTCTATGTAAATCACTTGGTGATTCGTAAGTACCGGCAAACCATGAGCCGATCATTACTTGCGAGGCTCCGGCAGCGAGCGCGAGTGCGATATCGCGCGGATGACGTACGCCGCCATCTGCCCAAACATGTTTGCCAAACTTTTTAGCTTCCATGGCGCATTCATAAACAGCAGAAAATTGTGGTCGGCCAACACCGGTCTGCATTCTTGTGGTGCACATTGCACCTGGACCAACACCTACTTTAATAATGTCTGCGCCAGCTTCAATTAATTCCCGAACGCCTTCCGCAGTAACCACATTGCCAGCTACTAATGGAATTTTTGGCGAAATAGCTCTGATCGCCTTGATTGCTTCAATCATTTTTATTTGATGGCCGTGAGCGGTATCTACAACTAATACATCTGCGCCAGATTCAATTAAGGATTTTGCTTTAGCGGCAACATCTCCGTTGATCCCAATCGCTGCTGCAATTCTTAGCTTTTCATTTGAATCAAGAGCTGGTTTATAGAGCGTTGCACGTAGCGCTCCAACACGAGTCAGAATTCCAACTAACGCTCCAGACTTACTTACAACTGGGGCAAGTTTTCTACGATTGTTATGTAGAAATTCAAATGCTTCTTTTGGATTACAGGAATCAGATAAATTAATTAAGTCTTTACTCATTATCTGGTGGAGTTGGGTGAAGCGGTCTACGCCTTCACAATCTTCTTCTGTAACAATTCCTACTGGCTTTTCGTTCTCAAGAACCACAATCGCCCCATGAGCGCGCTTATTTAACAAGCTAACCGCATCGGCAATAGTTTGGTTTGGCGACAAAGTAATAGGGGTATCAAAAAACGTATGACGCGACTTAACCCATTGAATAACATCGTGAACAACTGGAAGTGGAATATCTTGCGGGATAACAGCGATGCCACCGCGTCGGGCAATAGTTTCGGCCATTCTCCGACCGGAAATAGCGGTCATATTTGCAACGACAATTGGAATTGTGGTTCCGGTGTTATCTGATGTTGTTAAATCAACTTCCATCCGGCTTGCGATCGTGGAACGACTCGGAACCATGAATACATCGTCATAGGTAAGGTCGTAAGTAGGAGTATTTAAGAACCGCACGTGGCAAAACTATACACCGAGAGCATTCGCTCTCATAAGCGTAGTTACCGGTGGATATCTAGCCTAGGTTTCTCGATTACGAACATGCAAGCCCAGTAGACAGCAAAGGCTACAAAGATCCCACCATATATATCTATGACGAAATGTTGACCAAGAAAAACTGTCGCCGGGATAATCAGTGCAAACCACGCCATCAAATACCACGCAGTTCTTGTTGCTCTATAACGTAATCGCCAAAGTGCAATCATTGAAATTACCGACCAAGTTACGTGGTTAGAAGGGAAACCATTAAGAGGTTGATCATTCCCATATATAACGTGAACTAATACCCAGTTAAAGAAACCTTGGTCGCTGACGTTTGCGCGCGGAACTTCGGTTTGAAATAACCAATATGCGATATCTAACATTGCCTGTCCAAAAATTATTGCGAAGCCGTTAACAAGGAATGCTTTATAACTTCCAAACTTCAAACTTAGATATGGAACTATAAAAGCTGCTAGTAAGTGAAATGACAAATAAGGGATTACAAAGATCGAAATAATTGGAATTTTTTCATCTAACCACCCACGCATCACTAATGGTGGATACGTTGGATCGATTTTATTAAATACCTCGTAAGATAAAAAAGCTAAAACAATTCCCAAATAAATTCCTAATACGCTTATTTTGCTATATTGCTGCTTCATTCCTTGAATTTAATTACTTTTTTATCAAAAGTCTATGAAAATCACGCATAAATTATGAGTTGATTAAAAAATTAACTCTGGTACACTTCTCAAGTAACACAAACTTTCGCTAGGAGCGTGCACTTCAAACTTCGGTTCTACATGAACCCTTTGATTGTACAAATTTGCAATGAAAACCCAATCGCATCATTCTCAAACTTTCCGTTCAGTTCCGGCACATTCAAAACCTTTTGATACCTCACACCTGAAAAAGATTTTGCAAGAGCAGTTGGATTTATATAAGAATTCAACGCTTGGATCTGATCTGGAACATCAACTAGCTACCCAGACTATTCCGCTAGGCGCTCATTCAACTTTTCAGTCATTTGAGCCATATCCAGTCTCAATAGTTTCAGCTAAAGGTGCCTGGATGACTGATGTCGACGGCCGCAAAATGCTTGATCTATCAATGGGGTTCGGCGCGATGCTTGCTGGTCA
>SHVK01000047.1 GCA_009694285.1 Candidatus Nanopelagicaceae bacterium | reverse complement strand
TTAGCAGAAAAGTTAGGAGGATAGATGAGTGCCAAGAAAACTTTGGTAATTGTCGAATCTCCTGCCAAAGCAAAAAAAATTGGAAGTTTCTTAGGTAGCGATTACATCGTTGAAGCAAGTGTTGGCCATATTCGCGATTTGCCGCAGCGTGCAGCTGATATTCCTGCTGAATATAAAAAGATTAAGTGGGCAAAAGAGGGCGTAAATATCGAAAATGATTTTGAGCCACTTTATGTGATTAACCCAGATAAAAAGAAAAAAGTTACTGAACTGAAAGCGCGACTTAAAGAGTGTGATCAACTTTTCTTAGCAACAGATGAAGACCGTGAAGGCGAAGCCATCGCTTGGCACCTTTTGGAAGTTTTAAAACCTAAAGTTCCGGTTCGACGAATGGTTTTCCATGAGATTACTAAGGATGCAATTCTTAAAGCGGCGCAAGAAACTCGTGATTTAGATCAGCACCTGGTGGATGCCCAAGAAACCCGACGAATTTTAGATCGACTTTATGGTTATCGATTATCACCAGTACTTTGGAAAAAAGTGATGCCGCGTTTGTCTGCTGGACGCGTGCAATCGGTTGCAACTCGGTTAGTTGTAGAGCGCGAACGGGAACGCCAAGCTTTCGTTGCATCTGGTTGGTGGGATATCACCGCACATTGCGCAAAAGGTTTTGATGCGCGGCTGCTGACAATTGATGGTGCAAAACTTGCCTTAGCAATTGATTTTGATGAAAAAGGAAAATTAAAAGAGAAATCACAAGGTATTTGGTTGCAAGAAGGGCAAGCTCAGGAATTAGTTAAGAGTTTAAGTGGCTGTGAACTTATTGTTAAATCAACTGAAGAATCACCAAGAAGTGAAAAACCTAAAGCACCATTTACTACTTCTACTATGCAACAAGATGCCGGTAGTCGTTTGGGTTGGGGTGCGCAATTAACAATGCGAGTTGCTCAGCGGCTCTATGAAAATGGTTTTATTACTTATATGCGTACCGACTCGGTGACGCTTTCTCCCGCTTCTATTGAAGCAACGCGCGCTGCGGCTAAATCACTTTACGGTGCAGAGTATGTATCTGATGCAGTTCGGGTTTACACGGGCAAGAGTAAAAATGCGCAGGAAGCGCACGAAGCAATTCGTCCTGCTGGCGATACCTTCCGCACTCCAGGTGAACTAGCAAAAGAGTTAACACGTGAAGAGTTTTCACTTTACGATTTAATTTGGAAAAGAACTATTGCTTCGCAAATGGCTGATGCAAAAAAGATGCAGATGCGTGTTGATTTTGAAACAACCACCAAAGACGGGAAAGCAGCAGCATTTAGAGCTACCGGTTCGGTAATTACTTTCCCTGGTTATTTAGCGGCGTATGAGGATGTTGTTGAAGATAAAAATGCTGAAGAAGAGGTCGAAACGCGACTTCCGGCAATGTCTGCCGGCGACAAAATTGAAGTGGATTACTTCGAGCCGCTTGGTCATGAAACAAAACCACCTGCACGTTATACCGAACCATCACTTGTTAAAAAATTAGAAGAGTTAGGTATTGGACGGCCTTCAACATTTGCCAGCACTATTCAAACTATTCAAGATCGCGGTTATGTAGCAAAACGTGGCCGTGCATTAATTCCGTCATTTCTTGCATTTTCAGTAACTGGATTATTAGAACAGCATTTTGGAAAACTTGTCGATTACGATTTCACAGCATCAATGGAAGAAGATCTCGACAAAATTGCACTAGGCGAAGAAGATCGCGTTTCTTGGTTAAAGCGTTTCTTCTTTGGACATGATGGAATGCCAGGCCTTGCTGCACTCACCGATGACTTAGAGGCTATTGATGCCCGCGAAGTTAATACGATGGCTTTGGGTGAAGGAATTGAAATCCGCGTTGGAAGATATGGTGCATATTTGCAACGGGGTGAAGGTGAAGCACGTGAATTAACAAATATCCCTGAAGAGATGGCACCTGATGAGTTAGATCTTGCAAAAGCGTTAGAACTTTTTGCACGTCCATCAGGTGAGCGAGTTGTCGGCACCGACCCAGGAACGGGTTTGTCATTACTTGCTAAGACCGGCCGGTTTGGTCCGTATGTGACTGAGGTACTTCCAGAAGATACGCCAAAAGTAAAAGGCAAAGCACCCAAAGGTAAAACTGCATCTTTATTTTCAACTATGTCTGTTGCAACAGTGACCCTTGAAGAGGCTTTGCAATTACTGTCGCTTCCACGGACAGTTGGAGTTGACCCAACGACAACTGAAACAATCACTGCGCAAAACGGTCCTTATGGTCCTTACTTGCGCCGTGGTGAAAAAGATTCACGTCAGTTGGCAAGTGAAGATGAGATTTTTACTTGTGACATTCCGCGGGCTGTTGAATTATTTGCGCAACCAAAACGACGTGGACGCGGAGCGGCTAAAGGTCCGCTCAAGGAGCTTGGTATAGATCCAGTTACTGGCCGGCCATTGGTTGTTAAAGATGGCAAATTCGGAATGTATGTCACTGATGGCGAAACAAATGCCGGCTTGCGACGTGGAGATTTAGTCGAACAGTTGACACTTGATCGTGGCATGGAATTATTGGCAGAACGTCGCTCCCGCGCCGACCAAGAGTAGGGTCACCGATATGAGTACTGCCCTTCAAGGCGATATTCGCGGAGTTCTCGCGATTAAACCCTTTCGTCGCTTATGGCAAGCGATGGCTCTTTCAAGTTTGGGCGATTGGTTGGGCTTGCTTGCCACTACAGCTCTTGCCCAACAATTGGCTGGAGATAATTATGCAAAAGCAAACTTTGCTATCGCCGGTGTTTTTATTGTTCGGTTGCTTCCAGCGGTAGTGCTCGGCCCCTTAGCTGGAGTAATTGCAGATCGATTTGATAGACGTCGAATGATGGTGCTGTGCGATATTTTGCGTTGTGCCCTCTTTATTTCAATTCCAGTAGTTGGAAATTATCTCTGGTTGTACGTCGCTACAGTTTTAATTGAATCAGTATCCCTTTTTTGGTCACCAGCAAAGGAAGCGTCTGTACCAAATTTAGTACCAAGACATCATCTCGAAGGCGCTAATCAAGTTTCTTTGCTTGCTGCATATGGCAGTGCCCCTATCGCGGCAATTCTTTTTTCTGCGCTAGCTGTTTTCAACAGTGCCCTCGCATCATCTATTCCATTTTTTAAGGCCAATCCAGTACATATGGCGCTTTATTTAAATGCGGCAACTTTTGCATTTAGTGCTTTTACAATTTATAAATTAAGAGAACTTCCAAAAGGTCCGGCTGCTAAAGGTGAAGTTCATACCAGCGTTATGCGATCTTTAATTGATGGATGGAGATTTGTTGGATCAAATAAGTCGATTCGAGGATTAGTTCTTGGAATGCTTGGAGCATTCGTAGCAGCAGGGGCAGTTGTTGGCCTTGCCCGAATTTTTGTAGGAGATCTTGGAGGTGGAGAGGCTGCTTACGGAATCCTATTTGGATCGGTTTTCCTAGGTTTAGCTGCCGGTATTGCCGGAGGACCTAAATTATTTGCGCCATTTTCGCGGAAGCGGATTTTTGGCGCGTCACTTGCGGCATCTGGCTTGATGCTTTCAATTTTGGCGTTAGTTTCCAACTTAGTGCTTGCAATATTTATTGTAATTGTGCTGGGTTTTTGGGCCGGAGTGGGTTGGGTATCTGGTTTCACGATGTTGGGGTTGGAAGTTGAGGATGAAAAGCGCGGTAGAACTTTTGCATTTGTGCAATCGCTGATTCGGATCACATTAGTTCTTGTTCTTGCAATTACTCCACTAGTTGCAGCAGCAATCGGAGAACATTCTTACCAAATTCGCAACTCCGTAATAAATTACAACGGTGCCTCAATTACCTTATTTCTTGCGGGTTTGATTGCGACTGCCGTTGGATTGGTTTCATATCGCCAAATGGATGATCGTCGCGGAATTTCGCTGTGGAGTGATATCGCAAGTGCATTACGCGGGGAGTTAGGTAATACCGGAGTTTTTGCTACTACTGGAACTTTTATCGCTTTTGAAGGTGGTGAGGGTTCTGGCAAATCAACCCAATCTCTACTCTTGAAAACAGCTTTGGAAGCACATGGTCAGGAAGTTTTGCTAACACGGGAACCTGGTGGAACTAATTTAGGGAAAATACTTCGTGGAATTTTGTTGGATCCAGAAACTGGAGCACTTGCTCCACGGGCCGAGGCTTTACTTTATGCAGCTGATCGCGCGCACCATGTTGAAACTGTGATTAAACCAGCGCTCGTTAAAAAGACAGTTGTAATTACTGATCGATACATTGATTCATCAATTGCATATCAAGGTGGCGGAAGAGTTCTTTCGGGACAGGAGATCGCCCGGATTTCACGATGGGCAACTGATGGATTAACTCCGACATTGACCATTTTATTGGACCTGCCTGCGCAAATTGGTTTTGGGCGTTTTGCAGAACGTGATCGCTTGGAAAGCGAGCCATTAGATTTTCATGAGAGAGTCCGAGCAACATTTTTAGAACGGGCAGCTTTGTACTCCGATCGATATCTCGTGGTCGATGCAACGCAAAGCAAAGAAGATATTTCGGATCAGATTTTAGAACGAGTTTTACGTTTGAACTCTATGTCGCGCTCGAAAGATAAATAGGTTTTGTGGTGAGTGTTTTTACTGATTTAGTTGGTCAATCTGAAGCTGTAGATATTTTGAAAAGCGCGGTCATCGGAGAAGGCGTTGCAATGACGCAGTCGTGGTTATTTACCGGACCCCCTGGATCTGGACGATCAAACGCGGCTCTGGCATTTGCAACTGCATTGGTTTGTTATGAAGGTGGATGTGGCGAATGTTCATCTTGCAAAACCGCGAGATATGGATCGCATCCTGATGTGGAATTAATTCGGACTGAAGGTTTATCTATAAAAATTGATGAGGTGCGCGAAATAATTATGCGGGCATCGTGGGAGCCAACGTTGAGTGCATATCGGGTAATAGTTATTGAAGATGCAGATCGATTAACTGAAAGCGCAGCAAATGCATTGTTGAAAGCCATCGAGGAGCCGGGGATGCGCACAGTTTGGTTGTTATGTGCTCCGACATTGGCGGATGTTTTGCCGACGATCCGTTCCCGGTGCAGACATATTTCTTTGCAAACTCCATCTAATGCCGCCGTCGCTCAACTATTAATTTCGCGCGATGGGATAGCGCCAGATCTAGCGCGGCAGGTGGCGCGGTTAAGTCAGGGGCATATTGGTCGGGCGAAGTGGTTGGCTACTAATCCTGAAGCGGTCACTCGTCGACTAGAGGCGGTGCGGCTCGCCCTTGGATTACGTGATGTCGGTGGAGCGATGGCAGGTGCGGCAACCCTTGTTGAATGGGCGACCGAACAAGCACAGGCACAAGCTTTGGGACGAGATGAGCGGGAAGAGGCCGATCTCTCAGCGGCTCTCGGGGTTGGTGGGACTGGGCGCGGGGCACCTAGCGGTTCTGCGAAGGCGTTAAAAGAGTTAGAGAAGGAACAGAAATCACGAACAACTCGTGCGACAAGGGATTGTCTTGATATGGCTTTATTAGATATTGCAACTGCTTATCGCGACATTATTACTTTGCAATTGAACTCAGAGAGTGAATTGATTAATGAAGATTTAAGGAATGAGATATCA
>SHVK01000046.1 GCA_009694285.1 Candidatus Nanopelagicaceae bacterium | reverse complement strand
CCCGCTAACAAAAGAATTGGCAGCGCTTGGACAATCGCACCAGTTACCGTCTGGCTGATTCCCTGGGCAGATAAAAAGGAGAGCGCCGTTGGGGCAGAGCGTCCGCTGATCGCGATAAGACGGGTTAAGAGATAAAGGACGCCAGCAAATGAGACCAGCTGGGTCATATTTTCTTGCATCAAACCAGAGATCGCACCAATTGATTTAGAGCGCTGGGACAGAGTTAGCTTTTCTATCCGCTCTTGCATCTCTTCTTGCATCTCTTCGAGATCTTCTTTTAGATCATCAATCTCATCGTCAATACCGTTGTTATCTAGATCGTTTTTGTTTAGGTCATCGCTCATGAGGTGGAACTCCAAATCACAGATGCTGCAACAGGAAGGGCAATTGCATTTAAAGTAACTTCGGCATTATCAAGGAGCGCATATCGATCCCCTTTTGTGAACTCTTTTGAGTTGTAAAGAATCGTTCCAGCCGGAACAGTCATCTGCCAAGTAACTCGAAGTTGTGGCAAATTCTTTCCGGTTGTCCATGGAACTGGAATACAGACATCGCCATTATCTGAGGTCACTCCGCGGACTTCCCCACCAGGGTATGTCACGGTGATTCTTTGATTTTTCGCTGCTTGGCTAACAGATTTTTCTAAGTTTTTTCCTTTAGTTACATCATCTTTGTCAAAGCCTTCACGAGTCGTGATTACGTAAACATGTAGCGCATCGCCATCAATAGTCGCAGTGGAAGCAAGTGCTCCAGGCCCGACATCATCAAAGGGCCAAGCACCGGTACTTGCTGATCCAGCAATCGAATCTGCAAGCTCACTCACTGTTGGCTCATCGTAAAAGAAGTCGGCATCAACACCTAATAATCTTTGTGCTGCAATCCAAGTTGCAACTGTTCCTTCACGTGCTGTCATCGAAAGGATGGCTGATGCAATTTCACCGTTGTATCGAATTGCATATGAAAGATTTCGTACTTGACGAAGTTGTGCATCTAAATCAGCATCATCAGTGAGTTTTGCAATATCTGTTAATGGAATTGCCCGCAGATTTGAACTTGGTCGATTGGTGGTTGTGTAACCCAAAGGAATAGTGTCGAGTGCTTGGCCAGCTACAGAGTAAGTGCGCATCATTGAGTAACCTTCAGGACCTTTAATTGCACGTGCTGTATCTGCTGGAATAATTACTGGTTGTTCTGTCAATGTAAATTGGCTGGTAACACCTTGACATGGAATTTCTTTGGCTTTTTGTGGACGGTCTAAACCAAGTGAAATTGCTCCAAAAAACAAAACTGGGATAATTAAAGTAATAACAACATTGCGTCGATGCTTGCCTGCTAATTTGGCTTCAGAAATTATTTCGGTTTCAGTCTGAACTTCAGGATCTCTCTTGATTAATTTTTTGAATCGAGAAACTCCATTACTAAATTTGATTAGTATTTTTGAGTTTTTCATGACTGAATTTTACTCTAGATCCATGTGGGGGGATTTGCAGCAAATAATAGACACGAAATCGACTCCCCTCGGTAGTCAAAAAAGGCCCCATTGGGGCCACAGACTTGGCTAAGTATTAGGCATCAATGGCCGATCTGACTATCGCGGACTAGGGAATACCCCACGAGAGATTGGGTCGAATAAACGACTATCTGTTTAACGGTATCCAAACCTCGAGGTTTGTCCCTTCCAGGGCAAATTCACGCCGCCATAAGTTTGGGGCTATCTCATCAATCAAAATCGTCCCTAGCCCTGAACCACTATTCAGCTGAATTTTCCCATTATCGGTAACTTTGAAATAGTAATGATCCGGGCTCACATCCCCAGATATAGATATTAAATTAGCGTTTCCAAATCGCACAGAATCTGAAACAGCTTCCTCAATAATTTGTGAAATGTCTGTTACGACTTGTGTATCACACAATTCGATTCCACGTAAATCAATTTTAATATCTGCAATTCCTCGCCAAGCATCCAAAAGTGCATTAATTCTCCCTAGTGGAGAATGTTCTCCTGCGTGAAAATTAACTGATAAGTCGCGTTCAATCACAATTTGAGCATATTGAATAATGCTCTTAACTTCATTTCTATTCCCAGACCTAGAAGCTTGATCTAACTTCAAAGCAATGGCTGTTAATTCGGATTGCAAAGAACTATGAAGATAAGAGGCTATTTCAGAATCTTCAGCCATTTTTGCTATTGCATTTAAGTGCTCTTCCACATAACCAGATGTGATTTGCGCAGTCAAAATATCAATTATTTTTGCTCTATCAATTATTGATTGCGCAAGCATCGTAGTCAAAATAGCAAATAGTGGAATTACGCCTATAAATCCAAAAAGTGTGTAGGGCAACCATTTAGGGCTTCCAATATACTCTAAATATATTTGAACAAAACAAATAGGCACAACAGGAAGTAGTATTAAAACTATCGGATGCAATAAAACTAATTTTATTCTAAATTTTTTAGCAATAAATTTTTCAGCAAATAAGATAAGTACGATTGATATTCCAAAGATCCCGCCAATAATTAATCCAGTTTCATAACCGTAAGATACTGTGACACCAAATAAAATAGTAAAAGATATAACTGAACTAAAGAAGCTGATTGGCGTGTCCTTCGACTTTAGTGCATCAAAAAATAAGTTCGCAAACCTAAAACGTAAGAGGTGTGAACTTCTATCAAACCAAAGACGATGGCTTAATGGTCTAATTTGTTCCTTAATTACTTTTTGTAACTCAGCAACTGCATCTCTAATTTGATCATCGGTGAATTCACTCTCATTCATCAGAGCTAATTTGCTTCTGACCGGAGATGTCATTTCAGAGACTTGCTCAGCGATCTCACTCAATCGCCCTGAGTTCAACTCCCTTCCATCTGGCAAACGGCCAGATTTAAGCATTAAAAACCGCTGATAAAGGTCCTGATACTCGCGGATATAACTGGACTGGGCTTCAATCAGCAATCCAATCAATCCGAGCCAAATCAATGTAGTCAACCCAGAATTTATCGATCGGATAATTATATTTATTGGATCATTAAGATTAAAAAAGGCACTCGCTTGCCCGATACAAAATCCTCTAAAAGCACCCGAAGCACAAAGTGCGAAAATTATAAATGATTTGGCGCCGCGTTTATTTTGAAAAACTTTGTGGTAAATATAATTAAATCCAAAAATCAAAATTCCCATTAAAGATTGTGCAATTAGACCAACATAAAACCAATTAATCCTTTGGGTTGTGGTCGTGCTAACTGCGGGAATTGTTGTTATTACGCCCATAACGCCAAATGGGAAAAAGACCATGAAAGCAGTGAGCGAGAGAGTCTGATTACCAGTGACTCTCAAGATAAGATTTTTGAGCACCTTAAGTTGATTTCCCAGCTAAGCGCATATAGGCGCGAGTTAATTGAACCCGTTGATTCTGGGTTGAGTCTTTAACAATTCCAAGTTGTACCGATATCCGCGAAATTGTATTTTCAATTGCTTTTTCACTTACATTTCTTTGGCGTGCGATCTCGGCAGTAGTTAAACCTTTGGCAACTAATGCCAAAATATCCATTTGCATTTCAGTTAATGGAATCGTTTCACGCTTAGGGAAAATTTTGCGAACTACGCGACCAAATCTCTTTTCATTAACCATTAGTAGCTGATCAACAATTTTGCGTACATCATCAATATCTTGTTTACACAGATAAAGCGATCCACTTGGAAGTGGTGGCAATTTTGTGGAAAGCAATCTTGGATCTCTAAATGTTGAGAGAATTAAAATTCCAATATTTGGTTGACGTGACCTAAGCGCATGTGCCACATCTATTCCGGTTGGCCCAGGACCAAGATCAAAATCCAGCATGGCAATATCTGGCGCATACCGCGCTTGAATGGCAAGTGCGTCACGGGCATTACTTGCTGAACCCACAACCTCGATCCCTTGGGTGCGAATCGCAGCGACCAAAGTTGATCGGGTGAAGTTGTCATCTTCGACAACTAATACCTTCGCCCGATTCATGGGGTTATCTTCTCAGGTTTGTCCCAGAGTTTTAAGGGGCGCTAGTCAACTCTTTGCACATTTTCCGGAAGGCCGCGGTGTGGGCATCGACATCAGCCTCGGTGGTATCGGGGCAGATCAAAGCCATATTGTGAAAAGGGGTCAATAAAAAGCCCTCATTTAATAGGTATAGATGAATCAGCTGTTCAAGTTCGAAATCTCCAGCATCTGCGGCCTCTCGCCCAGTTCGTGGTGCTCGAGTATTAAAGATGTACTCAGCTCTGATGCCCAAACGATTTACTGACCATGGCAAATTACATTCGCGGATTACTTCTTCGACTCCATCAGCCCAAAGATCGGCAAGTGGTTGCATCTTCGCGTAAGCCGCATCAGTCAATACTTCGCTTAATGTCGCGCGCATCGCGGCCAATGACAATGCATTGCCCGCCAAAGTTCCACCAACTCCACCAGTGTCTACTTCAACTAATTTCACAAACTCCGCAATTTGATTGGCAACTTCTTGAGTCATTCCAAAAGTTCCAGTTGGCACTCCACTACCTATTGCTTTACCAATAGTTAAGAAATCTGGTTTCAATCCCAACCCTGCCGTCATTCCACCAGGGCCAAAAGAGATCGTATGTGTTTCATCAATAATCAACAGCGCTCCGTATTTTTTTGCCAACTTCTCTACCGCAGTTAAATAACCTTGCTCTGGTAAAACAATTCCGACATTTGTCATCGCCGGTTCCATCAAAATTGCTGCAACATCACCCATCTTCAAGGCAAGTTCCATTGCAGTTAAATCATTAAATTCAACTACCCGTGTTGTCACCGCTAATTCAACTGGTGCACCAATATTTCCTTCGCGTGCAACAGTTGCTCCGTGAATATCTAAAGTTGCAAAAGTTTCATCCACGCTTCCGTGATAACACCGATCAATTATTACGATTTTGTCGCGACCAGTAAGCATTCGCGCATAACGAATTACATGTCGGTTTGCATCAGTAGCTGAAACTGTAAATTGCCATAGGGGCAAACCAAATCTGCGCGATAATTCGCGTGAAACAATTACCGCGTCTGGTGTCGGAAGCATCATCGTAATTCCACGATCTATCTGAGCTTTGATCGCAGCCACAGTTGCATCTGGCGAATGACCAGTCATAGAACCAGTATCACCAAGACAGAGATCTATATAGGTATTCCCATCAATATCCACAAAATGTGCACCCTTTGCACTTTCCACAACAACCGGAAATCCCCCAGGCCACTTCGCCATCCATGACATCGGAACGCCACCTGGCATTACCGATTTGCTCTCTTTAAATATCGCCGCACCTTTTGGATGATGGACCACAAAACGTGCTTGCTCACGCTCGAGCAAATGATTTAAATGTTCGCGATCAATCATCTTTATCAGCGCGCCAAAAACTCTCTTAAACCCGCTACTGCAAGTCGGTGATCTTCCGCCTGCGGGATTCCGCTTACTACGACAGTTCCGACATGGGCTCCATCTACCCGCAATGGAAATGCCCCTCCATGTATTGCATGATCACTTTCCGCTAAATTATTTTGCACATACCAATCTTTTTCCGCAATCCCCGCTTCTTCAGCCAAGATCCGTAAACACATTGATGAATGTCCTTTAGCCGCAACCGTGCGCACTTTTCGCCCCATCCACCGATCATTTTCAGCATCAGATCCTGGAAGTGAGACATGGAATACAACCCAATCCCCAATGTAAACTCGAGTTGCGATTGGAAGATTTTTTTCGCGCGCAATTTTTACCACGCACTCACCAATTTCAACTGCTTCTTTACTTGTTAAAACTTCAAGAGTTAACTCATCTTCAAGCGCCAAAAGTTCTTTACTATTGAAACCACCGGTAGTCATAAAAATCTACGCTTTCGCAAATGAAAAACGGGAAAATAGCTTATGTGCTTGAGATAAATCTGCGCCAAAGTTTTGTGAATCAGGTGGCGCAGTTTGCGGTTCAACACAAACACCAATTGGATCTTCGGTGTAAACAACCCACCAATCAGCCGGACTTGAAATACTTAACTTCGCTTCACCACGCCAAATAACTGCGGGGTCACCTTTGACTCCGGTGAAAACATCATCCCAAGGAAAAGGTTTATTTGGTTCTTTGTATTTTCCAGTCGGAATAAGAGTTGGTGTTACATCAAGCATCTTCTCCGGGTGAAAATCAATCTCAGCTTCTGGTGATCCATTTATGGTTCTTGGAAACCAGGTATGCAATCCCACCCACGCCGGAAGATCTACCCCATTTGCGATATATGAAAGTTCGTAAGTAATTGAATTGCCATCTACAATCACTTTCTGCTCAACCCTTGCACCTTCATATG
>SHVK01000045.1 GCA_009694285.1 Candidatus Nanopelagicaceae bacterium | reverse complement strand
AGCGCCGAACATACTGCTGAAGCATTTGATAGCGAGCATGGTTTATTTATTCTTTACACCTCAGGAACGACTGCAAAACCAAAAGGTATTTATCACACAACTGGTGGTTACTTAACTCAAGCAGCTTTTACTCATAAATATGTATTTGATTTAAAACCAGAAACAGATGTTTACTGGTGCACTGCAGATGTTGGTTGGGTCACTGGACATTCATATGTTGTTTACGGCCCACTTATAAATGGCGCAACTCAAATTATCTATGAAGGTACCCCTGATTCACCTACAAAGGGACGCATCTTTGAGATTATAGAAAAGTATGGTGTGACAATTTTGTACACAGCGCCTACTTTGATTCGCACCTGGATGAAATGGGGCGATGAATTTCCAAATGCATCAGATTTATCGTCATTGCGATTATTAGGTTCAGTTGGAGAGCCAATAAATCCAGAAGCATGGATGTGGTACCGAGAAGTTATCGGCGGAAATCGGTGTCCAATTGTTGATACCTGGTGGCAAACGGAAACTGGCGCAATCATGATTTCACCTCTGCCTGGAGTTACCGCGACTAAGCCAGGGTCTGCAATGGGAGCGATACCCGGAATTAGCGCAGCAGTCATTGATGACAACGCAAATATTGTGGGCAACGGTGGCGGTGGTTACTTGGCATTAACCGAACCTTGGCCATCAATGTTGCGTGGAATCTGGGGTGAGCCAGAGCGTTACCAAGAGACTTATTGGTCACGTTATGACGAAGCCGGATATTACTTCGCGGGTGATGGCGCAAAATTAGATGACGATGGTGCAATTTGGCTATTGGGTCGCGTCGATGACGTCATGAATGTCTCTGGTCATCGCATCTCAACTACTGAAGTTGAGTCAGCACTAGTTTCGCATGTTGCTGTTGCTGAAGCTGCTGTTGTCGGAGCCAATGATGCAATGACGGGGCAAGCAATTACCGCCTTTGTGATTTTGCGTGGCGGAATTCCGAATGTTGGTGGGGAAGAACTTATCCAAGAACTTCGCAATCACGTTTCGAAAGAGATTGGCCCAATAGCTAGGCCTAAACAAATTTTGATTGTTGCCGAATTACCAAAAACTCGAAGTGGAAAAATTATGCGCAGACTTTTGCGAGATGTTGCTGAAAATCGAGCTGTGGGAGATTCAACGACACTTGCCGATCCAAATGTTATGAAGTTAATTCAAGCTGGATTAAATGCCGGTAGCAGCGAAGACTAACAACTTTACGATTTAATTAGTTGCTTTAATTAATTGCTCTTGACTTGTTGCAATAATTTTTGCAACAACTTTTGGGCCATGATTTTCAATTTGGGCAATAACAGTGCTTTGATCTGACCATCTTGAAAT
The DNA here is from genome assembly GCA_009694285.1 of Candidatus Nanopelagicaceae bacterium. Classification (GTDB taxonomy): domain Bacteria; phylum Actinomycetota; class Actinomycetes; order Nanopelagicales; family Nanopelagicaceae; genus UBA3012. The sequence goes on along the minus strand of SHVK01000045.1, from coordinate 5,146 downwards.
TTTTTCTTGTGGAAAAATCATGGCAAGCTCTCCAATAATCCAAATGAGCACTAACGCCTTACTTAAGCCAAGAAGAGCACCTGCGATTGAATCAACTGCTTTTAATGGTTTCCATAAAAAGTTTTTCCGGAACCATTTCGCAGCTCTGCCTAATAAGAATTGAAATATAAACGCTGACGCCACAACAATCGCAGCAGTCAATCCAATCCGTGAGGTTGGTGAATCATTTGTGCTTACAAATTGCGCACCATATTTCAGACCCAAAATTCCACCACCTACCAAGCCTACAAAAGCAAAAACTCCAGTTATTAAACCACTTCGATAGCCACGGTAAACTGAAAAAATCAAAATTGCCACAAGGACAAAATCAAAAGTCGTCATGGTGCTAATTCTATAATTTTTTCCTGATCCCATTCACGTTCATATCCACTGTGAAAGAGAATTCGATCAATGATTCCTGCGGTAAATCCCCAAATAAGCATGTCGGCGACATTAAATGCTGGTCCGATGTATCCACTCTTGTGGCGCACTTTTGCTCTATTTGCCGGATCAGCGAGATCAATTAATGAAATATTCTCAGCACGCACAACTTCCTCAACACTTTGTGGGGCGATCTCATGAGGGTCGCGCCACCAAGCTAGCACGGGGCTCACATGATAATTACTTGGTGGTAACCACAGTTCAGGTAGTAGTCCGATCACCTCAACTGTTTCACTTCGTAATCCAACTTCTTCTTCACTCTCGCGCAGTGCTGCTGTTATTGCATCCTTATCACTTACATCAATAGCACCTCCAGGAAAAGAAGGTTGACCTGCATGAGATCGCATTTGCGAACTTCGAAGTGTTATTAAAACCTCTGGCACATGCTCTTTACCAGAAAATAAAATTAGTACTGCACCCTTGCGAGTAGATTCATCTCCACCTCTAAGTGGAAATTGAAAATCATCACTTTCAAATTTGGCTGGCAGATTTGCGATATTTATTAACCATTCTGGTGGATTCACTAAATTTTCCATTATTGAATTAAACCTATTCCAGCAGAAGGACATAGTTTTGCAAGTGGACAAATCCCACACTCTGGTTTACGAGAGTGACAAATTCGTCTTCCATGCCAAATTAATTTGTGTGAAAGTAATGTCCATTCTTTCTCAGGAATTAATTTGGCAACATCATTTTCTACTTTAACTGGATCGGTTTCTTTACTCCAACCAAATCTTCTACTTAGACGTCCAAAATGTGTATCAACTGTTAATCCAGGAATTTCGAATGCGTTTCCCAAAACTACATTTGCAGTTTTCCGACCAACTCCTGGAAGCGTTACAAGTTCCGCTAAAGTTTTTGGTACCTCTCCGCCATAATCTTTTAATATTTTTTTTGCTAGTTCTTTTATATTTTTTGCTTTACTCCTAAAGAATCCAGTTGAGTAAATAATTTTTTCAATTTCGCTGATTTTTGCACCAGCAAGTTTCGTTACTGTCGGGAAGCGTTTAAAAAGTACTGGTGTAACAGCATTCACCCGTTTATCGGTGCATTGGGCAGACAAAACAGTTGCAACTAACAATTCCAAGGGTGAGTTAAAATCGAGTTCACACCTGGCATCTGGATACTCCTTGGTGAGAATTCGATAGATCGAGCGTGCCGAGCTCGCTTCGGCGGTTATTTTGGGGCTCATCCTCCGAAAGAGTACGCGTTAGGCGCTACGGCTGCGAACAGGTAAATTAGCCCCGTGATCCAAAATAGCGAATTAGTAGAGATCATCCACCGCGCACCATTATTTAGCGCCCTTGATGATGACTCGGCGAACGCGCTCAGAAAATCTATGGATGAAGTCAAGCTGAGTCGCGGGCAAACCCTTTTCTCCGAAGGTGATGAGGCTGAACGTCTATATGTCATTGGTGAGGGGAAAATTAAACTTGGCACGGTCAGCGCCGATGGACGAGAAAATTTAATTTCAATCCTTGGGCCCGGAGATATGTTTGGTGAACTTTCGCTTTTTGACTTAAGGCCCCGTACATCTACTGCCACCGCTGTTACAGATGCTCGTCTTTTTAGTTTAGGAAATGATGAATTGCATGAACTTCTGCGTTCGCGTCCAGAAGTTTCTTTTTATTTATTGCAATCGCTGGCTCAAAGATTTAGAAGAGTAAGTGAAATCGTTGAAGACTTAGTATTTTCAGATGTTCCAGGGCGAGTTGCAAAAGCCTTAATCCAATTATCTGGACGTTTTGGAAAGCCAACTGATGAAGGTCTTCATGTTAATCATGATTTAACTCAAGAAGAGTTAGCACAACTAGTCGGTGCATCGCGCGAAACAGTTAATAAAGCACTTGCAGATTTTGCAGGTCGTGGTTGGCTTCGACTTGAAGCGCGCTCCGTAATTATTCTTGATGAAGAACGACTTTCAAAGCGCGCACGTTAAAACTTTTTAAACAATTACTAGCGAAGCGCTACTACTGCCTCAACTTCTACAGGTGCATTCAATGGAAGTTCAGCAACTCCAACAGATGATCTAGCTGCTCGTCCTGCTTCACCAAATACATGCAAGAAGAGTTCGCTTGCCCCATTAACAACAACTGGCAAGCCAGTAAATCCAGGTGCAGCATTTACGAAACCAACAATTTTTACAACTTGAACTACATCATCAAGGTCGCAAACTAATGAAAGTGCAGCAAGAACATTTAATGCACAAATTTGCGCTAAATCTCTACCTTCTTCAGGAGTTACATCTGAACCAACTTTTCCAACTTTTGAGATTGCTCCATTTACAGTTGGTAATTGACCAGCAGTAAAAACTAATTTGTCATTCTTGATTGCTGGAAGATACGCAGCTACAGGTGCGGCAGCTACTGGAAGTTCTAATCCTAATTCTGCAAGTTTTGCTTTCACTTTTTCATGTGCCATTTATGCCAACTCTCGTTTCATGTAAGCAACCAATTGATCGGTGCTACCTGGTGCTGGAACAACTTGTATTAATTCCCAACCATCAGAACCCCAAGTATCAAGAATTTGTTTTGTTACATGAGTCAAAAGCGGAACCGTTACATATTCATATTTAGTCATTGTGCAATCTTAAGCGAGTGCAGCACGAACCGCTGCCGAGACGGCCGCCCCATCAGCCCGACCGGCAATTTTTGGCGATAGGAGTTTCATCACTAGCCCCATACCTGCAGGCCCAGCTGCTCCTGATTCCTTCATCGCATCGGCAATTAAGGAGGCGAGTTCGGTTTCACTCAACGGTGTGGGCAAATATCTCGCGATAACTTCACCCTCGGCGTTTTCACGCTCAGCTCGATCTGGGCGCTTAGCGTCAGCAAATGCTTGCGCAGATTCACGTCGCTTTTTCGCCTCGCGTGAGAGTACTTGAATGACCTCGGCCTCAGTTAGAACTCGGGCCTCTTTGCCGGAGACTTCTTCATTGGTTATTGCGCTTAAACAAAGCCTTATGGTTGATAAAACTAACTCATCTCGAGCGCGCATCGCCTCTGTTAAATCATGCTTAAGTGAATCTTTTAGTCCCATGGCGCAATCATCTCACATTGATCCTTTCGCTCTACTATTACCTCGTGATTAAGTTGCGCCAAGTTGAATTGCCAATTTTTACAAATGGCCAATCTCTACGCATTTTGCATTTGTCTGATTTGCATCTGACTCCAAAACAGAAAAATAAGATTGCAGATTTGAAGAAGTTGAGTTCTCTCGATCCTGACCTGACCATAATCACTGGTGATTTCTTGGCCCACCAAGATTCAGTCCCCGCAGTTATTGATGCTTTAGGTTCCCTACTTAGCAAGCCTGGTTTTTTTGTCTTCGGTTCAAATGATTATTTCGCCCCCATAATTAAAAATCCAATTTCATATCTATTTTCAACTAGCAGTGGTGGTCGGCTAGGAAGAAATCTTCCGTGGTTGAAATTACAAAATGAATTAGTTAAAGCAGGATGGTTAAATTTAAATCAACGTAAATTAATAACATCAATTAACGGAATTACGATTGAGGCGCGTGGAACAGATGATGCCCATTTAAATCGTGATGATTATGAAGCAGTCTCTGGCAAAAAAAATCCTGATGCCCAGTTATCGATTGGTGTGACCCATGCGCCTTACGCACGATTACTGGATGCCATGGCTAAAGATAATCTCGATTTAATTATCGCTGGACATACCCATGGTGGCCAAGTTCGATTACCACTTCCAAAATTTCTCGGTGGATCACGTGCTTTAACTACCAATTGCGATTTACCAACTTGGCGGGCCCGCGGCTTAAGTAAAGTCGCAGATCAACCTTGGCTACATATTTCTGCTGGGGTAGGAACTAGTCCATTTGCACCCTTCAGATTGGCTTCACCACCTGAGGCGACGTTATTAACTTTAGTTAACCCTTAACCAACTTTAGATCCGCATCCACCATCAATTTTGCTAAATCTTCCCAGTGGGTTTTCGCGCTCCATCCTAATTCACGTGTCGCTTTAGATGGATCACCAATCAATGCGTCAACTTCAGTAGGACGAATATATTTCTTATCAATTTCTAAGTGATCTTGCCAATTTAATCCTGCATGAGCAAATGCAACTTCAACAAATTGCTGGACTGTAGCGCCGACTCCGGTAGCTACTACATAATCCGAAGGTTTATCTTGCTGCAACATCATCCACATTGACTCAACAAACTCTTTTGCATAACCCCAGTCGCGGACCGAATCAACATTTCCTAGATACAACTTCTTGCTCTTGCCATGTGCGATATCGGCAACGGCTCGAGTAATTTTTCTAGTAACAAATGTTTCGCCACGGCGTGGTGATTCATGATTAAATAAAATTCCATTTGTAGCGTGAATTCCATAGGCCTCGCGGTAATTAACTGTGGTCCAATAAGCCATTAACTTCGCTGCTGCGTAAGGGCTTCGTGGTCTAAAAATACTTTCTTCATTTTGTGGTGGTGGAGTAGAGCCATACAACTCACTTGTGCTGGCTTGGTAAAAACGCGTCTCACTGCCCGCTGCACGAATTGCTTCAAGCAAAACCACTGGGCCAACTCCATCTATCTGTCCGGTGTATTGCGGCATACTAAATGAAACTTGAACATGGGATTGCGCAGCTAAGTTATAAACTTCAACTGGTTTTATTTCGCGAACTAGGTTAGTGAGGCCA
>SHVK01000003.1 GCA_009694285.1 Candidatus Nanopelagicaceae bacterium | reverse complement strand
CTCACCTGCGGTTGCATCAAACTCGAGTAAGAAAACTACGGAGCAGGTCCTAACGGAAACCACTTCGAGGAAGGTTAAGGCGAACCAACTATGACAATGACAGATCCCATCGCAGATATGTTGACGCGATTGCGGAACGCCAATTCGGCATACCACGAGAAAGTGGCGATGCCATCTTCAACAGTCAAAGCACGTATTGCTGCAATCCTCAAACAAGAGGGTTACATCAGTAGTTACGAGATTGTGACTAATGAAAGTGGAATTGGTAAGACGCTTACAATTGATCTTAAGTACGGCGCAAGCCGTCAGCGTTCAATCGCTGGCGTGCGTCGCGTGAGCAAGCCAGGACTTCGCGTTTATGCAAAGTCAACTGCGCTGCCACGCGTTCTTGGTGGTTTAGGTGTTGCCATCATTTCAACTTCATCCGGATTGCTGACAGATAAGCAAGCTGGCAAACAGGGAGTAGGCGGGGAAGTTCTCGCCTACGTATGGTGAGTGCTGATGTCACGAATTGGTAGACAACCCATCACACTTCCTAAGGGAGTAGAAGTTTCATTAGAAGGTCAACATGTCGCGGTTAAAGGTCCTAAAGGCGCTTTAACTCACACTGTTGCACTTCCAATCACAATTACAAAGAGCGATGAAGGTGTTTTAACACTTGCTCGTCCAAATGATGAGCGTCAAAGTCGTTCACTTCACGGACTTTCACGCACTCTGGTTTCAAATATGATCGAAGGCGTAACAAACGGCTATGAAAAGAAGCTAGACATCATTGGTGTTGGTTACCGTGTTGCAGCAGAAGGTAAGAACCTGACTTTTGCACTTGGATTCAGCCACCCAGTAAATGTTGTTGCACCTGAAGGAATTACTTTTGTTGTTGAGTCACCAACTAAATTCTCAGTTCAAGGAATTGATAAGCAATTAGTTGGCGAAGTCGCTGCAAATATTCGCAAGATTCGTCCACCAGAGCCTTACAAAGGCAAAGGCGTGCGCTATGTCGACGAAGTTGTTCGACGCAAGCAAGGAAAGGCAGGTAAGAAGTAATGGCTATCGGAGTAAAGGTCCGTAAAGGATCGGCCCAAGTTGCCAAAGCTCGCCGCCACTTCCGCGTGCGTAAAAAAGTTTCCGGAACCGCGCTACGTCCACGTCTTGTTGTGACTCGATCATCTCGCCATGTATTTGCGCAGATTGTCGATGACACCAAGGGACACACTCTGGCATCAGCTTCGAGTATGGAAGATAACTTCCGCACTTCGAAAGATGACAAAACCAGAAAAGCTCGTTTAATCGGTCAACTGCTTGCAGATCGCGCGAAAAGCGCTGGAGTTTCTGCTGTTGTTTTTGATCGTGCCGGAGCAAAATACACCGGTCGAATTGCCGCTCTTGCTGACGGCGCTCGCGAGAATGGATTGGAGTTCTAATGGCTGCTGAAAGAAGTACTAATCCAGGTGCACCTGCTTCAGGCGAACGTCGCGAAAAACGTGAACGTCGTGATGGTGGCGGACCAGAAAAAAGCCAGTACATCGAACGGGTTGTCTTTATCAACCGAGTTTCTAAAGTTGTAAAAGGTGGACGTCGTTTCTCCTTTACCGCTCTAGTAGTTGTTGGCGATGGCAAAGGCATGGTTGGTGTTGGCTACGGCAAAGCAAAAGAAGTTCCTGCTGCAATTGCCAAGGGAGTTGAAGAAGCTAAAAAAGCATTCTTCAAAGTTCCAATGATCCAAGCAACTATTCCTCATCCAGTTCAAGGTGAAGCAGCTGCTGGAGTAGTACTCCTAAAGCCAGCAAGTCCTGGTACTGGAGTTATCGCTGGTGGTCCAGTTCGTGCCGTACTTGAGTGCGCTGGAGTTCACGATGTACTTAGTAAATCTCTCGGTTCAAATAACGCGATCAACATTGTTCATGCAACTGTTGCAGCGCTAAAGAGCCTTGAGCACCCAAGTGCAATTGCTGCTCGTCGCGGTCTTCCGCTAGAAGATGTTGCGCCAGCACGACTACTTAAATCCATGAACGAAGATCTACATCCAGTATCGGCAGGTGCATAAATATGGGTCGCTTAAAAGTAACTCAACTACGCTCCAAAGTCGGCGGAAGACCAGAACATCGCGAGACCCTTCGCTCACTCGGTCTTAAGCGCATCGGTGATGTTGTCGTAAAAGAAGATCGTCCAGAGATTCGCGGAATGGTTAAAGCTGTACGTCATCTCATTCTTGTCGAGGAGGTCGAATAAATGACTCTTAAAATGCACCATCTACGTCCTGCCCCAGGAGCCAAGAAAGATCGCGTTCGTAAAGGTCGCGGAGAAGCTTCAAAAGGTAAAACTTCTGGTCGAGGTGGGAAAGGTACGCATGCGCGTAACACTGTGCGCATCGGTTTTGAAGGCGGTCAAATGCCGCTACATATGCGTCTTCCAAAACTCAAGGGATTTAAAAATCCAGAGCGGGTGGAGTACCAAGCAGTTAATGTGGCAACTTTGAATGAACTATTTCCAAAAGGTGGCACCGTAACTGTTGCCCAACTCATTGAATATGGCGCAGTCCGCAAAGGACTCCCAGTCAAAGTTCTTGGAAATGGCGAAATCGCTGTTGCAATCACAATTGCAGTACAAGGATTTTCTGCTACAGCTGAAGAGAAAATTAAAGCTGCTGGTGGCAAAATTACTAAACTACTAAAGTAGCTAAACTCTAAAGAAGGTTTTCCTAAGGGTTAAGACGCTAAAAAAGGAGTAAAGAATGATCGCTGCATTTGGAAAGGCCTTTAAAACGCCGGATCTGCGCAAGAAGATTTTCTTTACTCTTTCAATTATGGCGTTGTTTCGTTTCGGTTCAGTTATTCCAACTCCAGGAATTTCATATACCAACGTGCAAACCTGTTTAAACCAGGTACAAACTGGTGGCTTGTTTGGATTAATTAACCTTTTCAGCGGCGGTGCGTTGTTACAGCTTAGTGTCTTCGCACTTGGAATCATGCCTTACATCACCAGCTCAATTATTGTGCAACTTTTGACGGTAGTTATTCCGCGTTTCGAAGCGTTGAAAAAAGAGGGTCAATCTGGAACTGCAAAATTAACTCAGTACACCCGTTACTTAACAATTGGTTTGGCAATCTTGCAATCATCAGGTTTGGTTGCAGTTGCTCGCACCCCAGGAAGACTTTTTTCGGGATGTACTGCAGAGATAATTCCAGATACCTCATGGTCACGAATTTTGACAATGGTGGTAGTAATGACAGCCGGAACTTCAGTAATCATGTGGCTTGGTGAATTGATCACTGATCGCGGTGTAGGTAATGGAATGTCAATTTTGATCTTCACATCTATTGCGGCAAGTTTTCCAGGTCAACTTTGGAGCATCAAACTTCAAAAGGGACTTTTTGTATTCTTAGTTGTAATGGCGGTCGGAGTCTTGATTGTGGCAGCGGTCGTTTTTGTTGAGCAATCCCAACGTCGTATTCCAGTGCAGTATGCAAAACGCCAAGTCGGAAGCCGTAGTTATGGTGGCGCAAGTACTTACATCCCAATCAAGGTCAACCAAGCTGGTGTTATTCCGGTAATTTTTGCCTCCTCTTTGCTTTATATCCCATCACTTATAGTCAACCTTTCAAGTAGCCAAGCAGGTTGGGCGGTTTGGATTCAGCAAAACTTTGTAACTGGTGACCACTGGACTTATGTAATTGCTTATTTTGCGATGATTATTTTCTTCACTTATTTTTATGTTTCAATAACTTTCAACCCTGAAGAGGTTGCTGAAAATATGCGCAAATATGGCGGATTTATTCCAGGCATCCGTGCTGGACGTCCGACTGTTGAGCATTTGCAATATGTATTGTCGCGAATTACCGCACCTGGCTCGCTCTACTTAGCTCTGGTAGCAATCATTCCGGTTATCGCACTTGCATTAGTTGGCGCAACCCAGAACTTCCCATTTGGTGGAACTGCGATCTTGATCGTTGTTGGCGTAGGTCTTGATACTGCGAAACAGATTGAAAGCCAATTGCAACAACGTTCATATGAAGGTTTCCTGCGGTAATGCGTTTAGTTTTAGTTGGACCACCAGGCGCCGGAAAAGGCACACAGGCTGAATTCTTATGTGCCTATTATGCAATTCCACATATTTCTACTGGAGATATTTTCCGGGCAAATTTATCTGCCGGTACCGCGCTAGGAATTGAAGCAAAGGCTTATATGGATCGCGGAGATCTCGTCCCAGATTCAGTTACTAACAGCATGGTGGAAGCCAGATTAAATGAATCTGATTTAGATAATGGATTTCTACTTGATGGATTTCCACGCAACGCTGCACAAGCTGCGGTTTTAAAGGAAATTCTAAAACGCATTAATGCGCCTTTAGATTCCGTACTTGAATTGCAAATCGACGAAGAAGAAATTGTCACGCGACTTGCTAGTCGCAATCGCGATGACGACAATGCAGATGTAGTTCGTCATCGTTTAAAAGTGTACCAAAATCAGACTGCTCCAATTATTGATTTTTATCGAAATGAAAATTTACTTATTGCAATTAATGCCTCAGGCTCTATTGCAGATATTACGGAGCGGGCAATCGCAGCGCTCTCTCCTAAAAAATAATTTAGGTTTTCATGGCAATTGAAATAAAAACTTTAGCAGAACTTAAATTAATGCGAATCGCCGGCCTGCTTGTAGCTGACACTTTAGAACTTATAAAAAATGCAGTAGCTCCTGGAGTTACCACAAAAGATTTAGATAAAATCGCTGCAGAAAACATCAAGGCCGGTGGTGGGATTCCATCTTTTCTTGGCTATCACGGTTATCCAGCAACAATTTGCACATCAGTAAATGATGAAGTTGTTCATGGAATTCCAAATGACAAACCATTAAAAAATGGCGATGTAATTTCAATAGATTGCGGAGCGATAGTTGAGGGTTGGCATGGCGACTCTGCAATATCCGTCGGCGTTGGTGAAATAAGTTCTGAAGATCAGAAAATGATAAATGCATGTGCACTGTCAATGTGGGCTGGAATTGCGGCTGCGAAAATTGATGGAAAATTAACTGATCTAAGCGCGGCAATTGAAAAGAGTATTAACGCAAGCGGAAAGTATGGAATTTTGCAAGATTACGGTGGTCATGGAATTGGTACTGAAATGCATCAAGAACCACATCTATTAAATTTTGGTGTAGCCGGACGTGGACCGACATTAGTTGCAGGTATCGCCTTAGCGGTGGAGCCGATGATCACGCGCGGATCTCACAAAGTGCGCACGTTGGATGATGAGTGGACTGTTGTCACTCAAGATGGGTCGCGCGCTGCTCACACTGAACATTCATTTGCACTAACCCCTGATGGTGGGATCTTTGTCTTGACCGCCAAAGATGGAGGGGCGGCTGGATTGGCCCCTTTTGGGCGGGAAATCTCCCCACTATTGGGGTAATTTTCCAGCCATTTACTTTCAGATTAGTTTCAGATTAGGTTCGGATTTGGTGGGTTAACCCCGATTTCACTGAATTGACCCCCTGCACCTAGTATTGCCCTTCGGTCTTGAGTTCAATTTGGGAGTAGGTAGGGCTTGTCAAAGAAAGATGGCGCCATCGAAATAGAAGGCACCGTAGCTGAGGCTTTGCCCAATGCCATGTTTCGAGTTGATCTCACCAACGGACATAAAGTCCTCGCACACATCAGCGGAAAGATGCGACAGAACTACATTCGCATTTTGCCGGAAGATCGTGTGATTGTGGAGTTAAGTCCGTATGACCTCAACCGAGGTCGCATCGTTTATCGATACAAGTAATAGTCATAAAGCAAGAAAAAGAAATATCAGGAAAGAGGGGGGAACATGAAGGTCAAACCAAGCGTTAAGAAGATTTGTGACAAGTGCAAAGTAATTCGTCGTCACGGTCGCGTCATGGTGATCTGCGAGAACCTCCGTCACAAACAACGGCAAGGATAATTTTTTAAAATAACTTAATAGTTAACATGTAACACAACTGAGAAATCAGTCCCCTTGGTCCAGAGGCTAAGGTCGTGTCGCATAGGACCTCTGGTTTAACGAAGGGCCACTGATGGCACGTTTAGTTGGTGTTGATCTTCCGCGTGAAAAGCGCGTTGAGATTGCACTTACATATATCTTCGGTGTTGGCCGTACCCGTTCACAAGAGATGTTAACGGCTACTGGAATCAACCCAGATGTTCGCGTAAAAGATTTGCCTGAGAGCGATCTGGTTAAGTTGCGCGATTACATTGAAGGAAACTTCAAAATCGAAGGTGATCTCCGTCGTGAGATTGCAGCTGATATCCGACGCAAAGTTGAGATTCAGTGCTACCAAGGAATTCGTCACCGCAGAGGTTTGCCGGTGCGCGGGCAACGTACCCACACCAACGCACGTACTCGCAAGGGTCCACGCGTTGCTATCGCTGGTAAGAAAAAGGTGACCAAGTAATGGCTGCTAAACCTGCTGCTGCCGGTAAAGGCAAAGTAAAACTTCGCAAGAAAGAAAAGAAAAATGTTGCTGTAGGTCAAGCTCATATCAAGAGCACCTTCAATAACACCATTGTTTCAATCACCGATCCAAGTGGTGCAGTTATTGCATGGTCTTCAGCTGGCCAAGTTGGTTACAAAGGATCACGTAAATCAACACCATTTGCTGCACAACTTGCTGCTGAAGCTGCTGCACGTCGGGCGCAAGAACATGGTGTTCGCAAAGTAGATGTATTTGTTAAGGGACCAGGATCTGGTCGCGAAACAGCAATTCGTTCATTACAGGCTGCCGGATTAGAAGTTGGAGCTATCGCAGATATGACTCCAGCTCCACATAATGGTTGCCGTCCACCAAAGCGTCGCCGGGTTTAGGGGAGGAGAGAGATATGGCTCGTTATACCGGAGCAGATTGCAAGCGTTGTCGTCGCGAGAAAGTAAAGCTCTTCCTTAAGGGCTCTAAGTGCGATGGACCAAAGTGTCCGATCGAATCACGTCCTTACCCACCAGGGCAGCACGGTCGCGGTCGTACCAAAGACAGTGAGTACTTATTGCAGATGCGTGAGAAGCAAAAGTGTGCACGTATTTATGGAATTCTAGAAAAGCAGTTCCGTGGATACTACGAAGAGGCAAACCGTCGTCAAGGACGTACTGGTGAAAACCTACTTCGCATCTTGGAAACTCGTTTAGACAACGTAGTTTTCCGTGCCGGTTTTGCAAAGAGTCGCGACATGGCCCGCCAATTGGTGCGTCACGGTCACTTCTTAGTTAACGGTGAGAAAGTAAATATTCCTTCATACCGCGTAACTGCAAACACCATCATCGATGTTCATCCAGGATCACATGATCTAACTCCATTCATCATCGCAAGTGCGGAATTAGGAGATCGTTCAGTTCCAGCTTGGATGGAAGTTGTTGGCTCAAAGTTGCGAATTCTAGTTCACGCACTTCCAGAGCGCGCTGTGATTGATACTCAAATTCAAGAGCAGTTAATTGTTGAGTTTTATTCTAAGTAGTAAGCAGTAGCAAGCAGTAAACGAACTTCTCGCCCCGAGGGAAGTTCGTGCAGTTAGTAAAGTTCAAAAAGTTGGAGATCAAATAGTGGATCTCCACGAGTTATGGAGGATATCTAGTGCTTATCGCGCAACGTCCCATCTTGTCCGAAGAAGTTGTGAGTGAATATCGCTCTCGCTTCATCATTGAACCATTAGAGCCAGGTTTTGGTTACACCCTGGGAAACTCTTTACGTCGCACCTTGCTCTCATCGATTCCCGGTGCTGCTGTAACAAGTGCACGAGTTGAAGGCGCACTTCATGAGTTCACCACTCTTGAAGGAGTTAAGGAAGATTTAACAGAGATCGTTCTAAACATTAAAGGTTTAGTACTTTCATCAGATAGTGATGAGCCTGTTGTTATGTACATTCGCAAAAGTGGCGAAGGTGTATTAACTGGTGCTGACATCGCTGTCCCAGCTGGAGTTGAAGTTCATAACCCGGAAATTCACATTGCAACTCTTAATGCAAAAGCAAAAGTTGAAATCGAGCTAACTGTTGAGCGCGGCCGTGGTTACGTAACAGCGGTTCAAAATAAGCAAGCTGGTCAAGAGATCGGACGTATTCCAATTGACTCAATCTATTCACCGGTTCTAAAAGTTACTTATAAAGTTGAAGCAACACGTGTTGAACAGCGCACTGACTTTGACCGTTTAGTTCTTGATGTTGAAACCAAGCGCTCCATGGAACCACGTGATGCAATGGCATCTGCCGGAAAGACACTTGTTGAACTATTTGGTTTAGCTCGCGAGTTGAATCTTGGTGCAGAAGGAATTGAAATCGGACCATCTATCACTGATGCAGCACTTGCTGCAGATCTTGCTCTTCCAATCGAAGATCTAGATCTAACAGTTCGCTCATACAACTGTTTAAAGCGTGAAGGAATCCATAGCGTTGGTGAACTTGTATCTCGCAGCGAAGCAGATCTTTTGGATATCCGTAACTTCGGTTCAAAATCTATTGACGAAGTTAAACTCAAACTTGTTGGAATGGGTCTTCAACTCAAGGACAGCCCAATTGGTTTTGATCCAACTCAATCACCTGGTTATCACGACAATGGTGATGATGAGGATGAAGAGTTTTACGTTGTTCCCCCAGTAACTCCGATTCGTGCGGTTGATCCAATCAGCCCAGCTCATTCAGCTGATTCAGCTTCACAAAATTCAGAAACACAAGAGTAGTTAGAGGAGATCTGAGCCAAAATGCCAAAGCCAGCAAAGGGACCACGCCTCGGTAGTGGACCAGCCCATGAGCGCCTCTTACTAGGAACTCTTGCCGCCCAATTAATCCAACATGGTCGCATTCGCACAACTGTGACAAAAGCAAAACGCTTGCGTCCAGTTGCTGAGAAGTTGATCAGTGCCGCTAAAAAAGGTGATCTTCCAGCTCGCCGACGAGTGATGGCAGTAATCAGCGATAAGAGCGTTGTGCACCACTTATTTACTGAAATCGGTCCTCGTTTTGCGCAACGCGATGGTGGATACACCCGCATCACCAAAGTTGGAGTTCGCAAAGGCGATAACTCTTCAATGGCGATAATTGAAATTCTTACTGAAGGAACTCCTGCAAAACGTGCAGTTGTTTCACAAGCAGATGCAATTGCTAAATCTGCCGCAAAGCGTGATGATGCTAAAAAAGCATCTGCTGCGCGCGTTGCAGATCGTGATTCAAATGCGAAGAAGATTTCAGAGCGAATTGCTAACCGTCTTTCAGCTGCAGTAAGTGAGATTGAAATTGAGAGCGCTGCCCCTAAGAAGGCAACCGCCAAAAAAACTGTGGCTAAAAAAGCCCCAGCCAAAAAAACTGTGGCTAAAAAAGCCCCAGCCAAAAAAGCTGCTGCTAAAAAAGCCCCAGCCAAAAAAGCTGCTGCTAAAAAAGCCCCGGCAAAGAAGAGTGCTAAGTAATTTTTAGCAACTTAAAATAATTATGAGTTCGCCCGCCCCTGAATTACTTCCAGAGGGTGGGTTTACTCGTATTAGGTGCGAACTTTCTTATGATGGTTCATATTTTTCAGGTTGGAATTTACAGCCAGATAGACGGACTATTCAAAGTGTGGTCGAAGATTTATTAAGTCGCTTGATGGCAATTCCGGTTAACACAATGGTGGCTGGTCGAACTGATGCTGGCGTACACGCAACTGGTCAAGTTTTCCATTTTGATATCGCGCAATTAGATAGAGACCGCTGGAACTTAATTTCACTGATGCAAATCGCTAATCGTCTGTTACCTGATGAAGTCCGCCTAAATTCATTGGATGATGCACCATATGGGTTTCATGCCCGCTATTCGGCACTTCGGCGAAATTATCGCTATCGATTTGCAGATGGTTTCAAAGTAATTCCACCATTGGCTCGTGCTGATGTTGCACCGTGGCAACAAAATTTAAATATTGATTTAATGAATGCAGCAGTTGTGCCATTAATTGGAACTCATGATTTTGCGGCCTTTTGCCGGAAACGTGAGGGCGCTACATCAATTAGAACTTTGGAAAAATTTGAGTGGAGCCGCGACAGCAATGGTTTTGCCCAAGCGTTGGTTAGTGCCGATGCTTTTTGCCATGCGATGGTGCGCTCATTGGTTGGAGCGGCCAGCATCGTCGGCGCGGGTCATGCCGAGATCGGCTGGCTGGGCGATCTATTAAATGGCGGAGATCGGGTGGGCCGGTCGCTATCTGCCCCGGCTCGAGGATTGACCTTGATCGGGGTGGATTATCCGACTGGGGCCGGCTTATTGGAACGGGCCCAGGCGCTGACCAGGACTGGAGTCCGCTCACTTCCGGGTGAGTAGAGCTGCCACGGCAACCCATTTTGACCCAGGCCACGCTCAAAAGGTACCCTCTACCCCCTGACCTCATTGAGGTCTGGCCAGATAGTTTCCTTAAATAAGAAGCTCTCCATTACAAAGAAGATAGAGGTTGCGCGTGCGTACATATAGCCCAAAGGCTGGGGATGCAACTCCCGAGTGGCACATCATCGACGCTAAAGATGTTGTGCTCGGACGCCTGGCAACACATGCCGCAACACTTTTGCGCGGAAAACACAAAGCGACTTTTGCCCCACATATGGACATGGGTGATTTTGTAATTGTGATCAATGCAGAAGCGGTTGCACTTACCGGATCAAAAGGCGCAAAGAAGATGGAGTTTCGTCACTCTGGTTACCCAGGCGGATTAACTGCAACTACTTATGCAGACATGATGGCATTGCACCCAACACGTGCAGTTGAAAAAGCAATCCGCGGAATGCTTCCAAAAAATTCTCTTGGCCGTTCAATCGGAACTAAATTAAAAGTTTATGCAGGACCAGAACATCCACATACCGCTCAGAATCCAAAACCATTTGTGATTACCCAAGTTTCACAAATTTCACAAATTTCAAAAAGTAAGGTGAGTTAATGTCAGATTTCACAGCTGATCTTTTAGAAGATGATTCTGAAGAGATTCCAACAAGTTACACATCATCTTCTCCTGCTGCTGCAACCAACCGTTCTGCGATTACTGCACCCGGTGGAGGAACAGGCCGACGTAAAGAAGCTATTGCGCGAGTTCGCTTAATTCCAGGTAATGGCAAGTGGACACTTAACGGTCGCACCCTTGAACAATATTTTCCAAACAAAGTTCACCAACAAGCAGTTTCAGAGCCATTCCGCACAGTTGGCGTTGAAGGAAATTACGATGTAATTGCACTAATAAATGGCGGCGGCGTTTCTGGCCAAGCCGGTGCACTTCGTCTTGGAGTATCTCGTGCATTAAATGAGATCGATGTAGAGGCACATCGTCCACTATTGAAAAAAGCCGGATTTCTTACCCGTGATGCTCGTATTATTGAGAGCAAGAAGTACGGTCTAAAGAAGGCTCGTAAACGTTCGCAGTACAGCAAGCGTTAATTCTTAACCAAATTTAAGGAGCTGGATTTAAGTGGCTCTTTTTGGAACAGATGGAATTCGTGGAAGTGCGGGTTCTGCTGATTCCTTTTTAAACCCAAAATTAGTTCGTGCAATTGGTGTTGCTACTGGGATTGTTTTTAAGAGCCAGGCACAAATCTTAATTGGCAGAGATACCCGAAAATCAGGCGTAGAGATTGAGCAGGCATTAATTGCTGGCCTGACTAGCACTGGTGTAAATGTCACTTTAATTGGAGTGATCCCAACTCCAGGCCTTGCACATTTAGTGCTCACTCGTAAAGCAGATGCTGCGATCATGATTACCGCCTCTCACAATCCAGCCTCTGACAATGGAATCAAAATCTTTGGAAGTAATGGCCAAAAAATTGCAGATGAACTTGAATTAGAGATCGAACATTTAATTGAAAGCAATCCAGAAGTAAAATTCACACAACAGGGATTAGTTGCAAAAGATGAAAATGGAAGAAATGAATACATTACATATTTGCTTTCCACAATTTCAAAATCATTAAGTGGAATTACGGTTGTAGTTGATTGTGCACATGGAAGCGCTAGTACATATGCCCCTGAAGTTTTAAAACGCGCCGGCGCTGAAGTTATCGTCATCGGTGCAACACCAGATGGTGAAAATATTAATAAAGATTGTGGCTCGACTCATTTAGATTTGCTTGCTGCAAAGGTTTTGCAAAGTGGAGCGGATTTAGGTATTGCACATGATGGGGATGCAGATCGCGCACTCATGATTGATGGACGTGGAAATGTTGTTGATGGTGATGCTCTGCTTGCACACTTGGCCCTTGCAGCAAAGCGAAACAATGAATTACCCGGAAATAAAATCGTAGCCACGGTTATGAGTAATTTAGGATTTTTAAAGAAGATGGAAAAAGAAGGTGTGATAGTTGAGATTGCACAAGTTGGAGATCGATATGTTCTTGAACAAATGCTCGAACATGAAATTTATTACGGTGGAGAACAATCTGGCCATATTATTTTACGAAAGTTTGCAACGACAGGCGATGGAATTTTAACAGCTCTGCAGATTCTAGAATTAATTGCTAATGATGAAGCCAAAGCAGAAAACTTATCCAAGATTTTTTCATCGTATCCTCAGGTACTTTTAAATATCCCAGTCACAGATAAAGAGAAAGTGTTAACTTCCATCGATCTAAAAATAGCGACTGAATCTGTCGAAAGTGAATTAGGAAATGATGGTCGGATTTTGATTCGTGCTTCGGGTACTGAACCATTGATACGAGTTATGGTTGAAGCCGATACGCAAAGCAAAGCGGATGCAATAGCGAAAAAATTGGCTAACGCAGTAGAATCATCCTCGAATGCTTAGAGGGGAGTACTGATGTGCGGGATTATCGGTTATGCCGGTCGCAATCAGGTGCTACCAATAATTATTGAAGGTTTGCGCAGGCTTGAATACCGTGGTTACGACTCTGCTGGAGTTGCCTTAATTACCACTGATGGAATCTCAACAGTTAAGCGGGCCGGAAAATTAGCTGCGTTGGAAGGTGCGTTGGGCAAAGTTAATTTGCCACCATCGATAACTGGTATTGGACACACCAGATGGGCAACTCACGGTGCTCCTAATGACCGTAACGCCCATCCACATCTAAATCCATCTCAAGAGTTAGCAATTATTCACAATGGCATTATTGAAAATTACGTAACCCTTCGGCGTGAACTTGAGTCAGATGGGCATGAGTTTCTCTCTGAAACTGATTCAGAGGTTGTTGCGCATCTACTTGGCCAAGCATATGAAAAATGTGGCGGGGATTTGGCAGAGGCGATGCGGCAGACTTGTAAGCGATTAGATGGTGCGTTTTCTTTAGTTGCGGTCCATGCTAAATCTCCAGATCAAGTTGTTGGAGCAAGACGTAATTCGCCATTAGTAGTAGGAGTAGGAAATAGCGAAAGATTTCTTGCCTCTGACGTCGCAGCATTCATTGAATACACATCCGCTGCAATAGAACTTGGCCAAGATCAAGTTGTGCTGATCACCCCAGATACCGTGAGCATTACTGATTTTTCCGGAAATCTAGTTAAAGGGAAAGAATTTAAAGTCACTTGGGATGCCGCCGCAGCTCAAAAAGATGGCTACCCACATTTTATGGCTAAAGAAATTATGGAACAACCAAAAGCCGTAGCCGATACCCTCTTGGGCCGCCTCGATGAAAAAGGAAAATTAATTTTAAATGAGATTCGAATTGCGGAAGAGGACCTTCGTGATGTTGAGAAAATAATTATTATTGGATGTGGATCAGCTTTTCATGCTGGAATGATTGCAAAATATGCAATTGAACATTGGACCAGAATCCCGGTCGAAGTAGAACTTGCTTCTGAGTTTAGATATCGCGATCCGATAATCGATCGAGGGACCCTAGTTATCGCAATTTCACAATCAGGTGAAACTATGGATACCTTAATGGCACTGCGTCATGCCAAAGATCAACGGGCAAAAGTATTAAGTATTTGCAATACCAATGGATCGACAATTCCAAGAGAATCAGATGGAGTGCTTTATACCCATGCCGGACCTGAAGTTGCAGTGGCTTCAACTAAAGCATTTTTGACTCAAATTGTTGCTTCATATTTAATCGGTCTTTACATTGCACAAGTGCGGGGACTTAAATTTTCAGATGAGATCAGAAAGATTTTGGCAGAGTTGCAAGAGATGCCGGGCAAAATTGAGCGATTCCTTGAAACTCGGGAATCAATTAGCAAATTAGCCCTTGAATTAAAGGAAGTTAGTTCAGTGCTATTTCTGGGAAGACATGTTGGCTATCCAGTCGCCCTAGAAGGTGCACTTAAATTAAAAGAGTTGGCATATATGCATGCAGAAGGATTTGCTGCTGGCGAATTAAAACATGGCCCGATTGCGCTCATTGAAGCAGGAACTCCAGTAGTTGTGGTCTTGCCTTCACCAAGCTCACCGATTTATCAGAAAATGTTAAGCAACGCCCAAGAGGTGCAAGCGCGAGGTGCCAGGACTATTGTGATCGCCGATGAGAATGATCTTGAAGTGAAAGCGGCACATATTATTCGCATTCCTACCTGCTCTGTGCTCTTGCAGCCACTCCTTAGCATTTTGCCACTTCAAGTTTTCGCATATGAAATGGCAGTCGTCCGCGGTCTTGATGTAGATCAACCACGAAACCTTGCCAAATCTGTAACGGTTGAATAGAAATGGCTGCAGAAAACCGTCAATCTCAGGTTCAGATAAAAAGGCGAACACCAGATCGCTTAGTTAGATTTGCCGCGTTTTTTATAGTTATTTTTTTCGTGATAACTGAGCAAGTTGTAAATGATGGACCATTACTTAGTTTGGATCAATCTATTGCAAAATGGAACCGACCAATACTTCCAGGTTGGGGAGATTGGATTATTTATAATTTGGATCACCTAGGTTTGCGTGGACTCACAGCATCTATATTGCTTTCACTTGCAATCTACCTCGGCTGGAAATTTAGAAGTTGGCGGCCATTTAACCTTTCGGTAATTTCGTTGATTGCATTAAATGCAGTAGTTGGATTGGCTAAATTAGAGTTTGGAAGAACTAAACCACGGTTAAATGTGGATTTACTTTATGTGGGAGGTATGTCCTATCCGAGCGGACATGCTTCTAATGCTGTTTTGACTTGGGGTTTGATTGCTTATCTTTACATTCAATATGCCCAACCTAGATTAAAAATTGTCAGAGCAGCTGCTATTTCTGTAGTTGTCATTAGCACTATAGTTTTTTGGGTATCAATTTTTAGAAATACGCATTGGGTATCTGACCTACTTGGTGGTCTTGCGATTGGAACTGCACTGTTGATGTTAATAATTGCAGTCGATCGCAGCATTCCTTCACGTCGAAGCAACCTTTAAAGTACTACCATGAGTTCACAAATAGGAATAGATCTAGTTGATTTGGCACGATTTGAGAGCTCACTTGCCAGGACTACTGGTTTAAGTAAAAGATTATTTACCGATCGTGAGATAGCGCAGGGAAGTAATCGAAATCTGCCCCTGCATTTAGCAGGGAGGTTTGCCGCTAAAGAAGCACTCGCAAAAGCGTTAGGAGTCCCTCCTGGTCTTTCGTGGCATGAAGTTGAAGTTTTACGCCTTGAAAGCGGGCGACCAAGTTTTGAATTTAGTGGGGGAGTTTTAGCTTTAGTGACAGATAAAATAGTAAAACTTTCCATTTCTCACGACGGTGGTTTTGTAATCGCAATGGTAATTATCGAAAGTATAAATTGATGCATGCCCCAAATGTTGCCTATATTAATTATCAAAATATTTCAGATAATGTTGCGCAAATTTGTAAGGTGATCGACAAGCCAGTGATGGCAGTTGTGAAAGCTGATGCTTATGGTCATGGATTGATTAAATCATCGCACGCTGCACTTCTCGGGGGAGCTAAGTGGTTAGGCGTCGCGTTGTTATCTGAAGCGCTTGAGATTCGCAGAGCCGGAATTGCTGCACCATTGTTGGCATGGCTTACTCCACCAGGTGCTGATTTCGAAAGTGCTATTAAAAACGATATTGATTTATCTATTTCATCGCTACAACAGTTGCAAGAAATTTATGCCGCTTCGCTAAGAGTTGGATTAATTGCCAGAGTGCATCTCAAGGTTGATACTGGAATGAGTAGAGCAGGTGCACTTGATGAGTTTCCTGAAATAGTTAGTGAGTTAACACGTCTCTGCGCTGCTAACGAAATAGAGTTGATCGGAACTTGGTCCCACTTAGCTTGTGCTGATGAGCCGGCCCATCCATTAAATGCCGAACAAATTAAGCGGTTTAAGAGTGCACTTGAATATATGAATGACGAAAATCTAAATCCAGGAATCCGTCATCTTGCAAACTCCTCAGCCATTATTGGATTACCTGATGCGACCTTTGATCTCGTGCGCGCCGGGCTCCTCATTTATGGATTGTCTCCAACTAATGTTCCGCCAAGAAATATCTCCCTAAAACCGGCCATGGAGTTGAGGGCTCGTCTTCTACTTGTAAAAAATATTCCACAAGGAGCGACTGTGGGATATGGCGCAACCGTAGAAGTAGATAAGGAAACAAAAATTGGCATTGTTGCTTTTGGATATGCCGATGGATTGCCGCGCTCAACAGATGGTTCGGCCTATTTTCTACATAATGATTTACCTGCTCACTTAATTGGCCGGGTTTCAATGGACCAATGTGCAATAGATTTAGGAATTGACTCAGTTGCAAAAGCGGGGGATGAGGTAATTATCATTGGTGCGAAACCGCTGGCAAATGATTTAGCAAAAGCCGCTGGCACAATCTCATATGAGATAGTTTCCGGTATAGGTTCGCGTACTCCTAGAATCCCAGTACCCCCAGAAAACCAAGTTTCGGAAGTGTGACATGAGTGAACTTTTAAAGGTGGAGGGTTTATCTGTCACCTTTGGCGGCTTGAAAGCATTGAATGATGTCTACATCGACTTGCATAAAAATGAAGTACTTGGATTGATCGGCCCAAATGGTGCTGGAAAGACCACCTTATTTAATGCAATCTCAGGGTTAGTCCCACCTTCAAGCGGCAAGTTTTCGCTCGACGGAAAAAACTCAGATTGGCCCAAAACTCATCAATTAGCAAAGTTGGGAATTGCGCGGACATTGCAAGGAGTTGGATTATTTTCTGGCCTAACAGCATTAGAGAATGTGATGGTTGGGGCAGAAGCCCACGCGAGTAATGGTTTTTTTGCAGATCTTTTTGGTACATCTGGTAAATCAGAGGCGAAGCTAAAAGCGAGAGCTCATAAAGCTTTAGCATGGGCTGGCGCGACAGCTTTTGCCGAAAAATTACCAAGCCAATTAACTTACCCAGATTCCAAGAGAGTGGCACTTGCGCGAGCCCTTGTCTTAGAGCCAAAAATTTTATTGTTAGATGAACCAGCTGCAGGATTAGGTCATGATGAAATTGAAAAATTGGCTAACTTAATTTCACAACTCAAAGAGTTTTATTCAATTATCGTGGTTGAACACAACGTTGAATTTGTAAATAAGATCTCTGATCGCGTATATGTTTTAAATTTTGGTGAAGTTATTGCAAGTGGCCCATTTGAAAAAGTCAGACAGGATCCAGCAGTATTGGCAGCATATTTAGGCACATCAATTGCCGCAGATGCAAAATTAGGCACCGGTAATTAATCATGAAAAATCTAATGGTTAGTGATTTAGTCACAGATTATGGCCATGTTCGCGCGCTCGATGGAGTTTCTTTTATCGCCAATTCAGGAGAAATTACAACAGTGATTGGTGCAAATGGTGCTGGCAAATCTACTTTGTTGCGCACCATCTCCGGGTTAGAAAAAGCCAAAAGTGGAACCATAAGTTGGGGAGATTTGCTCATAACTAATCTGGCTCCAGAAGAGATCGTACGATTAGGTGTAGCTCATGTTCCAGAAGGCCATGCGGTAATTCCAACTTTCTCAGTGCTGGAAAACATTGAGATGGGCGCACTTTTTAGAAAACGAAAAAATTCAACGGATGTAAAAGTTGCAATTTCAGAGGTATTAGATTTGTTTCCTAGGCTGGCTGAGCGAGTTAAGCAAAGTGCCGGCTCTCTTTCTGGGGGAGAGCGACAGATGCTCGCTATCTCAAGAGCTCTTGTCTCAAGACCTGAACTTTTGTTACTTGATGAACCATCTCTAGGTTTGGCGCCACTTGTTGTTGAACAAATAATTCAAAGTATCAATCAACTTTGTCGAAGTACGGGTCTTACAGTTTTACTAGTAGAACAAAATGCAAACACCGCATTAGCAGTTGCTGATCATGGAGTTTTATTAGCACTAGGTAAAGTTGTTTCAGATCAACCTGCTGCAAAAATGCGTGCTGATTCCGCCCTCCGAACTGCTTATTTGGGGTATTAATGAATACTTTTATCAGCACTCTAATTACTGGCACTGCCAACGGTGCAATTTTTGCGCTAGCAGCACTTGGGTTAGTAATTGTGTGGCGCGGTGCGGGAGTTGTTAATTTTGCGCAAATGGGGCAAGCAATGTTCACCACTTACATTGCATCGAATTTAATTGCTTCCGGGAATTCATATTGGCTAGCTTTTATAGTCGCTTTAATATCTGGTTCTTTGCTTGGAATGATTATTGATTTATTGATTATGCGTCCATTGGCACATAAAAAAAGTTCATCAGCCACTAAGACGCTCGCGGGGACTATTCCGGTTATCGCCTCCCTGGGAATTTTGGCGATATTGCAAGCGCTAGCCGGAATATTTTGGGCTGGAGAAGAACGTGGCTTCCCTACTCCAGTTAACAGTTTTTATTTTAAAAATGGTGATGGCACACTTCCATTTTCAGCATTTAACCTTTTCGTGATAGGTGTCGTATTAATAGTCTTACTTTCGCTCACCTACTTTTTCACTCAAACTGGTGCGGGGTTAGGGATGCGAGCTGCTGCGTTAAACCCAGAAGTCGCGAGATTGAGTGGAATTAAGGTAAGCAGAATGCGAACTTTAAGTTGGGCGATATCTGGAGCGGCTGGATCTTTAGCTGGTTTATTAATTACTCCTAGTACAAATTTATCTCCAAATACTTTAGATTTGATTTTGATCATTGCTTTCACTGCTGCAGTTGTTGGTGGTTTGGATAGCCCGCTGGGTGCGGTAATCGGTGGCTTGATTCTTGGAATTGGCATCGCCCTAGTAACTACATATGGATCGCCAGAAAATGTATTTTTAGCAATTTTATTTGTATTACTTGCCGTTCAATTAATTAGACCAAATGGAATTTTAGGCGGCAAGCAGGTGCGCCGTGGATAAGTATAAAAATATTTGGCGCAAGAATTTGATTAAAACTTTAACGTTGGGAGTATTTTTATTCCTATTGAGTTTTACATTTGAGCCATACAATCAAGGTCAATTAGCGTTGGTCTTGATGCTTTTTATTGGTGTGCTTTCCCTTACAGTTCTTACCGGAGCTTCTGGACAGATCTCACTTGGCCAAGGTGCATTAATGGCTGTCGGAGGATATTCAAGCGCATCATTAATTACCCATTTAGGTGCGTCAATTTGGATTGGGTTTTTAGTTGCATTTTTTGCGACAGCCATATTTGGATTAATTTTGGGAACAGCTGCAGCAAGAGTTTCCGGACCCTACTTGGCGGGCACCACATTAGTTATTGCATTGGCGTTGCCATCAGTGGCAAATAGATTTGAATCGGTTTTGGGTGGAGATGTTGGTTTAATTGTTGATTTCGGAACGCCGCCAACATGGATCAGCAATTTAATTGAAGTTGGTTATGAACAATGGCAACTCTGGGTCGTATTGCCTGTTGCTTTAACCGCTTTGTTTTTTATCTCTAATTTGATGGCAACGAGAGCAGGCCGCAGTTGGCAAGCTGTTCGTGATGACGAAATCGGCGCAGCGGTAAGCGGTATCCCGGTGGCCCGGACGAAAGTTATTGTCTTTGTAGTTAGTTCTGCCATTGCCGGTCTTGGTGGTGCTCTTTATGGATTACGGGGATTGGTCGGGCCGAGCGTTTACCCAGTTTCACTTTCATTGACTTTGTTAACAGCAGCAATACTTGGGGGAGTCGGAAGCATTAGTGGTGCATTTATCGGCACTTTGATCGTGGTTTTTCTCCCCGATCTGATTGATTGGGCTATTTCGGGTTTGGCGGTCTCCGAGCAGTTATCAAATTACTTGCCAGCCCTGCTGACTGGATTTCTACTGCTGGCTACGATCATCATTAACCCAGCTGGGGTTATGGGTGCAGGTCACCGCAAGAAGCATTAAGCCACCTCTCAGATTTAACCCAAATATTAGGGAAAGTGGGCGATTTGTCCGATTACTTGTTCACCCTTTGGCCACCTTCTAGTAACTTAGCCCATGTAGCGGCTCAAGCCGTGCCTGCCCGGAGCACCGCGCAGTAAACAGTTAGAGAAAAGAGTCATCGAAGTGAAAATTCGTGGATCTCAAACAAAGCGATGGGTGATCAGCATTGTTGCTGGCGCAGTTGCGAGCACTCTCGCCATTGCACCATCACAAGCAATTCCAGTGCGCTCCGAAGTTGGTGTTAGCGCAACTGAGATTGTGCTTGGCATGCAGTTGCCACAGACAGGTCCTGCTAGTCCGGGATACAACAAGATAGATGACGCAATGCGCGCCTACTTTGATTTTGTAAATTCAAAAGGCGGCGTTAACGGCCGTAAAATTAAATTGGTAGTCAAAGATGACACTTACAAAGCTGGTCTAACAATTTCGACCGCTTCTACCCTTATTAACAAAGACAAAGTCTTTGCAATGGTTGGAAGTGTGGGAACGCAGACTCACATTTCTATTATCAAGGACATTAACCGTCGCGGAATCCCAGATCTATTTGTAAATAGTGGATACAGCGGATTTTATATCGATCCTAAAAAATACCCAACATCATTTGCCGCTCTTGGAACTTATGTTGTTGAGTCGAAAATTGAAGCAGAGTACTTGAAGGCTAATTACGCAAAAGAACTTGCCGCTGGTAAAGTTGGCGTTCTTTATCAGACTGATGATTTTGGCCGAAATGTACTCGCTGGATTTAAGCAACAGGGAGTAACTTTCCCACCTGCAAACACTCAAAAATTTGTTGCTGGTAGCCAAGCTCTTGGTTTAACAAGACAGGTTCAAGCGCTTCAAGCTGCTGGAGTAACACTTGTAGTGATTGCTGCTGTTGCTAACGCAACTGCGATCACAATTGGCACCGCTGCAAAATTAGGTTTTGCGCCAAAATGGTTAGTAACAAGTGTTGGCTCAGATGCCACCACTTTCAAAACCATCCTCGCCTCCCAAGGAACGTCGGGTGCGGTTGCATCTGCGCTTTTAACTGGGGTCATCTCAGCTTCGCACGCACCATCACCTGGTGAAGATACCGATGAGTTTGTGATTGCATTTAAGAAAATCAATGATGATTTCAACGTTGGCCCAGATAAAACATGGGATAACAATGTTTTGCAAGGAATGAACATTGGTTACTTAACAACTGCTGCCCTTCAGGGTGCTGGCAAGGATCTAACTCGTAAGGGTTTGATCGCATTTATGGAAGGCAAAGGTGCCACATTAAGTAGCGCCGCACTTTCCCCACTTTCATACTCATCAAAGACTCATGAGGCGTACAACTCCTTCTGGATTGGTGCTTATGATGCAAATAGCGTCCTAAAACCAATTGGTGGAACTCGTGTTCTTTACACCACTGATTCTGCAGCTGGTCCAATAACCGTTTCAACATACAAGCGTCCAGCAATCGCTGCTGATGCGCTTCCAAAGGTGGGTTAATTATGAAGAGCACATTGAAGTTACGTTCATTTATTGCGGTATTTGGTAGCGCCGCATTGTTAGCAACAGGATTAGTTGTTGCTACACCTGCTCACGCTGGAATCTGTACCGTAGATGCGACGACAGGTGTAGAAACCTGCGCTTCCACACTTAAAGGTGGAGAAGCTTACAAAACCATGGTTCCAAAAAATTACAACGGAACGATGTTTTTCTGGAGCCATGGCTTCAGGCCTTCATTTGATTACCCAGGATATAAAGCACCAACTGGCGTAGAGCAGATGACGTTAGGCAACACCGGCCCAACTCCTAAATCAGATTACTCAACTGAGTTGCTCGCTTTGGGATATGGATTAGCTGCCTATGATCGAGTAACCGGCGGACTTCATGGTTGGAACACTGAAGAGTCAGTCCCACTTCTAAAAGAGTTGGTCGACCTTTCAAAGTTACTCGCTCCAACTACTAAGCGGAATGTCATCTGGGGTTCTTCAGGTGCCGGCCCAATAGTGAATATGTTCGCTGAAAAGTATCCAGAGTTAACTGATGCAGTTGGTTTAGTTTCACCAGTTGCCACAAATATCTCTCGTCAACTTCAAAGCGGTTGCGACATTTTCTACTTGTTAAGCATCTTCGCTGACCCAACCATTAAAGGTTGCGCAGCGTTAGGTGCCAAAGGTCCAGCAGGACACGGTGCCGCACTTACTGAATTGGGTAAAGTTGTTGCTTTGTTAACAGCATGGTCGCAAAATCTTGGTGCACCAGGATTGACTCAACCTGCCGCAGTTGTTGCCGCAAATCCAGCATTTGCTGGGATTCCACAACGTTCTGCATTGCTACTTATTGGTTTGCTTTCTGGCATTCCACAAAAGAGTAAGCATATGGATGGAATCACTACTTCAGCAGTAGTGGCCGAAGGGAGCATCAACGCAACTGTTGCGATTTTGGAAAATATTGGCGAAGCAGCAGCCACTGGAATTCTTGCCGGCCAAGCGGTAGCTGAAAAAATTGGTGGCCCTTTTTATGACAACACCAAAACCAATTACGCCACATTGTTAGATGAGGGTGACGCCGGTCGTTACAACCTCGGACTATCTGGTGATGATGGAATTAATGGGATGTTGGGAGTCTTGGCACAAATGCCAAGAGTTTCCGCGCCTGCTGCAAATATCGCAAAAGCAGCGGCATTAGACCCAGTCAAGTACACCTCAACTAAGCCAACAGTTCTTTTAGCAAATGAGAATGATCGTTTAGTTTGGCCAGGTCAAACTTCTGCTTATGTAGCAGAGCGGACTGCAAAGTTTGCACCAACTCTAGCTGCCTACGAATCTGCGCTCGCTGCTTATGAGTCAGCAGTTGTTGCACGTGACAAGAAGATCGCTAATGCGACATCTGCTGTTGCGAAAGCTAAAACTGCTGCTGCTAAGAAAAAAGCAAAAGCTGCATTGGCTTCAGCAAAAGTATTAACAGCACCAGTAGCGCCAAAGAAGCCAAGTTCTAATGTCGTTGCACTTTATGCAATGTCACCTACTGAATACACCAAGTACACAGCAGCAGGCTTTCCGGATCTTGCAGATATTGGTGCGGCATCTGGTGTCGGACATGAACAGTTCACCACAGCACAAGTTATTGCTTTGGCTGAAATGTTAAATGCCGCAGCGATAAGTGGAACACTTGATATCACACCGGAATCTTTTGCAATCTTCGGTGCTGCCTTCGGAATAAATGGAGATCTGGATTACCTTCCAATTCCGCTCAAGTACTAATCAAATAACTGCCGTAATGGGCGCTTGCCTCGAAAGAGGTAGGCGCCCATTACTCTTTTGCCTGTGAATCCAATTCAGTCGGTTGACATCTCAACAGAGGAGCAGATGCAGCAATTTGGGCTGAAGTTGGCGGCTAATTTACAAATTGGCGATTTAATAATTTTGGAAGGCCCACTCGGGGCAGGAAAAACTCGACTAGCTCAAAGCATTGGTAAAGGTTTATTAGTTAAAAGTGAGATCACCTCTCCAACTTTTGTGATCGTAAAAAACTATCAGGGTCGAACTCCTTTTATTCATGCAGATGCATATCGATTATTAGATTCACCAATCGGAGGATTGCAGGATCTCGATCTTGATACCGAAAATAGTGTCACTGTCGTTGAGTGGGGCAAGAATTTCGCAAATCAATTAAATGATCAATATCTGCAAATTACTATTTCTATTATTGATGAATTCAAACGTGAGTTAAAAGTCAGTAGTGTTGGTGAGAGATGGAAGAGTTTAAATTTATGAAAACTTCTCTCGTAATTGATACATCAACTTCGCGGACAATAGCGGCGCTAGTTGAGCAAGATCTCGTAATTTGGTCAGGGTTCCACGATGGCGCAACTTCGCATGGAGAAGCACTCGGCAGATTAATCGACGAGGCAAAAAATCAAGCAACCTTTAAGTCAATTGAACAAGTAGTTGTTGGTATGGGACCTGGACCTTTTACCGGACTTCGGGTCGGGATTGCTTTTGCACGAACATTTGCGATGGCAAGAGAGATTCCTTGTATCGGCGTTGTTTCACTTGATGCAATCGCTGGTGCAGGCAGCGCACTAGCTGAGATGGTTTCCGATTTTTATGTGATCACAGATGCGCGCCGTAAAGAAATTTATTGGGCTAAGTATCAAAAAGATGGCGAGCGGATAACTGAACCTGCTGTAGCAAAAATCGACCTAGTTGATTTCGAAAATTTGCCAGTTATCGAATTTGGATTCCCAGATCCTTTAACTCTAGTGAAATTAGCTACGCGATCAAATTCGATACGCACTCAACCTTTATATTTACGAAAACCTGATGCAGTTTTGCCAAAGTTGGCTGCACTTAATTATCGCGCCATGAATAATTTTGATTTAGGGGCCGTGTTAGAGATCGAAAAAGAGTTATTTCCGGATCCGTGGAACCTGGCCCAATTCAAGGAAGAGTTAGCAGGCGTGCCAAAAACCCGGAGTTACTTTGTAGCCGAAACTGGTGCGACCAAAAAAGTTGTGGGTTTTGCTGGCCTTTTCTGCCCAGGCGGCGGCGCAGATGCTGATATTCAAACCATCAGCGTAAGTGCGCAATATCAAGGCAATGGTATTGGCCAAGGGTTATTAGATCTCTTGATTAATGCGGCAATTGAGCGCAATGCGCCAGCAATTTTTCTAGAAGTTCGCGCGGAAAATGAACCAGCTCGCGCGTTGTATGCAAAAAATGGGTTCACTCAAATATCAGTTAGAAAAAATTATTACCAAAATCCGCTTCCGCATAACAATAAAAGTGATGCGGTAATCATGCAGAAAATCCTAGGCGCGACTCATGAATAATTCATCAGCACCATTAGTTCTGGGAATTGAATCATCATGTGATGAAACTGGTGTTGGAATAGTCCTGGGGCGAAAATTATTAGCAAATGAGATTGCATCAAGTGTTGCCGAACATGCCAGATTTGGTGGAGTAGTTCCAGAGGTTGCGGCTCGCGCTCATGTTGATGCGATTTTGCCAGCGATCGAACGTGCACTCGCAACTGCCAAAGTTAAATTGACCGATCTTGATGCAATTGCAGTAACTGCCGGCCCTGGATTAGCAGGTGCATTATTAGTTGGTGCAAGTGCTGCAAATGGTTTAGCGGCCGGGCTTGGAATTCCACTTTATGGCGTAAATCATTTAGCAGCACATGTGGCTGTTGAATACTTAGATACCGAGCAAGTGATTCCACCCACCATTGCCTTATTGGTTAGTGGGGGACACACATCAATTTTAAAAGTTGATGAGATTACAAACGATATAAATGTTATGGGCGCAACTATGGATGATGCTGCCGGTGAAGCTTTTGACAAAATTGCGCGGTTATTAGGATTGCCATTTCCAGGTGGGCCAGAGTTAGATCGTTTGGCTACAACGGGAAATTCAACAGCAATTAATTTTCCAAGAGCGATGACTTTATTTACTGATGAAGGTGACCGGGCAAATAAAGAGTTTAGTTTTTCTTTCTCTGGGTTAAAAAGTGCAGTTGCGCGGCACATTGAATTAGCGGTTAAAAACTCTGGTCCTTTGTCGCAAAGTGCTCGTGCTGATATTGCTGCCTCATTTCAAGAAGCGGTTGTGGATGTACTTTTGAGCAAGGCAGTTCTGGCGGCCAAGCGTGAAGGTTTAGAGCATCTGTTAATCGCTGGTGGAGTCGCCGCCAATTCACGGCTGCGGGCTTTGGCGACTGAGCGGAGTAAGGCGGCCGGCCTTAAATTGGCAATCCCGAGCCCTGGCTTGTGTACCGACAATGGAGCAATGGTGGCCGCCCTTGGTTCCCTTGCCATTGCGGCTGGACGCCGACCCAGCTCAGCCGGGCTGGCTGTGGATCCGGGCGCAGCAGTGGAACAGGTGCTCTTCAACTAGCAAATCCTTCAAATTGACCGTCCCAACTCAACCCTTTACCCTTGGCGTTAGCACTCTCACCCTGACACTGCTAATTCGCCGGGTATTTGATTTTGGCGATAATGGCCGCCGAAGGTGGGCAGTGGATCCAATCAAGTACAGAAAATTAATGACAGCAAATTAACGAAAGCAAAATAGCGAAGGAGCCGGGAATGTCGGTATCAATTAAGCCACTAGAAGATCGCATCGTTGTTAAAGCAAGTGAAGCAGAGACAACAACTGCATCAGGTCTGGTAATTCCAGATACTGCTAAAGAGAAGCCACAAGAGGGAACTGTTATTGCAGTCGGCCCAGGACGGTTTGATGATGGCGTTCGCGTTCCAATGGATGTCAAAGTTGGCGACAATGTTATTTATAGCAAGTATGGCGGAACTGAAGTTAAGTACAACGGTGAGGAATACCTCGTGCTATCTGCACGTGACGTACTCGCCATCATCGAAAAGTAGGCGCACCTAGATGTCAAAACTTTTACAGTTTGATGAAGAAGCTCGTCGTGCGATGGAACGAGGCGTAAATGCGCTCGCCGATGTCGTAAAAGTAACGCTCGGACCTAAGGGCCGAAATGTTGTTATCGACAAGAAATATGGAAACCCAACTGTCACCAATGATGGTGTGACAATTGCTAAAGAGGTTGAACTCTCTGATGCAGCTGAAAACATGGGTGCCCAACTTGTTAAAGAGGTAGCAACTAAAACTAACGATGTCGCTGGAGATGGAACAACCACAGCAACTGTTCTTGCACAAGCAATGGTCCGTGAGGGATTACGTAACCTCGCTGCCGGCGCACAACCAATGGGACTTAAAGCTGGAATCGAAGCAGCAGTTGTTGCAATTACCAAGAAGTTGCATGAAAACGCAACTCCAGTAATCGACAAAGCTCAGATTGCAGATGTCGCAACCATTTCAGCGCAAGATGTTGCAATTGGAAATCTCATTGCTGATGCAATGGACAAAGTTGGTAAAGATGGAGTTATCACCGTCGAAGAGTCCTCAACTACTAACCTTGAGTTGGAATTCACTGAGGGAATGCAATTTGATAAGGGATACATCTCTCCATACTTTGTGACTGATGCTGAGCGCATGGAATCTGTTTTAGAAGATGCTTATATTTTGGTCTCAGGTACCAAGATCTCCGCATTAAATGAATTACTTCCACTACTTGAAAAAGTTGTCAACTCAGGA
The DNA here is from genome assembly GCA_009694285.1 of Candidatus Nanopelagicaceae bacterium. GTDB lineage: Bacteria > Actinomycetota > Actinomycetes > Nanopelagicales > Nanopelagicaceae > UBA3012. The sequence continues at coordinate 74,002 of SHVK01000003.1, read as the reverse complement.
AAGCAACTTTTAATTATCGCTGAAGATGTCGAGGGTGAAGCGCTTTCAACTTTGGTAGTTAATCGCATGCGTGGAACTTTCACCTCTGTTGCAGTTAAGGCACCTGGCTTCGGAGATCGCCGCAAAGCAATGTTGCAAGATATTGCAGTGCTAACTGGCGCAACAGTTATTACTCCAGATGTTGGATTAAAACTTGATCAAATTGACTTAACACTTCTTGGTCGCGCTCGTCGTATTGTGGTTACTAAAGATGCAACCACCATTGTTGATGGAGCAGGAAACAAAGCAGATGTTGATGGACGTATTAGTGAGATCCGTAAGGAGATCGAACGTTCTGACTCTGATTGGGATCGTGAGAAGTTGCAAGAGCGTCTTGCCAAACTTGCTGGTGGAGTTTGTGTAATCAAGGTTGGCGCTTATACCGAAGTTGAATTAAAGGAAAAGAAGCACCGTCTAGAAGATGCAATCTCAGCAACTCGTGCAGCAGTTGAAGAGGGAATCGTTGTAGGTGGAGGCGCAGCACTTGTTCACGCTGCTGATGCACTTGAAGGCGATCTCGGATTAACTGGTGACGCAGCTGTTGGTGTGCGCTTAGTACGTAAAGCCTGCGATGAGCCACTTCGTTGGATCGCTGAGAACGCTGGCCTTGAAGGTTATGTAGTTGTAGCCAAAGTTCGCGAACTTGGTAAAAACGAAGGCTTCAATGCGGCGACCGACGTGTACGGTGATTTGGTAAAAGATGGCGTAATTGATCCAGTCAAGGTAACGCGTTCTGCGCTTGCTAATGCTGCATCTATTGCCGCGATGTTTATTACCACTGAAGTTCTTGTATACGAAAAGAAAGAAGAAGAGAACAATGGAGCAAGTACTGGACATTCACATGGAGCCGGTGGACACTCACATTAATTAGTAAACAAATTAGTAAATGAAAAAGACCGGCGCTAGATTTTAATTAATCTGCACCGGTCTTTTCTATATTGTTAAGGGGTTAAGCAACATCTCCGCGACGATCATCTCGCGCAATAATTAATTCACGGTCATCTTCAGATAGGCCGCCCCAAATTCCATAAGGCTCTTGCACTGAGAGCGCATGAGTGCGACATTGCAAAAGAACTGGGCAATTTCCACAAATTGATTTGGCTTCATTTATACGCGCACGCCTGCTTGGGCCGCGCTCACCTTCGGGATGGAAAAACATCTCAGCTGGATAATCACGGCAGGCGCCATTAATCTGCCAATTCCAATTATCTGCAATTGGAAGGGGGAGCCTGGAGATTTCAGCCATGACCATGCCTTTCTTTAAATCTAGGGTAATCTTAGCAATCGCGCCGTAGGTTGTTCACTTAACTATAGGCTTTAATTACGCTTTGGCAAATACCTTTACTAATTTCAGGCGGGAGAGGCTTAGTCATATGAATGATGAGATTGAAATCACCGTGGGCGAGCTTGCTCGGCGCCTGGGAGTCGCCCCAGCCACCCTGCGCACTTGGGCTCGTCGATATGGCCTGGGACCGTCCGGTCATGAGGTTGGCGCCCACCGCAAATATGACAGCACTGATGTAGCCCGAATTGCGGTTATGCGCCGGCTGGTGATTTCTGGAGTTTCGCCAAAAGAGGCGGCTTTGATTGCAGTCGATGCTGATGTAAGTGAAGCTGAGAATTTGCCGACAATAAAATTTGAAGAACGTTCTGAAATTGTCGAAGTGATTTTGAAGGCGTTGGAAAGTTTAGATATCTCTTTTGTTAATGAAATTATCCGCCGTGAAATTTTAGCCAACGGCGTTATCGCTACCTGGGTTGAGATTGTGACTCCCACCTTGATAAAAGTTGGCGATCATTGGTCGCGAACTGGACTTGGTGTGGGTAATGAGCATTTGCTTACTGAGATGCTAATTAAAATTTTGCGTGAGGTCTCAGCTGAAATTGAAAATCCGGTAAATGCAAAACCAATAGTTCTTGCTGCAATCGGTGAAGAGTTACATAGCCTGGCGCTGCATGCCCTTTTGGCTGCCTTGGCAGAAAGAAATATCCAAGCCTACTTTTTCGGGGCACGTACTCCAGTAGGTTCACTTGTTGAAGTAGTCCGCAAAGTTGCCCCGCCAGTTGTATTTGTCTGGGCTCAGCTACCTGAGAATGCAGATTATTCAATTGCCGCCGCCTTGCCAGCGATCCGCCCACCCACCCGGTTACTTCTAGGTGGTCCAGGTTGGGAACCCAGTCGATGCGCTGATGCAACGCTGGTTGTTGGGTTGTCGGAAGCATGCGAGATCGTCAGCTCAACTTTAGGAGTGGATCTTTAACTGCGTAAATATCAGCTTCACTGATCAGTAGGATTCGGATCAGAGAGTGGAAGTTGGATGAACGGGGGCTGCGGTGCGAGATTTCGAGAAAGTCGCGATGCTCGGCCTAACCTTTGATGATGTACTCCTCTTGCCAGATGAGTCACAGGTAGTTCCAAGTGAGGTAGATACCGCTACCAATTTAACCGCAAAACATCGACTTAAAGTCCCAATTATTTCTTCAGCAATGGACACAGTTACTGAATCAGCGATGGCGATTGCAATGTCAAAAGCTGGTGGAGTTGGAATCATCCACCGTAATCTTTCTATAGAAGATCAAGTCGCTCATGTAAAGCAAGCCAAAATCGGAGGCGCTACTCATGTAGGTGCCGCTGTTGGCGTCGGAGAAGATGGATATGCGCGTGCACTTGCATTAATTGAGGCAGGAGTTGATTTCTTAGTTGTCGATACAGCACATGGACATCATCAAGGTGTGCTTAATGCGATTGAAAAAATTAAAAAGTTTTCGCCAACTCAACAAGTAATTGGTGGAAATGTGGCTACCCGTGCTGGCGCCCAAGCATTAATTAACGCTGGTGCAGATGCGGTGAAAGTTGGCGTTGGGCCAGGATCAATTTGTACAACTCGAGTTGTAGCAGGTGTTGGAGTTCCACAAATATCAGCGATCATGGAATCACATAAAGCATGTAGCCCGGCTGGCATTCCATTAATAGCAGATGGTGGGTTGCAATACTCTGGAGATATCGTCAAAGCAATTGTTGCAGGCGCTGATGTTGTGATGATCGGGTCATTGTTAGCCGGATGCACTGAATCACCAGGTGAATTAATAGAAGAAGATGGAAATAAATTTAAGGCGTATCGCGGAATGGGCTCACTTGGCGCTATGCAATCGCGCGGTGCCACACCTTCATATTCAAAAGATCGTTACATGCAAGATGATATTTTGTCGGAAGATAAATTAGTTCCTGAAGGAATTGAAGGACGAGTGCGGTTTAGTGGTGATGTTGCATCTGTCATTCATCAACTAGTTGGTGGATTGCGCTCGGGCATGGGCTATGCCGGCGCGCCAGATATTGCACATTTACAAAGAAATGGTCGCTTTGTACAAATTACTTCAGCCGGCTTAAAAGAATCACATCCACATGACATTGATATGACAGTAGCCGCACCAAATTATTCAAAGTAACCAAGAAAGTTAGGGAAATGATATGAGCGAGATTGAGTTGGCACCTGGTAAGCGTGCAAGACAGGCTTATTCATTTAACGACATTGCAATTGTGCCAAGTCGTCGCACCCGTGACCCAGAAAATGTTTCTACCGCATGGCAGATCGATGCTTATAAATTTGATATTCCAATGATGGCAGCTCCAATGGATTCTGTTGTTTCTCCTGAAACTGCAATCGAGATTGGAAAATTAGGCGGCATCGGCGTCCTTAATTTAGAGGGCCTTTGGACCCGTTATGAGAATCCACGGATTCCACTTGGTGAAATTGCTTCGGTTCCAGATCATCAAGCAACTCGTCGAATGCAAGAGTTGTATCAAGAACCGATCAAACCAGAATTAATTAAAGAACGGATCGCGCAGATTCGTGAAGCCGGAGTTACTGTCGCTGCCGCACTTTCACCAGGGCGTACCGCAGCACTCGCTAAAGTTGTTATTGATGCAGGCGTGGATTTATTTGTGATTCGTGGAACCACAGTAAGCGCCGAACATGTTTCAACTGGTGATCACGCACTTAATTTGAAGAAGTTTATTTACGAATTAGATGTTCCAGTAATTGTTGGAGGATGTGCAACCGCAACTGGAGCACTTCACCTAATGCGCGCCGGTGCCGCTGGTGTATTAGTTGGTTTCGGTGGGGGAGCAGCACACACCACTCGCCAGGTACTTGGAATTGCAGTGCCTATGGCAACAGCAGTTGCTGAAGTTGCTGCGGCCCGCCGTGAATACCTAGATGAATCTGGTGGTCGCTATGTTCATGTCATTGCAGATGGTTCGGTAACCAGAAGTGGTGACATTGCTAAAGCGATTGCATGTGGTGCGGATGCAGTAATGATGGGATCTCCACTTGCGAAAGCAGTTGAAGCACCGGGCAAAGGTTGGCACTGGGGTAGCGAAGCCAGCCACAACACACTGCCACGTGGTGAACGAGTACATGTTGGCACTGTTGGAACACTTGCTGAAATTTTTAATGGCCCTTCACGCACCGCTGATGGATCAATGAATTTAGTTGGATCGTTGCGTCGCGCAATTTCAACAAGTGGTTATTCAGATGTAAAGGAATTCCAACGGGTTGAGGTGGTTATCCATCGCGCGTGATTTAGTTTTAGTTGTTGATTTTGGTGCGCAATACGCACAATTAATTGCTCGTCGAGTGCGCGAAGTAAATGTTTACAGCGAAATAGTTCCTTCAACAATGAGTGTTGCTCAAATTGTCGCGATGAATCCAAAAGCAATAATTCTCTCCGGTGGACCTTCAAGTGTTTATTCCCCTGATGCTCCGAAATTAGATTCCGCACTTTTTGAAACCGGGATACCAATCTTTGGTATTTGTTACGGCTTCCAAGTCATGGCTGCAGCACTCGGTGGCGAAGTAGCAAAAACTGGTAAATCTGAGTACGGAAGAACTGAATTTAAAGTTGAGAACTCAACTGGTTTACTTTCTGGCCTTCCGATACAGCAACAGGTTTGGATGTCCCACGGAGATAGCGTTACTAGTGCCCCTAAAGGATTTATAACAACTGGCTCAACTGCGCAAACTCCAATCGCTGCATTTGAAAGTAGTGATGGAAAATTAGCGGGAGTGCAGTTCCATCCTGAAGTTTTGCATTCAACTCACGGCCAAGAGATTTTGCGCCGTTGGTTGATTGATGTAGTTGGATGTAATCCAAATTGGACAAGTGCAAATATTGCCCAAGAGCAGATCGCGCTGATTAAAACTCAAGTTGGTGATGCCCGTGCGATCTGTGGTTTGTCTGGAGGAGTTGATTCCGCTGTTGCTGCTGCGATTGTGCAGCAAGCAATTGGCAAACAGTTAACCTGTGTTTTTGTAGATCATGGACTTTTGCGAAGTGGCGAAGTAGAACAGGTCAAACGTGATTTTGTTGCCGCAACTGGAATCACTTTAAAAACTGTTGATGCGAAAGCAACTTTTTTGAATGCTTTGAAGGGTGTTACAGATCCAGAAGAAAAACGCAAAATTATTGGCCGAGAATTTATTCGGGCTTTTGAAGCAGCTGCGCGCGAAATTGCCACAACTGAAGTTAAATTCTTGGTGCAAGGAACTTTATATCCAGATGTAGTTGAATCTGGAGGCGGCACCGGAACTGCAAACATTAAAAGCCACCACAATGTCGGTGGACTTCCAGATGATCTTAAATTTGAATTAGTAGAACCATTGCGCGCTTTATTTAAAGATGAAGTTCGTGCAGTGGGATTGCAATTAAATCTGCCAGAAGAAATAGTTTGGCGGCAACCATTCCCTGGCCCAGGACTTGGAATTCGAATCATTGGAGAAGTTACTCAAGAGCGGTTAGATCTTTTACGTGAAGCGGATCTGATTGTGCGGGATGAATTACATGCTGCTGGCTTGGATCGTGAAATTTGGCAATGCCCAGTTGTTTTGCTTGCAGATGTGCGCAGTGTTGGCGTGCAAGGAGATGGGCGTACTTACGGACACCCAATTGTTTTGCGTCCGGTTTCTAGTGAAGATGCAATGACCGCCGATTGGTCAAGATTGCCTTATGACGTACTGGCGAAAATTTCTAATCGAATCACTAATGAAGTTGCTGGAATCAATCGAGTGACTTTAGATATCACGAGCAAGCCACCCGGAACTATTGAATGGGAATAGTCGTTAGTTTGTATTAACGATTCGGAATGCTTCAGCTATCCGGCCTTCTGGGAAACCGGCTGCTTCTGCATTTCGCGTTCCCCACTCTTTAACTAAATTTTCCAACTCTGGGTTATGTGAAGTTTGAGATGCATGAGCGTGCAATGTTTTCATTTTCATCTCAAAAGTGTCAGTGATATCAACGTAATGGTCTGGATTGGCGAATGCGGTAACCCAAACTTCCTTCACCCGCCACGGCATTAAACCTTCAACATCTAACAGATCAGTAAACGCAAATGGATTTCGTGCATCTGGATATACCGCTTGAATAGCAGCCTCGCCTGCAGCTAAATGATCTGGGTGGCTGGCACCAATACGATCCCAATTTCTTTCTGGACTTTGGCAAACCATTCGATCTGGTTGAGATTTGCGAATCTGGCGAACCAGGTCTTTGCGTAATGCGAGGGTTGCTTCGAGATGTCCATCAACATAATTTAGAAATGTAATGTCTGTGACACCGATTGCTGCACCTGCTGCAATTTGTTCACGCTGACGAATTGCCGGCATCTCTTCCTTAGTGAAACCTGATGCTTCGCCACCTTGATCGCCATTAGTGCAAAAAACGTACGCCACTTCAATACCCTTTTTAATCCATTGTGCGATTGTCCCGGAAGCTCCAAAATCAGAATCATCGGGATGGGCGCTGATGACTAAAACGCGTTTGATTTCACTATCGTCGATCGGTGGCATGAACTCTCCTTGACGGTTCTTATGGCTAGGCTCGTACATTATGAGTGATCAGGTCGGAAATAACCCATTCCTTGATGGATTAAACCCCTCGCAATGTGATGCAGTGGTTCATTCAGGTTCCCCATTGTTGATTGTGGCTGGTGCCGGCTCTGGAAAAACTCGAGTTCTCACAAATCGGATCGCCTACTTGTTAGCCGAATGCGGTGTGGCTCCTTATGAAGTTATGGCAATTACATTTACAAATAAGGCAGCCGGTGAAATGCGCGAACGAGTAGCGGCATTGGTGGGACCAAGAGCTAAATCAATGTGGGTCACAACTTTTCACTCGGCTTGTGTCCGAATTTTACGTCAAGAAGCTTCAATCGCCGGATTCTCTCCATCATTTTCAATTTATGATCAATCAGATAGCGTGCGGCTCGTAACATTAATCGGAAGAGATTTAAATTTAGATCCTAAACGTTATCCACCTCGCCAAATTGCAGCAATGATCAGTAATGCTAAAAATGAATTGATCGGGCCAGCAGATTATACAAACCAAGCAAAAACCCATATCGAAGAAGTTGTCGCAGAATGTTACGGTCTTTATCAAAAGCGTTTGCGAGATGCTAACGCCTTTGATTTCGATGATTTGATTCTGAAAACAGTTGAAGTTCTGCAAAGATTTCCGGAAGCAAAGGCCAGATATCGCTCGCGCTTTAGACATGTTTTAGTGGATGAGTATCAAGATACAAATCACGCCCAATATATTTTAGTTCGTGAATTAGTCGGAACTGTTGCCGATGGTATTCAACCAGCTGAACTTTGTGTTGTTGGTGACGCAGATCAATCAATTTATGCATTTCGTGGCGCAACAATCAGAAACATTTTGCAATTTGAAGAAGATTATCCATCTGCTCGTACTATTTTGCTTGAGCAAAATTATCGATCAACACAAAATATCTTGAGTGCTGCAAATGCGGTTATTACAAATAATGCGAGTCGCAAAGCAAAAAATCTTTGGTCAGATTCTGGTGATGGAGCTCTAATAACCGGATATGTTGCTGAAGATGAACGTGATGAAGCAGAGTATGTTATGAATGAGATTTTTCGCCTGCAAAGTGAAAATATTTCTCAACCTGGTGATACCGCAATTTTTTATAGAACTAATTCGCAATCCCGTGCTTTTGAAGAAGTCTTTATGCGCAATACATTGCCGTACAAAGTGGTTGGTGGAGTACGTTTCTATGAACGCAAAGAGGTGCGCGATTTTCTGGCATATTTAAGAGTGCTAGCTAATCCATATGACGAGATCTCTTTGCGCCGAATAATCAATACTCCAAAACGAGGAATTGGCGATAAAGCTATTGCCGGATTAGAACAGATGGGAATTCCACTTTGGGATGCACTGTTAAACGCAAAAGATGCGCCCGATGCAGCTGCCAGGGCAACAGCAGCAATTGAAGGTTTTGCAAAATTAATGATTTCATTACGGGAATTGGTTGAAGCAAATGTCCGCCCCTCAGTCATCGCTGAAGCGGTACTAGAACAAAGCAAACTTGGGGAAGAGTTATCAGATAGTGAAGACCCACAAGATGAAGCACGTCTAGAAAATTTACAAGAGTTGGTTGCAGTTGCTCAAGAGTATGAAGCGGATGAACAATTAGAAGGCGAAGAAGTTTCGATCGTGGGATTTTTAGAACGAGTTTCACTGGTTGCAGATTCAGATCAAATTCCTGACGGTGAAGACCATGGTGGAGTAGTCACCTTGATGACTTTGCACACTGCTAAAGGTTTAGAGTTCCCAACTGTTTTCTTAACTGGAATGGAAGAAAACGTTTTCCCACATTCCAGGTCGCTAGGTGAACCAAGTGAGATTGAAGAGGAACGCAGACTGGCATATGTTGGATTAACCCGTGCTCGAAAAAATCTTTTTCTATCTCGAGCAAGTACCCGTTTCGCATTTGGATCGCCAACTTACAACTCTCCTTCAAGATTCTTAAGTGAAATCCCTGAAGAAATAATTCAATGGAAAGCTCCGGAAATTCGACTTAAGTCAAAAGTAAATCCAAAAGTTGCGCCAACTGGAAAGCGAACCTCTTCTAATGGTCCCAATGACCCTAATACAAATTTACATTTAGAAATTGGCGATCGCGTTCTGCATCAAACATTTGGGATGGGCACTGTAATTGCGTTAAGTGGAGCGGAGGAAAAGGCCGAAGCCACCATAAATTTTGGGACATATGGTGATCGCCGGTTATTGCTGCGGTATGCCCCCGTTGAGAAGATCTAATTAATCCCACACGATTGGACTACCTGATCCAAGTCGTGGCACGGTAGTCCTATGGCGATCAGAGTAGTTGTCGCAAAAGCTGGCCTAGATGGCCATGACCGGGGTGCAAAAGTAGTCGCCCGAGCTTTGCGTGATGCTGGATGTGAAGTTATTTATACCGGCCTGCATCAATCTCCTGAAGAGATTGTTGCGACTGCGCGTCAGGAAGATGCTGACGCAATTGGATTGTCAGTTCTATCTGGGGCGCACTTAACAATTTTTGCTCGAATCATGGAGTTACTTGAATCACAGCCAATTTTAGTTTTTGGTGGAGGGATCATCTCAGATGGGGATATCGCGAAATTGAAAGAGATGGGAGTTGCTCAAATTTTTACTCCCGGCGCCTCAACAACTGAAATCGCCGAATGGTTAAAAAGTGCGTTGGCTAATCACTAGGATTTAGCGCAGGGGGACACAAGTGGATTTATTTGAATATCAAGCGCGCGATCTTTTTGAAGCTCATGGCATTCCAGTATTGCCAGCCAAAGTCGCTCGCACCCCAGAAGAAGCTCGCTCTGCTGCAAAAGCAATTGGTGGACGAGTTGTAATTAAGGCTCAAGTTAAAACTGGCGGTCGCGGAAAAGCTGGTGGCGTGAAAGTAGCTGAAAATTCAGATGAGGCTTTTGAAAAGGCAAGTGCAATCCTCGGAATGGATATCAAAGGTCATCGGGTAAAGGCCGTGATGGTTGCTCAAGCCGCACCAATAGATTCCGAATATTACTTAGCGATTTTGTTAGATAGAGCCCAGCGATCTTTTTTAGTTATGGCATCAGTTTCTGGCGGAATGGATATCGAAGAGGTAGCGCACAAGACCCCCGAAAAACTTGCGAAAGTGTTAGTCGATCCGCTTAAAGGAATTGATCAGGTACAAGCCCTAGCTATTGCAACACAAGCAAATTTTCCAGCAGACAGCAGAGATGGCGTTGCAAAAGTATTGCTTGACCTTTGGAAATGTTTTGTAGCAGAGGATGCAACACTGGTGGAAATTAACCCACTTGTAAAAACTAATGATGGAAAAATAATTGCACTTGATGGAAAAGTGACTTTTGATGACAATGCAATATTTAGACATGCAGATCATGAAGCACTAGTTGATCATGATGCCACGGATCCGCTTGAAGCAATGGCAAAAGAAAAAGATTTGAATTATGTAAAACTTGAGGGCGAAGTAGGCATCATTGGAAATGGTGCTGGCCTTGTTATGAGCACACTTGATGTTGTGGCTTACGCGGGCGAAAAATTTGGAGGAGTAAAGCCAGCAAACTTTCTAGACATCGGCGGTGGCGCTTCTGCTCAAGTCATGGCCGACGGATTAGCAATCATTCTTGATGATAAAGATGTAAAAAGTGTTTTCGTAAATGTTTTCGGTGGAATTACTTCATGCGATGCTGTAGCAAACGGAATTTTACAAGCATTAGAAATTCTCGGTCCTAAAGCGGCTAAGCCAATTGTGGTTCGACTAGATGGAAACAATGTTGTAGAAGGTCGCCGAATTCTTAATGAGGCAGCACATCCACTCATTGAGCAATTAGACACAATGGATGGCGCAGCTAGTCGCGCCGCGGAATTAGCGAGTGCTTCAAGTGGGGTGGCAAAGTAAATGGCAATTTTTTTAACTGAGAAGAGTCGCATTCTGGTCCATGGAATGACTGGATCCGAAGGAAGTAAACACACTAAGCGAATGCTTGCTTCTGGAACAAAGGTTGTTGGTGGAGTTACTCCAGGTAAAGGCGGACAGGTCGTTGATTTTGATGGAATAGCGATTCCGGTTTTCAATAGTGCAAGCGAAGCAGTTGCTGCGACAAATGCTGATACTTCAGTAATTTTCGTTCCGGCTAAATTTACAAAAGCCGCGGTTATTGATGCAGTTGATGCCGAAGTTGCGCTGATTGTTGTGATTACTGAAGGTGTCCCAGTACATGACACCACTGAATTTTTTGCATATGCGCAAAAATCTGGAAAGAGCCGATTGATCGGTCCTAACTGTCCCGGCTTAATTAGTCCAGGCAAATCAAATGTTGGAATTATTCCTGCTGATATCACCGGTTCAGGTCCAATAGGTTTAGTTTCTAAATCAGGAACACTGACCTATCAAATGATGTATGAATTGCGGGACATTGGTTTCTCAACAGCGGTAGGAATTGGTGGAGATCCAGTAGTAGGAACTACGCACATTGATTGCTTACGTGCATTTCAAGATGATCCTGATACCAAGGCAATAGTCATGATCGGTGAAATCGGTGGCGATGCCGAAGAACGTGCTGCTGCATTTATTAAAGAGTATGTAACTAAGCCGGTTGTTGGATACGTTGCCGGATTCACTGCTCCTGAAGGAAAAACTATGGGGCATGCAGGTGCAATTGTCTCTGGTTCTTCTGGTACGGCCGCAGCAAAACGTGATGCGCTCGAAGCGGTTGGCGTGCGCGTTGGTGTAACTCCAAGTGAGAGTGCTCAACTTTTGCGCTCTATTCTCGGAAAGTAATTAGATTTTGCGCCCGCTAATTGCCGGCGCCACAGAAGCAGTGCGCGCAGCGCTAATTTCATATATTCCAATTGCTTTGATTGTGCTGATGGCATGGGCAACCGCTGGCTCTGCAAGCGGGGTTTTAACTGATGCACTTCGCGGTGGCATTTGGATCTGGCTTGGAGTGCATCACATAACTTTTACTTTGGCGCTTCCACCATCTGGCTTACCTGGATCACTTTCATTTATTCCACTCGGAGCATTACTGTTCCCGATAATCATTTTTCGCGGCTCATTGCGAAGATTGCGCTCCGAACTTCAAGGTGTGCAACTTAGACAATCAATTTTTTCGCTAGGGATTTCATACATTTTTATATTAATTGCGCTGAGCGTGGTGAGTAAAACTATTTCAATCTCGCCAAGATGGTATGTGGCTCCGCTTTCCATGGTTGTACTTTTAGGAATTGCAAGTTTGACGCAATTACAACAAATAACTAAAGCGAATAATTATTTTAATCAAGTCATTCGGATTCTTTTGCTGGTTTTAGGAATGCTTCTTGGAATCTCATTAATCTTTGTCTCTGCTTCTTTAGCGCTCCATTTTTCAGTATTAAAGGATTTGATAACCGTGTTGCAGCCTGGAATTCTCGGCGGAATTCTGCTACTTATTTTGGTAATTGCAACAATTCCGAATATCGCCGTTTCCGCTCTGGCTTATTTGTTAGGCCCAGGTTTTGCAATTGGTTCTGGAACTTTAATTAATCCAGCCGTCCATCGAATCGGTGAGATTCCCGCTTTCCCATTACTTGCAGCTGTACCAACAAACACAAATAAATTTCTATTTATTGGGGTACTGCTTGGAGTTGGTGCCGGATTTATGATTGCTTTATTGATGCAGAAAACGGAACGGGCAGACGATCTTTTGGCAATGCCGATAGTTATCGTGGTTAGCGCCGTAGTGCTCGCAATAATCAACTACTTCAGCAATGGAACTTTGCTGGGCGAACGCCTATCGGACATAGGGCCCTCTCTTTGGATCTTTCCGTTAATTTATTTATTAGAGGCCGGCATCGGAGCAGGAATATATTTTGGAATAACAAAATTGCAAAGTAAAAATAATGAATAACGTTAAATCTGTCGTAGTTATGGCATCAGGTGATGGTTCAGTGGCTCAAGCAGTTTTTGATGCATTTTTACATGGTGAACTTGCCGGAGTTATTCAGATAGAAAAAGTTATCAGCGATCAACCTGAGGCAGGAGTGCTCAATAGGGCCAAGCAAGCAGGAATTCCAACAGTTACATTACCAATTAAGGATTTTGCTAATCGAGCAGAGTGGGATAAAGCGTTGATAGATCAGGTTGCTAAATCAAAACCGTGGCTAGTTATCAGTGCCGGATTTATGCGGATTCTTTCGCCAGATTTTGTAAATCAATTTCGCACCATTAATACCCACCCGGCGCTATTGCCGGCATTTCCGGGAGCTCATGCAGTGGCAGATGCTTTGGCTGCTGGGGTAGAAGTAACCGGTGCAACTGTTCATTTTGTAGATGAGGGTGTAGATACTGGTCAGATTATTAATCAAATGAGTGTTCAAGTACAAAAAGGGGAAACTCAAGCGCAATTACATGAACGGATTAAAATAGAGGAGCGGAAAATTCTTGTGACAACGATTAAAGAGTTAGTTGAGAGGGATGAGGAGCCAGCATGAAGCGACCAATCAAGCGAGCACTAATAAGTGTTTATGACAAAAGTGGATTAATTGAGTTCGCAAAAGAGCTTTATGCCCACGGAGTTGAGATTGTCTCAACAGGCTCAACTGCAGCCACTATCGCTAAAGCTGGAATCCCGGTTGTCAAAGTTGAAGAGTTAACTGGCTTTCCTGAATCACTTGATGGTCGCGTAAAAACTTTACATCCAATTATTCACGCGGGAATTTTAGCTGACCTTAGGTTGCCATCACATGTAGCCCAATTGGCAGAGTTAAAAATAGCGCCCTTTGATTTAGTGGTAGTTAATTTGTATCCATTTGTAAAAACCGTAAAAAGTGGAGCATCAATTGATGAATGTATCGAGCAGATTGATATTGGTGGGCCAAGCATGGTTCGCGGAGCAGCAAAGAATCATCCATCTGTTGCAGTATTAGTTTCACCAAATCAATATCCGCAGATTGTTGCAGCTCTCACAGATGGTGGCACAGATGAGAAGTTGCGTAGACAATTTGCGATTGAGGCATATAGAACTACTGCAAAATATGACATTGCAGTTTCAACATGGCTCAACTCAGTAAGTACTGATCAACTTTTACCTGAGTGGATCGGTAACTCATACTCTCACAGTGCAACTTTGCGTTATGGCGAAAACCCACATCAAAGTGCCGCTCTGTATTTAAGTGACGCGAGTGAATTAACTGGCAGTGGAGTTGCCGGAGCAATTCAATTACACGGCAAAGAAATGTCATACAACAATTATGTTGATGTAGAGGCCGCATGGAGAGCGGCTTATGATCATGCTGATCCAGCTGTTGCGATTATTAAACATACAAACCCATGCGGAATTGCAGTTGGTACCAACATCGAGTCGGCGTATCTGAAAGCTCACGCCTGCGATCCAATCTCTGCTTTTGGTGGAGTTATCGCAGCAAATCGTGAAGTAAATGAAACAGTGGCAAAAGCGGTGAGTGAAGTTTTTACCGAAGTTATTGCCGCTCCAAGTTTTACAAAAGCTGCTATTGAAATCTTGAGTCAAAAACCTTCAATCCGAATTCTTACAATTGAGCCCACGGCACCACTCTTGGAGTTACGACCAATTTTGGGCGGGGTATTGGTACAAAACTTTGACCGAATTGACGCAGAGGGTGATGCGCCAGGCAATTGGCAATTAGTTGCCGGCAAAGCGGCGACACCTGAGCAGTTAAAAGATTTGCAATTTGCGTGGAAAGCAGTTCGTGCTGTGAAGAGTAATGCAATTTTATTGGCAAATGATTTAGCAGCAGTTGGAATTGGTATGGGGCAAGTCAATCGCGTTGATAGCGCACGGTTAGCTGTTTCTCGAGCGGGGGACAGAGCCAGCGGAAGCGTCGCGGCAAGTGATGCATTTTTCCCATTTGCTGATGGATTAGAGATTTTATTAGCCGCAGGAGTAAGCGCGATAGTGCAACCAGGCGGTAGCGTTCGGGATCATGAAGTGATTGAGGCTGCCAATAAAATGGGAGCAACAATGTATTTCACCGGCGTGCGACATTTTGCACATGCTTAAACTTTAAGAGTTAGGAGTGAACTCGATGGCCATAATTCTTGATGGCAAAGCTACTGCTGCAATTATTAAAGCGCAGTTAGCAGTTCGCGTAAAACAATTAAGTGCAAAGGGAATTACTCCAGGACTTGGAACGGTATTAGTTGGGGACGACCCAGGCTCTCATTCATATGTGGGGGGAAAACATCGCGATTGTGCTGAAGTTGGAATCTCTTCAATTCGTGTCGATCTTCCGGCGAGCGCATCATTTAAAGATGTATTAAGCGCGGTAAAAGATTTAAATAATTCAAAGGAGTGCACTGGATATATCGTGCAATTACCTTTACCAAATGGAATTGATTCGCTGGCAATTTTAGAAGCAATGGATCCAAATAAAGATGCTGATGGTTTACATCCACTTAATCTAGGAAAATTAGTTCTTGATCAACATGCACCACTTCCGTGTACACCTCGTGGAATTGTGGCTCTACTCGAGCAGTACAGCGTTCCGATTAAAGGTGCTGATGTCGTTGTAATAGGTCGCGGATTAACTGTGGGTCGTCCACTCGGTTTGTTGTTAAGTCGCAAACGAGAAAGTGCGACGGTGACACTTACGCATTCGGCAACAAAAGATTTAGCGGCGCACATTAGGCGCGCAGATATTGTTGTTGCAGCACTCGGTAAGCCACATTTCATCACCGCAGATCTGGTCAAACCAGGGGCAGCGGTGATTGATGTCGGAATCACCAGAACTGAAGCCGGCTTGGCTGGAGATGTGCACCCTGATGTGGCCAAAGTAGCCGGCCATATCGCCCCGATGCCAGGAGGAGTTGGACCGATGACCCGGGCGATGCTATTGAGCAATGTGGTCGAAATCGCCGAAGCGGCCCTGCTTAAGTGAAATCCTCTCTCGCAGCTGCCTTTACAACTCTACTTGGGCTGATAATCGCGCTCAGCGCCTCTGTAAGGGTTGGCTCACTCTTGGTATCAGTAGCCTTGTTGATCATCGCTGGAGAGCGGTTTAGGGACCGAAATGGGGTAACTCTCCAAACGGTTTGGCGGAGTCGAAGTACTGATCTGCTGATATTGCTCACCTTTGCGGCGGTGATCGCTACCCTCGCGCTACTGCTTCCAAACGGGGGGTAGAGTTATCTTGATATCAAGAGAGATTGGGTTCCCATGCGCGGTCGAGTCACAGTGGTGGGGGCTGGTTTTTACGGCTCAACCACCGCTCTTCGTTTAGCTGAATACAACATTTTCGAAGAGGTCATCCTCACTGACATTCTTGAAGGCAAACCAGAAGGTATTGCTTTAGATATGAATCAATCCCGTTCCATTGAAGGATTTGAGACAGAACTTATCGGTGTAACAACTACCGCAGAAGGTGGCGGTTACGAAAAAACTGCCGGTTCTGATGTTGTTGTAATTACCGCCGGAATTCCACGCAAGCCAGGTATGAGTCGAATGGATTTAATCGGCATCAATGCCGGAATCGTTCGTGGTGTTGCCGAAAATATTGCAAAGCACAGTCCAAATGCAGTCATCATCGTAGTTTCAAATCCATTAGATGAAATGACAGCACTTGCCCAAATTGCATCTGCGTTTCCACACAATCGCGTAATGGGTCAGGCGGGAATGCTTGATACAGCGCGGTTTACAAACTTTGTCTCCACTAAATTAAATGTTGCAGTTGGTGATGTGCAAACTTTAACTTTGGGCTCTCATGGTGACACCATGGTTCCAGTTCCAAGTCGTTGCACAGTTAAAGGAAAACCACTTTCAGAGTTACTTTCTGCTGAAGAGATTGAAGATCTTGTCGTTCGCACTCGCAATGGTGGAGCTGAAATTGTGGCACTGCTTAAAACTGGTTCGGCTTATTACGCACCATCTGCTGCGGCTGCCCGAATGGCAAAAGCAGTCATTGAAGATTCTGGAGCAGTACTTCCAGTTTGTGCTTGGGTCGAAGGTCAATATGGCATTAGCGGGGTTTACCTTGGAGTCGAGGCTGAAATTGGCAAAGAGGGAATCCGCCGCGTAGTTGAAAGCAAGTTAACTGAAGCTGAAATTGCGGAGTTAAAAGTTGCTGCAGAAGCAGTTCGTGCAAAACAAGCTGATGTGAAAACTCTTTAGTCAAATAATTTAAATAGGGAGCGTTTCGAATGGCAAAAATTAAAGTAATCGGAACTGTTGTGGAACTTGATGGCGACGAGATGACCCGCATCATTTGGCAGTTCATTAAAGAGCAATTGATTCTTCCTTACCTAGATGTAAATCTTGATTATTACGACTTAGGAATCAAACATCGCGATGCAACTAGTGACCAAGTAACAATTGATAGTGCTCATGCGATCCAAAAGCATGGCGTCGGAGTCAAGTGCGCCACAATCACTCCAGATGAAGCGCGGGTTAAAGAGTTTGGATTAAAGCAAATGTGGAAGTCTCCAAATGGAACTGTCCGCAATATTCTCGGTGGTGTAATTTTCCGCGAGCCAATCATTATCAGTAACGTTCCACGTTTAGTTCCACACTGGACTAAGCCAATCGTCATCGGTCGTCACGCATTTGGTGATCAATACCGAGCAACTGATTTCAAAGTTCCTAGTGCTGGAAAATTGACAGTCACTTTCACTCCGACTGATGGTTCAAAGCCGATGGAATTCAACGTCTTTGATTTCCCAAGCGCTGGTGTGGCTATGACGATGTACAACCTTGACGAATCAATTCGTGATTTTGCGCGTGCATCTATGCATTATGGGCTCAACCGTAAGTATCCAGTTTTCTTGTCAACTAAAAATACAATTTTGAAAGCCTACGATGGACGCTTCAAAGATATTTTTGAAGAGATCTTCGAAGCTGAATTCAAAGATCAATTTGCTGCTGCTGGAATTACATACGAGCACCGTTTGATCGATGACATGGTGGCCACTTCACTTCGTTGGGAAGGTGGCTATGTCTGGGCTTGTAAGAATTACGATGGTGATGTGCAATCAGATACCGTCGCGCAAGGTTATGGATCACTTGGATTAATGACTTCTGTTTTGATGACTCCAGATGGAAAAATTGTGGAGTCAGAAGCAGCTCATGGAACTGTGACCCGTCACTTCCGCGATCATCAAGCAGGAAAAGCGACATCGACAAATCCAATTGCTTCAATTTTTGCATGGACTCGTGGATTAGCTCATCGTGCAAAGCTTGATCACAATCCAGAACTTGCCAGATTTAGTGAGACTCTTGAAAGAGTGTGCATTGAAACTGTAGAAACTGGAAAAATGACAAAAGATTTGGCTTTATTAATTAGCAAGGAAAGCCCTTGGTTAAATACCCAGGAGTTTTTAGCTGCCATCGACGAGAACTTGAAAGCAGAGATGAACTAAGTAATTAAGTAAATAAAAAAATGCATTAAAAAACCCCGCCAGATAATCTGGCGGGGTTTTTTACTTTTAACTTTAGATACGAGCTCCTGTTGTTGCATTGAATAGGTGAACTGCTGATTGATCAGCGGTTACTGAGATAGTATCGCCAGGCTTTGGTGGGTTCTTTGGATCCCAACGGACGATGACTTCAGCACCTTCTTCTGCGTTTGCATTAGCAAGAGTTACTCCACTTACTGCAGGAACTCCGTAAACAAATGCATCCGAACCAAGTTCTTCAACAACATTTACCTTGATATCAAAACCAGCGCCGACAGTTGTTGGATGGAAGCTTTCTGGGCGAATTCCAACTTCTACATTTGCGCCAACTGAAGCCGGTACAGCGATCTTGAGACCGCCAAGAGAAGCTTGTCCACCAATTACTGGAGCGACAACTAAGTTCATTGCTGGTGAGCCAATGAATCCAGCTACGAATGCGTTTGCTGGGTTGTCATAAAGATTGCGAGGTGAATCTACTTGTTGAAGTAATCCATCCTTTAATACTGCTACGCGATCACCCATGGTCATAGCTTCAACCTGGTCGTGAGTTACGTAAACAGTGGTGACTCCAAGACGACGTTGCAACGCAGCAATTTGCGTACGTGTTGCTACACGAAGTTTGGCATCAAGGTTTGATAGCGGCTCATCCATAAGAAAAACCTGAGGTTCGCGCACAATTGCGCGGCCCATTGCAACGCGCTGACGTTGTCCACCTGAAAGCGCTTTTGGCTTGCGATCAAGGTAAGGCCCAAGGTCTAGCAACTTTGCAGCATCTTGAACGCGACGTGCGCGCTCATCTTTGCTAACGCCAGCGATCTTTAGCGCGAAGCCCATGTTCTCCGCCACAGTCATATGTGGGTAGAGCGCATAAGACTGGAACACCATTGCAATGTCACGATCTTTTGGTGCCACATGTGTGACATCACGATCGCCAATGCGAATAGATCCAGTATCTACATCCTCAAGTCCGGCAAGCATGCGGAGTGATGTTGATTTTCCACAACCTGATGGACCAACTAACACCAGAAACTCACCATCTGCAACTGTGAGTTCTAGTTGATCAACTGCTGGACTTGTTGTACCTGGATAGGTACGACTTGCTTTATCGAATACAACTGTTGCCATGCTGGTAACTCCTTCTCCCGGCAGGTACGTGCCGGACGGTCCGTAGGAGGAAGGTGACCTCGGTTGAGGTCGGGTGAAAAGTACTAGATAGATGGGGTTTAGGGGAAGTGGCACACTCCTGAGTACCCTTAGCCTGTGCAGATATTTGGCGATCTCGCCCTTGTAGCCACCTTAATTATCCTCGGCGGCCTCTTTGTGGCGGCTGAAATTGCCCTGATTTCGCTCAGGGAGTCCCAGATTAAGGCGATGGGCCAAAGGGGTAAACGTGGGGCCCGGGTGGCGGCACTGGCCAGCAATCCAACTCGCTTTCTAGCCGCAATCCAAGTAGGAATTACCTTATTTGGTCTTTTTTCAGCGGCCATTGGTGCAGAACGTTTTGGCAAGTATTTGATCCCACGATTGCAGGATCTTGGATTAAGTGAAACGGCCGCAAAATTACTTTCAATTATTTTGATAACAATAGTTGTTGCCTATTTCACTTTGATAATAGGTGAGTTAGTACCAAAGCGAATTGCAATTGTTCGTTCCGAAAGCATTGCGCTCGCCGCAGCTTCAACTGTAGATCGTATTGCGCGTTTATTTCGTCCAATTATCTGGGTACTATCTAAATCAACAGATTTGATTGTTCGCGCAGTAGGAATTGATCCTGCGCAAGCCAGAGATAAAATGTCTGAAGAAGAACTCCTTGATTTGCTTACCGGACATGCCAGGCTAACTGAACAAGAGCGCGAAATTGTAGAAGAAGTTTTTCTCGCTGGAGATCGTCAAGTACATGAAGTTATGCTTCCGCGCACGGAAGTTGATTTTCTTGATTCAAACACACCAATTTCACAAGCCATAAAAACAATTATTGAATCGGGCCATTCACGTTATCCAGTTGTAAAAGGTTCATTTGACGAGATAGTTGGTTTTATTCACATTCGCGATTTATTAGATCCAAATTTACGGGAGCGCCAAGTGCGGGTAGGAGATTTCGTACGAGAAGCGTTATTTATGCCTGGCACTAAAGGATTGTTGCCGGCATTAACTGAAATGCGAGCCGCAGGTCAACATTTAGCAATCGTTGTTGATGAGTATGGTGGAACTGATGGAATCGTGACTCTCGAAGATATCGTCGAAGAATTTATCGGCCAAATTCGTGACGAATACGACGGGCATGAAAAAAATGAAGTGCAACCAGGTCGCTCTGGTGAGTACCACTTTGATGGACTTACATCTCTCGATGATGTTCTAGATGAAACTGGTGTAGAAGTTGTTGATGGCCCTTATGAAACTGTTGGTGGATTTTTAATGCATCAACTCGGGAGAATTCCTGAAGTCGGGGACAAGATTTCTCAACCAAGTGCAGAATTTGAAATTGAATCAATTGAAGGTAAACGTGCTGGAAAAATCCGTATGATTGTCACAGATCAAAGGCAGGGGTAAAACTCAAATGGGTACTAAAGCGCGAGTGCTATCTGGGATTCAACCGACTCATGATTCATTCCACTTAGGAAATCACCTTGGGGCATTGCGCCAATGGGTTGCTCTACAAGATACCCATGATGCTTTTTACTGTGTTGTCGATTTACATGCCTTAACTATCGAAACTGATCCGAAACTTTTACATCAACGTACGCTTGCTTCAGTTGCTCAATTACTAGCCCTTGGAATAGATCCAACGCAGAGCACATTATTTATTCAGTCACATGTTCCAGCACACAATCAACTTGGATGGGTCCTTGAATGCATCACCGGATTCGGTGAAGCAAATCGCATGACCCAATTTAAAGATAAATCTCAAAAATCAGGAGCAGATCGCACAGTCGTTGGATTATTTACTTACCCGATATTGCAAGCTGCCGATATTTTGCTTTACCAGGCCAATCAAGTTCCGGTTGGGGAAGATCAACGCCAACATATTGAATTAACGCGCGATTTAGGTCAAAGATTTAACTCACGTTTTGGAGAAACTTTCACAATTCCTGATGCTCATATTATTAAAGGCACTGCAAAGATTATGGATCTCCAAGATCCAACTTCAAAGATGAGCAAATCAGCCGCCACAATGGCTGGAGTTATTGAGTTAATGGATGCTCCAGAGGTTAATGCCAAAAAAGTTAAAAGTGCCATGACTGACACTGAGCGAGAAATTAAGTTTGATGAAAGAAATAAACCCGGAATCAGTAATTTGCTCACTATTTACTCCGCTTTGACGGGTCAGAGTATTAAGCAGTTGGAAGAAAATTACTCTGGTAAAGGGTATGGAGATTTAAAGAAAGACTTAGCTGATGTCGTTGTTGGAGTACTAGAACCAATTAGAAATAGCGCATTAGATTATTTGAAAGATCCTGCTCAATTGCAAAGCATTTTGAAAGATGGTGGACAGAGAGCGGGCTCAGTCGCTGCACAAACGCTTAGAAATGTTTACTCGGCGATGGGGCTAGTGGGTAGAGGCTAGCTTTAGACTAGTTTTCCAATTGGTTCAACTTCTCCAATTGCTTTAAATCCCCAATCAAACAACGCTTTTGCCAAAGCATCCCGTCCGTATTTTAAATGCATAAAAGTTATGATGATTGTGTGTCCATCACGTTTCACAACTCCAATATATGTATTTTGACCTTTAGTGGTCCACCCAGTTTTTACTCCTAAAGTTCCAGGATAAGTAAAAAGTAATTTATTTAAATTCTTAATCTTTCGATTTACATTTTTTGGGCCAGATTTTGGAAATGTATATCTTTTAGTTTTCACAATTTTACGAAAATCAGATCTATCCATTGCGGCTCGGGCAATTAGTGCTAGATCGTAAGCACTTGAGAGTTGCCCAGGAGTATCAAGTCCATGTGGAGATTTTGGAGTTGTATCGAAAGCCTGAATAGATTTAGCTTTAGCTTGCATTAGTGCAGCAGTCTTTTTAATACCACCAGATGCATTTGCTAACGCGACTCCAGCGTCATTGCCAGAGTCCAACATAAAGCCGTACCAAATATCTTTAATCTTGTATTTTCGGCCAGGATAAATTCCAACTTTATTACCGATCGTTGCTGGCTCTTTTTTAGTACCAACATAAATTTTATTCATATCTAATCGTGGAAGAAGTGTTAAAGCGGTTAATGTCTTTAAAGTACTGGCCGGTGGCAATTTTTTATGTGGATTTTTTGCAGCCAAAATTTCACCAGTATCTAAATCTGCGATTATGAAAGAAGAAGCAGAAGTGTCCGGGGGAGCGGCACTTCCATCCCCTTTTGTGTCATCAAAAATTACGCCACTTTCCCCAAGCCGTCCACCGCCGATAACTTCATCTCCACTGGCCGAGAGTGTCGAGAACGAGGTGGCTGTTAGCGCCAGGACAAGTACGACAGCCGTTATTAAGAGGTTACGTTGTTTAAATCTTGAGATTTGCATAGGTGCTAAAGAATAGAGAGATAAATCCTATGCGATTACCCGCCACACCGAATTGAGTAGGATTAGCCTGTGCGAGATATCACTGAGTCTGGCTTCCCAATAAAAGCAGATTATTTAAATGATGAAAAAGCTGGCGTTTACCCATTTACGCGAGGTATTTATGAACAAATGTATTTACAAAAACCTTGGACAATGCGGCAGTATGCAGGTTTTGGAAATGCAAAAGAATCCAATGAGCGCTACCTACAACTAGTAGCTGCAGGTACGGGCGGATTATCAGTAGCTTTTGATTTACCAACTCAGATGGGTTATGACTCCGATGCGCCACAATCACTTGGTGAAGTTGGACGTGTGGGGGTTGCTATAGATTCACTTGAAGATATGCGCGAACTTTTTGACAATATCCCACTTGAAAAAGTTTCAACTTCAATGACGATCAATGCGCCCGCAGCAATTTTACTTCTGATGTATCAGATTATTGCTGAAGAACGTGGAATTTCTAGCGAACAGCTGCAAGGAACTATTCAAAATGATTTATTAAAAGAGTATATAGCTCGGGGAACTTATATTTATCCTCCAAAACAATCATTACGTTTAACTACGGATATTTTTGAATACTGTACAAAAGAGTTGCCTAAGTGGAATAGCATTTCAGTATCTGGATATCACATGGCTGAAGCTGGCGCTAACCCAGTTCAAGAAATTGCTTTTACTTTTGCAAATGCAATTGCTTATTTGGACTGCGCAAAAGAACGCGGATTGTCTATTGAAGATGTTGCAACTCGGATGAGCTTCTTTTTTGTATCTAGAACTACCGTACTTGAAGAGGTTGCAAAATTTAGAGCAGCCCGGCAGTTATGGGCTCAAATTATGAAGGAACGATTTGGGGTAACTTCCGAGCGCGCTATGCACCTTCGCTTTCATACCCAAACAGCAGGTGTCCAATTAACTGCTCAACAACCTGAATTAAATTTAGTTCGTGTGGCTCTTCAGGCGTTAGCCGCCGTACTTGGAGGCACCCAATCTCTTCATACAAACTCATTTGATGAGGCACTTGGATTGCCAACAGAGAAAGCCGCTCGGCTTGCGCTTCGCACTCAACAAGTAATTGCGAATGAAAGTGATGTTGCTGCAACAGTTGATGCACTTGCCGGATCTGCAGTAATTGAATCGATGACTACAGAGATTGCAACTTCCGCCAAAGAGTTAATCGCAAGAATTGATCAGATGGGTGGTGCTGTCGCAGGAATTGAAGCGGGATTCCAAAAAAGTGAAATTGAAAAAAGCGCATATCGAATCTCGCAAGAGATTGAATCAGGAAATCGAGTTGTTGTCGGTGTAAATGCATTTGTTGAAGAGGCAAGCACATATTTGCCGCTTGAAATAAATCCTGAGATTGCAAAAGAACAGAGTACAAAGTTGTTGAAATTGCGCAAGAGTCGAAATCAAGATGAAGTTAGCAAGGCTTTAGCTGATTTAAGCGCTGCAGCAAAAGGTGAATTAAATTTGCTTTATCCAATGAAGGTTGCACTAATTGCAAATGCAACTCTTGGAGAGATTTCTGATGCGCTTCGAGGTGAGTGGGGAAGTTACCGAGCTACTGAAATTTGGTAGTTAAATAATTTTGCAAAGCAAAGTTCCACTGGCAAGGGTGTCTCCAACGGAAACGTTTAAGTTACTTATTTTTCCACTCTTGTGCGCTTTAAGTGGTTGTTCCATTTTCATCGCCTCTAAAACCACAATTAAATCACCCTCTTCTACGGTTTGTCCTTCAGTAACTTCGATTTTTATAACTGTTCCTTGCATTGGACTAGTTAATGAATCCCCGGTTTGCAAAGCAGTTCTTGCACTGAGCGCACGTTTGCGTTTAGGAATTGGACTCAAAATATCAACCTCAAAACGGTGACCATTAACTTCAACAACTAATTCTTCTACAACTGGAGTTGTATTTGCTTCGCTGCTGGCTCCATATGGTGGAATCTGATTATTAAATTCACTCTCAATCCATCCGGTATAAACTGCAAAAGGCTCATTAATAAAAGCTTTGTCATTTATTACGGCACGATGAAAAGGCAAAGCAGTTGCAATTCCTTCAATTTTGAATTCAGCAAGCGCGCGACGGGCTCGCTCCAATGCCTGTTTTCTTGTTCCGCCGGTAACAATTAATTTTGCAAGCAAGGAGTCAAAATTTCCACCAATTACATCACCTTTTGTGAAACCAGCATCTACGCGAACTCCAGGACCTGAAGGTTCCTCCCATTCAGTTATCACGCCAGGAGTAGGCAAGAAATTTCGCCCCGGATCTTCACCATTGATTCGAAATTCGATGGAGTGGCCGCGTAATTGCGGATCAATCGAGGTTATCTTTTCGCCATCGGCAATTCTGAACTGTTCCCTTACTAAATCAAAACCGGAAACCTCTTCGCTAACGGGATGCTCAACTTGTAAACGAGTATTAACTTCAAGAAAAGAGATAGTTCCATCAACTCCGACTAGAAACTCACAAGTTCCGGCTCCGACATAACCAGCAGCACGAATGATTTCTTTACTTGAACGATACAACTCATCAACTTGGGCTTGAGAAAGAAATGGAGCAGGAGCTTCTTCGACCAATTTTTGGTGGCGACGTTGCAAAGAGCAGTCGCGCGTTGATACAACTATTACATTTCCATGAGTATCTGCCAGAACTTGAGTTTCAACGTGACGCGGACGGTCTAAATATCTTTCAACAAAGCATTCACCGCGACCAAATGCAGAAACTGCTTCACGGACCGCTGAATCGAAAAGTTCTGGAATCTCCTCCATTGTGAAGGCAACTTTTAAGCCACGTCCACCACCACCATGAGCAGCTTTGATGGCAACGGGAAGTCCAAACTCTTTAGCAAAAGCTAAAACTTCTTTGCTGCTGGCAACCGGATCTGCAGTTCCCGCAACAAGTGGGGCACCAACTAGTGCTGCGATTTTTCGGGCTGAAACTTTATCTCCCAAAGCCGCAATCGCAGCAGGGGGAGGACCAACCCAAAGCAAACCCGCATCGATTACCGCTTGTGCAAATTTTGCATTTTCAGAAAGGAATCCGTAGCCAGGATGAATTGCTTCAGCACCACTTTTTTTGGCGACTGAGATTATTTTTTCGATATTTAAATAAGTTTCTGTTGCCGTTACTCCACCAAGTGCATAAGCCTCATCGCATGCTTTTACATGCAGAGCGTTACGGTCACCATCAGCGTAAATTGCGATGGATTTAATTCCGTGGTCACGGGCCGCTCTCGCAATGCGAATCGCAATTTCGCCGCGATTGGCTATTAATACACTCTTCATATTGCAGATCCTATCCGGCGTAACTTGTGCCAAGAGTGTCCAAGGGAGGTCACCATTTCAAAAAGGTGGGGCATGCTTAATCCAATTACACCTGTTGCATCCCCTTCAATTCGAGAAATAAATGCAGATCCAATTCCATCTAGAGTTGCACCGCCAGCGACTTGAAGAGGTTCGCCAGTTTTGATGTAGGCGCTGATCTCTTCATCGCTAATATTTGCGAAAGTAATTTTAGTTGATGAGACTCTCTCTACTGTGGCTCCATTTGAAGCATCAATTAAAACTTGTCCTGTATGTAAAATGCCACTTTTATTTCGATATGAGTGCCATAGTGAAAAAGCCTCATCGGGAGTTGCTGGTTTCCCGAGATTTTTACCTTCAAATTCAAGTGTTGAATCAGCACCAATTATTAATTGATCGCCATTGAAAGATGCGGCAACTGCTTGAGCTTTGGCTTTTGCCAACGCCACAACCATTTGCATCGGAGGCAAATTTAAAAATTCTGGCAACTCCTCATTAACTCCACTTATTTTTACTTCAGCAAAGATTCCCGCGCTTTTCAATAATTGTAAGCGAGCAGGCGAAGCAGATGCGAGTATTACTTTAGTCACGAATTATTTCCGTTTTTCCGTAATTACTATTATTGATAAGTTGAGATTTCCGTTGAGATAACGCCTTTTCGATAGCAGCAATTTCTTTAACAGTTGCCTCACCCTTAATAATTTTTATAGTTCCCATTACAGTGGGATATTTCCATGCTTACGATAAGGCAGAACATCTTTTTTGTTTTGTAGAGCACGGAACGCACGTGTGATCAGAATTCGACTTTGCTGCGGTTCAATGACAGCATCAATGAAGCCACGCTCTGCCGCAAGATAAGGATTAGCAAGTGTGTCGTCATACTCTGTTATTAGTTTTTTACGCAACTCTTCAGAGTTATTAGCATCTGTGAGCTCTTTTCGATACAAAATATTTATTGCGCCTTGGGCACCCATCACAGCAATCTGCGCAGTTGGCCAAGCGAAGTTAATATCAGCACCTAAATGTTTAGATCCCATCACGTCATATGCGCCGCCGTAGGCTTTTCGCGTAATCAAAGTGACCATTGGAACTGATGCTTCTCCATAGGCGTAGAGCAATTTAGCGCCACGTCTAATAATTCCATTCCACTCTTGATCAGTACCAGGCAAAAATCCAGGTACATCAACCAAAGTTAATATTTGAATCCCAAACGCGTCACAAGTCCTAACAAACCTTGCCGCCTTTTCGCTCGCGTTAATATCTAAAGTTCCTGCCAGTTGCATGGGCTGATTAGCAACAACGCCAACAGAGCGTCCTTCAATTCTTCCAAATCCAATAATTATGTTGGGCGCAAAAAGTTCTTGCACTTCTAAAAATTCAGAATCATCAAGCAAAGCCTTTATAACTTGGTGCATGTCATAAGGCTGGTTTGGTGCATCAGGTATCAAAGTATTTAGCGCAAGATCACTTGAGTGCAAAGTATCTGAACCACTAACTGGAAAAACTGGTGGCTTGTCAGTGTTATTGCTTGGCAAGTAAGACAACAAGGTTTTTACATAATCAATTGCATCTAATTCATTAGTGGCCAAGTAGTGAGAGTTTCCAGTTCTTGAATTATGAGTGAGTGCGCCACCAAGTTCTTCCATCTCGACTTCTTCACCTGTGACGGTTTTAATTACTTCAGGTCCGGTGATGAACATATGTGAAGTTTGATCAACCATAATTGTGAAATCTGTCATTGCTGGTGAGTAAACCGCACCACCAGCGCACGGTCCAAGAATTAATGAAATTTGCGGTATTACGCCAGAAGAACGGGAATTACGACGGAAAATTTCACCATAGCGACCAAGTGAAACCACACCTTCTTGGATTCGAGCTCCACCCGAATCATTGATTCCAATAAGTGGAACGCCAGTGCGCAATGCGAAATCCATAACTTTCACAATTTTTTCCCCAAAAACTTCACCAAGACTTCCACCCATCACGGTGAAATCTTGCGAGAAGAGTGCGATTGGTCTTCCATCTACCGTGGCGATACCGGTAACTACACCATCGCCATATGGACGATTTTGTGGCATATCGAAGTTGACACTGCGGTGACGGGCTAATTCATCAAATTCGGTAAATGAATCAACATCAACCAGGGCGGCGATCCGTTCACGTGCTGTCATTTTGCCTTTGGCATGTTGTTTTTCAATTGCGCGTTCGGAGCCGGCATGCGTGGCTGCATTAATTCGCGCCTGTAAATCTTCGAGTTTTCCTGCAGTTGTGTGAATGTCACCGCTCATACCCGTACCGTACCTCTCATGATTAGCAACTGGCAGCGAGCGCCATTAAATCAGGAACAAATCATCTCACTACTTGGTGATAGTTACTGGCGAGTAAGCCTCTTTGAGAGTATTCCCTCAACGCAGATCAAACTGGTCGAATTGTTAAAGACCGAAAAAATACCTGCGGGTACAGTATTTATCGCCGATCACCAAAGCGCCGGACGTGGACGGTTAACGCGTACATTTGAAACTCCACCCCAAGTTGCACTCCTACTTTCTACAGTCCTATATCCAATCCGAAATTCAGCAGATCAAGGATGGATCCCATTAATTGTTGGTGTTGCGGCTGCAAATGCAATTTCAAAATACTGCGGATTAGCGCCAGTATTGAAATGGCCAAATGATATTCTGATTGGAGATTTGAAAGTTGGCGGGATAATCGCAGAGCAATTTGAAGATTGTGTTGTTGTTGGAATTGGAATAAATGTTTTACAAGATAGAGATGAACTTCCAGTCCCGACTGCAACCTCATTACTTTTAGAATGTGAAGAAGAGATAATCAAAGCCCGCGAACAATTGATTGCCTATTTGCTGCAAGAGATTAGAACTGAATTCGATGCCTGGAACCTAACTAGCGATAATGTTGAAATTCTTAAAAAATATTCAAAGCTGTCAGCGACTCTTGGAAAAGAGATTAAGTTGGATTTTCAAAATGGAGATACAAAAGAAAGTACTGCCATTGGTATTGCAGAAAATGGTGGATTGCTGATTTCCAGCGGTGAAACTATCGTCTCTGCTGACATAACTCATCTTCGAGCCATCCAGTAATCTTCAAGTAGGATTACAACTATGAGCGGGCCAACTGTCGGAATGATTGGGGCGGGCCAACTTGCGCAGATGTCCTTGGCTCCAGCGATCGCTCTTGGAATCAATCTAAAGATTTTGGCAACAGATGGATCTGATAGCGCAGCAAAGATTGCAAAAGTAGAGATTGGCGATTACCGAGATTTAGAAGTACTGCGAAACTTTGCTAAAAAATGTGATTTTTTAACTTTCGAACATGAATTAGTTCCAAATGGACATATACGCGCACTTGAAGCTGAAGGTTTTGTGATTAGACCAAGTTCTAACTCACTCCTTGTGGCTCAAGACAAAGCACATATGCGCAAAGTTTTTACTGAGAACCAGATTCCTTGTCCGAACTGGCAAGTTATAGATAGCGCCGCTGCTATTCCGGCATTTCCAGCAATTCTAAAATCAATTACCGGGGGATATGACGGTCGTGGAGTGCACTTAGTAAAAGATCAACTTTCTGCAAAAAAAGTTATCGCCGAATGGGGCAAAGCACTTTATGAAGAAGTAGTTCCATTTGATCGAGAACTTGCGATTTTGATTGCGCGTTCGCCTCATAATCAAGTGGCTACTTGGGCAGTGAGTGAGACGATTCAGCGCGATGGAATTTGCATCGAAACAATTACCCCAGCACCCAATCTCTCTGAAGAAGTTGCAAATCTTGCCCAAAAAATTGCAAGTGATATCGCAAATTCAATAAAGCTAGTTGGAGTAATGGCTGTCGAACTTTTTCAAGTTGGAGATAAATTAATTGTCAATGAAATTGCGCTCAGGCCACACAACTCAGGTCATTGGAGTATTGAAGGTTCAGTCACTAGCCAATTTGAGCAGCATCTGCGCGCAGTTTTAGATTTACCTCTGGGCGAAACAAAAATGACCGCCAAATGGGCAGTGATGGCAAATATTTTGGGAACCGATAATTCAGATCTATATCGACCTTATTTGCATTTGTTTGCTCGCGATCCCGAACTAAAAATTCATATTTATGGCAAAGAGGTGCGTCCGGGCCGTAAAGTTGGACATGCAACCGTCATTGGAGCAGATTTAGCTGATTTGCGTAGTCGAGCAGCGCATGCAATCGATTACATAAGTGGAGTTGTAGATGAGTGAGCATGAGTAAGAGGAGTCATTAATGAGCGGTCTAAATCCAGAGGTTGCCATTGTGATGGGTTCAGATTCTGATTGGCCAATAATGGAAGCGGCTGCGCTAACACTTGCCGAGTTCAAAATTGCCTACGAGGTTGAACTACTTTCTGCACACCGGATGCCAGAAGAGATGATGACATTTGGGAAAAGTGCGGCAAGCCGTGGAATCAAAATAATTATTGCTGGGGCAGGTGGTGCCGCTCATCTTCCTGGAATGCTCGCATCAATTAGCGCACTACCGGTAATTGGCGTACCTATCCTGCTTAAAGCTTTAGAAGGCATTGACTCCTTATTATCAATTGCACAGATGCCTGCCGGAATACCTGTAGCAACTGTTGGAATTGGTAATGCAAAAAATGCTGGATTATTGGCGGTAAGGATGTTGAGCGTTGGCAATCCAGATTTGGTTAAAGCAATTGAAAATCAAATGGCTGAATTAAATGAAACTGTAAAAATAAAAGCAAAAGCCTTAAAGATTGCGTCCCAAAGCCCGGAAGCGCCATCCGGCCAATAAGTATTTATCGCTATCTAAAGCGTTTCTACCATCAATTATCTTCGCACTTTTTACCCATTTTTTAATCTCAACCGGGTCTAGTTCGCGATAAACCTTCCACTCGGTAAGGTGCAAAGTTATATCTGCCTCAGTAAGAGCGCTTTTGATATCGGTTGCGAACTCTAAGTTGGGAAACCGTAAACGAGCATTGTCAATGGCTTTTGGATCATGAACAACAACACTCGCACCTTTTGCAAGTAGGGATGCGGCGATATCAAGTGCTGGGGAGTCACGCACATCATCACTATCTGGTTTAAATGCTGCACCTAAAACTGCAATTCGGGCGCCTTTTAATCCTTGACTCAATTCAGAGCTAACTACATCAACCATCCGTGTACGTGCGCGAAGATTGATTGCATCTATCTCACGTAAAAATTCAACTGCCTGGTTTGCTCCAATTTCTTCGGCACGCGCCATAAATGCTCGAATATCTTTTGGAAGGCAGCCACCACCAAATCCAATTCCAGCTTGAAGAAAACGGCTTCCAATTCGTGGGTCATATCCAATTGCTTTTGCAAGAACAGTGACATCACCACCAGCTGCTTCACAAATTTCCGCCATCGCATTAATAAAAGAAATCTTTGTAGCTAAAAATGAGTTTGCCGCAACTTTGACAAGTTCGGCGGTACTTAGATCAGAAGAGATCCACGGAACGCCGGCGGTAATAAGAGGTGCGTATAACTCGGCAAGTAATTTTTCAGATTCAGGTTTACGAACGCCAACAACTAAACGATTTGGCTCGAGAGTATCTTCAATCGCAAAACCCTCACGAAGAAATTCCGGATTCCATGCCAAATCAGAGTGTGGGGCTTGTGCATCTAATTTAGCCGCCAGCAAATCTGCGGTTCCAACTGGAACTGTGGATTTTCCAGCAACTAAGGAGCCAACTTTTAAATGTGGCAGCAGTTGATCAAATGCGCCATTTACATAGGTGAGATCGGCAGCGTTACTTCCAGCCTTTTGCGGCGTGCCAACACACAGAAAGTGGATATCTGCATCTTTTGCCATATCAAAAGATGTTGTAAAAGTTAAACGACCAGTTGCTAACTGTTCAACTAATAACTCTGCTAGCCCTGGCTCATAGAAAGGTAGTTGACCTTTTTGAAGTGCTGAAATTTTTGCACTATCAGAGTCAATTCCAACAACTGTATATCCAAGTTTTGACATACATGCTGCGTGGGTTGCACCTAAGTAGCCGGTACCGATTACCGAGATTTTCAAAGTTTCAGACACCCTTCAAGATTAGCGCATGATTCGCCCAGAATTAACGGAGCGAGCCGCAAGTATCTGCCTCTGCTGTACGAGTTTTAAAGGGATCAATGATCTCAGTACTTGGTTTCGCGCTTGGAGAATCAGAAGTCTCAGAAGTCTCAGAGGGAGATGCACTTTCTGATGGAGTTACTGCTACTTCCTTAACCAAATCTTCATCTTTTATTAATGTTTCCCAAAGTGCGGGAGCTAATTTTTTATCCCAGAGAACAGAACCGCGGACTCCGCGGCTGTTATAGAAAGTATTGGATAGCGGCACTGTCAACGTTCGTACTTTCTTGGTGGAGATGCCACGCAGCTGTTCAGCAAGCACGATCAAATCATCTTGCGTTAAATCAGGATCAGTTACAACAGAGGCAAGTCCGGCATTTATAAATTTAACGACTTTTACTGGATTTAGTAACGTACTTTTACTTGCAGCTGTTCTGATCATTGCACTTACAAACTGCTGCTGTCTTTGCATGCGCCCTAAATCACCCATTCCATCAAAGGATCTAGTTCTTACATATTTAAGAGAATCAATTCCATTTAATTTATGGAGACCAGCCTTTAGAACTAAATAACTCTTTGGATCATTAATATTTTTTTTATTACAAATTGTTACACCACCAAGTGCGTCAACCATACTTTTAAATCCCAGAAAACTTACTTCAACATAATGGTCAATACGTAAGTTGGTCATACTCTCTAAAGTCTGTACTAGTAATTTTGCATCGCCTTTTCCAAAAGTCTCATTAATCTTGGAATAACTTGCAGGATGGACTTTTCCGGTGCTATCAGTCCACTCTGGAACAGTTGCAAATGTATCTCTAGGTATTGAAATAATTGTTGCGCGGTCTCGTGCTTTACTGATGTGCACCAAAATCATGGTGTCGGCCCGTTTGCCGGCCGCGACTGCAGTTGAACCTACTCTTAACTCTTTAATCTCGGCTTTGGTTAATCCGACTCGGGTATCTGAACCAACTATTAAGTAATTTATCGCCGACCCCGCAAGGCGATCTGGTCGTTCCACTCGCCCTTTAAATACATCTACGCGTTTGATGCTTGCTGCTGCTAATGAGAAGGAACCCCACGAAACTGCCGAAATCAGCACAATAATTGTCGAAAGCAAGGCCATCCGGCGTTGCCCAGAAGTGCGACCTGCGAGCAAAGTTTCGGTGGCTTTCACAGCGCACAGCCTAAACGGAGGGTACCTTCTTACCTATATGACCACGCCCGATGATCAAGAGAACTCCGTCTCAGTGATCCTCCCCGTCTTAAATGAGGAGAAATACTTAGCGGCAACTTTGGCTGCCATTACGGGACAAGATTTCAAAGGTGATTTTGAAATTATTTTGGCGCTGGGACCATCAAAAGATCAAACAAATGCGATAGCTGCCCAATTAGTTCAGAAAGATTCTCGAATTAAATTGATTCAAAACCCGAGTGGCAAAACAGCATCAGCTTTAAATGCCGCAATTGCTGCAGCAATTCACCCAATTATTGTTCGAGTAGATGGTCATGCCCTTTTGCCAAAAGATTACATTCGGATTGCAGTAAAGACATTACTTGAAACTGGTGCAGTAAATGTTGGCGGCATCATGGCAGCGCAAGGTGAAACATTATTTGAAAAAAGTGTGGCGTTAGCAATGCGATCACCTGTTGGTGTTGGAGGTTCACGTTTTCATACAGGCGGACAAGCAGGACCTACAGACACTGTTTATCTTGGCGTTTTTCTAAAATCCGCAATTGATGCGATTGGTGGTTTTGATCCAGCTTTTATTCGCGCCCAAGATTGGGAGTTGAATTTTAGATTGCGGAAAAATGGTGGAGTAGTTTATTTTCAACCAGATTTACATGTTACATATCGTCCTAGATCTTCCGTACGTGCGCTAGCAAAACAGTATTTTGAATATGGCAGATGGCGCCGTGAAGTAATGCGAACACATCCTGGCACTATCAACTTAAGATATTTGGCACCGCCAGTAACTTTGGCAATAAGTACTGTTGGATTTTTTGCGGGCATGCTTTTCTCATCTATCTTTTTAATCGCACCAATTGGATATTTAGTGGGAGTGGTAGTTAGTGGACTTATCGTAGGAAAGAGTTTTCCGACAAAGCTCATGCTGCCGATAGTTCTGTTAACGATGCATATGTCTTGGGGCTTGGGCTTCCTTACCTCATCAAAAAGAGGTCTACATCGAGGCTAGCCAGTACGATAAGCAAATGGGAAAAGTACAGATATATGAGCCATTTAAAGGAGGACTACCTCCGGTCATACCCTACTTTTCTGACGTTTGGCGCCGCCGTGAATTTATTAGTGCTTATTCGCGGTCAGAGTTGCGCGCTCAAAATTTTGGATCCGTCTTTGGGCAACTTTGGCTGATTTTAAATCCACTTTTTCTGGCATTTGTTTACTTTTTGTTGATAATAGTTCTTGGAGGGAATACTGATTCAGAAAGATTTGCTCATTTAACTGCGGGATTATTTTTATTTTATTTTATTACAAATTCTATGATGGCTGGATCTAAATCAATTACTAGTGGCGGCAAATTAGTACTTAACTCCGCATTCCCGAGATTGATACTTCCAATTTCAGCAACCGTTATCTCGTTTTTTAAGTTTTTACCAACCTTTTTTGTTTTAGGTTTCATTCACTTGATCCTTGGACTACCAATTGGTCCCGAACTTTTTTATCTTATGCCAGTCTTACTTGCATCAATAATTTTTGCACTAGCAGTAGCAATTTTAACTTCAATTCTAAATGTGTATTTCCGTGATACCAGAAATTTCTTACCGTACTTTACTCGCGCATGGCTTTATTTATCACCAGTCCTCTATACGGTAGAACAATTGAAACCAGCGCTAAAACCAATTTCATATTTAAATCCGCTATATACATTTATTGGTTCCTGGACAGAGATACTAATTAATGGATCCGCCCCTTCTCTTGCAAATTTCGTAACGATGTTTTCTTGGGCATTTGCTCTTTTGTTGATTGCGATATTTATGTTTATGAGAAGGGAGCGCGAATTTGCTCTTCGAATCTGAAACCCACAAAGCCGGACAGGTGGCTATCTCTGTTCGCAATTTGAATTTAACTTATAAAACTACTGTGCAAAAGAAGCCAACTTTTCGACAAGCACTAACTCGTACTGGTCGTAAAATTCGGACTGTCAACGCTCTGACAAATTTAAATCTTGAAATCCCATATGGATCGGTTTTGGGAGTAATCGGAGCAAATGGCGCCGGTAAATCATCTTTGATGCGAGTAGTAGCTGGGATCGTTCCACCAACAGCTGGAAGAGTAGAAGTTTACGGTCAAGTAAGTACGCTACTTTCATTAGGAGTGGGATTTAATGCACGGTTAACTGGACGCGAAAATGTAATTCTTGGTGGGTTAGCTGCTGGATTAACGCGCGCCGAAATAGAAGAAAGATTTTCGGCAATCGCTGATTTTGCAGATATCGGTGAAGCAATCGATTCACCCATGAAAACCTACTCTGCAGGCATGTACTCACGTTTAGCATTTGCCGTAGCAGTAGTTGTTGAACCAGATGTATTGATTGTAGATGAAGCCTTAAGTACTGGTGATGCAAAATTTAAAAAGAAATCATTAGAAAAGATCAAAACATTACGTGGCGAAAATAGAGCAATCATTTTAGTTAGTCATGCGCTTGCGACAATTAAAGAGATTTGCAACGACGTAATCTGGTTAGATAAAGGAAAAATCATGATGCGCGGCAATCCTGATGAGGTTGTAGCGGCCTACAAGGAATCACTTCAAGTTGCAAAATCATCATCGGCTGATGAAGATCTTTAGTAGCCGCTTTTCAATTAAGTTAGTTTTTCTCCTAATCTTTCAAACTCTTTCACCAGTAGCATCTTTCGCAACGGATCTGCCTGAAAAATTTGATTTCCGCGGTTCAGGTTATGGCCATGGAGTTGGAATGAGCCAAATGGGAGCATTTGGAATGGCTCGAGAAGGGAAAACCGCCACTGAAATTTTGACTCATTACTACTCCGGAGTAGAGGTTGCACCTGTTGATGACTCGGCGTTTTTGCGCATAAATATCGCTGACAAAATTCAATCAGTAACTTTCACCAATGAATCGCTTTCCGCCATTGCTGGTATTCCTGTTATTCCTGTTATTCCTAGTATTCCTAGCGTTGTACAAATTTTCCCTGGTGATCTTGCTCCAGGGGTAGTTGAAACTTCTATGGCAGCAACCACCTTGCCATTAGGGGGCTCACTAACTTTTTCGATATTAGGTCAATCTTTAATCTCTTCGATGATCGACCCAGTAACAGGGGTTAATTCACCTCTTCCACAAGGTGGAGTTTGGACGATTCGCTGGAGTGGAACGACCGCTTTGCCAGGTGAGAACTCCTTATTGCGGATGAAGATCGGTACAACTACAAAACGTTATCGATATGGACAAATGCAAATTAAATTAATTGCAGGCGGTTTAACCTCGGCCGCAATCATTGTCACAAACACTTTACGTTTACATGATGAGTATTTGCGGGGGATCGGAGAGGTTCCCTCCTCTTGGCCAAGTGCCGCACTCGAGGCACAAGTAATCGCAGCGCGCACTTTTGGGTTAGCCAAAAAAGATAATTTACGTAAAATTTGTGATTGTAATTTATATTCTTCAGTTCAAGATCAAAATTTTGTTGGTTGGTCCAAAGAGATTGAAGCGGTTTATGGCCAAAAATGGGTTGAGGCGGTTTCCATCACTCAACCTGATACGACGACTGGTTTAGCAATTTTGTATAAAGGAAAACCAATTTTTGCCTACTACGCATCCTCAACAGGAGGCGTAACTGAAAACGTGCAAGATGTCTGGGGAACAGCAGTCCCATACCTTTTGTCGGTGCCAGATCCATGGAGTTTAGATCCAACGCTTAATCCTTCATATAGCAGTTGGGCACGTTCAATTTCGCAGGCGAACATGGCCAAGGCTTTTAATTTGCCAGATGTTGCTAGATATGAAGTCACAGCACGCACAGGGGGCGGTGCTGTAAAAAGTATTTCGGCATTTAGTACAGATGGGAAAAGTGCTCAGTTAACGGGCGAGAAATTTAGGTCCTTATTGAAATTGCCTTCAGCTTGGATTCAATTAAACGCCAAATTGATTTATACAGATGCCCTAGATGAAATTGCGATTTCCATCGCTAAGAATTTTTGGACCACTTCACAAAGTGCAATTTTAGTTAATGTTGAAGCAGAGCCTGAGATTGCCATCTCAGCGTTAGCATTTGCCAATTCGCAAAAAGCGCCGGTATTTGTAACTACTGGGAGAAAATTGAGTGAGGCAACAATTGCTGAACTAAAACGTCGCAAGATCAAAAAAGTGAGTTTGGTAGGAACGCTAAATGCGCTTCCAACAAAATCAGCCATCAAGAAAATCGGTCTAGTGCCAACTTTCATAACTGGTACCGACTTTGAAAGCGTGGCGCTTACCCTTGGCCAAAAAATGAGTGGCAATCCGTTGATAGTTTTTAATGAAGAGAGTAATTGGCTAGCAACTCAATCAAATACTTTACTTTCAGCAAATGCGCCGATTATTTGGCACCCTTTAGGGAGTGAAAACAAGTTGGTTTTAAAATTTTTGGCTAAGCGAAAAAATTCTGGCATTTATCCCAATCAAGTAGTTGAAAATCCGGCACCGAGCAAGGTGATAATCACCCGCTCGCTAGCAGCGGCAATTTTAAGTGGATCATGGCGCTCACCAATAGTTGTGTTGAGCGCTGAAATCTCTGATGAACAAAGCATTGAAGTAGTTCGCGATATTTTAAATTTATATCCAACAATTGCAGCGGTAACTATTATTGGTTCTGATATTCCCGCAGATCTTTATGTTGGGATTAGTTAATTCGCGTGCAGGACAGAGTTTAAGCCGCCCCAAGTTCCGGTGCGCGGAATCACTTCGAGTCCACCACTTTGTGAATTACGGCGGAATAACAATCCATTCGCACCAGATAATTCACGAGCTTTTACGATCTGCCCATCTGGAAGTAATACTTTTGAGGCCGCTGTTATGTAAGTACCAGATTCAATTACGCAATTATCACCGAGAGAAATTCCTAATCCAGAATTCGCACCAAGCAGGCATCCTTTTCCAATTGAAATGACTTCTTTACCGCCACCGCTAAGTGTTCCCATGATT
Source organism: Candidatus Nanopelagicaceae bacterium (assembly GCA_009694285.1). GTDB lineage: Bacteria > Actinomycetota > Actinomycetes > Nanopelagicales > Nanopelagicaceae > UBA3012. The sequence goes on along the minus strand of SHVK01000003.1, from coordinate 35,614 downwards.
GATGCTCCACCACCCACATCAGAGCCGTCGTCAACAACTACTCCAGCAGATATGCGACCTTCAACCATCGAAGTTCCAAGAGTTCCAGCATTAAAGTTAATAAAACCTTCATGCATAACAGTTGTGCCACTTGCAAGGTGCGCACCAAGTCGAACGCGGTCAGCGTCAGCTATGCGAACACCAGTCGGCATGACGTAATCAACCATCCGCGGAAACTTATCTACGCCATAAACGATCACTGGACCACGCGCGAGCATTCGCATCCGCGTCGTTTCAAAATCATGATTTTCACAAGGCCCTTGCGAAGTCCAAATGACATTAGCAAGTAGTGGAAATATGCCATCAAGTGCTAGGCCATGTGGCGCAACTAGCCGGTGTGAGAGTAAGTGCAAGCGCAGATAGGCATCTTCTGTTGATTTAGGAGGTGTTGCTAAGTCAATTTCAATTTCAATAATTTTTCTAGTAATTCCGCGAACCTGATCAGGAATCGCGAGTAACTCTAAAGCAATTTTAATTTGTTCGTTTTTATTTAGAGGGCCAAGATTTGGTTCTGGATACCAAACATCGAGCGTTGCGCCTGAGCTAGCAATCGTGGCAATACCAATTCCGGAACCCGTCTTATTCATGGGGCAAACGCTACCGCTTTCCCTCTATCCTGAGCGGATGCGAATCTGTGTCTACTGTTCCGCCTCAGAGGCAATCGATGATAAGTACGTCGAGCTGGCTGGTGCATTGGGGGAAGCTATTGCAAAAAGAGGTTGGAGTTTAGTTTGGGGCGGTGGCCAGATTTCGATGATGGGTGCAGTTTCACGCGCATGTAGAGAAGCAGGGGGCCGGACAGTAGGGGTAATTCCTAAAAAGTTGGCTGATATTGAATTTGCAGACCATCACGCCGATGAGTTGCACGTTGTAGATGACATGCGAGTGCGAAAAGCATTGATGGATGATTTTTCTGATGCATTTATTACTTTGCCCGGTGGTGCTGGGACAATGGAAGAGTTTTTCGAAATTTGGGTTGGCAAAACTCTAGGTTTTAGTAAAAAGCCTTTAATTATTTTAGATCCAACAGATTTTTACGGTCTGCTATCTAGATTCTTAACTCACCTAGAAAGTGAAAGATTCTTAAAGCCACACCAACTAGAAGCATTAATTTGGACAAAGACGATTGATGATGCCCTGGACGCATGCGTTAAGAAAGATTAATCAGATGTTTAGCGACTTACGCACCCTGCGAAAATATCCAGGATTCACAAGATTGATAAGTGCGCGTCTGATTTCCAATTTTGGAAATGGTTTTATGCCGATTGCGCTTTCATTTGGAATTCTTGCTTTGCCCGAAGGAAGTGCATCTGATGTAAGCCTGGTTCTTGGAGTGCAATTAGCACCAACAATTGCGTTTATGATTTTTGGTGGTGTAGCCGGAGATCGCTTCAAGCGAAATCGAATTGTCGGTGGTTCAGATGTGATTGGAAGTTTATTTGTCTTCCTGAGCGCTGCTTCATTTATTTTTGGTTTTACCTCAATTGCGCTTTTATGCTTTACCGGGTTTATTTTCGGCGTTTTAAATGCCTTTTGGTGGCCCGCATTTTCGGGGATGCTTCCAGAAATTCTTCCAAAAGAGCAGTTGCAAAAAGGAAATGCAACTGTTGGCGTGCTAAACGCTTTTGGTTATGTAGCCGGTTCATTGGTGGCAGGAATATTGGTTGCATCATTTGGAGCCGGTTGGGCAATTTTAATTGATGGGATTTCTTTTTTGATTGCTGGAATTCTGATTTGGGGGATTAATTTACCGCTAATTAGTTCAGGTGATAGTGAAAAACCTCCAGCGATGTGGCGCGAATTACGGGAAGGTTGGAGTGAATTTATTTCCCGGAAATGGGTTGTAGTCGTTGTAATTGCTTTTAGTTTTGTCAATCTTGCTTATGAGGCGACTCTGGGCGTACTGGGGCCAATTGCTACTAAAGAACACAATGGTGGACCAAAAGAGTGGTCATGGGTAATAGCCGCGATTACTTTAGGAATGATTGTTGGGGGAGTTCTAGCACTAAGAATCCATTTTAGCCGTCCATTGTTGGTTAGCATTTTCCCAGAAATATTTGTTGGAGTCTGGATTTACATGATTGGGGTTCCAAACCAACTTGTTGCGACGCTTTTGGTGGCATTCGCAACTGGGATTTCAATTGAAATTTTTTATGTCGCTTGGAGTACATCTATGCAACAACATATTCCGAGCGAATCATATTCGCGAGTTGTCTCTTATGACGCACTTGGAGCATATGCACTGGCGCCAATTGGGTTAGTTATAATCGGTCCAATTATTGAAGCAATCGGTGTTGTACAAACTTCTCAACTTTTAGCAATAATTACAGTTTTAGCTGTAGTAACCCCAGTAACTTTTAAAGAGGTTAGGAATTTAAGAAATGCTGCTTAAATTAACGGTAGAGATTGCTGCACCAGTTGATCAGGTTTGGAACAAGCTGGTTGATTGGGAGAGCCAAGGTGGTTGGATGTTGGCAACTGATGTTGTGGTGGAAAGAAAAACTGAAGGGCTAGGAACCAAGATCGCAGCATTTACCGGACTCTTTCCAAAACGAAAATTATTTGGAATTTTGGACACAATGGAGGTTAATTTGTGGCAACCGCCTACTCGTTGCGATGTAATTCATACCGGCCGCTGGTTACGCGGCAGTGGAACTTTTGAGTTGCACCAAATTTCGCCCGCCTTGACCAGATTTAATTGGAGCGAAGATCTTGATGGGTGGTACCTCCCATTTTTAGCGCCATCCTTATTGTTTGGTGTGAAACTCTCACTCAGACGGTTTGCAGCCTCCTTCTAAACCCTATAGGCGGTACCTTTTAACCTATGAGCACTCTGGCCCAGGTGATTGCCGCACTCCCCGAGGAGGAGCGGGTCGTACTCACGCTCTTCTACCTGCGCAGCAAAACCCTCAATGAGATCGCCGGACTGCTTCAGGTCCCGGAAAGTGCTGTGGCTGCGGTACTCACCTCGGGCCGGACCCGTCTGACCAGTACGCTTGTCCTATCAGGATTAGATTCCCAGCGCTAATTTCCCACCACCGGCTAATTTGCGAGATAATTCCCCACTGGGTATTTCAGGTTCGGATTAGACAGCGGGAGGTCGAAGATGGCAGCGATGAAACCGCGTACGGGCGATGGCCCAATGGAGTGCACCAAGGAAAACCGATCCCTCGTTATGCGCCTACCTCTTGAAGGTGGCGGAAGATTAGTTGTGGAATTAAATGCAGATGAAGCTACCCGTTTGGCAGAAGTTCTTGCCGGGGCGGTTGCGCTAGTTAAGAAGTAGCTTTAATCCTGTTTAGTTGAAAATATTCGCAGCATAGTTAATCCAAGTACTGCTGATATCAATGCTGCAAGTAATAACGCAAATTTAACTTCTGCAATTGCACTTTGATCGGTAAGAGCTACTTTTGCTACAAAGAGCGAAACAGTTAATCCCATTCCAGCTAGAGCGCCAGCCCCGGCGATCTCTTTGAATGATAAAGCAGCAGGCAATTTTGCAAAGCCTAATTTAACTGCTGCCCAAGCAAAAAAAGTAATTCCAACCACTTTCCCGACTACACGTCCAATTACAATTCCAATTACGACTGGCGTAGTGAGCATTTGGTCAATATTTGGTAAGTTAATTTGGATTCCAACGTTGACAAGTGCAAAAAGCGGAATTACGAGAAATGCGCTCCAGGGATGAATAATTTTAATTAATTTTTCTGTGTTAAATCTGCCCCTGAGTGGAATTATCCAAGCAAGAATCACTGCTCCAATTGAAGAGGAAATTTTAAGCAGACTTACTCCATCGCTATAGAAAATTCCTAAAACTAAAATTGATCCCAGATCATCGGCAATCGCAAGAGTTAACAAGAAAACTTTCAACGAGGTGTCAATTCGTTTACCTAGAAGTGCAAGTGCTCCCAGTGCAAGCGCGATATCTGTAGCCATTGGGATTGCCCAGCCGTTTGAGGTGGCTGATCCTGAATTAAAGATTGCGAAAATTAATGCGGGAGTTACCATTCCGCCGATAGCCGCGACAATCGGAAGTGCTGCGGATTTTGGATCACGAAATTGACCAGACCGCGCCTCTTGGCGGATTTCTAGGCCTACCAAAAAGAAAAATATCGCTATTAAGCCATCGTTGATAAAAACTTCATACTCATGCCAAAAATTTAGATACCCAGCACTCCAAGGGGAGTTCGCAGAAATTAGCGCAATTAATGCCGCAAAGACCAGGAAAACTCCACCAGAACTCTCGGTACGGAAGAAAGCTCGAATCGAGTTTGAGAAACCTCTCGCTATGGCCACTTTCTAACTCTATCTAAATGCCACCCCCTACTGCTTATCTTCGCTAGCGTTGGAGCATGCTGGCGCCCACTCTGACGAATTTAGATATTAACCAAGCCCAAATTTTGGCATTGCCAACTGAGCAGTTAACAGGACAGACAAATCTTTTTAAGCAAATTTCAAAAGAGTGTGAAATTTCAATTGAGGCTGAAATTAAAAAAAGTGAACACGGTGGGAAGGTTGGAGAAATCACCGAATTTTTGGTCAGTAGTAAAAAATATCCAAAGTTAGAAAAAATTTATTTAGTCGGAATTGGCAAAACAACTTCTGCTGATTTTGCGAAAGCGGGTGCCGCAATAGGTCGCAAACTCCGGGGAAGCGAAAAGATTTTGCTCAGCGCTTGTGCATCCGGATCCCATGGCCAGCAAAGGCATTTAATCAGTGCTGGTCTTGCGAATTACTCATGGCATCTAAAAACTGGGGCCGCGGCAAAAGTAAAAGTTCCGACTATCGGCATACTTGGTATGCGTGCAGAAGATTTAGTAAGTGCGAAAACAATTTTGAGTTCCGTATGGTTAGCCAGAGATCTAATTCATACTCCTGCAAATATGAAAAGCCCCCAATGGATGGCAAAGCAAGCAAAGAGCGCTCTTTCGCGCAGTGAGATTGAAATCAAAGTACATTCAGGAGCGGATCTAGCAAAATTTGGTGGCTTACGCGCAGTAGGTAACTCATCTCCAAAACGCCCACCTGTCATGATTGAACTTTTTTACCACAAAACTAAACGGAAAGTTCCACATGTGGTTTTAGTAGGTAAAGGAATTATGTTTGACACCGGTGGTGTTTCATTGAAGCGCCCTTACGACACCATGATTGCGATGAAAAGTGACATGGCTGGAGCTGCGGCGATTATCGGAGCCATGAAAGCAATTGCCGCGCTTGGGTTGAATGTGCGAGTAACTGGCTTATTAATGTGTGCAGAAAATTTACTTTCAGCAACATCTCAGCGCCCTTCAGATGTAATCACTCATTACGGTGGAACTACTGTTGAAGTTAGAAATACAGATGCAGAAGGACGATTGGTGTTAGCAGATGGACTTGCTTATGCAAATACAAAATTGAAACCTGATTATTTGCTAGATATTGCAACTCTTACTGGATCCGCAACACTCGGTCTTGGCCGCCAACATGGTGCGATGTATACCCGCGATCAAAAACTGGCAAAACAGTTACAACAGATCGGCGAAAAATCTGGGGATCGAGTTTGGCATATGCCATTAGTTAATGATTACATTCCATCGCTTGCTTCTCCAATTGCGGACTTCAATCATTTGGGAGATAAGCCACATGTTTCTGGAGGCTCAATTACCGCAGCGCTTTTCTTAGAGCATTTTGCTGGCGATAGTCGATGGGTGCATCTTGATATCGCCGGAACTGCTCGCTCTGAAGTAGATGCCGGCGAAAATGTTAAAGGTGGAACTGGTTTTGGAGTTCGATTGCTTGTGGAATGGATAAGTTCGCTATGAAAATTGAACAGATGCATACCTTTGCTGAAAGTTTTATAACTGAAGATGAGATTATTCAAGAAGCACGCGCACGTGGAGTTGAATTAGGAAGTAATGAAACTTCAACTGGAACTGGGGCAACATTAAAATTTCTAGCAGCAGCGTTGCAATCCAAAGCAATAGTTGAAGTTGGTTGCGGAAGCGCTGTTGGAACATTGTGGCTATTGCGAGGGTGTGATGAGAATTCAGTAATTACATCGATCGATGCAGAAGCTGAACATTTGCAAATGGCACGCGCGGCGCTAGAAGATGAAGATGTTGCTCCAAGCCGAGTGCGGCTCATTAATGGAGAAGGCGCTGAAATTTTACGCAGACTTACCGATCAAGGTTATGACATGGTCGTTCTTCGCGAAATTGGTAGCGAACATTTAGTGGAAGATGCATATCGAATTTTGCGCCCGGGAGGTGCGCTAGTAATTGACCATGCAATGCGAGATGGAAAAGTGGCCGATCTTTCGCAGCGGGATGAGGTGACCGTCTCACTTCGTGAGGCGATCCGTGGAATTCGCAGTGACCGGGTACGTTGGCTTACCCTTTTATTGCCCATCGGGGATGGGCTGCTAGTTGCCCTTAAAGCACCCAGTAAACTCTTATGATTCGTTAGTTTTTATGGCTCACGCTTAGAATACTTTTAATTTAGCGGTACGTAGTAATACGTAGTAATACTTAGTAACGATTTAGTCAGGAGCTTTAAATGAGTGAACCAGGTTGGTGGTCAACGCCCAGCAATTCAAATTCAGGCGCTGATCTCCCTGAAGTGCCCCGTTCATTTGCTGCACCACAACAAAACACTTTTAATTCAGTAAATTCGTCACCTGCAAATTATGGAAACAATTTTTTGCCGCCATCACGATCATCACGTAAGCGCAAGGGTTATATTCCATTTAATGTTGCAGTTACGATGGCCGTTATCGCCGGAGCCATAGGTGGAGTAATCGGAAATGCGGGGGACGGCTCCCTTTTCGACACAGGTGCAAAATTTGTTTCAGTAGATAATTCAATTGAGCGGGCCCCTGATTCAATTTCAGCATTAGCAGCAAAAGTTTTGCCTTCAGTGGTTTCCATCTCCATAAGAAATGGATCAGAAGGTGGCGCTGGAACCGGTTTTGTAATTCGATCTGACGGATATCTTTTAACAAACAACCATGTCGTGGAAGGCGTAGCCAATGGTGGCTCACTTAGAGTTTCATTTAATGACGGTAAAACTGTAAATGGAAAAATAGTTGGAAGAGATTCTGCATACGATTTAGCAGTTGTTAAAGTCGATTTAAGAAATCTGAGGGCGTTGCAATTTGGAGATAGTGACAAAGTCCAAGTTGGAGATAGTGTCATAGCTATTGGTTCACCACTTGGGTTGGCTGGAACTGTGACGTCAGGAATCATTAGCGCAAAGGACCGAGCAGTCACTGCTGGAAGCAGAACTAGCGAAGGCTCATTTATAAATGCATTGCAAACAGATGCTGCGATCAATCCGGGAAACTCAGGTGGTCCTTTAGTTGATAAATCTGGCGCAGTGATTGGCATAAATTCAGCGATTGCAACTTTAGATTCATCTTCCTCTCAGACTGGATCAATTGGACTTGGATTTGCGATTCCGATTAATCAAGCTCGTCGTACAGCAGAGCAATTAATTAAAACTGGCAAATCTTCACATCCGGTGATTGGAGTATCGCTTGATACTAGATATTCAAGTGGTGGTGCACTTATCGCAGAAGTCCTTTCGGGCAGCCCAGCAGCCAAAGCTGGAATTGTTGTGGGAGACACGATCATCGGAATTGATGGAAAAAGTGTTGAGTCTGCTGATGAATTAATAGTGGCAGTTCGAGCCAAACAGCCAGGTGATTCAGTGAAATTGTTGTTGTTGGCAAATGGCAGCAAGCGGACAGTCACAGTAGTTTTGGCAGCTTCTTCAGATTAAGGCTTAAGATGGCACCATGTTGGACATTGGTGCCGGTGAAATTTTGGGACTTGGCGTAGTGGCACTAATGCTGCTTGGGCCAAAACGGCTGCCAACTTTCGCCTCTGATGCCGCTAAATTTCTGCATAAAGTAAAAGGTTTTACTTCTAATGCGACTGCTGAATTACGGGACAATCTTGGACCAGGTTTTGAAAATTTGGATATCGCAGATTTAAATCCAAAAACTTTTATCAGAAAGCAAATGGATTCAGTTTTAGATGAAAACAATGAAAGTAATCAGCCGGTCAATAACGCAAAATTAGATCCAGAAGCGCCCTAATCAATGTCAGATTCAGTAATTGATTTAATTCATCTTGCCTTAAATAAGGTGATTGACCCTGAACTTCACAAACCACTTCCCGAATTGGGAATGGTAAAAAGTGTCTCATTCAAAGATGGCATCGCTCAAATTGAAATTTTCTTAACAATCTCAGGCTGCCCAATGAAAGATCGAATTTTTAACGAAATCCAAAAAGCACTAGCCGATGTTCCCGAAGTAACCGAAGTCGGAGTTAAGTACGATGTTATGAATGAAGCGCAGCGCGAAAATGTAAAAAAGATTATTCGCGGAGGAGCGCCAGAGCGAGTAATTACTTTTGCGCAACCTTCATCACTTACCCGTGTTTTTGGAATTGCTTCTGGCAAAGGCGGAGTTGGAAAATCTTCCCTGACCGCCAACCTTGCTGTGGCTTTAGCCCAACGCGGACAAACTGTTGGAATTTTAGATGCGGATGTTTATGGTCACTCCATTCCACGATTACTTGGATTGCTTGGAGCTAGGCCCACTGCGATTGATAGCACCACCTTTATTCCACCTGAGAATTATGGAATCCGCGTTGCTTCAATGGAGATGTTTAAACCAGAACGTGATGATGCGGTTGCATATCGCGGACCGATGTTGCATAAAGTGCTAGAACAATTATTAGCAGATGCTTATTGGGGAGATTTAGATTTCTTACTTCTGGATCTTCCACCAGGAACTGGTGATGTTGCAATATCACTTGGGCAATTAATTCCATCATCTGAAATTATTGTCATTACAACACCTCAAGTTGCTGCTGCGGAAGTTGCCGAACGGGCTGGAAGAATTGCGCACCAATTAAAGCAACATATTGCTGGGGTGGTTGAAAATATGTCCCCATCCCCATTGATTCCAGGCGGGCCTGTTGTTGAGTTATTTGGAAGTGGTGGAGGCGCCGAAAGCGCGCGCAGACTTTCACTTCTAACTGGTTTCGAAGTTCCGCTACTTGCCCAAATTCCATTTGATCCACGTCTTGGCTCCGGCGGAGATAGTGGCAAACCAATTGTGTTAGGTGACCCAGAAACTCCTGCAGCGCAAGCAATATATCAATTGGCCGATGCATTGTTAAAGCGAAATAAAACTCTTGCCGGTAAGCCGCTTCCACTTTTTACTAAGTAATTTAATCTTTTTCTTTAACCTCTTTAATTTCACCGAGTAAGTCGCGAATTTCACCACGAATGAAATCACGAGTTGCCACATCATTTAGCGCGGTACGTAAAGATGCAATTTCACGGGTGATGTACTCGGTATCAGCTAAGTTGCGCTCATCACGTGCGCGGTCTTCGGCAAATTGGATGCGATCGCGGTCAGTCTGGCGATTTTGGGCCAGCAAGATCAGCGGGGCTGCATAGGATGCTTGTAAAGATAAAATTAAAGTCAAGAAAATAAATGGGAAATCATCAAACCGAAGGTTGGTAGGAGCAAGTGAATTCCAAAGTACCCATGAAATAACAAAACCGCTCATGTAAACCAAGAAATTGGCAGTGCCAAGGAAACGTGCGAAACGCTCTGAGAGCACGCCAAAAGCTTCTGAGTTAAACCCAAATCGAAAGGAGCGCTTCATTGAGCGCGGCAAATCAAGACGGTTGCTCATGAGAGTGTCTCCGTTCTGCCCATCAATTGGCTTTCATTTGCATTACGCCAGTTTTCAGGGAGTAAGTGGTCAAGTACGTCATCAACTGTCACAACTCCAAGCAACCGATCATTTGAATCGATAATCGGAACTGCAACTAAGTTGTATGTAGCGAAGTAGGAAGAAATCTCAGCAAGATTTTTATCAGCAGAAAGTGCTTCGTTCTCAGTATCTATTACGGCACCAAGCAAAGTTGCTGGAGGTTCACGCAACAAACGTTGGAAATGAGCAATCCCTAGAAATTTTCCGGTAGGAGTTTCATATGGAGCGCGAGTGACATAAATTTGCGAAGCCAGCGCTGGAGTAATGTCACTTTCCCGAAGTGCAGCAAGTGCTTCTGCAACAGTGTTATCAGCAGCAAGCACGATTGGTTCAGTCGTCATCATTCCACCAGCTGAATAATCTTCATAAGTCATCAGACGCCGCACATCTTCGGCATCTTCTGGCTCCATCAACTGCAAAAGGGTCTCTGCTTTTTCACTACCAACTTCGCGCAAAAGGTCCGCAGCGTCATCTGGATCCATTTCACCGAGTACATCGGCGGCGCGCTCACCTTCTAATTGAGCAATAAGTGCGACTCGCTCTTCTTCGTTCATTTCTTCAAGCACATCAGCAAGACGCTCATCATCAAGGGCTCGGGCAACTTCAATTCGACGGTGCATAGAAAGATTGTGAAGTGCACTTGCAAGGTCGGCTGCATGTAGTGAAACAAGAGTAGAAAGTAAATTTGAAACGCCATGATCTGATTCAGAGGTAGTGAAATCTGAAACTTCACTCCAATCCAAAGTCATACTTGGACCGCGTCGGCGCAATCCAGAATGTTTGCGCGAAACGGAAATTTTATTAAGTAGCCAATCACCGCGCCGATTTTGTTCCATCGCAATATCTTCAATTACAACACGCTCACCAGTCTCAGTTAAATTAATTGCCCGATCTAAAAACTCACCGAGTACCAGAAGTTCACCTGGTCGTTGTTGGAAACGACGCACATTTAGCAAACCGGTAATTACGACAGTCCCTGGTTCAATTGAAGTTACCCGGGTAATTGGAATAAAGATTCGCCGACGTGGTGGTACTTCAATAATTAATCCCAAAACTCGTGGCGCTGAGCCACTTTGTAGGGTCGCGATTGCATCGCGCACCTTTCCGACTTGGTCACCGGCAGGGTCAAAAACTGCGGTTCCGGATAGGCGGGCGATAAAGACTCGATTAATTCGATTCGTTAGATTGATTACGCCGCTCATAAGGCTAAGGGTACCCGCTAGGGTCAGACTCATGTCTGCTCCAGAGATCGCTACCAGCGGCGCTAAAGCTATAAAACCGGCTGATATTGGCCGCTTAATCATTGGCATTTTTGGCATCGGCACTTCAGGGCCATTGATTGCATTGGGTCAGATGGCAGTTCCAGTTGCGATTTTTTGGCGCAATTTAGGCGGCGCGCTTTTCTCACTTCCATTTGCATTAAAGAGTGGTGAATGGCGCAAGATGAGTCGCAATGCATGGCTTTGGTCAGTGATCGCTGGTGTTTTTCTTGCTCTGCATTTCATCTGCTTCTTTGCATCAATGCGTTTAACAAGTGTGGCAAGTGGTGTTGCAATAACTGCAGTGCAGCCGATATTTGCCGCAATCTGGGTTCGCATGCGCGGGGCAAAAGTAGCGAGGCAAGTTTGGTTTGGTATGGCGATATCGATGATTGGCGTTTTGATAATCACTGGGATTGATTGGCAGTTATCAACCAGAGCTGTTGTTGGTGATTTAGTTGCTTTGCTAGGAGCTGCTTTATCAGCGGCATATGTTATTGCTGGTGGGCATGTACTTCGTGAAATCTCTCCAACTACATACACAACCATTTGCTATTTTGTTTGTGCTGCAACTTGTTTTGTGGTGGTGCTATTTACTAACGCGCCAATCATTGATTATCCAAGATATGAATGGTTGTTAGTTTTAGGCTTGATACTAGGAGCCCAAATTTTGGGGCACACCATGTTTAATCAGGTGTTGCAAAGAGTTTCCCCAACTGTCGTTTCTTTGATTGTATTTTTTGAACTTCCTGTCGGTGCTTTATTAGCAGTTTGGTGGTTAGACCAAATTCCACCGGCTGGAGTAATTCCTGGCTTGATTTTATTGTTAATTGGATCAGGGCTTGTGGCTACAAAATCAGCTTCTCTACAAGTTGATCAGGTGCAGAAAAATGATTGATTTACATACGCATACGACGGCTAGCGATGGCACTGATAAACCTTTTGAGATGCTAGAAAATGCTAGAAAAGCCGGATTAACCGTCGTAGCGATGACCGACCACGACTCCATTGAAGGATGGCGTGAAGTTAGATCTAAGAGAGATCAAATTCCATCGGGCCTGACCATTGTTCCCGGGGCTGAGGTTTCCACTCGTACGCAATTGGGAATAAGCGTTCATATAGTTGGACTTTTATTTGATGCGAAAAATGTACAACTCGCTAAGTTGTTATCAGATACTCGCGATGATCGAATTCCACGTATGGAAAAAATTATCGAAAAATTACAAGCGGCGGGTTATCAAGTAACGATGCAAGATGTTGAAGAAGTGAAACCCGTTGGGGCCACACTTGGTCGCCCCCATTTAGCGGATGCTTTAATTAAAAATGGAATTGTGGCTTCGCGCGATGAAGCTTTTGCAGAGTTATTGCATAACAACTCCCAATTTTATGTTTCACATTGGGCTCCGTCACCTGTCGAAGCAATTAAGGCAATTGCAGCTGCCGGAGGAGTTTCGATTTTGGCACATCCTTTTGCTGAAAAAAGAGGAGCAGTTTTAACTTTTGGCGAGATCACTGATTTGGCTGCTGCTGGACTTAATGGGATTGAAAGAAATAAACGGGACCAAGATGAAGTCGCTCACAGCAAAATTGATCAACTATCCAGTGAACACAATTTAATTAAGGTGGGATCAAGTGATTACCACGGTTCGGCGCGCGCAAATCAATTGGGAGAAGAGCAAACCCCACCTGATCTCTGGGAGAATTTAGCCAGCAAGGCAAGTGGAGATGAGGTATTCACTCGATGAATGCATGGACCTTTGGCGTACAAGTATTTGTGACTCTTTTTGTGATTATGGACCCACCAGGAGTTGTTCCGATTTTTCTTGGTCTAGTTTCTCCATTTACCGAAAAGGAAAGACGGAAACTTGCAGTTAAGACTGCAATTGTTTCGTTTACTGTCATCATTACTTTCGCATTATTTGGTCGATTTATACTGGAATATTTAAAAATTTCACTTCCAGCGATGCAAGGTGCTGGCGGATTACTGCTATTGCTTGTAGCTCTCGAGTTATTAACTGGTAAAAATGAGAGAAAAGGTGATGAACCCGGACCTAGTGATGTAAATGTTGCTTTGGTTCCGCTCGGAACACCACTGCTTGCTGGTCCTGGTGCAATTGTGGCAACAATAATCTTTGTTAAGCAGATCGAAGGCGTTGCAATGGGTGTCGCACTCTTTGCCGCAATTGGAGTTTTGCACTTAGTACTTGCCATAATTTTGAGATATTCAACTGGAATAATTAAGGTGATTAAAACTTCTGGAGTGACTTTAATTGCACGAATTGCTGGTCTATTACTTGCCGCAATTGCCGTTCAAATGATTGCTAACTCAGTAACCGCATTTATTGCCGCCTGAGAATGCGGGAAATTTAATGAGTGACCAACCTACTTTTGAAGGTATGCCAACAAAACTATTTTCATGCACCCCATCTCGGCTTGATACCTGGCTGGATTGCCCCCGTAAATACCGTTACACATACATAGATACCCCGCGGCCACCAAGAGGTGGTCCATGGGCTCACGCCAGCATGGGAGCGGCGGTTCATAATGCATTGCGCGAATGGTGGACTAAACCTTTGGAGGAGCGAACCACCCAAGTAGGAGAAGTTTTGCTAACCAAGTTTTGGCGCACCGATGGTTTTAAAGATGATGAACAAGCACAACGATCATTTGTGCGAGCTAAAGCCTGGATTACAAATTATTTAAAAACAGTTGACATCAATGATGAACCACGTGGCCTAGAAAGAACTGTAAGTGCAACTACAGAGACCCTTTCGCTATCCGGACGCGTTGACCGAATTGATGAACGAGATGGTGAATTAGTAATTGTTGATTACAAGACAGGGAGAAATGCACCAGAAGTTGATGATGTGGCATCCTCACTCGCCTTAGCAATCTACGCAGTTGGCGCAGCGCGAACCATGCGAATGAAATGCACAAAAGTTGAACTGCATCACCTGCCATCTGAAACAGTGGTTGCATATGATCATTCGCAAGAATCATTAAATCGCCATATAAAACGGGCTGAATCTATTGCGCGCGAAGTCCAAGCCGAAGCTTTAAAACCAGAGAGTGACAGTAATTACCGGCCAAATCCTTCGGCTCTTTGCGGCTACTGTGATTTTGCACGGATCTGTCCAGATGCCTCTGTAGAGCCGGCCAAACCCTGGGCAGTTATCGAGAAACAGGAGCTCTAACATCTGGAAGGCGCGTCACAGTTTGACCTAATACGATGGTCCACAAATGAGCACCTACTTCGCCCCAGATTCGATCGCTTGGAAGATCCATGCCGATCCATCATTAGTTGTTGGTGGAATTCGGGCATTACTAGAACAGGGCTTACATCCAGGTGCAATGGCAGGGGTCGCTGCTCACTCTAATTTTCGTGAAGATTCATGGGGACGGTTAACGCGCACGGGGGAGTATGTAGCACTTGTTACATATGAAGAGCGCGAAGTAGTAGACATGGCCGCTAAACATGTGCGAGATGTACATGAGCGATTAGGTTTAAGTGATCCACATTTGTTGCTTTGGGTACATGCATCAATGGTTGATGCATTTTTAGATAATGCACGACGTTCTGGAATGCCAATTACTGATGCAGATGCGGATCAATATTTAGCTGAGATGGTGACCTTTGCAAAATTAGTAGGCATCCCAGAAGTTGATGTGCCAGCATCTGTTAATGAGTTAGCGCAATATATGAAAGATATTTATCCAGAATTAATTGCATCTGAAGAAGCCAAAAAAACCGCTGTTTTCTTACTCTTTCCACCTATGCCAAAGCTGGTGCGATTCATTACACCGGCTACTCCATTGTGGGCAGGGGTGGCCACATTAGCCGGGGCGTCGCTGCCTGATTGGGCTCGCAATCTTTATGGGTGGCCTTCAATTCCAGGACAAAATATCGCTACTGATATTTCATTGCGCACATTTAGAAATGCCTCAATGCGATTGCCACAATTTTTGCGCGAGAGTCCATTAACTAAAAAAGCCCGTGAAAAAGCTAATGAAAAAGTGGCTAAATGAGCCGGATAATTTCATTTGTTAACCTCGCCGGAGGCGTCGGACGAACCACCTCTGCAGTCAGTATGGCGGTGGCATTTTCCGAATATGGCAAAAGGGTCTTGTTGGTCGATCTGGACCCAAACGGAGGGGCCTCCTTCTCACTAGGCCTAGAAAGCCCCCGATTGAGCGCAACTGAGATCTTTTCTGGCCGCCCCAGAGCCCTTGGCATGATCTATAAAACAGCTGACCGGATCGATGTGATCCCAGCCAACCTCACTTTAGAAGCTGCCGCATTGAAATCTGCGGCTAAAAAAGATGGTGAATACATATTGCAAAAAGCGCTTGAAAATTTAGAGTACGACGTAATTATTATTGATGCACCAGCCACAAATTCTTACCTTGCAAAGTGTGCCGTAGTCGCTGCAACTGAATTTATCCTTCCAACTCGATTAGATATTTTGTCGATGCGTGGAGTTTTTTCAGCAGTTGAATTAATTGAAAAATTCAAGAAACCTGAGAAAAAGAATTACCGAATTTTGCCAACAATGGTTGAATCGAGAAACAAAAGCCAAGGATTAATTTCAGCAGATTTAATTTCACGTTATGGTGAATTGATAATTTCACCCGGAATTGCAAAATGGGGCGGATTTGCCGAAGTTATAGGAGCTGGAAAATCTGCACTTTCGCTTTTGAAAGCCAGTACAGGTGCGGCTAATTATCGTGAAGTTACTTATCCTTTACTCTAAATTAAAAATTAAGCCACTGCGGCTTGCAGGGGCTTAATTTTCAACACTACTAAATGATTAACTCCGTAGTGCTTGAGCCAACTCACGGAAATCTTCAACAAGAAGATCAACCTCTTCTTGTCCATGTGCCAAACTAATTAACCATTGCTCATCCAGACCTGGAGGGGTCACGATTCCGCGGTTGATTGACCAGAGCCATGAAAGTTCAGCGATCTTAAAATCCGCACCTTTGAAATCACGGTAATTGCGAACTGGAGTTGTGCTCCAAGTAATGCAACCCTTAACACCAAAACCAACTGTGTGTGCCGGAAGATCAAACTCTTCGATGATTTTGGTGATTCGCTCAAGTGCTTGCATATTTAATGATTCAGCGCGAGCCAATGCCTCTTCAGTACAAATATTGTCTACCGCGCGCACTCCAGCAAGGGAGAGCGGGTTAGCATTAAACGTTCCAAAGTGTGCAAGGCGACCGTCTGTGACTGCATCCATGTATTTCTTCTTGCCACCGAAAGCAGCAATTGGAACTCCGCCACCAATTGATTTAGCAAGACAGATGAGATCAGGTTTTACGCCAAGTTTTTGTGCTGCGCCTTGCGCTCCGGCTGTTAAACCAGTTTTGACCTCATCAAAAATCAAGATGACGTCGTACTCGTCGCAAAGCTCGCGAACACCTTCAAGGTATCCAGCGTCAGGAAGCACAATTCCAAGATTTTCTAGAACTGGTTCCAAAATAAAGCAAGCAAGTTGATTTGCATGCTTTTCAAATATTTGTTCAAGTGATTTCAAATTATTGTATGGAACAACATGAACCGTTCCGGAAACTGTGCCGAGTGGATGAACTGCGGTTGGGAAATCTGCATCACCAGCTTGATCAAGTGATGGCTTACTAGAAACCATTAGCGGATCAAATGAACCGTGATATCCACCTTCAATTTTTAAGATATCGCTTTTACCCGAGTAAGCACGTGCAAGTCGAACCGCATACATAGTTGCTTCAGTCCCCGAATTTGCAAAACGCACCTGATCGATGGCAAAACGCTTACAAAGTCGTTCTGCTGCATCGCGAGCGCTAGGGGATGGAGTTACGTATAACATGCCAACTTCAAGTGTTGCTTTAATTTCATCAACAACTGCTTGATTTAGATGGCCGACGAGCATCGCACCAAATCCCATAGACAGATCAAGCAAACGGCGACCATCTACATCGGTCATCCATGCGCCTTTAGCTGATGTGATTGAGATTGGATACGGATCCCAGTGCTGAAAACTAGAAGGCACGCCTAATGGAAGTGAATCTGCGGCGATCTTGTTTTCAATGCCTGAGGCAGTGGTGTTATCTCTAAATCTTGCCCACTCTTGATCGAGCAGGGCAGATATTTTGGATTGAGATAATGGAGTTGAGTGAAGCGGTGTAGATCTAAACGTTTGCGAGTGATTCGCTTGGGTTTTCATTTTTAAGTACGGTCAATGTCCAGGCGGTCCGGAAACTGATTAGTACGCTCCTTACGGCGTTTATATAAGGCGATCTTACAGGGGCTATTTTTAACCGCAAGTACAGGTGAATTGTCGCGTGTTTTCCGTTCAAAATTAAATAAAAGTCCAAAAAAAGGCCGAAAAACCAAACAAAAAGGCTAAAAAACGGCTAAAAAAGTCCAGCCGATCCTTTAATAATTAATCGGTGCCGAAGCCAACTTTGCGAATTGCACGAGGACTAATTTCTACATAAGAAATCTTGCTCGCTGGAACAATTACTGTTCTACCTTTTTCGTCTTGCAAAACTAATGGCGCATCACTGGATGCTGACTTTGCAACAAGTGCTTCGACATCACCTGCGGAAAGTGTTGATTCAATAGTTATTTCACGTGCATTATCTGAAACCCCAATGCGGATCTCGGCGCGATCAAGGCTGTTTGAAGAAGCTGCTGATTTCTTTGCTGTAGTCATACTCTTACCCTATCTGTCTGTGTGTGATCTTGCAGAATCACTTAATTAATTATGTAACGGATAGCCAGAAATACCACGCCACTGAAGATTTGCGACAAGATCAGCGGCAGCTTTTCGAGGAACACGACCATCTCTCTCTAGCCAATACCTTGCCGTAAATTGTGCTGTTCCAATTAAGCCGACTCCTAGCAACATTGCAGCTTCTTCAGGAATTCCAGTATCTGCGGCGATGATTGCACTTACTGCAGCAGCACAGTCATAGGTCATGCGTGATAAACGTTCGCGAACTGCAGGCTCGACATTCATATCACTTTCGAAAAGTAAGCGATATGCCTCACCTTCTTCTTCAATAAAATTAAAGTAAGCATTGACTGTTGCGCGCACGCGATCAGCATTGTCATGTGTTGAGGCAATTGCACGTTGGATTGTGTAAACAAGTGAATCAACATGAAGATCCAAAACCGCCAAATAAAGATCTAACTTGCTTGGAAAGTGTTGATATAAAACTGGCTTACTTACTCCGGCGCGATCGGCAATCTCATCCATCGCGGCGGCGTGATAACCGGCGGCGGTAAATACTTCGAGGGCTGCGGTCAGCAGCTGGGCCCGGCGCTCATCACGGGGCAGGCGCTGTTTGGCGCCTAAAGGATCGGTAGGAGTCATAGTCACAAGGTGATGTTAGGGCACATGCCACGGTAGTTGGCGATAGATGGCAGGATTAGCCCATGCAGCCAGTTGATTCGCTCGCCCCGCTCGTCGAACCAGGACCGCCACTAACTGTTGAGCAGGTTCGCCGATATAGCCGCCATCTGATCATTCCTGATGTGGCTATGACCGGTCAGCGTCGCTTGATGGCTGCAAAGGTGCTTTGCGTTGGCGCTGGTGGCCTTGGATCGCCGGCATTGATGTATTTAGCAGCTGCCGGAGTCGGAACCCTTGGAATTGTTGAGTATGACGTCGTTGATGAATCAAATTTGCAACGTCAGATAATTCACGGACAAAGTGACATTGGTAAAAGTAAAGCAATGAGCGCAAAAGAATCTGTTGCTGAGATTAATCCCTATGTAAATGTTGTTATCCACGAAACCAGACTTGATAATTCAAATGTAATGGAATTGTTTTCACAGTACGACTTGATTATTGACGGCACGGATAATTTTGCAACTAGATATCTAGTAAATGATGCATGTGTGCTTTTAGGAAAACCATATATCTGGGGTTCGATTTATCGCTTTGACGGACAAGCAAGTGTGTTCTGGTCTGAACATGGTCCTTGTTACCGTTGCTTGTATCCAGAACCACCACCTCCAGGAATGGTGCCAAGTTGTGCCGAAGGTGGCGTACTTGGTGTGCTCTGTGCATCCATTGGGTCAATCCAAGTTACTGAAGCAATTAAATTAATTACTGGAATTGGCGAACCATTAATCGGTCGCTTAATGATTTATGACGCACTTGAGATGAATTACCGCAAAGTTGCAATCCGCAAAGATCCAAATTGTGTTATCTGCGGACCAAAAGCAACGCAAGAAGCGTTGATGGAAGATTATGAAGGTTTCTGCGGTGCTATTTCTACTCAAGCAGCCGATGCAGTTGCAGGCTCAACAATCACCGTCACTGAGTTGAAGAGTAAATTAGATAAAAAAGAAAACTTCATTTTAATTGATGTGCGTGAACCAAGTGAATTTGAGATTGTAAGAATTCCAGGTTCTGTACTTATACCAAAACAAGAATTTATCGACGGAACCGTTCTTTCAAAATTGCCACAGGATCGTCCAATGGTTTTACATTGCAAGAGTGGAGTGCGCTCTGCTGAATGTCTTGCAGTTGTAAAAGCTGCTGGATTTGCTGATGCCACGCACGTAAGTGGTGGGGTAGTGGCTTGGGTCAAACAGATTGATCCGTCACTACCCGAGTACTAAAATTTAGATTTTTAAAGAGCGCATTAAAAAATCTAGTTCTAAATGCATCAGATTTTCAGCAACTACTTCTTGTGAAGTCATGTGCGTAACTCCGGTTAATGGTAAAACTTCATGTGGCTTACCAGCCGCAAGCAATGCACTCGATAGATGCAGTGAATTTGTCACCAACACATTGTCATCTGCAAGACCGTGAATAATCATTACCGGAACCGATAATTTATCCGCATCAGGCAAGAGTGAAGATTGCTCATAATTTTTGTGATCAGCAACTGCTCCCAAGAAACGTTCGGTGTAGTAAGTGTCGTAAAACCTAAAATCAGTAACAGGAGCACCGATAATCGCGCACTTAAAAATATCGGGCCGACGAAGTGCCGCAAGACCAGCTAAATATCCACCAAATGACCAACCACGGATTCCGACTTTTTCGGGATCGATCAAACCTGGACGTAATTGAAAGAGTGCAGTAACTGCATCTGCTTGATCGGCAAGCGGGGCGGCGGAAAGATCATTTAAAACTGCTTTCTCCCACTCAGGACCGCGATTTGGAGTGCCGCGACCATCAGTGATTAAAACTGCAAAACCTAAATTCGCAATCCACTGTGCTTCTGCAAATGCATTTTTCGCTTTGATATTTCGTAAGTGGCTTGGTCCACCATATGGATCTACTAATAAAGGCAGATTCTGGTGCGGAAATTTACTTTGGTTTTGCGGCAACAGGAGCGCAGAGCGAAGTTCGCGTTCTCCGAGATTTAATAATTCAGGTTTTGCATCTACTTCAGGTTTTGCGGCAAAAGATTCAATTTCAATTCGTGCGCCATCGCGAATAACTTCTACTTTCGTGCCGTAATAATCTAACGAACGAGACAAAAGCAACAAGGTATCTGCAGCTGCTTTCGCCATATGCACGCCATCACCCTTAGAAATCTCTTCGAGCTCTCCACCCCAGCCATACCAATAGACATGTAGTGAAGTTGCTTCGAATGTTCCTTCGAAAGTAATTCCATTCCGATCGACATGAACAATCCGATCGACTTGTAATTCGTCTGGAGTGACTGCATTTCCATCTACTGCAAGGTGACGCGTTGTTGCGGAATCAAAAGTTGTTATTAATTGTCCAGCGGGCCCCCATTGTGGAGATCCCGATACAAGTGTGATCCAGGCAGGGTCGCTCATTTCAGCGATTACCGTTGAGGATCCATCACTTAAATTTATTGCGCGAATATGAGCTTGCCGTTGGGCCCGATCAATGGTCATGAGTAGTGGTGGTTTATTTACAGCGCCAGAATTTACCGAAACCAGATACTCATGCTCCTTGGCCCACTTAATTTCTTGGCTACTTTTACTTTCAAGGTGATAAGCGAAAAGTGATGCAACAACATTTGCAGTTCCAACTTTAGGATATCGAACTGCCCTCGGTTCATTTTCAGGATTCGCTGGATCGCTGATCCAAATTTTTTCGACACCACTCTCATCAAATCTTTCAACAATTAAATATTTACTATCTGCGCTCCACCAAAAACCATGCATCCGGTCCATCTCTTCACTTGCTACAAATTCAGCTTGCCCATAATAAACATCTGCTTTTTCAGGAGAGAAAATTGCTCGATCACTTACTCCATCACTCAATCGCATTTCACCAGAAGGGTTGATGTATCCAACAGCGCTGCCATCCGGAGCAAATTGCGGATCAATAACTGGTTCTTGTGCGGGCCATTGCAAAACTTTTCCATCTTCTAAATTAGCTACGTAAAGTTTTCCAGATAATGCAAATGCAATTTTTTTAAGATTTGAATCATTTGAATAATTTGTAATTCCACCTGCTGCCTCACGGGCTCGTTCACGACGAGCTTGCTCTTCTACTGAAATTTTCTCATCACCACTTTTGAGCAGATCAAATGGGTTGACAATCTCGCGGGTATTTTTACTATTTAATTCTAATTCAAAAAGCCGACCAGTACGGTCTGTTCCAGAGCCGCTCCTTACATATACAACCCGCTGGCCATCAGGGGAGATGGTGAAATTTCGAGGCGCCCCGAGTGAAAAACGCAACGTGCGGGCGCTGTGGCGTGGAAATGGGAGTTCACTCATAGGAATCGACCGTACCCTTTCCCTTATGTCTTTGGCACCTTCACCCGATAAATCAGCTAAATCAGCTAAATCAGCAGGCGCGCGCCTATTGCTGGTTCACGCCCATCCAGATGACGAGAGTATTAACAATGGCGCAACGATGGCAAAGTACATCGCCAAAGGGACTGAAGTCGCATTAGTTACCTGCACTCGGGGCGAAGAAGGGGAAGTTTTGCTTCCTGAGTTTGCCAACTTATCTAGTGATAAAGATGATCAACTAGGACCACATCGTGAAATTGAATTAGGAAAAGCACTTGGTGCACTTTCTGGAAGTAATCAGCTGCAACATTTCTTTTTGGGAGCTCCAGATATGAATTATCGAGACAGCGGGATGATGGGAATGCCGCAAAATGATCGACCAGATGTTTTTTGGAGTGCTTCTCTAGATACTGCTGCGTCCCACTTAGTAGAAATAATCAGAAAATTTAAACCTCAGGTTTTAATAACTTATGATGAGTTTGGCGGATACGGCCATCCAGATCACATACAAGCGCATCGCGTTTCCATGCGATCAGCCGAATTAGCAGCTGATCAAAATTATGGAACATCTGCTCCTTGGAATATTTCTAAGATTTACTGGAACACCATCCCTAAATCAGTAATTCAACAAGGAATGGATGCCATGAAGGATGCTGCTTCATCATTTTTTGGTGCAGAATCGATTGACGATATTCCATTTGCAAAACCAGATGAGCTTGTGACCTCTGTTGTAGATGCGACCGAATTTGTTTCACAAAAAATGGAAGCGATGAGAGCTCATGCAACTCAAATAGCAGTTGACGGCCCATTTTTTGCACTTTCTAATATGTTAGGAATGCAAGTTTTTGGGGTGGAGTACTACATATTGGCTAAAGGTGTTGTTAGCGAGCCATTTGATGCAGATGGTCGCGAGACTGATCTTTTTTCAGGCGTATCAATATGAAGTTCTTGGTTGGAATACTGCTTGGGGCATTGACTGGAATTTTGGCGGTACTAATTCACGCATGGGGATTCCCATTGGGAATTTTGATCGCGGTAAGTGGATCATATGTAAGTACATATTTATTAGGTCAATACTTTGGTAGTCGCATCGCAAAAATTGGCTTTGCAATCAGCTGGTTATCAATAATTTTGCGAGCTTCCTTATTTGGAAACTCTGATGAATTGCTGGTTTCTAATAATTCAGCTGGGAATCTGCTCTTAACGCTAGGATTTCTTATTGTCCTAATTGGAATTGGAGCACGTGTTTGAAATTTCCTAATCGAAAAATTCAGATCACAATTATTTCAATTGGGTCTCTATCTCTAATTTGGCTTCTTGCATGGTTCGCAGTCGGTTCTGGGGTTCCTAGTGGAGTCAGCGTTTCGGGAATTGATATTGGCAGAAAGACAAAAGTCTCTGCAATTAATTATTTGAATTTACAAATGGATAAGATGATCAAAATCAAAATTAACTTAACCGCAAAAACTGCAAGCATTTCGATCTCACCTAAGAGTGCTGGAATTTCAGTGGACTTAATAGCAACTCTTGAAAAAGTACCACAGCGCACATTGAACCCGATTAATCTATTTTCGCTGCTCACTTCCAAAACTGATTTAGAGCCGGTAATTAATATAGATAAAGTGAAATTTATTAAAGCACTGCGACCATTAGAGATTAGAACCACTAAAAGCGCACGTGATGCCACAATAATTTATAAAGAGTTAGAGCCACAAGTTTTAAGTTCATTAGCTGGCATCGAAATCGATCGAAAAAAAGCAATAAAGATAGTTAGTAAGTATTGGTTAAAGAAAAACGTTATTGACTTGCCGATGAAAAAAGTTAAGCCAAAAGTATCTGTCAAAGATACGACCGCATTACTTGATTTTGCTCGGCAGGCGGTAAGTGAACAATTGACCCTAAACGTATCTTCGCAGCCGCTAGTTATTTCCCCAACGGAGATTGCCGGATCACTGGAATTCCGCACTTCTAATTCTGGGGAATCAGGAAAATTGGTGCCGATTTGGGTGAAGGAAAGTTTCTTACAACAAGTTGGTTCGCGTTGGAGCAAATATGTTCGTGAGCCTGTCAACGCATCTTTTAAAATAGAAGATGGTAAACCACGGGTACAACCATCATCTGATGGAAGTGATGTGCCGGATTCAAAGTTAAATGAGGCAATCATTCCGGCTCTGTCAAAAATGGGCGTATTGCGCGTTGCATCAGTAGTTCCTGAAGTGGCCAAAGCAAAAGTCACTACAGAGATGGCTGGTGGCTTAGGAATTAAAGATGTGATAGGAACTTTTACAACTAATTATCCGTACGCTGAGTACCGCTTGATTAATATTCATAAAGCGGCACAGTGGATGGATGGAACCATTGTGCAACCTGGTGAAATATTTAGTTACAACAAAGCTGTAGGTGAACGTACCGAAGCCCGAGGATTTGTTCCAGGAATCATGATTGATAATGGTGTTTTCAAAAAAGACCTTGGCGGGGGAGTTTCACAAGTAGCAACTACTACTTGGAATGCTGCATGGTTTAGTGGTTTAGAACTTGTCCAACATAAACCTCATAGTTTTTATATCTCTCGATATCCGGCCGGACGCGAATCAACTGTTGCCTGGCCAAATGTGGACGTAAAATTTAAAAATAATTCGGGCCACCCGATTTTTGTTGATACCTCATTTACGAAATCTTCGGTAACAGTTTCGATTTACGGAACAAAATTTGTGGAGATAGATACTGAAAGTGGGCCAAGAATTAATTTTGTTAAACATGAAATCTATGAAGAGGATTCGATCGACTGCATTTTCCAAGAAGGAGTAGATGGATTTTCGATTACAGTTGATCGCATCTTGAAAAAAGAAGGTATTGAATTTAAGCGAGAAAAATATCGAACACGTTATATCCCAGAAGATCGCGTGATTTGCACAAATCCCGAGGCGAAATGGATGAATCCCTCTCTAAAAGTTCAACGTGGAGAAGGAAATTAATTTTCAAGTATTGAATAATTTAAGTAGTGGTGCAAACTAAATCCAATTGAGTGGTAGATAGCTAGAGCATTTACATTTTCAGATTCCACTTGAAGAAATGCACGTTCAACTCCATTGCTCTCAATTTCATTCACTGTAGCCAGCATGATTTTTCTGCCCATACCTTGCCCTTGCTTTTCTTGTTTTACTCTAACCCGTGAGATGCCAGCCCAATCTTCAGTGAATGCTGCACGGCTAGTCGCTACAAGCTCTGATTGTTCGTAGAGATGCAAATACTTTGAAGGAGTTCTAAGCATCAACTCCGCCCCTACTGCAGTATCGGCATGTAAATCAAGCCACTCATCTGTCGGATGATCGCTAATCCGCACTTCCAAATCTTTTAAATCAGGGATTACCGCATTCTCAATCCTTATGGTTTCAAATCGAACCTCACCTTTTGATCTGAACCCTAACGCCGCAATACTTCGTTCTAACTCTTGATGGATTGATGGAAGAATTTGAAATATTGCCGGTTGTTTTAAATCTGAGTAGAAATCAATTACCCGAGAGATCGCTTGCGTTAATTCAATCCCAGGGGCACCAAATCCTTTTCCGCCAAGTGGAAGTGTTGAATTTGCCCGAAAAGAAAAACCTTTGTTGCTCCGTAGTTGCCATTGGCCAATCTCTTCAATCTTTTCAGGCATCCAATTTTGTTGAGCAATTTTTTCTAATGATTCAATATCAAATGCACTGCTACGCGTAGTGGGCGAAATGGGAACTTGCCGCCAAGCAACAACATGTGCCGGATCAAAGTTGGTAGTAGTACCATCTTTACGCCGCACTAAATTCCCGGCTTCAAGGTAACCGAGCAGGTCGTGATAGCCATCCTCACCGGGCATTTGTAGCCGTATTGAAACCCGGGCACCTACTGGCCCTGGAGAAGGTGGAGGAACTGCAGGAGTTAGAGCAGCACTTATTTCAGACAACTACGACCACCTCCGCCCCCTTCCGATGGTTAATATTCGGGCTGGCACTTAATTGAAGATAGAGGTAATAGTAGACAGTAGAATTATGGCCAAGACCGCTAATAGGTAGACCGCTAGAGAAACAAGAGGAAGTAAGTGACCTACATAATCGCCGCACCATGTATCGACATCAAAGACAAATCTTGCATTGAAGAGTGTCCCGTTGATTGCATATATGAAGGCAACCGCATGCTTTACATCCAACCTGATGAGTGCGTTGATTGTGGTGCTTGCGAGCCGGTCTGTCCGGTAGAGGCTATTTATTATGAAGATGATGTTCCAGGAGCCTGGAAAGAGTACACAGCCGCAAATGAAGAGTTTTTTGTTGAACTTGGCTCACCTGGAGGAGCGGCAAAAGTGGGTTTAACTCCAACTGACCATCCATTGGTTAAGGCAGCAGCTCCACCCGCGCAGTCGAACGAGTAATGAAACTTCCGGATTTCCCATGGGATGCCCTCGCTCCTTATAAACAGCGGGCTAGCGAACACCCAGAGGGAATCGTCGATCTTTCAATTGGAACTCCGGTAGATGCAACACCAGAAATCATGCAAGAGGCATTAAAGGCTGCGAGCAACGCACCTGGATATCCGACGACAATTGGCACAACTGAACTTCGAGATGCGATGCGTGGGTGGCTTAGCAAACGATTAAAAATTTCGGATGCGACCGATCAAAATAAAATTGATGTATTACCAACTATCGGTTCGAAAGAGTTAGTCGGTTGGCTGCCAACATTTCTTGAGGCAAAAAAAGTAATAATCCCAGAAGTTGCTTACCCAACTTATGCCGTTGGTGCATTGGTTGCTGGCGCAAAAGTGATTCCAGTTTCACTAGATCCAGATTCATGGCCAGAGTTAGATCCAGAAGATTTAGTTTGGATTAACTCTCCATCAAATCCGACTGGGCAAGTGAGCTCACCAGAACTATTGCGGAAAATTATTTCTTGGTCTCGTGCTCGTGGGGTTACGGTGGCAAGTGATGAGTGTTATATAGATTTTGGCTGGGATGCAGACCCGCAATCAATTTTAACTGTGGCTGATGGTGATTACACCGGGTTGTTAAGTGTTCATTCACTTTCGAAAAGTTCAAATGCAGCGGGATACCGGGCAGCACTTATTGCCGGCGATCCAAAAATAATTGCCACAATTCGGGAACTTCGCAAACATCTTGGAATGATGCTTCCACTTCCAATCCAGCATGCGATGACGGCAGCATTAAATGATCGCGATCATGTGGTTGGTCAACGAGAGCGATACAGCGCTCGCCGTGAGATGCTCAAATCTGCTCTACTAAATGTTGGTTTTGAGGTTGATCACTCTGAAGCTGGCCTCTATTTGTGGGTAACGCGCGGCAATGATTGCTGGGCCGATGTTGCTTGGATGGCAGAGCTTGGAATATTGGCAACTCCAGGGATTTTCTATGGCGAGAAGGGTGCAAAACATTTACGAGTTGCACTTACCTCAACTGATACGCACATAACTTCCGCAGTGAAAAGATTAATTGAAAGTAAAGCGAATTAATTTATGAGCGATAAAAGCGATAAAAGCGATAAAAGCGATAAAAAAGGTGAAGCAATTTTACTTGTGGGTGGTCGAGGTACTCGATTAGCTCCACTAACTGATGCGATTGCCAAACCGATGCTTCCGGTTGGCGGGGTGCCTTTTATCGCCCACCAGGTCGCGCAAGCTCAAGCCGCCGGGATAAATAAAATTATTTTGGCAACATCTTATTTAGCGCAAACTTTTACTGATTATTTTGGTGATGGATCAGATTTTGGAGTGGAATTGATTTATGCAGTTGAAGAAAGCGCTTTGGGTACAGGTGGGGCGATTCGAAATGCGGCGGAATTCCTTTCGGGTCCACCAAATTCGGCTGTAGTGATTTTTAATGGCGATGTCCTGAGTGGTCATGATTTGCCTGGTCAAATTAAGGCTCATGAAAATTCAGATGCTGATGTAACTTTGTACTTAACTCAAGTAAAAGATGCCCGGGCTTATGGCTGCGTGCCGTGTGATCAATCTGGACAAGTTTTGGATTTTCTGGAAAAAATGGAAAATCCGGTTACTGATTTAATAAATGCTGGTTGTTATATATTTAAACGGTCAATAATTGATCAAATTCCGGCAAACAAAGTAGTGAGCGTCGAACGCGAAACTTTTCCACAGCTGTTAAAAAGTGGCGCAAATATCCGTGGCTTCATCGATAACTCTTATTGGCTAGATGTTGGTACTCCGCAGGCATTGCTAACCGCATCGCGTGATTTAGTACTTAGGAAAATCTCATCACCTGCTGTTGTAAATCAAATTAAGGATTGCGTAATTTCACCAACTGCCACAATCGATGCAACCGCAAAAATTTCCGGTGGAACGACTATCGGAGATTTGGTTACCGTAGCAGCAGGTGTCGAAATTTTCGGCTCGATAATTAGTTCGGGATCACAAATTGCTGCCAACTCCCAAATTAAAAATTCAATTTTAGGGCGCTTGGTAAAAGTCGGAGATTCTGCCCAAATATTTGGATCTGTCCTAGCAGATGGGGAAAAAATCGCCGAAAATACGATTTTGCGGCAAGAAATCTCGCTTTTTTAAATATTGATCCTCAAATTCGCACCATTCCGACTTGACGAAAGAGAGTTACACGCGTGTAATTATCCTTAGTTGCTCATTTACCGTGGGCAAAACTTTAAGGGGATTAGCTATGGCGCAACTACTTTCAATCTCGGGAGATGCCAATAATGATTCAGTTGAACTAGGTTGGCAGGAGCGCGCACTATGTGCCGAGACTGACCCTGAAGCTTTCTTTCCGGAAAAAGGAGGCTCAACCCGTGAAGCAAAGCGGGTCTGTCTCTCCTGTGAAGTCCGTACCGAATGCCTTGAATATGCCCTCGCTCATGATGAGCGTTTTGGGATCTGGGGCGGTCTATCTGAGCGGGAAAGACGCCGGCTTAAGCGCCGTCCAGCTTAATATTGGGCTCGCTGTTCTGATTACCGCACAGTAAGCCAGCACCGTAAGGTGGGGTTGTTATGAGTACTCCAGAGGGGCTACTGGCGCCCGAACCAGATAAGACTTATCCAGATTTAACTGTTACCGCGATTTTGGTAACCCATGATGGTGCCCGCTGGCTTCCTGAGGTTGTGGCTGCGATCTCTTCACAAACCAGACCAGCAAATCAAGTAGTTGTAGCAGATACCGGATCATTGGATTCTTCACGTCAATTAATTACCAACTCTGGCTTGCCGTTAATTGAGTTAGAGCGTGAACGTGGTTTTGGTGAAGCCGTCGCGATCGCAGTTGAAACTCTCCCTGAGATTGGCAGCAAAAGCGGTGGTGACTGCGGTGACGGCTCAGATGAGTGGCTCTGGTTATTGCATGATGATTGCGCTCCTGCTCCAGGTGCGCTCGCCGCATTACTTGAAGCGGTAAGCCAACGCCCGCAGGTCGGTATTGCAGGCCCAAAGATTTGTGGTTGGAAGGACCGCGGTCATTTATTAGAAGTTGGAATAAGTATTGGAGTAAATGGCGCGCGTTGGACTGGCCTTGAACCGCGCGAAAGAGATCAAGGTCAACATGATGGAATTCGAAATGTACTTTCAGTCAGTACCGCGGGTGCTCTAATTCGCCGAGACCTCTTTGAGGAGTTAGGCGGATTCGATCAACATCTAACTTTGTTTAGAGATGATATCGACCTTGGTTGGCGCGCACATGTTGCTGGATATTCAGTTATTTGTGTAACCGATTCAGTTGTTTACCATGCCGAAGCCGCCGCAACAGAACGGCGCGAAGTTGATGTAGAAGGTGCACCACTTCATCGACCACATCTGTTAGATCGCAGACATGCAGCTTACGTACTTTTAGTTAATGCACCACGATGGATTTTGCCGTGGATTTCACTTCGGTTGCTATTTACCGCAATTTTAAGAGCGACAGGTTACCTATTAGCAAAATTACCTGGATACGCATTAGATGAGATTGCCGCGATTGCGCTTAATTTTTCGCGCCTAGATATTCTTAGAAAAGCTAGAAAACGCCGCAAGTTAACCCGGTTGCTTCCATCCCGAGTTGTGCGACCATTCCTTGCTCCGTGGCGAGATCAGGTGATTATTCCATTAGAAAATTTGCGCGATTTGGTATTGAGACGCACTGATAGCACACCCACTACGGTGATTACCGAACCGATAAATGATGATGCGGATTTAGTGGACTCTGAAAGTCAACCTAAATCTTTGCGTCTTTTAATTAGGCCGCTTCCAATACTTTTAATTTCATTAACTTTTATCTCATTAATAGCTGGAAGAAACCGACTTGGAGAAATATCTGGTGGAACATTACTTCAGATGCCTACAAGCGCTAGTGAATTAATGAGGATCTACAGCGATTCTTGGCATGCAGTAGCTCTAGGTACAAACACTCCAGCATTACCAATACTTCCGCTGTTGTCATTTCTTTCGCTTATTACTTTTGGAAACGTATCCCTACTGGTAACGATCATATTTTTATTTGGCCCAGTATTAGCAGCAGCATCTTTTTTTGCATTTCTAAGAGATCGAAATTTATCAAAAGGAAACTCTGCACTTGGAGCATTACTTTTTGCATTGAATCCATTAATGATTACTTCAATTTCTACAGGTCGGATCGGTACTTTGCTTTTTATAATATTTTTACCGCTGTGTGCAATCAGTGCAAGACAGATACATAATCCTGAAAATTTACGCTGGAGAAGAATTGCATTTTTAAGTGGTCTGTTTGCATTATTAGTTTCATTTAGCCCACCATTTTTCATAATTGGCTTAGGTTCAATGATTTTCTTGATCCTTAATTCAAAATGGCGTTCAAATATTTTTTATGAACGTCTTCAAAAATTCGGGGTAGTAACTTTTGCAAGCATCGGAGCGCTTGCCCCTTGGTCTACTAATGCACTCATGCATCCCACCAAGTGGCTAATGGAAAGTGGAATTAGCAATGAAGTCGGCCAACCATGGCAAGTCTTAATCGGTAATCCCGGCGGCATAGGATCGCCACCAATATTTATTTTAGGGATAGTGGCTTTAGTGGGCTTAATTGCACTCCGCTCTTCACATGCAGTCCTGTTAGGTGGATTTACTTTACTTTCAACTAGTTTTAGTGCAATTCTTATGGCGATTGCAATACATGCAAATGGAGATTCATTGCAAGCCAGAGTTTGGCCGGGGGCTTTCTTGGTCTTAGCCAATTTTTTTGGCATATTTGCACTAACCACAATGCTAAATGGCTTGGTCTACCGATTACAAAACTCAAATTTCGGATATAGACACATCTCAACTGTAATTCTTTCAACTGTTGCAATTTATTCCACACTCGCACTTTCGGTTTGGTGGATTTTGCCCGGAGCTGATAGCCCGACACGAGCCGGAAACTTGCAAATAATTCCACCTTTCGTAGCAGCTGCTACTGCCGGGGAAGAAAGATCTCGAACTTTAATATTACAAAGCCAACAAACTGATCTTGGCACCAGCGTTTCATACGCTTTGTTGCGAGAGCGTGATCTTTATTTTGGTGAAATGGATTTAATGTATAAAGAGGAACCAGTTATTTCTAAAATCGTTTCAGAAATTGTTGATGGTGCAGGAGAACAACCAACAGAACAACTAGCAAATTATGGCGTTAGATATATTTTCTTAAATGAGCCAGTGGACAAAGAAGTAGCACGCAAAATAGATGGTGTAGGGGGATTAGTAAGATTATCGGCCACAAAAGATGGAGTGCTTTGGAAGATAGCCGGAAATTCTGCTCGGGTGAAATTTATTAGCGCTGACGCAGAGCCAATTGCACTTGCATCTAATCGAATTTCAGCAAATTTTAAAATTCCAAAGGCCGGCGAGGTCTTACTTGCAGAGCGTTTTAGTGATGGTTGGCGATTGGTGGTGGATGGGCAGTTTGTAAAAGCAGAAAAAACGGGAGAGGGGTTAACAAAATTTAAAGTCGAAGCCCCCGGTGATGCATTGTTAATACATGATGGACCGCTGCAGAGAGCCGGAATTTCCTTACAATTATTGACAATTGGGTTAATCATATTTTTTGCCCTTCCACGCGGAAGAAAGAGATCAGAACTATCAGATATTGAGTTAGCCAGATGATTAAACTCAAGGAAATAAGGACCAACCGGCTGCAAACGATTGCAATTGCGGCTATTTTTATCGTACTTCTTTCGCAACTTCTTTCGGCAAAGCCAGAGATCAGAAAATATAGCGAAAATATTTCACCAACGATTTGCCCATCAGAACCTTCTGGAGTTAATTCGGTTGTGTACCTATCGGCCAAAAAGCGGGGGGTAGTAACTGTAAAAAAGGGAGAAAGGAAATTTAAAACCCTAAAAACTTCTTCCATCAGTATGGGGAGTTATGCAAAAGAGATAGAAGGGTTGGGTGCAAGCCCTCTAGTAGTATCTGTAAAACCGCAAAGTTGGATCGCTCTGGCTCAGTGCACACCGGCAATCAGCGAAAAATGGGTTTTGGGTGGAATGTCTACGATCTCCAGTATTGGATATTTTCAATTTGTAAATCCAAATCGAAGCAAAGCGGTTATAGATTTAGAAATTTGGAGCGAAGATGGGAAAGAAAGTAATCAAAGTTTAGTCATTTCAGCACAGAGCACCCGAATAGTCCAACTAAACTCATTGATTACTAATAAAAAGTTTTTAGCTTTTCATTTAATTGCTAGAGCTGGAAGATTTTCAGCTGTTTTGTTTGATGAGCGGAAAAAAGGACTTGCAAAATTAGGTGGAGATTTCGTTACACCAACTGCGGCACCAAATAAGAAAGTATTTGTCACTTCGGTGATTGGAAAAAGTAAAACTCAAAAGGTTGACTCACAATTTCTACGGTTACTCGTACCAGGGGAAGCAGATGCCGTAGTGAAAGTTACTTATTTAGCAAAATCTGGGGTTTACTCACCTGTCGGTTTAGCAGAGTTAAGAGTTCCTGCTGGCAAAGTTGTCCAACTCCCATTCTCATCTTTACCTTCAGGCAGATTTTTTGCTTTGCAGATTGATGCAACCGAACCAATAATTGCATCAGTTTTTTCGAGCGTAAAGGGATCACTCTCTGATTTCGCTTGGAGTTCTGGAAGTGAAGCAATTAACGCTCAAACTATCGAAGCAATAACTGTGCCTGCGATTGGTATGAATCTTAATGTTTATACAGAAGAGAATTCTGTAGTTGTAGAAACAACAAGTAATCGGAAGAAAGTAACTCGGAAAAATTTGGCTGGAATCGATACGTGGAAAATCCCGGCCAATATAATCTCAATTCGAATAATTCCTGGGGCTAAACCGGTATATGCGAGTTTTTCAGTGTTGGATTCTCAAGGAGTCTCAGTAATGGCGATTAGGCCAGTTACGGCAATTGAGCGCTCGGCACTTCCAATTTCAGATAGCGAAGTTTTGACTCCAAGAAAATAATTTTAACTTTATTTATCGCGCCAATCCCAAACTCTCTTAATTAAAACGACTACCTTATAGACATGTCTCGTACTGATCCCACTGTGCCGACTGTGCCGACTCGCTCTTCGCGCCCATCTAGACCATCTGTGCGACGCTGCGCCAAAATGGGATGTAGTGAACCAGCAGTCTCGACTTTGACTTATATCTATGCAGATTCAACAGTAGTTCTGGGACCGCTAGCAACATTTGCCGAACCACATAATTATGACCTTTGCCATGTTCATGGAGAAAAACTGACCCCACCACGTGGATGGGAGTTAATTAAATTAGCGGCGGAAGAGTATTCAACTGGCCCAACTCATGATGATCTACTTGCGATTGCTGAAGCAGTGCGCAGTGTGGCTTCGCCGCAAAAAGAAGTGATTCATCCATCACTTGGCCGTCGAGGACATTTGCGCGCACTCCCATCGGATTAAAGTTATGAAATATGAATTAAGTTTCATCGACCAGATTATAAAAGCATACGACGTCCGAGGCCTAGTAGAAAATTATTTAACTCCAGATTTTGTTTTTGATGTTGGTCAAGCATTTGCAATGCTAGTGAAAAGTGAATGCATTGTAGTTGGTCACGATATGCGACCTTCATCTCCCGAATTAGTAAGGGCATTTAGCGAGGGAGTAAATTTACAAGGAACTGATGTAATTAATATTGGTCTTTCTTCAACAGATCAACTTTATTTTGCTACCGGTAGATTAAAAATGCCTGGAGCAATGTTTACCGCAAGTCATAATCCGGCCCCTTACAATGGAATTAAGATGGCCCAGGCATTTGCTAAACCAATCGGTCGAGATTCTGGTTTAAATTTCATTCGTGACGTTTTATTAAGTGGAAATTATGCAAATTCAGATAAAGACAAAAAAGGCAAAGTTATTTCTCAAGATTTGCTAGTCGAATATGCAAAATTCTTAAATGACTTAGTTGATTGCCGAAACATTAAACCCTTAAAAGTTGTTATTGATGCAGGAAATGGAATGGCCGGGCATACGGCTCCGAAAATTTTTGCTAATTTGCCAATAGAGGTTATTCCAATGTTTTTTGAATTGGATGGATCTTTTCCAAATCATGAGGCGAATCCCATTGATGCCGCCAATTTGGTTGATTTGCAGGCTAGCGTGCGATCAAACCAGGCAGATTTAGGTCTTGCATTTGATGGAGATGCTGACCGCTGTTTCTTAGTGGATGAAAAAGGGGATGTCGTTGATCCATCTTTATTAAGTGCCCTCATTGCACAACGCGAAATTGCTAAACATCCAGGAGCGAAGGTTATTTATAGCCTAATTTCATCACGAATAGTTCCAGAGGTAATTTCAGCTAACGGTGGCACTCCACTTCGTAGTCGAGTCGGTCACTCATTTATTAAGGCGATGATGGCTGAATCTGGCGCGGTCTTTGCTGGGGAGCACTCCGGCCACTTCTATTTTGAGGAGTTTTGGGGCGCCGACTCGGGAGCATTAGCTGCTCTTCATACATTGGCAGCTCTTGGATCTGCAAAGCAGGGAACAACTTTGTCGCAACTATTGGCACCATATGCAAAATATGTGCAAAGTGGAGAAATAAACACCAAAGTTCCTGATATCCAAGCAGTTATTTCAAAAATTAAATCCCATTATCTCAATCATGCTGATCTGTTAGAAATTGATGAGTTGGATGGGTTAATGGTCATTACTGAAAAATGGTGGTTTAACTTAAGAGGGTCAAATACAGAACCACTTCTACGGTTAAACGTTGAGGGGGACACTGGTGCAATAATGGTCTCTATCCGGGACGAGGTTTTGGAATTGATTGCTAGTTTAAAGTAAGTTCAAGTAAGTTAATTAAACAAGTAGAACGGGATGAGTAAATGAGTATCGATCAAAAGATATTAGCGGTGCTAGCTTGTCCTGAGTGTCACGCCCCTCTAGAGGAGATTAATTCTGAATTACTTTGCGTGAAATGTCCGCTTGCTTATCCAATTCAAGATGGAATACCAGTTTTACTTATTGATCAAGCGCGAAAACGTTAATTAGGTATAAATCTGAGATGAGTGAAATTAAACAACTTAACGGAGTTGTGAAAACTTATGCCTGGGGATCTTATTCAGTATTAGCGGGCAATCGGGGAGCTGAAAATAGTAGGCAGCCTGAAGCAGAGTTGTGGTTTGGAGATTTTCCAAATGGAAGCCTCCCAGTTCTAGCAAAAATTTTGGCAGTAGCAGAGAGTTTGTCTTTGCAAGTTCATCCAAATAAATCTCAAGTAAATAAAACCCCTGAACTATTCTCAGATGCAAATCATAAACCGGAGATGCTTGTAGCGTTATCAGATTTTTATGCTTTAGTTGGAATCGCTGATGAAAGTGAAATTATTGAGGCAGTTAACTCAATGGGTAG
>SHVK01000044.1 GCA_009694285.1 Candidatus Nanopelagicaceae bacterium | reverse complement strand
AAGCTCCGCCGGCTGTTGGATTGCTAGAAGTTACAAATGGATATGTTCCATGATCTACATCTAGCAAAGTTCCTTGTGATCCTTCAAGCAAAACTGTTTTGCCAGCTTTCAATGCTTTATCAAGTAACAACGAAGTATCTGCAATATATGGTCGCAAAATTTCAGCATACGCCAAGTACTCTTCTAAAATCTCTGCCACTGCCATATTTTTTCTATTAAAGACTTTTGTTAAAACTTGATTTTTGTCATGTAGGGCGCCTTCTAATTTTTGTTCCAAGATAGAGCGATCAAACAAATCTTGAACCCGAATGCCAATTCGACTTATTTTGTCAGCATACGCAGGACCAATTCCACGACCAGTTGTACCGATCTTTGCTTTGCCTAAAAATCTTTCAGAAACTTTATCAATTGTGCGGTGGTACGGAGTAATTAAGTGGGCATTAGTACTGATTACTAATTTCGAAGTATTAATTCCTCTGGAATCAAGTGCACGTATTTCTTCTAAGAGAACGGCAGGATCTATTACAACTCCATTACCGATTACTGGCACAACATTTGGGCTCAGAATTCCTGATGGCAATAAGTGGAGTGCATATTTTTCGCTACCAATTACAACAGTGTGTCCTGCGTTATTACCGCCTTGATATCGCACTACATAATCGACGGTATCTCCGAGTAAATCGGTGGCTTTGCCTTTTCCTTCATCGCCCCACTGCGCACCGACAAGAACTATTGCTGGCATTTATTGCCTTTCTCTTCGAAATATAGGTTTAGCGAATTATGCGATTAAGGAAGTACCGGTTGAACGAAGATCTTCACATGCGCGAACTACACGAGCGGCCATTCCTGCTTCTGCTTGTTTGCCCCAGGCTCGTGGGTCGTACATTTTTTTATTCCCAACTTCTCCATCTATCCGAAGTACGCCGTCGTAATTTTTCATTACGTGATCGACCACAGGTCTGGTAAATGCATATTGGGTATCAGTATCAATATTCATTTTCACAACACCATAATCAAGGGCTTCGCGGATCTCACTTAGCAACGATCCTGATCCACCATGAAAAACTAAATCAAATGGTTTTGACCCTGCAGCTAAACCTTTTTTAGCAACGACTGCATCTTGAAGTGTCTTTAAAATCTTTGGTTGTAAAACAACATTGCCAGGCTTGTAAACTCCATGAACATTTCCAAATGTTGCGGCTAGCAAATATCTTCCGCGTTCACCTAATCCAAGTGTTTCAACTGTTAACAAAGCATCTTCTGGGTGTGAATAAAGTTTCGCATCATGTTTTGCCTCTACGCCATCTTCTTCACCACCAACTACACCAATTTCTAATTCAAGAATTGTTTTTGCTGCGACAGATTTATCGAGCATCTCATTTGCTATCTTCATATTTTCACTTAAAGAGACTGCTGATCCATCCCACATATGTGATTGAAACAGCGGAGCTTTACCTGATTTGATTCTTTCAATTCCAAAATCAAGTAATGGGCGCATAAACCCATCAAGTTTTTCGGCTGGGCAATGATCAGTATGCAAAGCAATATTTACTGGATAATTTTTTGCGACGATGTGAGCAAATTCGGCGAGCGCAACTG
Organism: Candidatus Nanopelagicaceae bacterium; assembly: GCA_009694285.1. Lineage (GTDB taxonomy): Bacteria > Actinomycetota > Actinomycetes > Nanopelagicales > Nanopelagicaceae > UBA3012. The sequence goes on along the minus strand of SHVK01000044.1, from coordinate 5,281 downwards.
CTCCGTCAACCATATGTTTTACAGTTGAACCAGATGCGTACTCAGCACCACCCCAAGAGAATTGAATAATTCCATCTGATTTAGCTTCGGCAAAACCACGAAGCGCTGCGATAAGTGTCTGAGATGACGATACGTTGATTGCCGGGTAAGCGAATGCACCTGATTTTGCCCGATCTAACATCTGGTTATAAATCTCAGGACTGGCTATTGGCATTTTCACTCCTCGGTCTTCACAACTCACTTGGTAAAGGTGTAAATCTGGGTTACTTGCTAGAAGTACGACCCGAGGCTTACGCCCCATCTTTTCACACCTTTGACTCCGGCGATAATTAACGCGCTAATCTCAACCCATGGGAATCTTCGACCCGCAACAGATCATTTCTACCCTGGGCTTACTAGGGGTTTTAGGCGCACTTTTCGCTGAAACTGGGTTATTGATTGGGCTAGTCCTGCCTGGGGATTCACTGCTTTTTGTAGCTGGGGTCGCCGCCTCGGGATCGGCTCTAAGCGCCGTGGGGGTTCAACTCTCGCTCCCACTATTACTAGTGCTCTCACCAATCGCCGCATTTTTAGGTACTCAAACCGGCTTTCTTTTTGGTAGACGGTTTGGTCGAGATTTTTTCAATCGCCCTGATGGCAAAATTTTTTCAGCAGCGAAAGTTCAGCACGCTGAGGAATGGCTACATAAGTATGGGCCTTTTAAAGCCATGATGTTGGGAAGATTTATTCCAATCATTCGAACATTGATTTCGCCGCTATATGGAATTTTGAATTTAGAAATCAGAAAATTCACTTTATTGAATTTCATCAGTGCAGTTATTTGGACTGATTCCGTTTTATTACTTGGGTACGTCTTGGGTGAAAAAGTTAAGGGTTCAGTTGATAAATACTTATTGCCGATAATTGGATTGGTAATCGTGATAAGTTTTATTCCAATTGCAATCGAAATTATTAAGGCAAAGAAGAAAGGGATGTAATGAGATATCCGCTTTTTGATCGACTTGAATTGCTCAAAATTGGCTACGCGAAAGGCGTTAGCCTATCGTGGCTCTCGCAACAAAATAATTTCTTTGCTATGAATTTGCTGGAACTTATAGATCAAAAATTGATTCCAAATGCCTGTGAGAAATATTTTGATGAGGGGTACTCTGTTTGGGAACAACAAGTTGCACTTAATAACAAAAAAATTGCAAGTGAAAGATGGAATTCAGAGGCAATGTTGTGTCAATTAATTTACTCTCTAATCAGAGCTAAAGAATTAAAATTAGTAGTTGAAACTGGTGTTGCAAATGGGATTTCTACCGGAGTTGCACTTTCAGCCCTCGATCACACTGGTGGAGTTTTGCACTCCTTTGATGTATTATCTGGTTGCGCAGATCTTTTTCCTAATGCAAAAAACTGGCACTTTCATTTGTTAAATTTAAAAAAAGCCCCTGACGAGTTAGCGGATACTGTAAAAAATATTCCTGAAACCGATCTTTGGATCCATGATGCTGATCATGGAACTACCTGGCAACGTATGGAGTTTGCATTGGCTACTCAAAAATTGAAGGTTGGTGGATTGCTCATTTCTGATGACGCAGATGCATCCCCTGCTTGGGGGGAGATGAGTAAAAAGTTGACACATCAATCTGCAATACTTCTGGATCGAAGAAAAATAATAGGGATTACACCGAAATTAGGCTAAACCTAAATCACTTAAAGTGTATGCAGTTAAGTATTTAAGATTTGCACCACTTACTTTTGGACCGGCGCCACGATCAACTATTACTGCAACTGCAACAACAATCGCGCCTGCTTCTTTTAGCGCTTCAACTGCAGTTAGAACTGAGTCGCCAGTTGTAGAAGTATCTTCAACCGCAAGAACTCGGCGTCCCTTTACATCAGGGCCTTCAATTCTGCGCTGTAAACCATGTTGTTTCTCAGCTTTGCGAACTACAAAAGCATCTAACTGGCGGCCGCGTTTTGCAGCTGCGTGCAACATCGCTGTTGCTACTGGATCTGCGCCAAGAGTTAATCCACCAACGGCGTCAAAATCTAAATCAGCAGTTAAATCAAGCATCACTTCACCAACTAATGGTGCTGCAACTGCGTCAAGTGTTACTCGGCGCAGATCAACATAGTAATTGGCTTCTTTACCTGAGGAAAGAATTACTTTCCCGTGGACAACTGCTTTGCTTTTGATTTCGGCTAACAGCCCCTCGCGTGAATTCATGGGGTAATCCTATTTATTTTCATCACTCCAAATGACCATGTTCTGTTTTTCACGTATGGCAAGCCCCTTAGGGGGATTAGCCAGCAGCAGCGCATCTACCTCAACTCGTAACTGAGCGACCTCATCACCAAGTTGTGTAACGGTAGCTTCAAGTTCCATAATCTTTGAGATGCCAGCAAGATTTATCCCATTACTCGCCAGTTTTTGAATATTACGTAAAACCAAAATGTCGCGTAGTGAGTATCTGCGGCCACGCCCAACTGCACGCCCAGGGGAAACTAAACCAAGCCGGTCATATTGCCGCAAAGTTTGCGGATGCATTCCGGCAAGTTCTGCCGCAATTGAAATCACATAAACCGGAAGTTCTTCGCTTACTCCATTGAGCTCTGGTTGATCGTTCATGAGCGGGCCGTCTTAATGAAATCAACTCTTGGATCCGCGCCTTTTGTGGCGGCTGCGTAATCTTCAAGTGCGGCTCTTGCTTTCCCATCAATACGCTGCGGAACAGTGATCTCAATAGTTATTAATAAATCTCCGGCAGTTCCCTCTTTACGAACAACACCGCGACCTTTTACCCGCAAGGTTTTCCCATTTGCACTTCCAGCAGGTAAACGAAGCGTTACTTCTTCCCCGCTTAGTGTCGGAACATTCACATCCCCACCTAATGCTGCCTCAGTAAAAGTTACTGGCAATGTAATTAATAAATTATCATCACGTCTAGAAAAAATCGGGTGACCTTGCACATTTACCGTAATAAATAAATCTCCAGCACCAGCTTCGCCTAGTACTCCTTTACCTTTTATCCGAATCCGCGCACCATCAGTTATCCCAGCCGGTACTCGAGCAGTGACCGGTCCACCTTGTCCCGCTTGCCCTGAAAAAGAAAGTGTGGTTCCGGCTATTGATTCACGAAAAGAGATGGTGGCGTTTGCTTGCAAATCTTGTCCACGACGTGGGCCTCGTCTTTGATTTGCACCAAATAGATTTCCAAAAATATCGCCAAGGTCACCAAAACCTCCAGCGTTAAAATCACCAGCATATCCAGCACCAGGAATTCCACCTTGTTGAAATAAAGATCGTGCTTGATCATATTCAGCACGTTTCTTATCATCGGAGAGAATGTCATACGCTTCAGAAACTGCTTTAAAACGTTCTTCTAAAGTTTTATCGCCTTTAGTTTTATCTGGATGAAACTCTCGGGCTTTTTTTCGGTACTCCTTTTTAATGGTTGCGGCATCTGCTTTCTTGTCCACACCAAGGATCGCATAAAAGTCTTTCTCATAAAGATCTTTGGCGGCCACTTAAATCTGCTCGACTATTCTGGATCTGTCACGGTTACGCGTGCAGGGCGTAAAACGCGTTCTTTGTATTTGTATCCTTTTTGCAAAATTTCTGTTGCAGTTACTTCGCTCACTTCACTAGAAGTTAAATGCATTAAGGCTTCGTGAATTTGTGGATCAAAAAGTGTTCCTGCTTCTCCAAATTTAACTAAGCCAATTTTTGCTACAGCGTTTTCAATTTGGTCTGCTACTGATTTGAAACCACCCTCTAATTCACCATGCGTCCGCGCGCGATCTAAATCGTCAATAATTGGCAGCAACTCATTTAGTACAGATGCAACAGCTAATTCATAAGCCACGGCTCGATCTCGATCAACCCGTTTCCGGTAATTCGAATAATCAGCTTGCAGGCGCTGTAAATCTTCAGTTAACACCTCTTCGGCACTTTTTGTGCTTTCTTGAGTTTGTTGTTGTGATTCAGTGGAGTCGGCATTTTCATCGACTCCACTTTCCTCTGTTACTACTGAATCACTCATACCTCTTCAACTATCTCAGCATCTTCCACGCCGTCATCAGCTTTAGGAGCTTCCGCAGCAGCCGCTGCGTACATAGCCGCACCTAATGTCTGACTGATTTTGGCTACTTTTTCGGTTTCAGCCTTGATCGCTGCACTGTCATTTCCTTCTAACACTTTCTTCAGGTCAACTAGGGCAGCCTCAACTTCAACTTTTTTGGCGGCTAATTCACCTTCGGCAAATTTCTCTGCGTTATCGGCGATAAATTTTTCAGTTTGATACACAAGTGAATCTCCGGCATTGCGTACTTCTGCTTCATCACGACGAGTGCGATCTTCTTCTGCATGTGATTCTGCTTCACGCATCATTCGATCAATATCATCTTTAGAAAGAGCAGAGCCGCCTGTGATTGTCATCCGCTGTTCTTTGCCAGTGCCAAGATCCTTTGCAGATACATGGACAATTCCGTTGGCATCGATATCAAAAGTAACTTCAATCTGTGGAACTCCACGTGGTGCTGGTGGAAGACCAGTTAATTCAAACATTCCAAGTTTTTTGTTGTAAGCAGCCATTTCGCGCTCACCTTGGAATACTTGAATCTGCACTGCAGGCTGATTGTCATCAGCAGTCGTGAAGATCTCACTTCGCTTGGTTGGAATAGTTGTATTACGTTCAATTAACTTGGTCATAATTCCGCCCTTGGTTTCAATTCCAAGAGATAGTGGAGTTACATCAAGCAGTAATACATCTTTAACTTCACCTTTAAGAACACCAGCTTGAAGCGCAGCACCCACGGCGACAACCTCATCTGGGTTTACGCCCTTATTTGGTTCGCGACCGCCAGTTAATTCTTTGACTAAATCTACAACCGCAGGCATACGAGTTGATCCACCCACTAATACAACGTGATCAATCTGTGCAATTGGAATTCCAGCATCTTTTAATACTGCCTGAAATGGAACTTTACAGCGATTTAGTAAGTCAGCAGTAAGCGTCTGGAATTGTGCGCGAGTTACTGTTTCATCAAGGAAAAGTGGATTCTTCTCAGCATCAACTGTGATGTATGGAAGGTTTATTGAACTTTGTTGTGAAGAGGATAATTCGATTTTTGCTTTCTCGGATGCTTCGCGAACACGTTGCATCGCCATCTTGTCTTTTGTTAAATCAATTCCATTTTTACTGCGGAATGTTTTAACTAAATGCTCGATAAGTGCATCATCCCAATCATCTCCACCAAGTGCGTTATCGCCATTTGTGGCTTTAACTTCAAC
>SHVK01000043.1 GCA_009694285.1 Candidatus Nanopelagicaceae bacterium | reverse complement strand
CAGAGATTTTCCAGAGAGCAGGTAGATTTACCCGCTCAGGCAAGTAGCAGTAAATCAAAGACGCCCCGATAGCCCAATGGCAGAGGCAGAGGACTTAAAATCCTCCCAGTGTGGGTTCGACCCCCACTCGGGGCACCAATGTAAGTCTATTTAGTCGTCTTTGTACCCAAATTATGGCACTAACTTTGAATTAAACCTACGCTCCTAATTTCCAACTAACACACAAAACTCGTTCACATAACTTCAGTTGTACCTGTTCTGAAATTCATAGCCAACCCCTGGCTGAAAAAAGTAGGGATTACCCCATATAAATGTATAAATGCCACAATTTAAAAAAACTTTTTGACTTACTAACTCCAAATGGCGGTACCATCATTATTATGGCAATCACGAGTTATTGATGCGCAAGTTTGAGAAATCTAGGGCTCTCTTATTAGCCTTATCCCTATGCCTCACCGGCTTTTCTGCCGATATTCCATTCGCCGTTGCCAATCATGCATACGACCAATACGGGAATGCATACCCGGAGGGTATGGATCGCTGCCCTGATGGGAGAATTCATGCGAACCAGGCTGACTGTGATCGAATAGTGGCAGAAATGGCAGCCGCAGCCGCAGCTGAACCAGCCCAAGTTGTGCAAGCACGAGCAGCCGCGGCAGCCGTCCAGGCCGAGTTGGTCCGAGTTGAAGCAGCCCGATATGAAGCAGCAATTGCAGCTGAAGCAGCCCGAATTGAAGCAGACAGAGTGGCCGCAGAAGATCAGTATCGTCGAGGTTTGGCAGCCTATGCGGCTGGGCAAGAAGGAATAGCAGCAGCGCAAGAAGCAGCCAGAGTTGAACAGATCCGGCGTGAAGCAGCCCGGTCGCTTGATTCAGTTGGAGCAGCCCGAGAAGAAGCCCGAGTTTATGCAGCCCGAATGGCAGCAAGAGACGCTGAAGCAGCCCGAGTCGAGCAAGAAGAAGCACGCCAGACAGCAGCCCGACGAGCAGCGATCGTTGCAGAAGTCAACCGATATGAAGCAAACAGTGCTGGCAAGAACGAAAATATTAATTCGGGAACTTACATGTGCCGGGGTCATTTAAAACCTGTCGGTACGACCTGTACTGACGCAGATGCAACAGAGGTGGCTTGCCCAAATGGCGGAGTAGCTCCAACTTTGGATGATTGCGCAAAAAAAGTGGTTGAAAAATCAACTGGCACCGCGCCAGGAACGTCTAGATCTGATGGCGCTAGACAGATAGCTCAGATCGCAACATTTAATCCCAGATCAACAATTGGTTTGAAAATTCAAGGAAAAAATGTATTGGATGTATCGGGAATAAAAATTGGTGAATTAGCTAAAGGAAGTAATGGGCAAGAACTTCAAGCCGCTCCACCACCTCCTATTCCTAGCACCGGTGGCAAAGCAGCGCCAAAGAAACCCACCAAAACATCAAGCGCCCCGGTAATTGTTATGAACGTTCTTGGTGCAGACAACAAAGAGATTCTCGGCCCCGATGGAAATCCATTACAAACGGCTCCAATTATTAAAAACGGAAATTTTGTATTTACCGATCGCAAAGGTCTGCCCATCATGGCCACTCCGACCTTAAATGCAGGTGGCGAGCCACTAGTGCACAACGGAAAAGTTTTGATGACGCGACTACTCACTATCGGTGGCCAAGAGGCGCTGCTTGATTTCTCTGGTAAGCCGATCATGTCGGTGCCGCTTCTTGGTGAGGATGGAAAACCACTTCTTGCACCCAATGGTGAGGTTCTTTATGCACCACCACTGGTAAATGCGGCTGGCAACACAATCATTAATCCAATAACTGGACAAGCAGTATTGGCGCGGCCGATGGCTGATTCAAGTGGAAATGCCGCCCTAGGCGCCGACAAAAAGCCATTTATGGGCCAACCTCTCGTTACAAAAGAGAATAAATTGTTAACTATGGGCGGTCAAGAGATTTATACGGGAGCTGCCGGAATGCCACTTACAAACGCAAAGAAACAACAAATTCAGACAGCCAATAAATTAGATGTGCAATTTGGTTTTGGTGGAACTCTTATTGATGAAGGCGGAAACACTGTACTTGGCCCAGATGGAAAACCAATCATGATGAATGCAAATGCCACCCCACTCATGAGCAATGGACTTCCACTGCTTGATAAAAAAGGAAAAGCAATTCGCGTAGCTGCAAATGGTCAAATTTCAGATTCGACAGGGCGGATAATCTTTGGCGCAGATGGAAAAGCTATGACAATCGGAAAATCTGAATCTGCTGAAATAATTAGAATTGGTTCCAGTCTAAAGAGCACAGTTAAAGCACCAGATGGGTCCAATGCAGTAATCGCATTAAACGCGCAACTTTTTGATAAGAGTGGGAACCCAATACTTACTAAATCAGGCCTATCCATTTTCTATGACGGAAAATTAAAGAAGTTAACTGACTCCAACGGGAATCCGATAAAGAGCGATGCTAGTGGAAAAGTCCTCGGGGAAAGCGTTTCACTGGCCTTTCAAACTGTTGCCTTTGCTGCTTAATAACGTCGCCCTCTCAGTCGAAGCACAATAAGCAATACTTTCGCGATGCCTCCCAGTGTGGGTTCGACCCCCACTCGGGGCACCATCTGTGCGTAAATGATTACATTTACATAGGTGCAAAACTAGAATATTCTCAAGTTATGGAGCAAGTTTCGAAGACTCTAGCTCTGGCTGTTGCTCTCACGCTAATTCCGCTACTTTTGACCAACGCGCCTCAAGGAAATGCATCAGTTCCTGTTTTTGATCCAAAGAACCAGTACACAGTAGCCATCACAGAATCAAGTTGGGAAAACCCCGTATCGGTTCTCTTGCTGAGAAAAACAAGTAAGGCAAACCGCAACGACAACGAAACTATGCTCTGCCCAAAGTTGGGTGAGGGCGACTGCGTTCAGACTGCTGGGAATCATGATTACGTGTATGAAGGTGCGGTCGTGTTGCCTGTATGCGCAGAATCAAGTGCTGTTTATTGCATCGAGGGCTTAGAACTAAAAAATGGTGAAGGCAATTGGCGTAAAGCACCGTTCAATCGAAGTATTGCTGGACCGGTTCAAACAGCAGTTCCAGAGATTGGATACCCAGGTGGTGGAACTATTAGCCTTTTTGAAACTGGCGAAGATGCTAAGTCTCAAGATTTAGATGGATACGCGATTTACGCATCTTTCGATCTCCATCCAATGGCAATTAACACAACAAAACCAATATTCGAAAGATTTGATTTGAGGGTGATCCCTTATACGCTTCAAAAGGGGTCTTTTTTTTATGGTTCGAACACTGCATCCACAATTGTGCAAAAAGATGGGACCAAGCAAGTTGGTTTTTTTGGGTGTGGAGAAAGAATGGTTTGGTGCGAAGCGAGTCAACGCGGACGTCGAACAGATTTTCCTAAGGATGTGGCTGCTCGTGTAACACTTCGAGTACCAAATCAGGTGACGGGATGGCTAGGCGGACGCCTAACCAAGGCGGAAATCGGTGTCACTAAAATTGATGCCACCACTAATCAATTGAAAATAAGTGGCTACCCGGTTACTGTTGGCCTAGCGGTAGGCATCCTTGACCGCGCTTTTCCCCACAATTTCGGCCCGTTCTCTTTAAAAGAACACCTAATCAATTATCCAAGTTCCACTGGAACGTCCTTTAAAGGCTCTGATGGAATACTCTCATTTGGGGCTCTGGATGCCATTAAAGACTCCATAAAGGACAAAAGCACAAGCGAGGAAACTGTTTGGTCGCTCAGGAGCTACCTATACTACGGAAATTCGTACACACAATGTGTGCAAGATGATTCGAACTTGGTTGGGTTAGTAACTACGAATGCAACCACATTTGATGATGTTCCACCGTCCTTTGAAGGCGGAATATTGACTTACAAAATCGGCGGACTCCATTACGATTCTAAAGGTGGGCTTACGTCAGGAACTTATGACTTGGTAATCAGATCCGATGTGGCAAGGTGCTTATACAAATTTACAAAGGCTCCAATACAGGCCTCCATATCTATCGCATATGAGACAGGGGAAGAGAAAATTGCCACCCAAGTTGTAAATGAGCGTGACGGCTGGTTGCACTTAGGTGCGTATAACTTTAGATATTCTGCGCCAACAATTCGTATTAAATTAACACAGGATGCTGTTGCGGATTCGCCAACTCCTTCAGCCACACCAACTCCTTCAGCCACACCAACTCCTTCAGCCACACCAGCTCCAAAGATTGCAATAGCTACCCCAAAGAAGCTGACCACCATCACCTGCACAAAAGGCAAAACCCGCCAGAAAATAACTGGTGTAATTCCAAAGTGTCCAGCGGGCTATAAGAAGAAGTAACTCGCTTGTTTTGCAACAAATTCTATTTGAAGAGTTGTAAATCAAACTTTGCTGTTGTCAGCATGTGTGGAATTGTTAAAGCCCAGATGATTACTAAAATCGTCCATAGTAAGCCGGTGTCAAAATATTCTGGGCGGAAGAACATAAGTCCAAGTGCTAAAGCGATCGTTCCTAAAACTGCATAAAGACCAGGTATAACGGCGGATATAAAAGCCTTAAGTGGCTTTATAGAACGTGCATGCAAAAGAGCTTTAGGTAATTTAGGGACGAGCCGTGCTGTATGGCGAACTGCGTGCCAGCAACCGAAATAAATTGCAAAAGCAATTAATGGTGGTGCCAATAAAGACAAAATAGCTAAAAGAAGTAGGTCAAGTGCAGCTTGGAAATTCTTATTTATTAGTAATAGCAACAACCCTATCAACGCTAAAATCAATGTGATGTTTCGCAAAGTTTGATTAATGGCACCCGACCAATTAGCTATTTCAGGATTAATTCGATTCAGAGCAGATAGAGCACGAGAATCTGTCAACGGCAAGATGACAGGTAAGAATCCGGCAGGTAGGGCATATGCAGAAATCCTAACAAACCCATCTTTGGTTATACCGCGCGACTCATTCCACTCGCTCTTAAAGGCGCCATCCCCAAAGCCAAAGTGCAGTGCACTAATTACCAGAATTAACTGAAAACCAATCTGGTTCCAAGTTGCTATCGCGAAACCTGCAGCAACTGCCAACAAGATATAAAAAATTATGAAAGTAATAAAGCGAACTCGAGATTCTCTTGGAATAGTAATTAAGTGATCGATTGCGCCATGGGGAATCCCAATCAAAAGAGCAATGACAGCAATAACGATTTGTCCAGATAAAGGGAGTTCAAAGGAAATCAGATCAAAGATTCCAAAAGTAATGATTGCTCCAACGACCGCAATTCGAGAAGAGCGGGAGGCAAGTTCATAGACTCTCGAAAGAGCGATATCCATGAGGCTAGGTTATGGGAAATAAGAGAAATTTGGGAGAGAATTAGTCGTGGCCCCATTCCATTACCTGATGGTTCTCGCATTCATCGGAATGTGTGCTGTATTTGTTAATTTTGGATTCAGGCTGAGAATTAAAAGCAAGTGGAAACTCTTTTTCATGACCGATGCGGTCATTTTGGCAATTTATTTAGCTTGGGATTTTTGGGCTGTAGCCAAAGGGAGTTGGTACTTTGACCCAGAGCAAATAATGGGATTTTACATATTTGGACAGTTACCAATCGAGGAAGTTCTTTTCTTCGTAATAGTTCCTTTAATGGTTGTCTTAACATACTTAGCTTTAATTAAATTAAGTAAGAGTTCAAGTAAAGATGAGAACTAAATGATCTACGCTGACGTCGCCCTGAATTCCGTAGTAGTAGCAATTATATTTGATCTTTATTTATTACGTTCTCAAATGATGACCCGTATGATATTTTGGAAAACGTATCTGTTAATCTTGCCTTTTCAGTTGTTAACAAATTGGTGGCTGACTTCCAATAAAATTGTCATGTATTCAGAAGGTGAGATAATTGGAACAAGAGTTGCTGGCGCCCCACTGGAAGATTTGCTATTTGGGTTTTCGCTGATCTTATTGACGTTATCGCTATGGGAATTTTTCGCTAAACGAATTACACCTGATAAAGTTGTTAAGTGACCTACTCGCCAAACACGGAAATTTACCTCCAAGGTTTTGGTGGTTTTTTAACGGTTTTAATTTTAATTTTCATCTTGAAATGGGCATTTCCGACAAAGAAAGATCCGGTAGAAGTGGCTCGCCAACGGGCGATCAAAAAATCCCTTCGAAGGTTAAAAAGAAAGTAAGTAACCCCCTGCTCTGATTATTTGATCACACTGGGACGTAATCCTTAATTAGGACTGGGCATAATCTCAGGAAATCTGACCATCCCGGGTATGCAAAGGCCGGCAGCATCCTTTATTATTTAACTAAGAGGGCGAAATCTCTTGTAGGTAATTTAGGCAAAAGGAGAAATATCAATGCAAAGTTCAAACCCTGTCTTAGGGCGGGCGTTTCCCAAGAAAGGCTATGCAGCGCAGCCTCCGCTTTTTGGACGCCGCCAAGATGATGCGTTAGAAAATATTTACAACGCACCAAGTGCATCATCACTTCAAACAGGTCGCATGACGATCGAAGATGTTGTCGCGCGCACCAGCTTTCTCTTTGCAATTCTTGTAGCAGTTGGCGGTGCCGCCTGGTACTTCAACATGGGTATGGGTGTACTGCTTGTTGGATTTATTGGTGCATTTATCCTCGCGATGGTAAATATATTTTCAAAAACTCTACGTCCAGCTCTGATCATTGCTTATGCCGCATTCGAAGGATTAGCACTTGGTACTTTGAGCCACTTTTACGAAACCATTTATCCAGGAATCGTGAGTCAAGCTGTAATTGGAACTCTGGCTGCATTTACTGGAGTGTTATTTATGTACCGCAGTGGAAGATTGCGCGCTACACCTAAATTCACTCGTGTACTTATGGGCGCAGCAATCGGATACATTGTCTTGGGCTTGGTCAGTTTTGCTTCCTCCTTCTTTGGAGTAGGCGGCGGATACGGTTTCTATGGAACTGGAATCGGTTTACTTCTAGCACTTGGTGGAGTAGTAATTGCAAGTCTTTTC
>SHVK01000042.1 GCA_009694285.1 Candidatus Nanopelagicaceae bacterium | reverse complement strand
AAACACTCAATCTTTGGTGAAGTTAAAGATGCAGCAAGCCAAGGTGTTGTAGATGCAATTGGAGAAGTTGCCACTGGTTCACAAGATCGCCCAGCAACTCCTATTTCGATTAAATCAATTACCGTTACTGAGTAATTAGCCGTAACTCAGAATAGTTATCCACAGGGTTTATCCCCATGTGGAGAATTACATGGTTGTAATTTAACCCCGCATTAACGCCAGCGGGTGGCCAAAGAAAAGCCAATACCGACAAATACAAAGCCGATCCCCATATTCCAAGCACCTAGGTTAGGGATTGGGTATTTAGTCTGGGTGATGTAATAAACAACGATCCAGGCAAGGCCAAGCAAGAAAGCGGTCAACATCGCAGGTGCTAGCCATTTAGGGCTTTCAGTTGGTTCTGGGGTTGACTGCACAACTTGAGCCTGAACTGTGCGCTCCGCTTTTACCTTTTTACGAATTCGAGATTTTGGCATCCGCCACCCCAATCACTAAATGACCAATCATGATCAACGAGGGCAATCCTACCCTGTCCGGGCAACCCCCTCTGCTTAGCGGGAGGCGCACTGGGTGGGGCAAGATAGACCCGTGCCAAACCACGCAGATGCCAATCGCAAGATTTTAGTGATTGATAATTACGACTCATTTGTTTACAACATTGTGCAATATCTCGGTCAACTTGGCGCAATCTGCACAGTGGTTAGAAATGATGAAATACCCGTGGCTAAAGCTTTGGAATTTGATGGCGTTTTGATTTCACCAGGACCCGGGACTCCAGAACAAGCTGGCATCAGTGTTGAACTAGTTAAATTTTGTGCGGAAAATAAAATTCCTTTGCTGGGTATTTGTTTAGGCCATCAAGCGATAGCAGTTGCATTTGGCGCCAAAGTAAATCGTGCTCCTGAGTTGTTGCATGGAAAAACTTCGCAACTAACTCATACCGGTGAAGGTGTCTTAAAGGGAATTAAATCTCCTTTTAGGGCGACTCGTTATCACTCCTTAGCGATTGAAGATGGAAGCACTCCACCAGAATTAAAAATTACTAGCAGAACAGATACTGGTGTGATCATGTCTGTTTGCCACAACACTTTGCCAATCCAGGGTGTGCAATTTCATCCAGAATCTGTTTTAACTGAAGGCGGTCACCAATTACTTGCAAATTGGTTAACCGTTTGCGGAGATCCAAACGCTACAAAACGCGCAGTGGGATTGTCCCCAGTTATTGGCCGCTAGGCGGCGGAGGCGTATACCCATTTAAGTTATTGATCGTAATTGTTACTGAACTTCCAATACGCGCACTAGTTTCGGCTTCCGGTGCTTGCGCAAGAACTACATCTTCTTCGAGTCCGGTATCTGCCACTTCAATAACATTAGGCATGAACCCTGCTTGAATTAAAATTGTTCGAGCTTGAAGTGGTGGAATACCAACAACATCAGGGACTGCAACATTGCCACTGGCAATATCCAGAATAACTCCGCTTCCAGCATTTACTGCACTTCCGGCTTTAGGCGTTACACCAACAACTGTTCCGGGGGATTCACTTGAGTCAACGGCATTTGTACGTGACAAAACTAATCCCAGACTACTTAGTACTAAACGAACATCTTCCAGAGATTTGCCAATTAAATTAGTTGGGATTGAAGTTTTACCTGGCCCATCAGAAATAGTTATTGTGACATCACTATTTGGTTTTGCTTTTGTTCCGGCTACTGGATTTTGTAAAGCAACGCGCCCCTCAGGCACACGTGGATCTGGCGCACGTGCAATGACAATGGTAAACCCTGCAAGTGCCTCACGTGCCTGAACTTCAGTTAAACCAGAAACATCTGCAACTGTGTTTGAAGTTATTGCACTTCCTCCACGAGAAAGTAGTACACCACCTGATGCGATTGCTACAACAAGTGCGATCGCGGCAGCAATAATTTTGCGACGATCAATATTTTTATTTACTCGAATCTTTACCCGCTCACCTTTAGAGATTCGGTCAAGGTCGGCCAACATTTCGGCGGCACTTTGGTAGCGCGCCAATGGATCTTTGGCCAATGCGCCATCGATAATTTGACTCAATCCCGAGGGTAAATCAAGGTTTAAATCATTAACACTTATAGGTTTAGCAGATACATGCTGGTAAGCAATAGCAACTGGAGTGTCTCCAGAAAATGGTGCGCGCCCCGTGAGTAATTCATAAAGTAAACAGCCAACCGAGTAGATATCACTTCGTGAATCAGCCATCTCTCCACGGGCTTGCTCGGGTGATAAATATTGCGCGGTACCCACAACTGTCCAAGCATGTGTAACAGTTGCATTTGCATCATCTAATGCACGAGCAATTCCAAAATCCATTACTTTTACATCACCAGAAGTTGTAATCATGACGTTTGCTGGTTTTACATCACGGTGCACAATTCCATGACGGTGTGAGTAATCAAGTGCTTCAAGAATTCCATGAATAACTGCAATGGCACGTTGAACAGGAAGTTTTTCGCCGTCTCGAATTACTTCGCGGATTGTGCGACCTTCCACTTCCTCCATAACTATGTATGGGAGCACTCCTCCATCGATTATCTCTTCACCGGTGTCATAAACGGAGACGATTGATGGATGATTAAGACCTGCGGCAGCTTGTGCTTCACGGCGAAATCTGGTTAAAAATGATGGGTCACGTGCAAGATCACTACGTAAAATTTTGATTGCAACCGGACGTGAAAGTCTGGTATCTCGTCCTTGATAAACATCGGCCATTCCACCGGTTCCAATTAAATCTCCGACTTCATACCGGCCGGCAAGAATTCTGCTCATGCGACCACCGCCGCGGCTCCAAGAATCCCAACCGTATTTGTATCTTCACTTGTTAATTTGGCTAATACCAATGTGATGTTATCGGGGGCCCCTGATTTATATACAGCAGCCTTTAATTTTTCAACTGCAATTTCGGTAAGCCCATCCTCACGCAAAATTTTACTTATTTCAGATTCACCTAGAACACTAGATAAACCGTCTGTACAAAGTAAAAACAGATCATCAGGTTCGACATTAATCAATTGAATAAAAGGTTCAGTTTCGCTATTACCCATCAAAGCCTTTGTAATTAATGATTTTTGTGGATGAGAAGTCGCTTCTTCCACGCTCAATCTTCCTTGATCAATTAATTCCTGAACTAAAGTGTGATCTTTTGATAATTGGGTCAATTTGCCATCTCTAAATTGGTAACACCTGGAATCACCGATATGGATCAGTGCAACTTTGTCTTCAGTGGTAATTAGCGAGGTGAGAGTTGTCCCCATTCCTTTCAATTTGGGAGAATCTTTGATTTTTTTTGCAATTTCGCCATTTGCCTTAGCGGTAATTTCAATCACTAAATCATGAACAGATTCTTTGGTGAATTCTTTTTTCTCAGCTTTAGCTAATCTATTTATGACAATCGCAGAGGCAACCTCGCCGCCAGCGTGGCCTCCAAGGCCATCGGCTACGGCGATAATCTGCGAGCCAATCCATGCGGAGTCCTCATTTATTTCGCGATTCAATCCACGGTCAGATAGCGCAACGCTTTGAAAATGCATCGCCGACCACCCGCCTCTCAATGCGCAACAAAGATTATGAACTTCATTCTAACCTTGCCCAAGCCGAAGGTAGAAGCGGGCGATTTACCCGCCCCTCCAGTGCTCTAACTCGCGTAACATCCCTCTTGTGTCGGTTTATTCATATCTTGGTCCAGCAGGAACATTTACCGAAGCTGCCTTGATTCCACTCCTCAAACCTGAGGATAAATCGGTTCCAGCCGTGAATGTGACCGCAGCTCTTGACGCAGTCCGGTCGGGTACCGCTGATTATGCAATTGTTCCAATTGAAAATTCAGTAGAAGGCGTTGTTGCCCGAACTTTGGATGAGTTGGCAAGTGGTGCGCCACTTTTAATTATTGGCGAAAGTATTTTGTCGGTGAGTTTTGCGCTGATGGTGAAACCAGGGATGAAAATTTCAGATATTAAACGTTTAGCTACTCATCCCCACGCTGAAGCGCAATGTCGTGAATATATTGCCAAAAAGATTCCGGGTGCCGAGGTGATTATGACCGCATCAACAGCTGCAGGTGCTGAAGCAGTTGCAAAAGGCGAAGCGGATGGTGCGATCGCCGCGGCTGTTGCGGCAAAGAATTTTAATTTAGAAGTAATTGCTGAAGATGTCGGTGACAAACAAGCTGCAGTAACACGATTTGTAACTGTATCTCGTCCGGGAAAGATCGCAGCTCCAACTGGATCTGACCGAACTTCGCTGGTTGTTTTTATTGCCGCAGACCACTCTGGTGCCTTGCTTGAAATTCTTACTGAATTTGCAGTGCGCGGAGTTAATTTAACTTTCATTCAATCACGACCTAACGGAGTCGAATTAGGTCAATACCATTTCATTATTGATGTCGAAGGTCATATTGAAGATGCAAGAGTTGGTGACACATTAAAAGCGCTATATCGAATCTGTGCAGATGTACGATTCTTGGGATCTTATGCACGTGCAGATAAAGTTTTTCCGACTTTAAATAAAGCAACAGAAGATAAAGCCTTTGATATTGCAGAGACATGGTTAAAGCGAATTAGATCTGGAGAGATTAAAAAGTGATTGACATTAAATTACTTCGCGACAATCCAGATTTAGTGAAAGCATCTCAACGTGCACGCGGAGAAGATGAGAATTTAGTTGATGCCGCCATTGCCGCCGATAATGCAAGACGGGCTGCGATCAGCGAATTTGAATCTGCACGGGCACAACAAAATCTTCTTTCTAAAAGTGTTGGTGCCGCCAAAGGTGATGAAAAAGCAAAGTTACTAGAAAGTTCCAAAGAGTTAGCGGCCACTGTAAAAGCAACAGATGCCAAACGTGCTGAATTAGATGAACGCGCCCAAAAAATATTTATGGGATTAGCAAACTTGGTTGATCCAAATGCACCAATTGGCGGTGAAGCAGATTTTGTGGTTTTAGAGGAGATCGGTACTCCGACTAAATTTAATTTCGAACCTAAAGATCATGTTGAATTAGGAAAAATATTAGGTGCAATTGATACTGAGCGAGGCGCCAAAGTTTCTGGCTCACGTTTTTACTACTTAACCGGCAACGGTGCGTTACTTGAATTTGCATTAATCAATTTTGCTATCGCGACCGCTGTTAAAAATGGCTTTATACCGGTTATTCCACCAGTTTTGGTGAAACCCCCCGCAATGGAAGGCACTGGCTTCCTTGGACAGGCCGCTGAAAATGTTTTTCATTTAGAAGAGGATGATTTTTACTTAGTTGGAACAAGTGAAGTTCCACTTGCGGCCTATCACATGGATGAAATCCTAGATAGCAACAAATTCCCCTTGCGTTACGCGGGTTTCTCCTCATGCTTTAGGCGCGAAGCCGGAACTTATGGAAAAGATACTCGCGGAATTATTCGCGTACATCAATTCGACAAAGTTGAGATGTTTTCTTTTTGTGATCCTGCCGATGCTTTGGCTGAACACCAAAGATTATTAAATTGGGAGAAAGAGTTTCTTAATGCTCTCGAAATCCCATATCGGGTAATTGATGTTGCAACCGGGGATCTGGGCTCAAGCGCGATACGCAAATTCGATTGTGAAGCATGGATTCCAACTCAAGGCCAATATCGCGAAGTAACAAGTACCTCTAATTGCACTCAATATCAAGCAAGAAGATTAAATATTCGCTACAAAGACGATGAAGGAACCAAACCGGTCGCCACTCTTAATGGAACTTTGTGCGCGATTCCGAGAATTATTGTGGCTATTTTGGAAAATCATCAACAAGCCGATGGTTCTGTTCAGATACCAAAAGCTTTAGTTCCTTATTTAGGGAAAGATCGATTTGAGCCGGTGTGATACGGCCAAAAATTATCGCGACTGATTTAGATGGAACAATAATTCCGTTTGATGGCCATATCTCTAAAAGAACTATTGATGTATTTACAAAAGCAAATGATTTAGGGATTCATATATTTTTTATTACTGGAAGACCTCCACGTTGGATGAATGAAGTGCGCGAAGCTTTCTCATTTGGTACTGGGGTTTGCGGAAATGGCGCAGTTATTTATGATTTTCATAAAAATGAAATCCTAGAAGAGTGGCTAATTAGTACAGAGAATTTGAATAAGGCCACCCAAGTTTTGCGAGCCAGCATCCCATCTGCGGTATTTGCGGTTGAAAATCACAAAGGCTTTCGTCGGGAAAAGAAATATTTAGCGAGATGGGATTTAGGAATTGATGATGCCGGTAGTGCGCAGATAGAAGAACATTTTGACCTTCCGGCTATGAAGTTTTTAGTTAGAAGTGTTAATCACGAATTATCTTCTGATGAGATGCTTAGGATTGCGGAAAAAGAGTTAAAAGGAATAGCCACCGCTACACATTCCAATTCAAATGAGTCCTTATTGGAAATTTCTGCAATCGGAGTAAGTAAAGGTGAAACACTTGCGAAATTGGCACAGCGGCTAAACATTTCGGCAGTAGATGTAATCACTTTTGGTGACAATCCAAATGATATTTCTATGCTCGAATGGAGTGGACGCTCCTACGCTATGGCTACAGGGCATCCAGCGGCGCAAGCTGCTGCAAAAACTATCGCGCCAGAATGTAATGATGATGGCGTTGCTCAAGTTTTAGAGGAGTTACTTTAGAAAATATGGAAAGTAATCGAAAATATTTACGTAGGCAAGCCGCTTGGGGCGGGGCACTTGCTGCGTATCCTGTTTTCGCTATTCCATATTTACTCCGACTCGATGCATCAATTACTTTAATCAGCGTTTATATTGGTTTAACCGCGCTAGGCCCCCTTGTTTTGGGTCCAGCAATTGTTATCTACTTGCAAGGTTCGCCGCAAAAAAGAGTATGGATGCTAGTTTCAGGTTTCGCAGCGCGCATCGGGTTATTTGTGCCGATTCTCGCACCATTATTTGGAGAGAATGATGCGATTTTTGCGACAGCCGCCTTCATAGTTTTTGCAATACTGGGAATAGTTTTTGGAGCACTATGGATACCCATTCCGGGTGTGGCCATCCATCAAGATCAACGCCCTGAGTTGATTAGCTCTAGAATTAGAATTGCAAACTCTGGATTCATGGTGGCAAATATTTTGTTTGGTGTGGGAATGATTTTTCTAACTTTCCCCA
>SHVK01000041.1 GCA_009694285.1 Candidatus Nanopelagicaceae bacterium | reverse complement strand
AGCAAATGAAGGTCTCAAGTAACCTTTAGGGATTTGTAGATCTAAAGAGCGGAGACGAGAGGATTTGAACCTCCGATACCTTTAAGGGGTATACCTCGTTAGCAGTGAGGCGCACTCGACCGGGCTATGCGACGTCTCCAAGTGGTGGGTTTAGTTTACAGGTTTATCTACTAATGAATCTCCTGATTATGTTCAGCATCTGACGGCAATAGCCATGCTCGCTCAGGTGAAAAAGTGAATTCTGCCGTTTCGCCGATGTGAACTATTTCTTCAAATGTTGGATCAGAGACAACTGCTGTAATTTCACCTTGATTTGTAGCTAGGGTGTATTCAACGTGTGGGCCGTAGAAAATTACATTTTTAACTTTCCCTTGACCAACCCCGGCAGAAGAAGCTTTTTCCGCTGCAGACACCTGTACTGATTCAGGACGGAGTAATAAGACTGGCTCACTTGAAGCGATAGCTCTCTCGTGCGCGGCAACTTCTAACTCTTTACCGGCTACAACAATTTTTGCCGCACCTAATTTGCTAGCTTTCACTGAATCAACTTTTATGAAATTGGATCGGCCGATAAAATCTGCAACAAACACTGAGTTAGGTTTACGATAAATTTCATCTGGAGTTCCAACTTGTTCAACTACCGCATTACGCATAACTACGATGCGGTCCGAAAGACTCATGGCCTCATCTTGATCATGTGTTACAAAAATACTTGTAATTCCCATTTTTCTTTGAATGGATCTAATCTCTATCCGCATTTGAGCACGTAATTTTGCATCTAGGTTTGAAAGTGGTTCATCAAAAAGTAAAACTTTTGGACGGACAACCATCGCTCGAGCAAGCGCAACGCGTTGTTGTTGTCCACCAGATATTTGATTTGGTGCGCGGTTAGCTAAATGTTCCAAACTCATTGAATCTAACAATTCCCCTACAGCTTCACGAATTTTGGTTTTAGACATTTTTTGAACTTTTAATCCGTAAGAAATATTTTCATAAACGCTCATATGTGGAAATAGAGCATATGACTGAAACACCATGCCCATTGGTCGCTTGTCTGGAGATAAAGAACCAAGATCTACCCCATCTAGCTGCACTGACCCCTTTGTCGGATTTTCAAATCCAGCAACCATTCGGAGAGCGGTGGTTTTGCCACATCCTGAAGGACCTAGAAGTGTTACAAATTCACCAGGCTCAATTGTTAGGTTGAGATTATTAACAGCAATAACTCGGTCGCTCCCATTACCAAACTCTTTTGTCAGGTTCGTGAGCTGTAATCGACCTGTTTTCGCTTTCATTATTTCCTCATCTCGTTCATTTATTTAACCATAGCCAACGGTTTATAGCTTGTGGTTTTTCTGCCTCTAACTGCAAGATTAATCAATCCCATCACAGTTAAAACTATGACTATCAGGACCACACAAAAAGCAAACGAATTTCCATATCTTCCTTGATCAGCTTCTGCCAAAATCTTTTGCGTCATGATTGGTGTATCTGCTGTGACTAAGAAAATGATTGGCGAGAGCGTGGTCATGGCATGCGCAAATGCATACATAAGCCCAGTTAAGAAAGCGCCACGGATTAATGGCAGAGTGACTAATTTAAATGTTCTAAAACCTGATGCTCCTAAAGATGCAGACGCTTCATCGATTGATGGATCAATTTGCTGCAGCGAAGCAATTCCTGAGCGTTGACCGGCAGGGCTTGAACGAATTACATAAACCATAACGATAACAATTGCGCCACCTAAGATTGCGCCGCCACCTGATAATTGTGGAATTATTGTATGGCCACCAATTCTTACCGCATCGTTATATGTAATTGCATACCCGATGCCAATTACCGTTCCTGGCACAGCGATTCCTAACATGCCAAGGAAGTCAAGTATCTGCGAACCTCGTTTAACGCGTCTAATAACTAACCACGCTATTAGCATTCCCACCATTCCTGCAATTGGAGTAGCAATTAAAGCCAAGATAACGGTGGTCTTTACTGAATCACCACCAAATCCACTTAACACATATCGGAAATGTTCAAGTGTCAATGCGTTGTTCACGCCGATAATACTTGCGAAGCTTCCCATTATTACTGTTAAATAAACTATGGCGATTAGAATCGAAACAAACCAAGTTACGGTTAATAACAAATATTTTATTGGGCCGGATTTAATTGGATTTATTCGACCAGTTGGTTTTCCGGTTACTGAAATTACGCTATTGCGTTGCGACCAAAACCGCTGAATTAAAAATACTAAAAGTGCTGGGATTAGAAGAAGTAGAGAGTACCCAGCCGCGCCAGGTATGTTGTAATCACCGTTAATCGAAATGTAAGCCCTTGACGCTAAAACCGTATACCCGCCACCGATTATTAATGGGTTTGCTAGGTCAGCAATGCTTTCAATAAAGAGCAATAAGAAAGAGCCAGCAATCCCCGGAATTAGTAATGGAACTGTAATTGATTTGAAAATCTTCCATCTGTTTGCGCCGAGTATTGACCCCGCTTCATCAAGTGCTGGATCAAGACTTTTCATCATTCCGAGAAGGTTCATATAAGCGACTGGGAAGAAAGAAAGCGTTAATACAATTACTAAACCTGGATAACCATAAAGAGTTGGCCGCAATCCTAATAAGTCTCTGGTTATTAAACCGCTGCGGCCAAACAAAACAATTACCGCGGTGGCCAACGCAAATGGCGGCGAAATTATCGGAATTAAATTTATTACATGCAAAATTCGTTTGCCTTTAAATTCTATTCTGGTCTGCGTGTAAGCAAGAAAGAAGCCAAGTAAAGTTCCTAGAGTCCCGACTGTCAGGCCAAGTTTTAGAGTGTTTTTAACAATTTCTTGATCGACCAATGATTTAGGTAAGTCCGTGAAAATAACCCGCCCACCAGGATCCATTGCAAATTTAAAAATATTAGCTAGCGGCAGAAGAACTAGAAGAATTATTATGGCAATTACAAAAATTAACGCAATTTTTGTAAAGATATCAAACTTCGCATTTTTGCGATTTGATGCCATAAAATATGCCTTTCAAACCTTTAGTTAAAAAGGGGCCCGAAGAAATAAATCTTGGGCCCCTTCTATTTAACTGCTTTGTTTTAGTTAACTACTTTGCCGATGAAGTTAGCGCAACTTCTGCGTCAAAACGCTTTTTAAGCGCTACGGCAGCAGTCCCGGCGGCTTCTACGTCATATTTGACAAGTGCTAGTTTTTTCAAATTAACCATATTGCGATTGGCTTTTGCATTTGAATTTGTTAGAACTTGGAATGACTGAGCCTTATCTGGTCCAAGATTTTGAGCTTCGGCTGAGAGCGCGAAGTCGATGTAAGCCTTGGCCACTAATGAGTTTTTAGCGCCTTTTACTAGGCCAACTGCGCCAACTTCATAACCAGTTCCTTCTGATGGGAATGAGACAACTACTGGGTTACCCAAAAGTTTCGCTGCAGTGCAATCGTGTGAGAAAACAAGTCCGACTGCAATTTCACCGCGTCCAAGTGGACCGGTTGGGCCAGCGCCGCTTCGAGTGTAGGAAAGTACATTCTTATTTAATAATTTCATGTAATCGATCGCAGCGTTTTCACTGCCAAGACGAATTACTTGGGTATATAGCGCGGTGTAAGCAGTTCCTGATGTACCAGGGTGCGCCATCATGATGTTACCTTTAAGTTTTGGATTTAATAGGTCTGCCCAAGATGTTGGAGCTCTGAGTCCAAGTCGCTTCAATTCATTAGTGTTAGAGCAAAAGCCAAGTGCTCCGGTGTATACACCAGTCCAATATCCGTCAACATCTTGGTGTGCTGGAATTAACATTGCGCGGTTTGGTGACTTATAAGTATCTAGGACACCAGCAATACGGCCCGCAATATAAGTATCGTTTGGTCCACCGTGCCAGATATCAAACTCTGGATTGTTTTTTGAGGCAATCAATCGAGTCAAACCTTCGCCAGCAGATAATCTAACAAACTTAGTTGTAATTCCAGTTTTTTTCTGGAATGCAGTTGTCATCGTCGAACACCAAAGTTCTTGAGCTCCACAAAGCACATTTAGCGTTCCGCTTAACTTACGGCCTTCGCCATAAACTAATTTATTATCTACTCTTGAACAAAGATAGGTAACTCCACTAACTGTCTTTACGCTACCTTCGATTGCGCAAGTTGCGCCTTTAAAGTCTGTTGCAGCATTTGCAGAAGCGGTAAATACCGCAACCAATGAAAGCACCAACGCAGAGACTGCGCCGAGCGAAATTAATTTACTTTTTTTCATTTTTACCTTTCTTGCAACTTTGTAATAGTCGAATCGCAACGAGGGGTTGCTATTAAGAAGTAAGATTACTGAAAAGTAATGCTAAATCCTATTTATAACCTTTCAAAATGACGTATCCTGCATCCATGAGTAGTGCTACCTTCGATAAAAGCCCAGAACAGCAAGCTGCTGAAGATAAGGAGAAAGGTTTGCGAACCCATGACATCCCAACTCCTGAAGCGCTAACTGAATTTATGAAAAAAGGTTGGGTGGAATCACCGCTAACCGGAATTACACCTTCTCTTGCAATTACCTTTTGCAAAGTTCGTCGAGAGAATCTTTCCAAGAAATTTGCTGGTGTGCGATTAGTATTTCCTTCTGGTTCGTTAAAAGTAAGAAGTAATGATTCTGACTATCGATTCCGTGCACACTCTGCTTATTCTTGGTTAACCGGAATAATAGCAAGTGATGCGGTTCCAGATTCTGTTCTAGTTATGGAACCAAATGGTTCTGGACACGATGCTCTTCTATTTATTCACCCTCGATCACCTCGCAACACTGATGAGTTCTACCGAAATTCTAAACATGGTGAATTTTGGATTGGTCGCCGAATGACTTTAGAAGAAACACAGAAAATGTATGATATTAAAGTTGTGCAAATAGAAAGTATTGCTGAGTTCTTAGGTGATAAGACGGAAACTTTAGTAGTGCGCGAGCAAGATGCAAATATAGATAAGTTAATCCTGGCGAACACTCGTGAAGAAGAGTTTTTAAATGTGCTTTCAATGAGCCGTATGGTTAAAGATCAATATGAAATCGATGAAATGCAGAAAGCAATCGACGCAACGGCGCGTGGATTTTCTGACATGGTTCGAGTTTTCCCAGCAGCTACCGCAACACCACGAGGCGAGCGCGTAATTGAAGGTGCTTTCTTTGGCCGTGCTCGACTTGAAGGTAACGACATTGGTTATGACAGCATTGTCGCTGCCGGATCACATGCTTGCGTACTGCATTGGATTAAAAACGATGGCGATGTGAAGCCTGGCCAGATGATTTTGATTGATGCCGGCGTTGAAGTTGAATCTCACTACACCGCAGATATCACACGAACTTTGCCAGTAACCGGCAAATTTACCGCGGCCCAGAAGCAGATTTATATGATCGTTTATCGAGCACAACAAGCGGGAATCGCGGCAGTAAAGCCCGGTAATAGATTTAAGGACTTCCATGCTGCTTGTATGGAAGAGATTGCAAAAGGCGCTGCTGAATTAGGCGTCTTACCGATGTCGCCTGAAGAATCTTTAAAACCTGAAAATGGTTTGCATCGCAGATGGATGTTCCATGGTTCTGGTCATCATCTTGGAATAGATGTGCATGATTGCGCGCAAGCTCGTAAGGATCAATATGCAGATGCAATTTTAGAACCAGGAATGATTCTTACTGTTGAACCTGGTTTCTACATCCAACCTGATGACGAACTATTTCCACCTGAGTTCCGTGGTGTTGGAGTTCGCATTGAAGATGATGTTGTTGTTACTGAAACTGGATGCCGCGTTATGAGTAGTGGGCTACCAAGACATCCTGATGAAATTGAAGCTTGGATGGCTAAGTTACTTAATTAGCCAATAATTTTATTAGTTACAGTTGTGCCTGTTTTTAAAGTTTTAACTATTGAATACTGGCTCCGAGAGCGGCAGCTCCAAATCCAAAGAAAAGATTGAATCCAAGATTAATCGCAAACTTTCGCCTTTCACCTTTAGTTAACTGTTGATCCATCTCCAACGCTAGCGCTGACCATGTTGTGAATGCGCCACAAAATCCCATCCCTAAAAAAGCGCCAGTTGCTTGATCATTTGCTAAGAAAATTGGTAGCAAGAATGAACCAACAACATTTACAATTAACACTCCAGTAAAGAATTGTGATTTAGATTGGAATAATCGAACGATTAAAAATCTAAGCGGTGCTCCGATGGCGGATCCGAAAATAAAAGCAAGTGTTCTCAATGTTTTGCCTTTGGTCGTAGCGCAATTAATATGAGCAGGCTAATCATTAACATCGAAATAATATAAATACTTGATTTAATAATCGACTCTTCGGTTGAAATTAATGCTAGTGACGAAAAAGTTGTGAATCCGCCAGCGAAACCAGTTATCCAAAATAATTGTTTTGCCTCGGTCGCCTTCATCCGATAAGCAGCGATTCCGGCCACTAATACTCCGAGAATGTTTACGATAAATACGCCTATTAATGAACTTCCTACGAATTCGATTATTTGCCATCTAGTTACTGAGCCAATTATTCCGCCCAGTGAGACGATAAGTAGATCGATTAAAATATTAGTTTTTCTTGAATATTTTTCGGGAAAACGCTACCCAAACTGCAAGAGTTAAGCCCACCCAACGAAGTGCGAGTTTCATTCCATGCCTTCGCGTTTGAGAATCTTGGATCCCAACCATCGAATTGGGTCGTATTTAGTATCTACGACGCGCTCTTTCATTGGGATGATCGCGTTATCGGTAATCCGAATATGTTCTGGGCAAACTTCAGTACAGCATTTTGTAATGTTGCACATACCAAGGCCATGCTCTTCTTGCGCAGTGCGCTTACGATTTCGTAACTGGTCCAGCGGGTGCATATCTAACTCTGCGATTCGAATAAAGAAACGAGGGCCGGCGAAAGATTTCTTATTCTCTTCGTGGTCGCGAATAACGTGGCAAGTATCTTGGCAAAGGAAGCACTCGATACATGTGCGGAACTCTTGGCTACGCTCCACATCGATTTGCGCCATACGTGCTTCGCCAGGTTTTAACTCTGCTGGGTGCTCGTATGCTGGAATTTCCATAGCTTTTTTGTAATTAAAGGAAACGTCGGTTACTAAATCTTTAATTACCGGGAATGCTCGTAGCGGTGTGACTGTGATGGTTTCATCATCGCCATAAGCAGCTACTTGAGTCATACATGCAAGGCGTGGTTTTCCGTTGATCTCCATAGAACAAGATCCGCATTTACCGGCTTTGCAATTCCAACGAACTGCAAGATCGCCCATCTGGGTGGCTTGTACGCGATGAATAACATCGAGCACCACTTC
>SHVK01000002.1 GCA_009694285.1 Candidatus Nanopelagicaceae bacterium | reverse complement strand
GAGGCAGTAAGTGAGAAAGCAGCGCGGTCATCTTCAACCTCGGCTGGCTTTTCTTTTCGTTCTGCATCAACAATATTTTCGACGCCTTCTAAATTATCGGTTACCAACTCTTTTTCAAGAGCTTCAATATCTTCTAACTCAACCTCTTCTAACTCAACCTCTTCACCATCAACAGTTACTTTAATTGGCTTAATTTTTGATGCTGCAGGTGTGGCAGTGCTCTTAGCTGAAGTGGGTGCGGTAGGTGCAGAACTTTTTCCAGTTTTTTTCGCACTTTTTAATTCGGCCGCTAATACTGCTTTGCGTTCTGCTAACTCTACTAACTCTGCTTTAGTTAAAATCTTGGGACGTACCTTTGGCGCAACTGATTTCACTGGAACTTTTTTCGCTGGCGCTTTTGCAGCCTTCTTTACAACTTTTTTTGCTGGTGTCTTTACAATAGTTTTTACTGGAGTTTTTTTTGCTGGTGCCTTCGCAACTTTCTTTGCCACTGATTTAACAGCCACTTTTTTTGCTGGTGCGGCTTTTTTGGCAGGCCTAGAAGATGGCACGTAGCGTCCTTACTGATATTTTTCTAAACCCGCTGATCCAAGTGGACCGGGGTAAAAAACCTTATGGTGACATTATAATTTCTTTCACCCCGTCCGCGCACATTTTCGCCCCAAAAGTGCACAGATTGAGTTCAAATCTGGCTCAAATCCCAGAATTTTAGAACTACTGCTAGCCGCCAGCTCGGGCAAGGGCTCTGCGGATAATCGCACCAACTGACTCAACTTCGACCAAAAAGCCATCATGGCCAAATGGTGAAACCAAAATATCTGGCGCTTCGGCGGTTGGGGTTAATTCAAAAATTTCTTGCTGCAATCTTGGTGGGAACAATCGATCGGTATCAATCGAAACCACAATAACTGGAATTTTGATCGATCCGAGTGCGGCTTCTACTCCCCCGCGATCACGACCAACATCATGAGAGTTCATCGCTTCAGTCAAAATCAAATAGGTATTCGCATCAAATCGGCGTGCCAATTTATCGGCCTGGTGATCCAAATAAGATTCAACAGCGTAACGGCCGGTTTCATCCCCTTGCATTTCGCGACCAAAACGCACATCCATCTCAGCTTCAGTTCGATATGTTAAATGCGCAATCCTGCGCGCAATACCCATTCCTTCAACTGGACCAAACTCTTTGTCGTAAAAATCTCCACCATGAAAATGTGGATCCTTTTTAATTGCTCTGATTTGAATACTTGCTGCCCCAATTTGATCCCCAGTAGCAACTGCAGTCGAACCAATTGTGCAGATAGCGCCAACACGATCTGGATGAGATATCGCCCATTCAAGAGCCCGCATTCCACCAAGAGAGGGACCCACTGCAAGTAAGTACTTTGCGATGCCGACTTTTTCCGTAAAGGCGAATTCAGCGGCGACCATGTCGCGAATTGTTAGATATGGAAAACGTGAACCATATGGTTTTCCATCTGGTGCAATAGATGCTGGGCCAGTTGAACCTTGGCAGCCGCCAATTACATTTGGACAGATTATGAAATATTTATCATTATCAAATGGTAATCCTGGGCCAACAAGTGATGGCCACCAAGCAGGAACATCTGACCATCCAGTTAATGCATGGTTAATCAAAATTGCGTTGTCGCGGTTTTTGTTTAACTCACCCCAGCTTTGATAAGCAATGGTGATATTTGTTAATACTTCTCCAGATTCAAGTTCAAGATCGCCGATATTTATAAATTGACGTTCTCCTGGTTCGTGATTTTCACACCAAGCACCGCTTACTGGCAGAGTTTTATCGGGTGTACTCATTTGAGCGCACCCGACAAACAACCAGAAGGGGTAATTTGCTTAACCTTTTGCCGCGGCAAAACCTATTTCGAGGTCCGCTTTGATGTCATCAATATGCTCGATACCAACACTGAGGCGAATCAGCCCGGGTGTGACACCAGCAGTTAACTGCTCTTCTGGTGATAGTTGGGAGTGAGTAGTTGACGCAGGTTGAATAACAAGTGAGCGCACATCACCAATGTTGGCAACATGGCTATGTAATTTAAGCGCTTCAACAAATTTCTTACCAGCTTCAATTCCTCCCTTAATTTCAAAGCAAAGAACCGCGCCACTTCCCTTAGGGGAGTACTTCTTGGCAAGTGCATGCCATTTTGATGATGGGAGTGAGGCGTAACTTACTTTTTCAACTTGAGGATGTTTTTCTAGCCAAGTTGCAACAGAAAGTGCATTTGAAATATGGCGCTCAAGACGAAGACTCAAAGTCTCAAGTCCGATTGATAACAACCAAGCGTTAAATGGGCTTACCGCAGCACCAGTATCGCGAAGAAGGGTCAAACGAATTTTAAAAATGTAGGAAAGGTTTGCACCAAATGGTGAACCAACTCCCAAATTAACTGCGTAAACCAAGCCGTGATAACTTGGATCTGGCTCATTGAAACTCTTGAAGCGCTCTGGGTGCTTTGCATAATCAAAGTTGCCAGAGTCAACAATTGCGCCGACAACTGAGTTTCCATGACCTGCTAGAAACTTGGTGGCTGAGTAAACAACAACATCAGCACCATGCTCGATTGGCTTAATCAAAAATGCGGTTGCTATGGTGTTATCCACGATTAGTGGCACACCAACTTCATGTGCAATTTTGGCAACACCAGCAATGTCGAGTACATCAATTTTTGGATTAGAGATTGTCTCACCAAAGAAGGCTTTGGTGTTTGGACGTACTGCTTTTTTCCATGATTCAAGATCATCTGGATCTTCAACGAAAGTAACTTCGATGCCAAATTTAGGCAAGGTGTAATGGAACAAGTTGTAAGTTCCACCGTAAAGTGATGGAGAAGAAACGATGTGATCGCCCGCTTCTGCAACGTTAACAATTGAATAAAAAGTTGCGGCAGATCCTGAAGCAAGAAGCAACGATGCAACTCCGCCATCAAGGGCAGCTAAACGTTGTTCAACTGCATCCTGAGTTGGATTCATGATTCGGGTGTAGATATTTCCAAGTTCTGCTAGACCAAAGAGATCAGCAGCATGCTTGGTATCGCGGAACTGATAAGCAGTTGTTTGGTAGATCGGAAGTGCGCGAGCACCTGTTGTTGGATCTGGAACTTGACCTGCGTGAATTTGAGCAGTTTCAAAATGTGGTTGTGATGACATAAATAGACCTCCGGTTAGGGGGTATCACTTTTTATCGCTAGATACCCGCGCTTGCCACTATCACTTCGATAGCGACCTGGTCTTCACCCGGAGCACCCCACCGCGGTGGAGGGTTGCCGTCCAGTAAGCCGGGGCTAAAAACTGGAACTCATGACCTATAGCAAAAGATAGAGAAGATTTTGCGAAATGTCCACTTTTGAGATTGCCGGATTTAAGCCGCTCCCAGAATCTCGTCACTGATCTTTGGGTGCAACTCTGCGCGCATCTTGCTAAAGGCCTCTGGAGGCCAACCAGCGCTAAAAGTCCGACGCAACAGGAGTGCCAATGAATATTGCGAATCATTTGCAAGGGCCCGATCTAATGCACGATGTGCAAGTGCGCCATCACCACGCTCATAAGACAAGATTGCGAAGATGCTAGATACAGGTGCGACATTTGCTTCTGGTGCCATTCGCAATAACCATCTCCACATACTCCAATGAGTTAGTAGTAGCCCCTGGCCATGTGCACCAATTGCAAAATCTCTTACTTGAATATCAGATAATGCTGCTAATACTTCAACCACTAATTCTCTCTCTTGCACATAACCTTTTGCCGAAAACTCGCTGATCAATTTGAGTAAGGAGACAACACCGGCTTTAGAACATTCTCTTTGGCCAAGGCTTTGCAGATAATTCCAATGTTTATCAATCGCTTCAGTAAAACCTTCATCCCATGGCGATGGCGTAAAGGCAATCGATGCGATTAACTCATCCTCACTTTGAAGTGGCATCGGATTTCCAGCCGCAACCTCTTCGACAGCAAGTAAAGAGGTAGAAATTTCTGGAAGTGCTCGACCTTGGATCGGACAACATTCATCATCAACGCAATTTAATGAACGCCAGCGATCACCGGAGACGGCTACAAAATCGCGCACTGGGATTGAGTTATTTAGATCAATAAATAATTGTTTTAAAAAGAGCGCATCAAAATCTAACTCTGTTGGCAAGTAAGCAACTAAAAGTATCTCTTGTGCTTTATGAGCACCTAATTGGGCCAATAATTCTTCGGCAACTTCTGAATACTTAATTTCAGGCGGGAAATCAGAACGCATCGTCATTTCTACTATTTGGTCTTTAATTGAAACTACTACTATTGAACTGGATGGGGTGAAACCCAATAGAAATGGAATTGCGATGAGTAAATCCGAAGGAGTGCTAATTAATCGAGGGTTTTTCATGCGCCAACTTTGGTGGCGATTTGATTCTCCATTAAGGAGAAGTAATTAATCTGTGGAGAAAATCAACCGGTGAAAACTGTTCGTGCCTGGCTGATCTGGATTTGAGTTGATCTCGTTGTTGTTATTACCCCAGGTATTTGTTGCCACACTCCCCCATCTAGGCGATACCTGCCGATCCAATTACCACTTAGTGAAACTTTGTTAAATCCTGATTGCGAATAGATATGCGTAATTTCACGTGAAGGGAAAGGGGCTCCAATCAAAGTTGTCACAAAGGTGTTGCCATCACCCCAAATCCATAAAAACTTAACTGTTAGATCCAGGTCGATCTTCACATCCAAGAGGTACAAACTCTTTTTAAAACTCTGCGGCGAATCTGTCCAAAATATCACCGGCTCGTGAATTAGAGCTCCACTTTGTGGCTGTAGATAAATACTCGCTGCCGGAAGAAGTTGTCTAATCTGATCATTTAAAGATTTACTTACTGCTTTTTTGCGTACAGGTACAATTCGCGGTTGTCGTTTACTCTTTATCCGCGCTTTAACAGTTGGTCTAGAAGTTGGCGTAACAGTAGGTCTAGCAACCGGCTTAACTATTGGTAAGGGGTTGTACTTAGGTTTTTCTGGAGTGCGTTTGCCGGTAATGACCAGCTCGCCATTTTCGACCGTCAGATCAATGCAGGTTTTTGTGCAATCTACCGCAATTGAAAAAGTATTTTCCTGGAAAGCAAATATTAATGAAGAAATAATCAATATGTTGAAAAATCTCAAAGAGAGCTCGAAGTGATCTGCCAATTATTCTGAATTTTCTCTATCTCTAATGTTGCGTTGCTTGCCATCCCTGGAATCTTTAACGCAACCCCACTTTCTAAATTAAGTTGCAAGGTATTAGATCGTTCTAAAAATAGTTGGAGCGCGATCTGATCTTTGCTAATTGATATCGGTTTTAGTTGCGTTATTTCATACCTCCCTTCAACCACAACGCCCTCTCGATAA
Organism: Candidatus Nanopelagicaceae bacterium; assembly: GCA_009694285.1. Classification (GTDB taxonomy): domain Bacteria; phylum Actinomycetota; class Actinomycetes; order Nanopelagicales; family Nanopelagicaceae; genus UBA3012. The sequence continues at coordinate 103,806 of SHVK01000002.1, read as the reverse complement.
AGTTCTTTAATTCCGCTGGCTGGTTTTAGACACGTGCATGAACTTTTTGCACTTTTATTTAACCGGCGCAAGTCCCCAGTATCTAAAGCAAAATTCAATGCATCGACATACTCCACAACAACCGTAATCGCTCCCGCAGGAATCTGTTGCGAAAGCTCAAAGGTTGCATCACTCACATCAAAAGATTGTGGGCTCTGAATGGGAAATTTGGCACCTTCAATATTTGCACTTTCAGCACACCCACTTAAAAAAAATATTCCAGTAAGTGCCAGTAAAGTAAATACCTTCATGCGAGCAGAGCGTAAAAGAATCATGAAATTTTGGCGATGCTACCTCTTCGTTCGGTGCAAAAACTCTTCTTGTGGTAACAATGTCCTGTGGCTTTTCGAGATGGTGACGGTTGGGTGGATTGCATCTGTGGCGTACGCCATTGGGGAAAGCATGGCGCTGCCGGAATACTCTTGCTGCGAGATAACCAAGTGTTAATGCAACATCGCGCAGAGTGGGTCCAAAATGGCGGAACGTGGGGAATCCCAGGAGGTGCTTGTGATTCACATGAGAGTTCACTTGAAGGCGCACTACGAGAAGCACATGAAGAGGTAGGAATTTCCGCTGAAGAGATTTCAGTTATTCGGATAGAACGCGAAGCTCATGGTGATTGGTTTTATGACACTGTAATTGCGCACGCACTAGAAAATTGTCACCCTTTTGCCGCAAATGATGAATCGCAAGAGTTGCAGTGGGTTAACCGTGAAGATGTTGCAGAGTTGAATTTACATCCATCATTTGCCCGCAACTGGGGAAAGTTGCAGGCAAATCTTCCTTAAATCTTCCTTAACTCTTCCTTAATACTTTTTCTTGACTTAGCTGCAACCTGATGTTGATCCGCAACCTTCACAGACATAACATGCACCAGCAGCGCGCATCTTCACGCCGCAGGTGAGACACATTGGTGCATCTGCACTGCGTCCAGTCATTGCTTCAAAAAGATCAGTTGATGAACCAACTGTTTGAACTGGTGGCGCTGCCGCAGTTGTTGTTGCTGCAACTGGTGCACTTTCAATCTTTACATCAGCAACCTTTGCTTTGGCTGGAGTGATTTCAACTTCATCCATGGCTGGTTGAGCTGGTTCAGGCGTTTCGATTGGGTATGTTCCAGAATCAAGTGCACGTGAACGTTCTGCTGCTGAGTAGATACCAAGTGCGGCACGCTCATCAGCTGGCAAATAATCAAGTGCAAGACGACGGAAGATGTAATCCATCATTGATTGGGCCATGCGGATGTCAGCATCATCTGTCATACCGGCTGGCTCGAAACGTAAGTTAGTAAATTTCTGAACATAACTCTCGAGTGGAACTCCGTATTGCAATCCGATTGATACTGCAATTGAGAAAGCATCCATTACACCGGCAAGAGTTGAACCTTGCTTGCCAAGTTTTAGGAAGACTTCACCAAGTGCGCCATCTTCATATGCACCTGCGGTCATGTAGCCCTCGGCACCACCAACACTAAATGAGGTGGTGCGTGATGGGCGAGATTTTGGAAGACGCTTGCGAACTGCTGGAGCTGGTGCTGCACTTTCAACAACAGCATCTACTTTCTTTGCTTTGCCATCAGATAGTGGTTGCCCAACTTTGCAATTATCACGGTAAACGGCGAGCGCTTTGGTACCTAACTTCCAGCCCTCGTAGTAAACCTCTTCGACATCTTCGATTGTTGCATCCTCTGGAAGGTTAACTGTTTTTGAGATTGCACCAGAGAGGAATGGTTGTGCAGCGGCCATCATGCGCACATGTCCCATTGGAGCGATGGAACGAGCACCTAAGGCGCAATCAAATACATCGTAATGTTCGGTCTTTAATCCCGGAGCATCAATTACATGTCCATTTGCAGCGATGAATTCAACAATTGCTTCAACTGTCTCTTCTGCATAACCAAGTTTACGAAGTGCGGCAGGAACTGTTTGGTTAACGATCTGCATCGATCCGCCACCAACAAGTTTCTTGAATTTAACAAGTGAGAAGTCAGGCTCGATACCAGTTGTATCGCAATCCATCATCAAACCAATAGTTCCGGTTGGAGCTAGAACTGAGGCTTGCGCATTGCGCCATCCATTTTTCTCGCCGAGTTTTAATCCAGCTTCCCACTCGCCATTAGCAATTGTCCAAACATCACGGTCAAGTGAGGTAACGCTGCGGGCAGCAACAGATGCTGCTGCGTGCTTACGCATTACTCGGGTATGTGCTTGTGCGTTGCGAGCATAACCTTCGTATGGTCCGACAATTCCGGCAATCTCTGCAGAGCGACGATATGAGGTTCCAGTCATAAGTGAGGTAATTGCACCGGTAAGAGCGCGACCACCTTCGCTGTCATATGGAAGCCCAGATGCCATCAAGAGTGCTCCGATATTTGCAAAACCAATTCCAAGTTGGCGGTATGAGCGAGTTGTTGCTCTAATTGCCTCAGTTGGGAAATCTGCAAAACAGATTGAGATATCCATTGCAGTAATGATCATCTCAGTTGCTTTAACAAAGTTCTTAGCATCAAATGAACCATCTGATTTTAAGAACTTCATCAAGTTAAGCGATGCCAAGTTACAAGAAGAGTTATCTAGTGACATGTACTCAGAACATGGATTGGATGCGTTGATCCGACCGGTCTCTGGGTTTGTGTGCCAGTCATTGATGGTGTCGTCATATTGAATTCCAGGATCAGCACATGCCCAAGCTGCTTCAGCCATTTTGCGGAATAGTTCGCGAGCTTTAACGGTCTCGATAATTTCACCGGTTGAGCGAGCGCGAAGACCAAAATCTTTGCTCTCTTCATAGGCGCGCATGAAATCATCACTTACGCGTACAGAGTTATTTGCGTTCTGGTATTGCACAGAGATGATGTCTTTTCCACCAAGATCCATATCAAAACCAGCATCACGAAGTGCGCGAATCTTTTGCTCTTCAGAAACTTTTGTCTCAATAAACTCTTCAATATCTGGATGATCAACATCCAAAACAACCATCTTGGCTGCCCGGCGTGTAGCGCCACCTGATTTGATGGTCCCGGCAGAGGAATCTGCACCACGCATAAAGGAAACTGGTCCTGAAGCAGTGCCGCCTGATTTAAGTAATTCTTTTGATGAACGGATGCGAGAAAGATTTAATCCAGCACCTGATCCACCTTTAAATATCATTCCTTCTTCGCGGTACCAGTTCAAGATTGAATCCATGGTGTCGTCAACAGAGAGAATGAAGCATGCACTTACTTGTTGTGGCGCATTGGTTCCCACATTAAACCAAACTGGTGAGTTGAATGAAAAAATCTGGTGCAACAACATATGGGTTAATTCATGTTCAAAGATCTCTGCATCTTCATCTGTTGCAAAATAACCTTCTGCTTTTCCAGCTTTAGTATATGTAAGCACTACGCGATCAATAACTTGCTTTAGTGACCATTCACGATTTTCATGACCCACTGCGCCACGGAAGTATTTGGTGGTAACGATCATCGAAGCATTTAGTGACCAGGAATCTGGGTACTCAACCCCACGTTGCTCAAATACGATTTCACCACTCTTCCAATTTGTCTGAACGACATCGCGTCGCTCCCAAGTCACTGCGTCATAAGGATGTAGACCCGGCGTCGTATAAATCCGCTCCATCTTCAAACCTGTTTTGTTTTTGCTTCCGGTGCGGTTGATTACCGTGTCTGACATTTTCGCTTCCTCTTTCTCAATATTCCTAGTTATTTGAATTGGACCAAATTTGTTTTTTACTTTTATTCTGTTGTCACTACATTTCGTTTACTTCTACTTACTGCTTACTACTTACTACTGCTTTCCGATCTTCGAAAAACTTCCGCTTCTTGATTTTCAAGAGCGGATGGAAGTACTCGAAGAAGAGCTATCTCTCCTTCAAAATCATCAAGTGAATTAAAGTTACGGTAAACCGATGCATAACGCAGGTAAGCAACTTCATCTAATTCACGAAGTGGTCCCAGAATTGCCATTCCGACCTCTTGGGTTTCAATCTCGGCTTGCCCTGTTGCGCGCAATGCCTCTTCAACTCGTTGGGCTAGTAACGCTAAGTCATCATCATTGACTGGGCGACCCTGACAAGCTTTACGGACGCCAGCTGCAACTTTTTCACGGCTAAAAGGCTCAGAGGCACCGCTTCTTTTAACAACTGATAATGCTGCTGTTTCTTGGGTGGTAAACCGCCTGCTACAGGTCACACATTCACGGCGGCGGCGAATTGAGGAGCCATCATCGATTGGGCGGGAGTCGACTACCCGGGAATCGGCCTGGCGGCAAAATGGACAGTTCATCTAGGTACAACCTCCTTAAAGTGCGAAAATAGGTCTTGCCTTTTCAAAGTTGTTCAAAGCCGGTCAAAAGTTAAAGCAGTTTCAGCCCTATTTCGCGTTGCCTTGGGGATAAGGCTGTGGAGGAACTGTGGAGCAGTAAGCACAATCTGTGGACGAACCAACAGGTTGTTTATACTACATCTAGTGGTAACAGTAGAGCAGGGGTAGAGGGTTCGCAACAGTTAATGCGGCGTGTCGAAAAAGTATTTTTCTACTCTGGCTCATCCGGCTAAAACCAAAGCATTTAACTTATTTAACTAATGGCACCAAAATCTTTGTGCCTGCTTGCAGCGTAGCGCCGGCAAAGGGGTTGAGTTGGTGAATCTGGTCAATCAGATCTTGTGTCGAACGCCTTGGCGCGATCGCCCGAGCGATGGACCAGTAACTCTCGCCCGGTTGCACAATTATTTCCGCTGCAGCGACAGGGGCAGCTGAGATTGAAGCGGTGGAAGCTGCTGCGCCGTTGAAGGCGGAGAAGGTAGCTGCGAAGGATGAGGTCGCCACAATGAGGGCGGAGACCATTAATACGGTGCGTCCACGGTTGGTGAGGGTGGCTGGGGAGGTAGCCATTTGGTGCCTGCTTTCTACTGTCGAATATTTACCGCGTTCTAGACGGATTAGAACGCGTGTTCGAATTAAACTCCACTCCACTGACATCTGTCAAGAAAATTCGAACAGATGTTTGAATTATTTTCAATTTCAAGGTAAAGTTGAGCCATGGCCACAAAAAAAGCAGCAGAAATCACCGTACCTGAGCTCCATGAGGAGCCAGATGAGAATGGGCTTACCCCCCGCCAGCTCAAGATTCTGGGGGTCATTAAATCCGCCCTTCATGATCAGGGGTATCCACCTTCGATGCGCGAGATCGGGCAAGCTGCCGGTTTAGCCTCCCCTTCAAGTGTGAAATACCAATTAGAGCTACTCGAGGAAAAAGGCTGGATTAGACGGGACCCAACTCGTGGTCGGGCGATTGAAATTTTGCTTCCGGATCAAGATCAATCAGCAAGATCAATTGGAGATAAATATTCATTAGATCAAATGCGTGAAGTTCCACTAGTTGGGCGAATCGCTGCCGGTGCTCCACTTTTGGCAGAACAAGATATTGAAGAAAGTTTTCCATTACCAGCATCTTTAGTTGGAGATGGCGAATTGTTTATGTTAAAAGTTGTTGGTGAATCAATGATTGAAGCCGCAATTTGTGATGGAGATTTTGTAGTGATCAGGTCACAGAAGCACTGCGAGAAGGGCGAGATTGTCGCCGCGATGATTGATGGCGAAGCAACTGTGAAAACATTTACCCGGCGCGATGGTCATGTCTGGTTACTTCCTGCTAACCCAGCCTTTTCGCCAATCAATGGCGACAATGCTGAGATCTTAGGAAAAGTTACTGCTGTTCTTCGCTCACTTAAGTAAAATTACATCATTAATTCGTGCCGCTAATTTTTCATTAACTAAAGCATGAATTAAGGTTCCCTCTTCTACATACTCCTCGCTAAATATTTCTCCACTTTCGTGAATGGCATAAACCAGATCTCCACGTGAGTATGGCAAGGTAACTGTGATCTCTATTTTTGGGTGAGGCAAGGCTGCTTCTATTGCCGCAACCAATCTTTCAATCCCAAATCCACTTTGCGCGGAGATTGCAATACTTCCTGGGATCGATCGCACCAGTTCAACTATTAAATCGGGGTCTGCGATATCACTCTTATTGATAGCGATAATCTCAGGAATTGCACCCGCACCGATTTCATCAATAACTTCACGAACTGCCCGTATCTGTTCGCGGGGATCTGGATGCGATCCATCGACTACATGCACAATTAAAGCTGCGCCTTCAACCTCTTCAAGTGTTGACTTAAAAGCATCTACTAATTGATGTGGCAAGTGGCGCACAAAGCCAACAGTGTCGGTAAATGTATAAACCCGACCATCTCCAGTTTGGGTTCGGCGCGTAGTTGGATCAAGAGTGGCGAAAAGCGCATTCTCAACAAGTACACCTGCGCCAGTTAAGCGATTCAGTAGCGAAGATTTTCCGGCATTTGTATAACCAGCAATTGCAACAGATGGAATTGTGTTTCGATCGCGCTCTTGTCTTTTTGTTTCACGAGCAACTTTCATTTCTTTGATCTCTTTACGTAACTTAGCCATGCGATCACGGATGCGCCGGCGATCTACTTCGATCTTGGTCTCACCTGGTCCACGACCACCAATTCCAACACCACCTGCTCCACCTGCTCCAGCACGTCCACCAACTTGGCGCGAGAGCGAATCACCCCAACCACGTAATCGCGGCAGCAGGTATGACATCTGCGCTAATTCAACTTGAGCTTTGCCTTCACGGCTTTTGGCATGTTGAGCGAAAATATCCAAAATCAATGCAGTGCGATCTACAACTTTTACTTTTACTTTATCTTCCAATTGCCGCAATTGACTGGGCGACAACTCCCCATCGCAAATCACAGTATCTGCACCAGTTTGGGCAACCACTTGACGCAACTCATTTACTTTTCCAGATCCAATGAAAGTTGCTGAATCTGGTTTATCACGACGTTGCATTAAACCTTCAAGAACTTCAGAGCCGGCAGTCTCGGCCAATGCCGCCAATTCACGTAAGGAATTTTCAGCATCTGTACTTGACCCTTCTGTCCATACTCCAACCAAAACAACTCGTTCCAAACGCAGTTGTCGGTTTTCCGCAATCGAAACATCTTCAAGTTCGGTTGATATTCCCACGACTCTTCGAAGTGAGCGACGTTCCTCGAGTTCTAGTTGGAAATTTTCATCATTACCTAAATCTTCGCCGCCATCGGATATCTGATTACGCAATCGCTCATTCTCGCGAAGCAGTTCTAAATAAAGCTCTTCAGAACTCACTAAATCTCAACTTCGAAATCTTGCACAATAATTGCAGCACCAGTGAGTGTTGCATTTGAATGTGGATCCAACTCAACAGTTAACCGACCACCCGGTGGATTAATGATCCATTTAGCAGGCAGTGATCGCTTGCTGTAAATATTTGCTGCCAAAGCAACTGCACAAATACCTGTCCCACAAGATCTGGTTTCCCCTGAACCACGCTCGAATACCCGCATCTGCACTTCATTGTCTCCAATGATCTGTGCGAATTCGATATTCACTCCTTCTGGATAAATATCAGCTGGAATTACACCTGGTGCGGAAGTGAGTTCACTAACTTGGGCTAAATCCAAAATGATTGCAACGGCATGAGGATTTCCAACATTTATATTAAAAGATTTCCATTCATGCCCGCTTTGTAAAATTGTTGCGGTCCCATCGACATCAGATAGATCTAAAACTTTTCCCATGTTTACTGATATCTCACCAACCTCTGGAACTGCTAAGTATTTCAATCCATCACGGGTGTCAATCGCAAAAATTCCAGCACCTTGATGACCGCGATCTACTAAGTACCGAGCCATCACGCGAATTCCGTTGCCGCACATTTCAGCAAGTGATCCATCAGCATTTCGATAATCCATAAACCAATTTTTGCCACTTGCATTTCTAGTGATCCGAATAAATCCATCAGCGCCGGGACGTCCCACGCTTCCAGCGCGTGAACCACGAGAACATAGAGTCGCTATTCTTTCTGGTGACAAATCAATTTGATTTTGCTCATCAAATAGCAGTAAGAAGTCATTCTCGGTGCCATGGCCATAAGTTACGGTTCGCATTAACTCTGATCGTAGAGGTTTTGAGTCGGTTGAGGAGGGATCAATGAAGCCAACCAAGCCCATGAGGGTTGAGCCGACAAAAGGCTATTCGACAAAAGCGCTGGTTTTTTTGGCTGGCGCCTGCCTCTGTTTTGGCACTTCAGGAACAGCCCAAGCACTAGGTCCAGATAATTCCGCGCCACTCGTGGTGGGAGCCGCCAGGTTGCTCTTAGGTGCGATCGGATTATTTGCGTTGATCAAATTTCGCGAACCGAAAAACCTGCCCCGCAAATTACTCTGGATTGGAGCATTTGCTGTTGGTGCATTTCAAGTTACTTTTTTTTCAGGTGTTCGACTAACAGGTGTAGCCATGGGAACCGTAATCGCATTAGGCAGTGCGCCTGCAATCACCGCCATCTTAAATTGGTTGATCTACAAAAAACTTCCCACAATCCGCTGGATTTTTGCAACTTCAATAACGGCGCTTGGCATCACACTCTTATTTTTCAGCAAAGGTGAAATAAAGATTGACTTGGTTGGAGTACTACTTTCACTTGGTGCAGGTGCCTCATACGCCTCATACGCGCTAGTTAGCAAGGAACTTTTAAACCGTGGCGTTACTCCTAACGTTGTAATGTCTACCTTGTTTACCAGAGGTGCAATTTTAACCGCTCCACTTTTGCTTTTATTGTTTAATGACAACTCCTGGTTTTTCAAATTGGATTCATTGGCGATGATTTTATGGCTTTCATTTATCTCACTCACTCTTGCTTACTTTTTGTACATTCGTGGTCTTGCCCAAACTTCCACTAGTAATGCCGCCACAATTACCTTAATAGAACCAGTCACAGCAACATTTTTAGCAGCTGTGATCTTAAAAGAGGCAATTACTATCGGGCAATGGCTTGGGATCATTTTAGTTATTGCTGGACTCGCACTCGTTGATCGGAAAAATTAAAGCGACTTTAAAATCTTTTCAAGTTGCAAAGTTGTGCTTTCTGGTGCCACCCATTTGATTCTTGGATCTCGCGAAAACCAAGTCTCTTGCCTTCTTGCGTATTGCCGAGTGGCACGTTTGGTTTCCTCTTTTGCAAGATCCAGCGATAATCCATCTGTGATTGCGTTAATAATCTGTTTATACCCAAGTGCGGCTTGTGCAGTCTTTCCATTTGTAATTCCAAGTGCAATTAACTGGCGTACCTCCTCAACAAATCTTAGATCCCACATTTGATCTACCCGCTGGGAAATTCTTTGATCAAGAGTTGATCGATCCATAACTAATCCAAATTGCTTAACCCCTTGATAATGATCGACATCTTCTCTCGGAAGTTGAGCAGTAAACGGTTCTCCAGTTAATTCAATAACTTCGAGTGCGCGAACAACTCGACGAAGATTATTTGCTGGAATTTTTGCTGCTGCAACTGGATCTAACTCCGCTAATTTTTTATGCATTGCAATCGCGCCTAATTCGGTCGCTTCCTTATCAATTCGATCCCGGACTTCGATATCACGATCCGGAAAATTTAATTCATCGATAATTGATTTGATGTAAAGTCCAGTTCCACCAACGATAATTACATTTTTCCCGGCATTTTGTAACTCATCAATCTTTGTCCGTGCTAATTGTTGATATGAAGCAACATTTGCATCCTCAGTCACATCTAAAATATCTAATAAATGATGTGGGATCTCTTCTCTTTCTGTAACAGTTAATTTTGCAGTTCCGATATCCATTCCGCGATAAAGTTGCATGGAATCGGCATTTATAATTTCGGCAGATATCTTTTTAGCAAGCGCAATTGATAATCCGCTTTTACCAGAAGCGGTTGCGCCACATATTACAAAAAGCGCCATACTTACTAATTACTTCTTTTAGGAATAGTGGGCATTCCTAACAAGATTCCACTCTTGCGTTCTTCCGCTGCATCTCCTCCACGAGTTTTGCGAATTGATAATGGAAGGCCATCGGTAACTAAATGGTGTGGAGCTGCTTCTGTGACAACTGCAGTCAAAATATCCCCAGGGCGCGGACGTTCGGCTTCCAAATAATTTGCATGTACTAATCGGAAATCACGAGATCGCCCAGTTACCCGGCCGTTTTCATCATCTTTGCGTCCAGGATGGTCTGCAACCATCACTTCAACCGTACTTCCAATCGCCTTTTTATTTACTGCAAATGAGATTTTTTCCAGCTCGCCATGCAACCTGGTGTATCGCTCCCCCACAATTGCGGGATCAACTTGATTCTCCATAATCGCTGCTGGTGTACCCGGACGTTTTGAATATTTATAAGTAAAAGCGGCTGAGAATTTCACCTCTTTGGCTAGATCAATAGTCTCTTGGAAATACTCTTCACTCTCTCCTGGAAATCCCACAATAATGTCAGTTGTAATTGAGGCATCGGGCATTGCATTTCTAACTCTGTCAATTATTCCCACGTAACGCTCAGCGCGATACGATCGGCGCATTTTTTGCAAAATGTAATTTGATCCCGATTGCAAAGGCATGTGAAGGTGTGGCATTACATTGGGCGTTTGGGCCATAGCTTCAATGACATCATCAGTGAAATCTCTTGGATGTGGACTCATGAATCGAACTCGCTCTAATCCATCGATAGTTCCGCATTTACGTAGCAATTTTGCAAATGCACCAGTGTCATCAAATCCCACACCATATGCATTTACATTTTGGCCCAGCAAAGTTATTTCAACAACGCCTTGATCTACCAATGTTTGGATTTCACCTATTACATCCTCTGGTGCGCGATCTTTTTCAATACCTCGAAGTGCAGGCACAATGCAAAAAGTGCAAGTGTTATTACAACCAACTGAAATTGATACCCAAGCTGAAAATGCAGAGTGACGACGTGCTGGCAATGTAGATGGAAAATGTTCTAGTGATTCTAAAATCTCAACTTGCGCTTCCCTTTCGATTCGCGCACGTTCGAGCAATCTTGGCAGTGCGCCAAAGTTATGTGTTCCGAAAACCACATCCACCCACGGCGCCCGTTTAATAATTTCACCACGATCTTTTTGCGCTAAACAGCCACCGACGGCAATTTGAAAATTAGGATTGGTATCTTTGGTATATATGTACCGGGTAAGTGATCCATACAATCTTTCATCAGCCGCTTCACGAACTGCGCAAGTATTGAAAACTACTAAATCTGGATCTGCGCCTTCACTTACCGGTAGATATCCGGCCTGATCTAATAAGCCAGTAATTCGCTCAGAATCATGGGCATTCATCTGGCATCCATAAGTCTCAACCAGATAGGTCGGCTTGTCGGCCTTAATTAATGTTTCCATGATTGGCTAAGGGTAACGGCGTACCTCTTCCAGTACCGCCGCTGACTGTGTCATGATTTCTTCATGAGAATGCGCCCATTAGCCGCAGCACTTGCTTTGCTGCTTTTGTCAGCGCTTTTGCCGTCAGTAAGCGCGATCGCAGCAGATCCTTGTGGAAGAGCGCCACTGCGAGCTTGTGCCCCTGGGGAAGCACCCTCAGATGGCCCTCAGTCGACAAGTAATCCCAGTGGTGGTCCGGTCTGTCCACCCGGAACTCCAGCAGGCCAACCTTGCGCTACTGGTCCAGTGGGAGGTGATCCAACAAAATCTGGGTTTACCTCTAAGTATCCGCTAGATCGATCTATAGCTCTTTTCCAAGCCGCCCAACCTCCACGTGGAACCTTTGATGATAAAAGTTATCCCTATTACGGCGTAACTTTTGATTCCTCTACACGCAATCAATCGATTCCTTATATCAAAGTTGAAAACATGAGCAGTGATGGAAATCGCGATGAGTTGCTGTGTACCTCCATAGATGACCCTGCTTGTTCTGCAGATAAAAATTGGCAAGCCATTTTTATTGAAGGTGGGATTGGGAATTGTGCTGCTGATCCAGGTACGGCGTGTGTTGCATCTTTTTCAGTCATAACTGCAGAAGGTAAAGAAATAATTGCTAAGCCATTGATGAAATTCCCAAAAAATGCCAAAGAGTTCCCTGGAAAAGTAAATCCTGATGGAACTGGATATGCCGCAGGTTTGGCTAGTTGGATTTGGAGAGCAGAAGGTGATGGCCCTGGAGATGAGCATGATTATTTACTGACAGGTAATGTGCAATCTGCCGGGCAAAATCAAAATAAAAGCTGGAAAGATTTACATGTAGTTGATTTCTTCTTTGAAGCAGTTCCGATCGTTCGTGAAAATTCTACTTTAGTTAAAGCGCCAGAAAAAATAATGCAAAAAAGGGTAGGTAAAGATTTTTCCGAAGTAATGGCAAGTAATTATGAAGATTCGTGTTATGCAAATGATGATGGAGTGTGTCTTCATCGCCGAGAATTCCAACCAAACACCAGATTGAAAATAGCTTTACAAATGCCAAAATTTATTTCGGGTTGGCTAAATGGCAGATTGAATAAACCTGCAGTTACTTCTCAAGCATTATCAACAACCTCAGATCAGATCACTGTAGAGGCAGGCCCTGAGGAAAACATTTTTGCGGGCAAGTGGATGCAGCGAAGTGATATCAAAAATTTCACTTTCAAAAATTCTCAGATCGAAAACAGATTTAAAGGAATGTTCCAAGGTTATTACAATAAAGATAATCCTAATTCACTTAGAGATTCAGGTGAAGAAGGTGCTATGGATGCTTATGATCTTTGGGCTCCTTATATGGGTGAGAATGCTTTTGCGGTAAATAAAACTTGGACACTAAGTAATGCCCGAAGTGATAATCCATCCTCCTGCGTTAAGAAAGAAAGCGCCGGAATTCAAGGAGTCGTTGCCACAAATGCCAGTGCCTATGAAGCAACAGCACCTAAATACAACAAAGAGAATGGAACATTGGAGTATAGAGTTGCGGCTCCTCATTATGCTCCCGATGGGAAAACCGAAAACATCGGCACTTACGGCTTAGCGATGTCCATAACCTTGTTGCAATGCCTTTATGGAATCACCAATGTTCCAACTTCAGCTTCAGTTTCGATTACCACAAGCGCAGGTGTAGAACGTGTTGCAACCGTGGCATTAACTCAGATCGGCAAATGGGTTTTCTTAAAGTCCGAGAATTTTACCTTCTCATCCCCTACTCTGCGCATTAAATTAAACCAAACTTCTTCTGCAACCTCCCAAAGCACCGGAACGGCTGAAGTGAAGAAAGAAGTTCCTGCGCCAGAAATTAAAGAGGTGGCCGCAGCTAAGCCAGCTATACAAACTCCCAAAAAAATTATAATTACTTGTACTAAAGGTAAGTTAATTAAAAAGGTTTCTGGAACTAATCCAAAATGTCCAACTGGATTCAAAAAGAAATAATTAATCTTCTTTTCTAAGAGTCTCTATGTCTTCCTGATGAGAAATATCTAACAAAATATCCATTGCTTTTTCAGCAGCATCCTCATCCCCTTCTGTAATCGCATCAACTAAAGTTTTATGACGGAGTAAGAAAGATCCATCAATTTTTATTTGGGAATTAACGATGGTAAATCTCAAGCTAAGCATCGGTTTGAACAACATTGAAAGTTGAGCCATAAACTCATTTTGGGTTGCTTCCAAAATAATGGCGTGAAACTCTAAGTGGGCCAGATGTAATTTTTGTGATTCTGGTCCCTCTTCGAAAAAAGCGTCCCGCATAACCTTTAAAGATGCATTAAGTTTTACTAAATCAGATGTGCCTCGTTTGCGGGCGGCTAATCTGGCAGCCCCCATTTCATACATGTAGCGAACCTCTGCAAAATCACTCATCAACGCGTTCGCATCACCTGCAACCTGACACCAGTGGATTACACTTGAATCAAGCAAATTCCATTCTCGGCGATTTAGTACCACGGTACCGAGTTTGGTGCGTGCCCGAGTCAAACCTAAATTATGTAAAATTTGTAATGCTTCTCGAACAACGGTCCGACTAACTCCGTATAAAGCTTCAAGATGTGTGGAAGTTAAAACAGCTCCTTCTGCAATTTTTCCGGAAGCGATCTCTAAACCTAATTTTTCAACTAATTGATCAGAGAGACCAGTATCTGAGCGTTGTAATTTACTTGGCACAAGAACAGGCTACTCGTATAAGTGAAGAGATTAAAGGTCAGTTTCGCGTAAGAGTTGTGAAATTAATTGATAGGAGTACCCCTTGCGAGCCAAAAATCCGGAAATCCGGCGATATTTCACCTCTGCGTTTTCCCGCTGCAATGAACGCAATTTTTTTGCTACTAAAGCAGCGGCCACAGCCATCTCGCTCTCAGGTGCGATCTGTTCTAAGGCAACGCTGATCTCGAAATCCCCAACGCCTTTTTGACGCAATTCACGGGCCAGCACATTACGAGAGAGGCCTTTGTAGATGTGACGGGAGCGGGACCAATCATTTGCAAAAGCTTGATCATCAATTAATTTATGCTCAGTAAGTCGATCTAAAACTCGATCAATTAAATCTGGTTCAGTATTTTTCTTAAGTAGTACCGCATAAAGCTCACCCCTACTCTTTGCCCGACGTGAGAGTGCGTTTATCGCAATCTTGGTCGCGGCTGAATACTCTGAATAGGGGTCAGCTTCAATCTGCATATCTACTTCTTTAGAAATCAACATCCGCTGGTGCGATTGCTTCTTCTACCGCTGCGGCTAATGCTGGATCAATTGTTCCGATTGAGTAATTCTCTTTAATCTTGTTTTCAATCTCGTTGGCAAGATCTGGATTATCACGCAAGAAGGTACGTGAATTTTCTTTACCTTGTCCAAGTTGGTCACCTTCATAGGTATACCAAGCACCAGATTTCTTAACTACGTTACATTCAACGCCAAGATCGATAAGTGATCCTTCACGTGAAATTCCGGTTCCGTAAATAATGTCAAACTCTGCTTGCTTGAATGGTGGTGCCATCTTATTTTTGACAACTTTAACGCGGGTCCGGTTTCCGACCGCTTCTTGGCCATCTTTAAGAGTTTCAATACGGCGAACATCTAGTCGAATCGATGCATAAAACTTAAGGGCTTTTCCACCAGTAGTGGTCTCTGGTGATCCAAAGAAGACACCAATTTTTTCACGTAACTGGTTGATGAAAATTGCAGTTGTATTTGAGGTGTGTAGTGCACCAGTAATTTTGCGAAGCGCTTGTGACATCAAACGTGCTTGCAGACCCACATGTGAATCACCCATCTCGCCTTCGATTTCAGCACGTGGTACCAAAGCTGCAACAGAGTCAATAACCACAATATCGATTGCACCGGAACGAATTAACATATCCATAATTTCAAGTGCTTGTTCACCGGTATCTGGTTGTGAGACTAGAAGAGCATCGATATCTACACCGAGACGTTTTGCGTACTCTGGATCCAGCGCATGTTCTGCATCGATGAAGGCGGCGATTCCGCCAGCTTTTTGGGCATTTGCAATTGCATGTAATGCCACAGTTGTTTTACCGCTTGATTCTGGTCCGTAAATTTCAACTACGCGTCCACGTGGCAATCCGCCAATTCCAAGTGCAAGGTCAAGTGCGATCGAGCCTGTTGGGATTACCTCGGTGATAACTCCACGGCGATCACCCATTCGCATGACTGAGCCTTTTCCGTACTGTCTTTCGATTTGGGCAAGTGCGGTATCTAAAGCTTTGCCACGTTCGGCTTTTGCTTTATCGGTCACTGGATTTGTTTCAAATTTATTGACCTCAGATTTTGAGGATTCAGATTTGGGGGCCATTTTGGTTGACCTTTCGCTCGTAGGGGCTAACTGCTTCCTTGCCGAAGATAGAGATAAGGGCTGACATGGTCGGCCTTTGATCTACTTCGCTGGGGGTAAACACCTGGGTGGTGCTCCAATGTGGATAAGGGTATCCGAACAGATGTTCTAATTGCAACGACACGCCGAAACCAGTCTTAGCTGAGCTTGGGTGGGCTTTTATGAGGGGGCCTCAGAGGGATCGTTCGAGGGCTGCGATCGAACTTTCCAAATCGCCGCTAGCTGTGGGTGCAAATAATTGCGATATGCACCAACGCAAAGCGATCTCAGCGCCGACCGAACTTGTGTTTAAGGAAGTGGTCAAGATATTTCGAACTTGGTTCCAAATTGGAGTCTCAGAAATCTGCGCCAGCATCGCTATTAAATGTGGCTCAAGTGCTAAAACTTTACGAAGTGCCGCATTTTGCGAAATCTCATTCGCAACTAAGAAAAGCACCTCGCGTCGATCTGGAGCGCTAGCGATTAAATTACGCATCCGCTCAATTTCATCTTCGATCAAAGCCGCAATTAACTCATCTTTATCTCGGAAATGGTTATATAGAGTTGCTCGGGCAACTTCACTGCGATCGGCGATTTCAATCATATTTGCATTTCTAACGCCGGCTTCTGCAAAGACCACACGTGCTCCATCAAGTAAAGCTTGACGTGTTCCGCTAGTTTTTGATTTTGTTAACACCGAACGCCTTTAGGCAGCGTCGACAATATCTTTGGCATCTTTTGCAGTTTTACCAGCAGTACTAGCAACTCCAACGACAGTAAGTCGAGTTGGCTCGGCAATCAAAACCGATTGTGCTACTTCAGTCAGAACTCGCGAAAGTGGCAGGCCCAACGCCAAACAAATCGCTGCAAGTAATTCAGATGAAGGTTCCTTTTGACCGCGTTCTACTTCAGATAAATATCCAAGTGATACGGCAGCAGCAGCTGAAACTTGGCGCAAGGTGCGACCTTGTTCTTGGCGAGCCCGACGTAATGCTTCACCTAAATGGGCGCGTAATAAAACCATTGAGCTCCTCCAATCCACTAGCAATCAGCAAGAAATCTATCGCTAAATCTTTGCAGAACTAAGAATACGGGCAAATGCCATTAACGCACCCGCAACGCTCTCGCTCCGCACTTGATTTCGGCTCATTTCGCTCGAAAATTCACCTGAAATTGCTGGATTTATGGCGGTTAGCACGTCAGGCCCGGCGATCCCAATCCACACAGTTCCGGCTGGTCGGCCATTATGCGGTCCAGGCCCGGCTACGCCGGTAGTTGATAAACCCCAGGTCGCGGCAAATTTTGATTTTGCCCCCAAGGCCATCGCTTTAGCTACTTCAATACTTACCGTCCCAAATTGCTCTAATAGTTCAGGAGCAACATTTAAATCACTAATTTTCAATTGATTTGAGTAAGCAACAATTCCACCGGCAAATACATTTGAGGCACCGGAGATATCGATCAGTGCACCTGATAAGTGTCCGCCGGTAATCGACTCAGCAATGCCAATACTTTCACCACGTTTAGTTAGCTCTGAAACTATAAAATCCGCAAAATTCATTTCCATTAATCCTTCTCAAGGGCAGCTTGAAAATACTGCGCGCCGGTATACAAAGTTACCGCAATAGTTGCATACATAAACAAATCTCGTGGGGCGTAGAAAGTGCTACTTAATGGCAGAACATAAAATCCGGTTGCAAACCCTTGCATCGTTGTTTTAATTTTTCCACCACGACTGGCCGGAATTACTTTTCCAGCGTTGCGCTTAACAACAATTAGCCGCAAAACGGTGACTGCTAATTCCCGTCCCAGAATTACTGCGGTAATCCACCATGGAAGGTATCCCAAAATTGAAACACTGATCATCGCTGAGCCAATTAGTAATTTATCGGCGACTGGATCAAGAAATTTTCCAAGTTCGGTTATTTCATTTCTTGCACGTGCCAATTTTCCATCCAGTAAATCAGTCATTCCAACTAGAAAAAACCCCACCCAGGCAATTGTGCGCCAAGTTGAATCAGCTCCCCCGTTATGGAAAAGAGCTATTACACAAAAGGGTATTAATACAATGCGAGTGATGGTCAATGCATTAGGCAAATTAATTTGCATGTAAATCTGCCCCATCGGTTGCCACGACTCGAGCCTTTACATATGAGCCAACTGCAGCCGCAGAATTCAGCAAATATGTGCTGCCATCAACTTCGGGCCCTTGATGCGCTGCTCTTCCTTCTTGACTGGCTCTATCTTCCACAAGGACAATAACTTCTTCCCCGATTCTTTCGTTGGCCCGATCACTTAGCAATTGTTCAACAAGTGAATTTACTTCCTCCACTCGATTTCTGATCTCACGCTGATCTAATTTGTCCGGCAAAGTTTCTGCTTCGGTACCATCTTCATCGCTATAGCCAAAGATGCCAATTGCATCCAATCTTGCTTGGCCGAGGAATTTAAGCAATTCCTGGAAATCACTTTCATCTTCACCGGGGAATCCCACAATAAAATTTGATCGAATTCCAGCGAGCGGCGCTTTACTTCTGATTTGAGCAATTAACTCTAAAAATTTATCGGTGTCACCAAACCTGCGCATACTTCGTGTAATTTTTGCGCTTGCATGTTGAAAGGAGAGATCAAAGTAAGGAACAACTTTTGGAAGTGAGGTCATCGCCTCTATTAATGTTGGTCTCATCTCTGCTGGTTGCAAATATGAAAGTCTGATCCGTGAAATTCCATCAATTTCTGCCAAGTCTGGAAGCAGCTTTTCCATCGCTCTAATATCGCCTAAATCTTTTCCGTATGAAGTTGTGTTTTCACTTACTAAGAAAATTTCACTCACTCCATTATTAGCCAACCATTTAGCTTCACTAATAATTTCAGCTTGAGTCCGCGATACAAAAGCCCCTCGGAAAAATGGGATAGCGCAAAATGTGCACCGTCGATCACATCCTGCTGCAATTTTTAATGGTGCTACCGGTGCGTCATCCAAGCGTTTTCTTAGAACTCGCTCACCTTCACCCATTTTTGTACTTCTTATAGGTTGTTGGATAGTTTTCTTACGCTCTGCAGGAGCAATCGGAAGTAATTTACGGCGATCACTTGGTGCATGAGCCTTAATACTTTCCCCATTTAAAATTTTATTTAAGCGCTCTGAGATATCTGCGTAATGATCAAACCCTAAAATTGCATCCGCCTCTGGAAGAGCAGCTTCTAATTCTTTTCCATATCTTTCGGCCATGCAGCCAACTGCAACTACCTTTTTTAATTTCTTAGACTTCCCCTGCTTTAATGAATTGGCTTCCAGTACTGCATCGATTGAATCCTTTTTCGCCGCTTCGACAAAACCACAAGTATTAATTAGTGCGACATCTGCTTCCTCGGCATTGGCGACTAATTCCCAGCCATCATTAGCTAAACGAGCAGCCAACTCTTCTGAATCGGTTTCATTGCGCGAGCAACCTAAAGTAACTAAAGCAACTTTTTTCATGAGTTCTGCTCTTTAAATGCGGTATCAGATAAAAAAGGGTTAGCTAGCAACCGGTGCGTCGTTGGCCGCAATTTGCAGACGTACGACTTCACCGATTTTGCCCGGGATACCACGATCTTCACCATTGACGGTCAGCGTAACAGCACCAGCATTTCCGATCACAAATCTAAGCAATTGCGGATCGGTAAATTCCTTTGTTTCGCCTTTTCTGACTTCGCCGGTAAAAATCGAATTGCCAGCGGCATCACTTACTGATATCCATGAATAACTTTTAATTCCAGTGATGACAACTTTGGCCTCTGGCTCAAGTGACGCAGTTGCTGGTATCTGTTGTTCTGTCGAAGGTGATGTTGAACTTTCGGAGGTTGCACTAACTACTTCATTTTTTGGAGAACTTCCGGAAATCTGCACCACGGTCACAATTGCTATCACAGCAACTGCGATCGTTGCCAACGTTTTCCAACTTGCTTTCGTTGATTTTGAAGGCTTCTCAAGATTACCTTTACCTTTTTCGGAAAGATCAAAGAGCGCAGTTTCAAATTTGCCAAACTTCTCATCAAATTGTGCAAGGAGAGATTTTGAATCTATTCTTAAAATTCCAGCGATAACTTTTAAATGTCCGCGCGCATATGTATTTCCACCACACAAAGAGAAATCATCATTTTCAATTGCTTGCAATACTGTAGCTCTTAATTTCGCACGATCGGCAACTTCAGCAATTGTGAGGTCAGCACCTTTTCGCGCTGCGCGAATTTCATCGCCGATGCTGCCAATACTGCTGTTACTCATGTGCCACCTCCTGCTTCGGGGGTATGGAACTCAGAAATCTAGGGAGTAAATAGTAAGGTTTAGCGCCATGTAATTACAAGGTGCGATTTTCTTCACAAAAGGTTAATTTCTGAGTGAAGCCAAAACCTCAGCGATATCGTCCGCCTTTATTAGGACATCCCGTGCCTTTGACCCTTCAGATGGTCCAACAATCCCGCGACTTTCCATTAAATCCATCAATCGTCCAGCCTTGGCAAAACCGACTCGTAATTTACGTTGCAACATCGAGGTTGATCCGAATTGAGTTCCAACTACTAATTCAACTGCTTGCAATAATAAATCTAAATCATCACCTATATCTGAATCAACATCTTTGCGAATAGTGGCTGCCACCGTAACATCATCACGATATTGCGTTCCACGTTGTCCTTTAATGTGAGTAGTGATCGCTTCAATTTCACGTTCTGAAATATATGCACCTTGAATTCGCATCGCACGACTTGCGCCCATTGGGATAAACAAACCGTCGCCTTGGCCTACCAACTTCTCTGCTCCTGGTGTATCTAAAATAACTCGGCTATCAGCCAAACTGCTTGTAGCAAATGCAAGTCGTGACGGAACATTTGCCTTAATTAATCCAGTTACGATATCCACACTTGGACGTTGTGTTGCAAGAACTAAGTGAATACCAGCGGCACGTGCAAGTTGAGTGATACGTACAATTGAATCTTCAACATCACGTGGTGCAATCATCATTAAATCTGCCAACTCATCCACAATTACTAATAAATATGGATAAGGTTTCATTTTACGTTGGCTGCCTGGTGGCGGAGCAATTTTTCCGGCCCGAAGTGCTCTGTTGAAATCATCAATATGGCGGAAACCAAAGTTAGAGAGATCGTCATAACGAAGATCCATCTCACGTACTACCCATTGCAAAGCATCTGCTGCTTTCTTGGGGTTAGTAATAATTGGGGTAATTAAATGTGGCAATCCCTCGTACGCATTTAATTCCACCCGTTTTGGATCAATCAAAATCATCCGAACTTCATCAGGTGTGGAACGCGCAAGAATTGAAGTTACTAATGAGTTGATCATGCTCGATTTACCTGAGCCTGTGGCTCCAGCGACAAGAAGATGCGGCATCTTTGCAAGATTTACGCAGATGAAATTTCCTTCAACATCTTTACCAAGTCCGATCACTAATGGGTGTTGTTCATTTGCCGCTACCGTAGAGCGCAAAACATCACCCAGTGCCACAACTTCACGATCTGAATTTGGGATCTCAATTCCAACCGCGGATTTTCCTGGAATTGGACTCAAGATTCGAACGTCACTGCTTGCCACGGCGTATGAGATATTTTTAGCAAGAGCAGTAATTCTTTCAACTTTAACTGCATTACCTAATTCAACTTCATAGCGCGTGACAGTTGGGCCGCGCATAAATCCAACAACTTCTGCATCAATATCAAATTGCAAAAATACTTCAGTCAGCGCTTCAACAACAATTTCATTGGCTTTTGTTTTTGCTTTAGATCCTGGCGCGCTCCTGAGCAGCTCGAGTGAGGGCAATATGTAATCCAGCGCTTCATCTAACTCTAACTGTTCAGCATCATGGGCTTTATTAGCGACGGCAGGAATTGCTGCAATGGCAATAGTTGGCGTCAACTCTTGTGAAGTAATTTGAGTAGTAAGTAGTTGAGTATCATCTTGATCCTCTGTCTCCTCTTCCTCTTCCTCTTCAAATTCAATTTCTTCATCTACTTCATGTGATCCAATCACTGGTGAATCAAAAGGTGCGTTTTCGCTAATTTCAAAAGCTTCTTCTTCACGTCTAGCCCGCCGGTCTTCAATCATTCTCTGTGCGCCATTAAATAGTTCGTGCACTCTGCTAATTGCTTCGCTAAATGGAGTGGCAGTGGTAACTAAAAGACCAAAGCAGATAATCAATAATAAAATTGGAGTGGCAATCCAATAAGTTAGTAATGCAACTAACGGGGTGGAAATCGCATAACCCAACCATCCCCCACCAGATCGCATATCTGTTGCGCCATCTGAAAATGTTGGAGAGCCAGCAAGTATGTGAATTAACCCACCAGCACTAACTAAGGTAATAAGTAAACCAATTGTTACTCGACCGGTTGCTGCACTTTCATTTGGAGTGCGCAACATACGAACACCCATATAAATTAAAAATATTGGAGTAATGATTGCTAAGCGACCAAGTGCGCCAGCAAGGAAAGAGTAGATACTGTTTCCCAGGAAGTTATCTAGGTGCATCCAAACGCCAGATATACTCACAAGCGATAAAACAATAAGCAGTAAGCCAATACCATCTCTACGATGAGCTGGCTCTAGCTCCTTTGCACCTCTAAATATAAATCGAATCGCCCCGCCTAATGAGTGCGCAATAAACATCCAGATAGCGCTAAGAATGCCACTGGTTTTTCGCGCGCCTTTTCGAGCATTTTTACCACGGGAAGCCATATTCGCAGGGTAATTCCTCGCCCGTAATTAACCGCACAGGCGCGCCGATTTTAGACCTCGATGACAAGCGGCAAAATCATTGGCCGACGACGATGTTGGCCGCCAACCCATTTACCAACTACTCGCCGCACGACTTGTGAAAGTTGATGTGATCCGCTCACTCCAGAGCTAACTGCATCTTGTAATTCCGAAACAATCTTGTCGCGCACTTGATCAAATAATGATTCATCTTCAACAAATCCGCGGGCATGGATATCTGGCCCTGCGACAATTTTACCGGTCTGCGAATCGATGACAACAACTACTGAAATAAACCCTTCTTCGCCAAGAATTCTTCGATCTTTTAGAGATGCCTCAGAGATGTCACCTACACTTGTTCCATCTACATATACATATCCGCAAGGTACCGAACCAACGATCGCTGCTTTACCTTTTGACAAATCAACGACAACACCATCTTCGGCAATAATCACATTTTCAGAACGCACCCCAGCTGATTTTGCGATCGCACCGTTTGCACGAAGGTGACGCCATTCACCATGTATTGGCATCACATAAGTTGGCTTCACGATGTTGTAGCAATAAAGCAATTCACCAGCTGCTGCATGTCCTGAAACATGTACAAGAGCATTTGATTTATGCACAACGCGTGCACCTAATCTAGTTAATTCATTTATGACTCGATAAACAGCATTTTCATTTCCAGGAATAAGTGAAGATGCCAAAATTACGGTATCCCCTGGCCCAACTTTAATGTTGTGATCTCCATGCGCCATTCTGGAAAGAGCAGCGAGCGGTTCACCTTGTGACCCGGTGCAGATTAAGACAACATTTTCGCCAAGTGAATCTAAATCTTTTCCATCAACAATTGCATTTGGTGGCATATGTAAATAGCCGAGTTCTTCGGCCACGCCCATATTGCGAACCATTGATCTTCCAATGTAGGCAACTTTGCGGTCATGACTTACTGCGGTATCAATTATTTGCTGAATCCGGTGAATATGGGAAGCAAAAGAAGCAACAATGATTCGTCGGTCTGTACCATTAAATATCCGATCAAGAACAGGCATGATTTCACGTTCGCTAGTTACAAATCCTGGAACATCGGCATTAGTGGAATCAACTAGAAAAAGATCCACACCTTTCTCGCCCAATCTGGCAAAGGTGCGTAAATCAGTTAGCCGTCCATCTAGTGGCAATTGATCCATTTTGAAATCGCCAGTATGTAAAACAGTTCCGGCAGTGGTTGTAATGGCAATTGCAAAAGCATCTGGAATTGAATGATTAACTGCAATAAATTCACACTCAAAGGGACCGTACTTTTGAATTTCACCAGCAACAACTTCTCGGCTTACTGCAGTGATTCGGTGCTCTTTCAATTTGCCGTTTATGAAAGCCAAAGTTAATTTGGATCCGATTACTGGAATATCTGCACGTTCACGGAGCAGATAAGGTACTGCGCCAATGTGGTCTTCATGGCCGTGTGTTAACAAAATTGCTACAACATCATCTAGTCGATCTCTGATGTATGAGAAATCAGGAAGGATTAAATCAATTCCTGGCTGGCTCTCTTCTGGGAATAAAACTCCACAGTCAACAATTAGTAGTTGCCCATGTGATTCAAATACGGTCATGTTGCGACCGATTTCACCTAATCCACCGAGTGCGACTATTCGCATATCTCCGGCAGCAAGTTCTGGAGGTGAAGTTAATTCAGGATGTGGATGACTCATTATTTAATTGATACCCCTCCAGCGCGTAGATCCTCGCGTAATTGCGTGATCTGCTCTGGAGTTGCATCTACAAGCGGAAGTCGACAGTACCCACCAGGAAGACCCAGTAAATTAAGTGCAGCTTTAGTAAGAATTGCACCTTGTGTTCGAAAAGTTCCCGTGTAAATTGGAAGCAATTCTTGATGAATTGCTAACGCAGTTTTTGCATCCCCAGCAAACCATGAATCTAATAACATTCGTAAACGATGACCAATAGTGTGGCCACAAACTGAAACAACTCCTACCGCACCGACAGAAAGTAACGGTAGATTCAAAATATCATCACCTGAATAAACCGGAATACCACAACGCTTAATTACCCAAGAAGTTGCTGCAACATCTCCTTTGGCATCTTTTAACGAAACAATATTTGGATGCTCAAATAACTTAACGATCGAATCACTTTCAATTTGAATTCCAGTGCGATGCGGAATGTCGTACATCATTAATGGCAAATCTGTGGCATCAGCTATCGCTTTAAAGTGGGCGATGATTCCGGCTTGAGGTGGCTTGTTGTAATAAGGGGTAACAACTAAAACACCATCCGCACCAGCAGATTTTGCCTGCCGTGCTTGTTCAATGCTGTGTGAAGTTTCATTATTTCCGGCACCCGAAATAATTTGCACCCGTCCTGCAGAAACCTTTTTTACGACTTTAATTATTTCTACTTTTTCAGCATCACTGGTCGTAGGTGCTTCCCCAGTTGTCCCATTTAAAACAATTGCATCATGACCGGATGAAATTAAATGCTCAGCGAGTTTTTCCACGCCATTCCAATCAATTGCCAAATCCTTTGTAAAAGGGGTGACCATCGCCGTAATTAGTCGGCCAAATGGCTGCTGCGTCTCCATATGGCAAGGTTACCGCTTTGGCCTACTACGGGGCTACCCGGCCAGATTTCTCAAAAGCGGCGTAAGTTATTGGCATTAAGATGGCAAATTCATGCTCCATTTTCTCAGCCACCATTTCGATCTCTCGTTGTGGGTAACTTGGAAAATGTGAGCCTTCGCGAGTGGTTCGTAGCGATAAGAAATTCATCAATGCGCGCGCATTCATCGTTACATACATTGAGGAGAACAATCCGACCGGTAGAACACTTCTTGCTAATTCACGGGCGATTCCAGCATTAAGCATTTCTTGATAAGCCTCATACGCTGACAAGTAAGCGCGTTTCATCGCAGCGATTGTAATTTCATATTGTTCATTGCTGCCATCTTCATATGTATATGCTCCGGCTTTGCCAACCTGTAATAATTTGCGCTCTTTGCTTGGAACATAAAAAATCGGACGCAATTCACGATAACGTCCACTTTCTTCATTGTATGAAGCAATTCGATGACGCATAAATTCACGAAAAACAAATATTGGTGCTGAAACAAAAAATGTCATAGAGGTATGTTCAAATGGAGTGCCGTGACGCTCGCGCGCTAAGAAATTAATTAATCCGGCAGATCGCTCGGGATCTTTGCCAATCTCATCTAATGATGTTTCCCCTGAAGTAGAAACTCGGGCTGCCCAAATAACATCGGCATCACTCGCACTGTGTTTAACAAGTTCAACAGTGACATCTTCTAGAAATATTGGCTCATTTTTCTCATCCATAAGTACGACCCTACCCTCCAGTAGGGCAAGATAGGTGTGTGTCACGCGCCATACTCCGAGATTCTCTTAGCGTTGCCCTAACTGTTGGCGTATATGGAATCGCTTTTGGTGCTGCTGCAGTTGAGGCTGACCTTTCAGTATTGCAAGCATGCGTGTTATCCCTATTAGTTTTTACCGGAGCATCACAATTTGCTGTTGTAGGAGTCCTGGACGCCGGAGGTAGTGCGCTAAGTGCCATAACAGCGGCCTCACTTCTTGGAGTCCGTAACTCTTTTTACGGCTTACGTATGGCCCCAATTTTGCAAGTTCGCGGAGTGAAGAGATTTGCGGCAGCACAAATAACTATTGATGAATCTACAGCGGTTTCGGTCGCCCAAGAAGATAAAGGGCTTGCTGCAATGCGACTTGGATTTTGGGCTACCGGAGTTGGTGTTTACATCTTCTGGAATCTTTTTACTTTACTTGGCGCCCTCGGTGCAACAGCTCTTGGAGACCCTGCCGCTTGGGGGTTAGATGCTGCAGTTCCTGCGGCATTTTTAGGATTGCTTTGGCCGCGATTAATTTCTCAAAGCGCTCGGATAGTCGCTTTGATAAGCATCTTTTTATGTACTTTTTTAATTCCATTTGCAGCAGCTGGTGTGCCAGTAATCGCCTGCGCTTTGATCCCGTTTATTTTCGCTTATGTGGGTGATCGCAAATGATTTGGACCGCAATTATCGCGACAAGTTTGATCGCCTTCATGTTGAAATATTTAGGGCAGGCAGTTCCTGCGAGATGGTTAGCGAACGCCCGGATTCAAAAATTTGCTCTGCATCTTCCGACTGCTCTTTTGGCTGCATTAGTTGCAGTACAAACCCTAGGAAATCAGAAAGGCCTAGTTTTTGATGCCAGATCTGTTGCAGTTCTAGTAGCTGGTGTCGCCCTCTTTTTGAAAGCACCATTTCCAGTAGTAGTGATTTTGGCTGCTTTGACCTCAGCCGGGATTCACCAACTTTAAATCTTTAAATCTTTAAATCTTTAAATTAAATTTAAAGATTGCAACTTTGCAGTCAGGTCAGCATCGCTTGGTTCAGTCAAATGCGTGCCATCATCAAAAACGATAACTGGAATTGATTGCATTCCACCATTTATTTCGCGCACCTTGTCGGCAGCAGTCAAATCACTTTCAACATCAATTAATTTGTACTCAACTTTTAGCTTTGCTAATAATCTTTTGGAACGACGACAATCTCCACACCAATCAGCTGAATAAACAGTAATCATATTCACTGCTCCTTAATCTAGGTTTAAGAAATGTTCGAGTCCGTGAGTTAATCCTGGATGACGACCAACTTCGCGAGCGGCAACTAATACGCCAGGCATAAATCCACTTCGATCTAATGAATCATGACGAATGGTCAAAGTTTCACCTTGTGCACCAAAAATAACTTCTTGGTGAGCGACTAATCCACGCGCTCTAATTGAGTGAATGTGAATCCCGGCAACTTGACTACCCCTAGCGCCATCAAGTGAGGTTGCAGTTGCATCTGGCATTACTGGAAGTCCAGCAGATTTACGGGCATCCCCCATAAGTTCTGCTGTACGAGCGGCAGTTCCACTTGGCGCATCAATTTTATTTGGGTGATGCAATTCAATAATTTCTGCTGATTCAAAATATTTAGCAGCTTTCACAGCAAATTGCATCATTAGAACGGCACCTAATCCGAAATTAGGAGCGACTAATACGCCAACTTTTGGATTTACTGCGACCAATTTATTTAATTGCGCCAACTTCTCATCATTAAATCCAGTAGTACCGACGACGCAATGAATTCCATTTTTGATGGCGAAATCTAAATTGCCCATAACTGAATCAGGTTGAGTGAAATCAATAACAACTTCTGCGTTATTTTTTGTTAACAAATCAAGTGAATCACCAAGATCAATTTGCGCGACGCATACAAGATCATCAGTGGCTGATATCGCAGCTAAAACTGCTTGACCCATTTTTCCTTTTGAACCCAAAACGCCAACGCGAATTTTTGCAGCCATTACGCCACCACCGCACTTCTAAATAAAGTATCTTTTTTAAATGGGCCAACAACAGCGAGTGTTGGTTGTTGAGTCAGTAACTCTTTAGAAATCGCAAACAAACTCTCACGCGTAACGCTGGCTACTTCTGCCAATACCTGGTCCATGCTCATAATTTCACCATAAACCAGCTCACTCTTGCCGATTCGCACCATTCTTGAACCGGTGTCCTCTTGCCCGAGCACTAATGAGCCGCGAACTTGGCCTTTTGCTCGCTTAACTTCTTGCTCTGAAAGACCATTTGCCACCACATCGGCCATTACTTCACGAAAAATTGCGGCAACTTCGACTGCCTTATCTGGATTGCATCCGGCATAAAAAGAGAGAGTTCCGGCTCCGGCGAAGTGCTGCGAAGATGAGTAAACCGAATAAGCCAATCCCCGTTTTTCGCGAATCTCTTGGAAAAGGCGTGAAGACATTCCCCCGCCAAGTGCAGAGTTTAAAACTGCGACCGCAAATCTGCGTGGATCATTGCGATCAACTGATGGAACTCCAAGCAATAAGTTTGCTTGTTCGATTTTCTTGTAGATAATTCCGATTTCACCACGTCCAGTTATCTTCGCCGTCGCACTGGTGCGAATATTTGCTGGTTGTGCTTTAGTGCTTAAGAAATCACCCATAGCTTTTTTAACTAATTCAACTACATCATCATGTTTGACATTTCCGGCTACAGCGATTACTAAATTCTCTGGTTGGTAACGTTTTTTGTAGTAATTATTAACTGAAGTACGTGACATATCTGTAATTGATTGCACGGTGCCAAGAATTGGACGACCCACAGGCGTATCTCCATACAAAACATCAGAGAACAGATCGTGAATTAAATCTCCTGGATCATCATCACGCATTGAAATCTCTTCAAGTACAACATTTCGCTCAGCATCAACATCGGCACTTTTTACGATAGATGAGGTGATCATGTCGCAGATGACATCTCCTGCTAACTCAATATCAGTGTCGATCACCCGCGCATAAAAACAGGTGTACTCCTTGCTGGTAAAGGCATTCATCTCGCCACCAACAGCATCAATCGCTGATGAAATATCTAAAGCGGAGCGCTTGCTGGTTCCTTTGAACAGTAAATGCTCAAGAAAGTGTGAAGCTCCCGCGACAGATGGTGATTCGTCGCGGGAGCCTACATTGGCCCAGATTCCAAATGATGCGCTGCGTACTGTCGAAACTTCTTCAGTAACGATCCGAAGACCGCTAGGAAGAATTGTGCGACGAGGGGTGTCGGACGCCATTTGGTTATTTATTACTTGGCAGTTTCAGATTCGGCAAGAACAGGCTCAAGTGAGAGCTTGCCTTGGGGATCTACTTCGCCGATCTTGACTTCAATCTTGTCGCCAACCTTCATTACATCTTCAAGGTTTTCGATGCGCTTTCCACCATGCATCTTGCGAATTTGCGAGATGTGTAGCAAGCCATCTTTACCTGGGTAGAGAGTAATAAATGCACCAAAGTTTGCGATCTTTACAACAGTTCCGTTGTACTGCTCGCCAACTGATGGGATGTGTGGGTTGGTAATCGCCATGATCTGAGCCTTTGCAGCTTCTGCTGCACTTCCCTCAGTTGCACCAATATAAATAGTGCCATCATCTTCGATTGAAATATCTGCACCAGTCTCATCTTGAATCTGATTAATAACTTTACCCTTTGGCCCGATAACTGCGCCAATCTGCTCCGGATTAATCTTGATTGAGATGATGCGTGGAGCAAGAAGGCTCATGGCATCTGGTACATCAATTGCTTGCTTCATGATTCCCAAGATGTGTAAACGTGCTTCTTTAGCTTGCAACAATGCTGCAGCAAGAACTGAAGCAGGAATTCCATCAAGCTTGGTATCTAATTGAAGTGCAGTTACAAAATCATGGGTACCAGCAACTTTGAAGTCCATGTCACCAAATGCATCTTCGGCGCCAAGAATGTCAGTAAGTGCTACGTACTCAGTTTTTCCATCTACTAGATCAGAAATTAATCCCATTGCAATACCGGCAACTGGTGCCTTTAGCGGAACGCCAGCGTTTAGTAGTGAAAGGGTTGAAGCACAAACAGATCCCATAGATGTTGAGCCATTTGATCCAAGTGCTTCTGAAACTTGACGAATTGCATATGGAAACTCGTCACGAGTTGGAAGTACTGGAAGTAGTGCGCGCTCTGCAAGTGCACCGTGGCCGATTTCGCGACGCTTTGGAGAACCAACGCGACCGGTTTCACCTACTGAATAAGGTGGGAAGTTGTAGTTGTGCATGTAACGCTTTGAAGTCTCTGGACTCAAAGTATCTAGTTGTTGTTCCAGTTTGAGCATATTTAAAGTAGTAACACCCAAGATTTGAGTCTCGCCGCGCTCGAACAATGCTGAACCGTGAACGCGAGGAATAACTTCTACCTCTGCAGAGATTGCCCGGATATCGCGTAATCCACGACCATCAATACGGATCTTGTCGCGCAAAACTCGTTCGCGAACTAGTTTCTTAGTTACTGATCTGAAAGCTGCGCTGATTTCTTTTTCGCGTCCTTCAAATTTTTCGGCAAGTGCTTCTTTTGCACTTGCCAGAATTACATCAAGTTGGGCTTCGCGATCTGCTTTAGCAACAACAGTTAATGCTTTTGTAGTTGCAGCTGATGCCTGCGCATAAACTGCTTCGAATACATCATCTTGATACTCCAAGAAGACTGGGAATTCGCCGGTTGGCTTTGCAGCAACCTTGGCAAGTGCGATCTGAGCTTCGCAAAGTTGACGAATGTATGGCTTTGAAGCATCAAGGCCAGCTCCAACAACTTCTTCAGTCGGTGCTTGCGCGCCATTTTTAATCAAAGTAAGTGTTTGAGTTGTGGCTTCTGCTTCAACCATTGTGATTGCAACATCATCGCCGGCAATACTTCCAGCAACAACCATGTCAAAGACTGCGTTTTCTAATTGTGAATGCTTAGGGAAGGCAACCCATTGTCCTTCGATGAGTGCAATTCGCACTGCACCAATTGGACCTGAGAATGGCAAGCCAGCAAGTTGGGTAGACATTGATGCTGCGTTGATTGCAAGCACGTCATATAGGTGATCTGGGTGAAGTGCCATAACAGTTACAACAACTTGCACCTCATTACGTAATCCCTTAACAAATGTTGGGCGTAATGGACGATCGATCAAACGACAGGTAAGGATTGCATCCTCACTTGGGCGACCTTCACGGCGAAAGAATGAACCAGGAATTTTTCCAGCTGCATACATGCGCTCTTCTACATCCACTGTTAGTGGGAAGAAATCAAATTGATCTTTTGGATTTTTTGATGCAGTTGTAGCTGATAGCAACATTGTTTCATCATCTAGATAAACAGTTGCACAGCCTGCTGCTTGGCGAGCTAATTTTCCGGTTTCAAAGCGGATATTTGCTTTACCAAATTTTCCATTATCGATAATTACTTCTTGAGTTGGATAATCGTGACCCGACATGGGTCCCTCCGAATCTCGGATACTGCATTCATGTTCCGAATGAAGATCTTCGATCGAAGCCCACGGCATTAAATCCGTAAACCACTACCGAGGACCCCTCATCGGATGGATGAGCATCCATATAGTTAGTTGGTTAGTTAATTGATTTAACTTATTTTTTTATTAGCGGCGCAGACCAAGGCGCTCGATAAGTGCACGGTAACGCGCAATATCAATTCTTTCTAAGTACTGGAGTAAGCGACGACGACGTCCAACGATCAGAAGTAGTCCGCGACGACCATGATGATCGTTTTGATTTACCTTGAGGTGTTCGGTGAGATCAGTAATCCGTTGAGAGAGCATGGCAATCTGAGACTCGGGGCTTCCGGTATCTACGGCATTTTGTCCGTAATTGGAGATAATTTCTTTTTTCTTCTCCGGTGCTAACGCCATCTGTCAAACCTTTCCTTGCTCTTCATGGTGCTAAAAGTGCACACACTGCTCTTGGATTTTCGCTTGCCCAGACCAAGTAGATTGCTACAGGTCTGTCCTAGCGCCGAAGGCTACCAGCGCACGCCTAGCCGAGCCAATTCGAGCCTAAATTGCCGCTGAAGCAGTGAAATTTCGCGCCTGTTCACAATCTTGGGCCATTTGAATTAAGAGTGGGTCTAAGCCATCAAAAGCAATGGTTTCGCGAAGACGCAATCCAAATTCATAAGTAGCAATCTCACCGTATAACTCTAAATCGTCACGGTCTAAAACGTAGGCCTCGACTTGGCGTCCGTGCTCGCCGGGGAAAGTTGGGTTTGTGCCAATTGAAATTGCAGCCGGCCAACGATTTCCGGGAATTGACAACCAACCTGCATAGACGCCATCAGCTGGAATGCAAATGTTTGGAGCAGCTTTTAAGTTAGCAGTTGGATATCCAATAGTTCTTCCACGCGCCTCACCATGAATAACTTCTCCACACAAAGTAAATCTACGCCCAAGTAAAAGTTGTGCTTGGGTGACATCACCAGCAATTAACAAATTGCGAATTCGGGTCGAAGAAATTACGTCTCCACCACTTTCCACAAGTGGAACAACATGCGTTGGCAACAGTGCAGCTAAATCTTTTGCTCTGCCTGCGGCTTTATTGCCAAATGTGAAATTTTCCCCAACTACTACTTCACCAGCAGCTAATTTCTCAATCAAGACATTCTCAATAAATTCAGTAGATGTTAAATTAGCAAAATCTTGATCAAATTTAATTACTGCAACTGCATCGGCTCCGGATGATTGTAAAAGTTGAACACGATCTTCAACAGTTGTTAACTGTAGAGGTTCTTTTTCTGGTGCCAAAATTGCAGTTGGGTGTGGATCGAAAGTTAATGCCACTACTTTGGGTAACTTGTGATCGCCCTTAGTCTTTACCGCAGTAGCGATAATTTGTTGGTGCCCTAAATGGACTCCATCAAAAATTCCAATAGCAACTACATTTGTTGCTCCGATATCTCCAAAAATCTTCATCGATGTGCTCACTTTGATTCAGCCTTTGGAAAGACTATTGATGGATGTAGACGGCCATCTCTTGGTTCAAGTATTGCAATAACTTCTCCTACTGAATTGATTGCTGCCTGAAGATCAGAGTTAACTTTCTCAGAATTTTTGTTGATGGCTCGACCATGAAATATTGAGATCTCTTCATCGTCGTTAATCTCTCTCACTTTGAATAGTGATCTGACCGCATCAACCAGCTGCATGACCTTTGGCTCTTTCCCATTTTTTAATTCCGTAGAAGTAATTGAATTCTCAATTGTGAATGTACCAACATGCGTCCGTCGCAATGCAATTAAGTGTCCCCCAACATCGAAAGTATTTCCCAGGTCACGGGCAATTGCTCTGATATAAGTTCCTGCGGAACAAGTCACTTCAATTTCAACATCAATAAAATCATCTACCCGGGAGATCTTTATTATTTTTTGGCTAAATATATGCACTGGTCTGGCTTCTAATTCAACCGCTTCTCCATCGCGTACTCGTTTGTACGAGCGAACTCCATCAACTTTAATTGCTGATACCGAACTTGGGCGTTGTGAAATATCACCAGTACGTTTAGCCAACTCTTCCGTAATTAGCAGATCTGTAATTGCGGAAATTTGCGCAGGTCGCGCAATTGAAATTACTTCTCCCTGCGCATCATCAGTATTTGTTGCACTACCTAATCTGATTGTGGCTAAATAAGTTTTAGATCCATCGGTAATAAAGGAGAGTAAGCGTGTGGCATGCCCTACGCCAAGAACCAATACTCCGGTTGCCATTGGATCGAGTGTGCCAGCATGTCCGATCCGTTTTTCTTTTAACGATTTTCGAGCTAAAGCAACAACATCATGGCTGGTGAAATCTTGATCTTTATCGATAACCAAAAAACCAGATCTCATAACTGCTCGGTCTGCTCATCCTCATCAGTTGGCAACTGCTTAACATGCGGCTTGCGGTAGGGATCTGCTTCGCCAGCAAACTCTGCGGCACTTCGCATTAATTGAAGTTTTTCATCTTTACGATGCGCCGCTGCAATCACACTTTCAAGTTGTGCGGCACTTTCTGGAAGTGCATCTGCAAAAAATTCAATTGTTGGGACGATCCGTAATCCAATTTCACGGCCAATCGTGGTTCGCAAAACTCCACGTGCGCTCTCTAGCGCTGCAGCAGTTTCTGCTCGTGCTCGCTCATCACCAAATACCGTGTAAAAAATCGAAGCATGTTGCAAGTCACCTGTTACTCGAACATCTGTAATCGTTAAAAAGCCAAGGCGTGGATCTTTAATTTTTCCTTCGCACGCCTGAGCAACAACTTCTTTAATTCGATCGGCAACTTTTCGAGTGCGATATGAGCGTCCCATTAGGCGCGCTTCTTTTCCCGCATCTCATAAACCTCAATGATGTCTTCTATCTTGATGTCATTAAATGATCCAAGTCCAATTCCGCACTCGAATCCTTCTTTAACTTCTGTAGCGTCATCTTTGAACCGTTTAAGAGTGTCAATTGATAATTCATCTACGATTTTTTCACCAGCGCGCAATAATCTGGCTTTTGCGTTTCGCCGAATTGCACCATCACGAACAATAGATCCGGCGATATTGCCGAACTTGCTAGATTTAAATACTTCGCGAACTTCTGCGCTTCCAAGTACGACCTCTTCGTACTCAGGTTTAAGCAGACCTTTAAGTGCTTTCTCAACCTCTTCAATTGCTTGATAGATGACTGAGTAGAAGCGAACTTCTACACCTTCACGATCAGCGAAGAGTGCAGTTTGTGGTTCTGGTTTAACATTAAATCCAATAACCACTGCAGTTGATGCAGAAGCCAGAGTGATATCGCTCTTGGTAATTGCACCTACACCACGGTGAATTACGCGCAGATCAACTTCTGCTCCGACATCAAGTTGCAACAATGCATCTTCGAGCGCTTCAACAGATCCGGCGACATCTCCCTTAAGAATGAGATTAAGTGTGGTGATCTTGGATTGCTCCATAAAGTCTTCAAGAGAGACTTTCTTGCGTGCTTTAGCAAGTAATGCATTTCGTTCTGCAGCTTGCCGCTTTTCGGCGATCTGACGTGCAGTGCGATCTTCATCAGCAACTAAGAAAGTATCGCCAGCACCTGGTACTGAAGTAAATCCAAGTACTTGAACCGGACGAGATGGTCCGGCACTTTCAACATTTTCACCATGCTCATCAAGCATTGCACGCACTCGACCAAATGCACCACCGGCAACAATTGCATCTCCGACATTTAGCGTTCCACGTTGGACAAGAACTGTGGCTACGGGTCCGCGACCTTTATCAAGGTGAGCCTCAATCGCAACACCGCGTGCTTCGCCGGCTGCAACTGCACGAAGATCAATCGCTGCATCTGCGGTCAAGAAAACCGATTCGATTAACTCATCTAATCCGATTCCAGTTTTAGCAGAAACATCTACGAACAAAGTTGTTCCGCCATACTCCTCAGTTACTAAGTTGTACTCGGTTAACTGCTGGCGAATTTTTCCTGGGTTTGCACCCTCTTTATCAACTTTGTTTACCGCAACAACGATCGGAACATTTGCTGCTTGTGCATGATTGAGCGCTTCAATCGTTTGCGGCATCACACCATCGTCAGCTGCAACAACCAAAATTGCAATGTCAGTTACTTTCGCACCACGAGCACGCATGGCAGTAAATGCTTCATGGCCTGGTGTATCAATAAATGTTATCGCGCGGTCAAGACCATCATGTTCGCGATGAATTTGATATGCACCAATGTGCTGAGTAATTCCACCAGCTTCACCCTTTGCAACTTGGGCTTTG
The DNA here is from genome assembly GCA_009694285.1 of Candidatus Nanopelagicaceae bacterium. Taxonomy (GTDB): domain Bacteria; phylum Actinomycetota; class Actinomycetes; order Nanopelagicales; family Nanopelagicaceae; genus UBA3012. The sequence goes on along the minus strand of SHVK01000002.1, from coordinate 68,134 downwards.
CGCAATGCATCAAGTAACAAAGTCTTACCGTGATCAACATGGCCCATGACAGTTACAACAGGTGGACGTGAAACTAAATCTTCATCTGCATAACCGGCAACTTCGGCATCAAGATCAATATCAAAGTCGCCTAGTAATTCACGGTCTTCATCTTCTGGACTTACAACTGTGATTGCATAACCAAGTTCGGCGCCAAGAAGTGCGAAAGTATCTTCATCAACTGATTGCGTTGCAGTAAGCATTTCACCTAAGTGGAAAAGTGCAGCGACAAGTGCCCCAGAATCAGCATTAATTTTTTCTGCTAAATCTGCAAGAGATGCACCGCGACGAAGTTTGACGGGAGTGCTTCCATCGCCGTGGGGAACAACAGCGCCACCAAGTGATGGTGCACGTAAATTATCAATCTCCTCGCGACGAGCTTTCTTGGACTTCTGTCCTTGTCGTGGTCCGCTCTTCTTTCCACCGGGACGACCACCACCAGGGCCACCGGGACGACCACCACCTGGGCCACCTGGGCCACCTGGTCCACCAGAAGTAGTCGGAGCCCCACTGCGATTCGGAGCACCAGTTGATGATGTGTATCCGCCACCTGGTCCGCCTGATCCGCCTGGACGTGAAGAAGATGGGTAACCAAGGCCACTTCCGCCACCCGCGTAACCTGATTGACCTGCTTGTCTGGGAGGTCTAGTTCCCATTGGTGGGCGCATGCCTGAAGATCCCGGAGCACCCGGACTACCAGGACTTCCAGGTCTGATGGGCACTCCTGGCCCAGGACGAAGTGGAGGTCTAGAAGATGAAGATCCGTATGGATTATTTCCGGGACGAGCTGCAGGTCGCCCACCACCTGTCGATCCAGGTGCTCCTGGAGTTCTAGGTGCTGATGAAAAAGGATTATTTCCCGGACGACTTGAACTAGGGCGTGGAGCTGGTGGGCGCGGCATTTGTGGCGTGCCAACTGGTGGCGCGCTCGCTTCACGTGGTTGAGCTGGCGCATCCGTCCCCGACCCAGGTGCTGACGGCGAAGAAGAGGATGGCGTTGGAATATTTAATGATGCTGGTAATTGAAAATCAGGTGGCAAATCAGCCAAAACTTCTTCAACAGTTTCAACTTTAGGAGCTGCTTTTTTCGCAGCGGCTTTCTTTGCCGGAGCTTTTTTGGTAGGAGCTTCATCTGCTGGTGGATTAACACTTGGGTATAGCTCGCGCATCTTGCGCACAACAGGGGGTTCTAAAGTTGAAGAGGCAGATTTAACAAACTCACCAAGATCTTGAATCTTAGTAAGCAGTACTTTGCTCTCGAGACCTAGCTCTTTTGCTAGCTCGTATACGCGGACCTTAGCCACTTCACTCCTTCGTGGCTGCGCATACCTTGCGAAGCCGGTTAAATCTTGATCATCTCGTTGGGCTTAACACGGTGCTCAACTGACCGAGATGTTGACTTGGCAATCTGTGCATTGGTTGCATGGGGTTAGCCTACCTCAACCTGATCGGCATGAATATCGATCCGCCAGCCAGTCAATCGAGCCGCTAAACGAGCGTTTTGGCCATCTTTTCCGATCGCTAGCGAGAGTTGGAAATCTGGGACCACTACTTTGATCTGGCGGCGTTCTTCATCTACAACTTCAGCGGAGATCACACGTGAAGGTGCTAAAGCCGCAGCCACATAAAGTGAAGGATCTTCTGACCAATCGACGATATCGATTTTTTCGCCTTGCAATTCATTCATAACTGATTGGACTCGAGCTCCCATCGGGCCAATCAAAGATCCTTTTGGATTAACTCCTGCGCGATGTGTGCGCACTGAAATTTTTGTACGTGCACCAGCTTCACGAGCAACTCCCATAATCTCAACAACACCTGATAAAACTTCTGGCACTTCAAGGGCAAATAATTTCTTTACCAAGCCCGGGTGAGTTCTTGATAGCAAAATGTCCGGACCTTTTGGACCTTGTTTCACTTCAACCACAAACGCCTTAATTCGATCACCATGTTCGTACTTCTCAGTTGGAACTTGTTCTTGCTGAGGAATTCTTCCTTCGGCACTTCCAAGATTTACAAAAACTACTCGAGTGTCTCTTCCTTGCTGAATCACACCATGAACAACATCCCCAACAACCGCAGTAAATTCTCCAACAATCTTCAAATCATTCATTTCGCGAATTTTTAACTTTACAGTTCTTCTGACAATTCCAGTAACAAAGCGATTGAAATCTGCCGGCTCTTCAAGTGGTTCTTCGCTCTCGCTAGTAAAAAGCGAAATCTGTCCGGACTCACGATTAAGTTTTGCACGAGCTTGTTGGTTTGCTTCGAGTGATTCCAAATAACCTTGAGTGACTGCAGTTTCGATTTCAACTATTAATCGATCAAATGAAATTGCATTTGCGATTGATAGCGTTTGAAGTGCTCCTAAGTCAACGATCATTTGAATTCGATTTCTACGTAAGCGCTCTTGATATCGCTGATTTTTGCCGAAGTAATGTTTGCTTTTGCATCTGAAAAAGTGATCTGCTCATTTTCTATCGAAGTAATACGAGAGATAAATTTTTCGCCATCAAGCAACGTAACTGAAACTAAGCGATTCAAATTCTTAAACCAATGACGAGGAATAGTTAGCGGGTACTCAGCACCTGGAGTTGATACTTCGAGGGTAAAGGGAGTTTGGCCAATATCTGGCAGCTGATCGATTATTTCGGAAATCTTAAATGATGCTTGAGTAACTTGATCCATTGATAAACCAGTTTCACCATCAATGAGTATGCGAAGCATTGAATGTTTTCCAGCTAAAGTAATTACAACATCTTCTAAAAATAAATTTAATTCATTTACGGCCGGCTCAATGGCGGCAACAATCACTTCTTTTCTCATTTAGCTACTCCTTATTTAATTATTATTAAGTTTTGAACCCTACAAGCCAAACTCTACCGGTAATTTTTACTCTTACTTGCCAACCATTTTCAACAGTTCGGTTAAGAAGTTAATTGCACCCTCTACCGGGATCTCGCTGCTTGTGCCCGCCCAGCGGTCGCGCACTTCAATAACCCCATTGGCTAAGCCTTTTCCAACAATCACAATGGTTGGAATTCCGATTAATTCTGCATCTTTGAATTTAACTCCAGGACTAGCGTCGCGGCGATCATCCAACATCACTCGAACACCAGCCACTTCGAGTTTTTGGGCCAATTCAAAAGCGGTATCAAATGGAAGATCCGCTTTGCCTGTGGCAACAATATGAATATCAGCTGGGGAAATCTCGCGCGGCCAACGCAACCCCAATTGATCGTGGGATTGTTCTGCGATCGCAGCAACTGCACGAGACACACCAATTCCATATGAACCCATAGTCACAACATTTGGCTTTCCATCAGCATCTAGAACTGTAAGGTCTAAAGCTTTTGCGTACTTACGCCCAAGTTGGAAAATGTGACCAATTTCGATGGCCCGATCTATTACAACAGCGGTCTCGCACTGCGGACAACCATCTCCTGCGCGAACTTCGGCAGCTTCAACATACTTCTCGACCTTGAAATCACGTCCATTTTGTACATACCGTGCATGGGTATTACTTTTATTTGCACCAGTGACCCAACTTGAACCAATTTCAACTCTAGGATCTGCATAAAGTTTTAAACCAAGCGCGTGCGCATCTTGGGGTCCAACATAACCTTTAACAAATTTTGGATTTTTTGCGAAATCTTCTTCTTCAAACAACCGTAACTCACTTACTCCTGGAAGATTTGCCTGCAAGCGCTTCAAATCAACTTCACGATCTCCTGGGACTAAAACGCTCATTGGTTCGCCATCTGCAAAAAGTAAAATATTTTTAAGAGTGTCTGCTGCTGTAAATCCCCCGCCGTAATTCTTATTGAGCACATCAACTAATGAATCAATGGTCGGAGTATTTGGGGTATCTAGAGCTTCTACTGCTGGCACATCTGGATATTTCTTGCCGGAAACTTTTGTTGACATCGCTTCAACATTTGCGGCAAAGCCACAAGATGGACACAAAACGTAAGTGTCTTCACCTGTTTCACATGGCGCTAAAAATTCTTCAGATTTTGAGCCGCCCATCGCTCCAGACATTGCAGAAACAATTGCATACTTAAGCCCAAGGCGTTCAAAAGTTTTTATGTAAGCAGCGCGGTGATCTTGATAAGATTTTTCCAAACCTGCTTCATCAATATCAAATGAGTAGGAATCTTTCATCACAAATTCACGACCGCGGATAATTCCGCTACGCGGACGCGGCTCATCGCGATACTTTGTTTGGATCTGATAAAGAGTTAGTGGCAAATCTCGATAAGAGGAACATTCACCCTTCACCAGCAAAGTAAACATCTCTTCATGTGTTGGGCCTAGTAAATAATCACCACCTTTACGATCTTGCAAACGAAAGAGATCGCTTCCGTAATCATCCCAACGGTTAGTCGCCTCATATGGTTCGCGCGGTAAAAGCGCCGGAAAATGAACTTCCTGAAATCCAGCATGGTCCATCTCTTCGCGTACAACTCGTTCGATATTTCGCAAAGTTATATAACCCAAAGGTAACCATGAGTAAATGCCAGCAGTAACACGGCGAATATATCCAGCCCGAACTAATAACCGATGACTTGCGACTTCAGCATCCGCTGGGTCATCGCGCAAGGTGCGCAGGAAGAGGCGGGACATTTGCAACATAGCGTGAGCCTACCGAGTGTTAGAAAAAAATCGTCGCTAGTTCGGCCACCTTTTCGAAGCCAACTTTGTGATAACTGGCACGGGCAGCATGATTGAAATCATTTACATACAGTGAGGCGATCGGAGCAAACCTATTTCCGTACTCCACCAAAGTGGCAACGCCAGCCGATCCAAGCCCTTTGCCACGATGTGCCGGATCCACCCACACTCCGTGAATTTGATAGGCGCCAGCACCAATAGCCCCGATATCACTTTTGAAAATTATCTTTCCATTATCCAAATCTCTAGAGATTAAAGTTCGCCCGGCTTCAATTAATTCAATTGACCTTGATCGATAATCAACGTAATCAGGAACTTCGCCGACCTCGGCAGTGAACATCGTAATTCCGACTTCAACAACTTCATCCAAATCGGCAAGTGTCGCTAGAAGCGCGAGTGGATTTCCGGAAATTTTTGGAACTCCCCGAAGTGACAACAAAGGTTGCGATTGTCGAATAGCTCGTGGTTCGGAATATAGATGCGATATCAACTCCCACAAATCAAAGACTGTTCTTGATTCACCTACGATTGATGAAAATTTGTACTGCTTTGACCGAAGGTGGTCAACTAATGAAAGTAATGCTGCTCGTGTAGAGATCGCTGGGATCAGATTGCCACCAATGTATGTAACGCCTTCTATCTCACTGTGGCTATTTCGATAAATCAGCAGAGTGCTATTTTTTGATTTCTCTAAAAGTTGCGCCCGTGAAGATAAAAAACAATTTACTTCCGGTGCCGTCGCTAGATAATTTAAAACTTCACTTTTAACAGTTACTCCGCGGACAACCTCTAAACCAACTACGCTCACTGAGATTTTCGCTTAATGAACTTCAACCGAAGGAGCGCCAGAACTTTCCATCTCTTCAGCAAGGCGCATCGCTTCTTCAATTAAAACTTCTACGATCATTGATTCTGGAACGGTTTTAATAACCACTCCTTTTACAAATATCTGACCTTTTCCATTTCCAGATGCCACACCTAAATCTGCTTCTCGCGCTTCACCAGGACCATTTACAACACAACCCATAACTGCAACGCGAAGTGGAACAGTCATTCCTTCAAGTCCTGCTTGAACTTTTTCAGCCAATGTATAAACATCTACTTGTGCCCGTCCACATGACGGACAAGAGACAATCTCTAACTTACGTTGACGCAAATTTAATGATTCCAAAATTGAGATTCCAACTTTAACCTCTTCTACAGGAGGTGCCGAAAGTGAAACTCGAATCGTATCTCCAATTCCTTCCGCCAATAAAATTCCGAAAGCAACTGCCGATTTTATGGTTCCTTGGAAAAGTGGACCAGCCTCGGTTACTCCCAGATGTAATGGATAATCACATCTTTCAGAGAGTAAACGATAAGCCTGCACCATAATTACTGGATCATGATGCTTCACTGAAAGTTTGATATCGGTAAAGCCGTGCTCTTCAAATAATGAACACTCCCACAAAGCAGATTCCACTAACGCCTCAGGTGTTGCTTTTCCATACTTCGCCATCAACCGTGGATCTAATGAACCGGCGTTTACCCCGATTCGAATTGGGACTCCTGCTGCACCTGCTGCCTTGGCAACCTCTTTTACTTTGTCATCAAATTGTTTGATATTGCCAGGGTTGACTCGAACTGCAGCACAACCGGCATCAATCGCTGCAAAAATATATTTTGGTTGAAAATGAATGTCGGCGATAACTGGGATCTGTGATTTCTTAGCGATGGCAGCAAGGACATCGGCATCATCTTGACTTGGAACTGCAACCCGAACAATCTGACATCCTGAAGCGGTCAATTCCGCAATCTGTTGTAAAGTTGCATCAACATTTGCAGTAAGTGTTGTGGTCATTGATTGCACACTTACCGGTGCGCCGCCGCCAACCAAGACTGAACCAACTTTAAGTTGGCGCGTAACTTTGCGCGGAGCCAGGGGTGTTGCCGGTATCGCCGGCATTCCAAGATCAACCATGATCAACCATTTCCACCATTTCAACCATTTCAACCATTTCAACCATGGTGTTATCTTGCCCTATATAGAGACGGTTAGCGCTCAGAAATTAATTCTGAGCGGGTTAATGATGTCAGCTGCTAACAAAAGCAATGAGAGGGTGGCCATGACAACAATCACCGCAAGGGTTAAGGGCACCAATTTGACCACATCGTACGGCTCGGGGAGTGGCTTGCCGCGACGGCGTGCGATTTGCAGGCGGATCCCATCAATTATTGCAACTGCCATATGACCGCCATCAAGAGGTAAAAGAGGCAGTAGATTAAATATGCCGATAAAAATATTTAAACTGGCAATAATTAATAAAAAGAAACCAATTTTGGCAGCCCATCCAGCATTTTCAGATGCGGCCGCATCACCAGAGACTCGAGCTACACCTACTACACCAACCAATCCTTCTGGATCTCGCTCTCCCCCACCAAATGTTGCTTGCACTAGAGCTGGAATTTTTGCTGGTAGCGCAAATAGTGCTTTAAAAGATCCAGTAAAAATATTTTTTCCCTCCTTAAAGGAATTTTTCACTGCAGCTAATGGTTTAGATCTGAGTAATTCCGATTTACTTAAAACGCCAATAACTCCAACTGGCACACTTTCACCTAATTCTGAAATTGGGGCACGTGCTACAGGAGTAAGTTCTACATCCAGCAAAGTTTCAGCTCGCAAAATTCCTAGTGCTATTTTTTTATTTGGAGAGTTACGGATAATTTTTGAAACTTCTTCCCATGAATTTAATTTAACTCCATTAATTGAAACAATCTTATCTCCTTGTTTCAACCCGGCTAAGATTGCTGGAGTTTTTGGATCTGAGGGCAAGCAGGTACTTTGGGTTCTATCTGCTGGAATGCATTTTAATATTTGATCAAGCACTTGAGATTGTAATGGAGTTCCAATCGCAGCAAAAAAAGTAAATAGTAGTAAAAATCCAAGTACAAAATGGGTGGTTGATCCTGCACCCAAAACAATTAATCTGCGCAAAATACTGGCTTTGTAAAAAGATCGCGGTTGATCAATCAGATCAACAGGCTCACTTGGCGACATTCCAACAATTCGGCAGTAACCACCGGCTGGAATTGATTTGACTCCAAACTCCGTCTCTCCTCTTTGAGTGGACCAGATTTTTGGCCCAAACCCTAAGAAAAATTCAGTAACTTTCATGCCAAATTTACGCGCAGTTAGAAAGTGGCCCAACTCATGCAACATAACTGAAATTAGTAACGCCACCACAAATGCCAAGATCCCGATCAAATTTAGCAGCGACATAAAGTTAATTGCCCCTCATCTTAATATTTTGATTTGCACTTGCACGTGCATCCTCTTCGATGGCACTGACATCGGCGATATCACTAAGCGTAGCGGGAGCCTCCGCAGCCAAGTGTTGCAATACTGCATCCACAATCTCAATAATCTCAGTGAATTTAATTTGACCTTTCAAAAATGCAGCGACCGCTTCCTCATTAGCTGCGTTAAAGATCGCTGGCATAGCGCCACCAATCTCACCGCACCGTCTGGCTAAATCAATTGCTGGGAATTTTGCATTATCAATTGGCGCAAAACCCCATGTGTGCGCGGTGCTCCAATCGATCGGTGGAATTGCGCCAACGGTTCTATCTGGCCAACTAAGTGCCAAAGCAATTGGCAACTTCATAGATGGTGGACTGGCTTGTGCAATTACTGATCCATCGTGGAATTCCACCATTGAATGAATAATTGATTGTGGATGAATCACCGCATCAATCTTCGAGTAAGGAATATCAAATAAGTAATGTGCCTCGATAATTTCTAACCCTTTATTTACCAAAGTCGCTGAATTGATAGTTACTACAGGCCCCATGTTCCAAGTTGGGTGCGCTAACGCTTCTTCTATTGTGACATCACTCAAATCATTTCTATTTCTAAATGGACCACCGCTTGCAGTAAGAATTAATTTAGAAACTTCATTTTTTGTTCCTGCTCGAAGCGCTTGCGCTAAGGCTGAATGCTCTGAATCAACCGGGATCAACTGTCCTGGTTTTGCAGCACGTAAAACTAAATCTCCACCGGCGACTAGTGATTCCTTATTTGCAAGTGCAACTTTATTTCCAACGCCTAAGGCATTAAGTGTTGGACCAAGTCCAAGTGAACCAGTTATCGCATTTAACATCACGTCTACCGGAATTGCTGCGACTTGTGCAGCGGCGCCTTTTCCATCAATAACATTTACACCTGGTAACGCTTCGCGAAGCAGTGCGCCATTTCCTTCAACCCCTACAACTTTGACTCCAAAAGCACGTACCTGTTCGACTAATCGTGGAATATTTGACCCGCCTGCCGCCAGCGCGACCACCCGAAATTGATTTGGATTTGCGGCGATAACCTCAAGTGCCTGTACGCCAATTGAGCCTGTTGAACCCAATATCGAGATGTCGCGCATGGGCTAATCCTCTCAGGTTGGGCCAGATAGTTCATTCATATAGATACTTGTTCTATTCTTACTCTCATGAGCGCGCTAGATGAAGGTACCCGGCTAACTGGCAGCAACCTGCCGCAGGTGCGCCATTTGCAAACTGAGATTCCGGGGCCAAAATCTAGAGAGTTAATTGCAAGACGTGCCAATGCGGTCTCAGCCTCACTCGGAATGGCAATGCCAGTTTTTGTTGAACGTGCCGGTGGTGGAGTCATTATCGATGTAGATGGAAACTCCATTATTGACATGGGTGCGGGAATCGCAGTTGTTAATGTTGGAAACTCGGCAGATTTAGTAATTGAAAAAGTTATTGACCAAGTTAAAGCATTTACACACACCTGCTTCATGGTTGTTCCCTATGAAGGTTATGTCGAAGTTTGCGAAGCGCTAAACCATCTAACCCCCGGAGATCATCCAAAGAAATCTGCACTATTTAATTCTGGTGCTGAAGCGGTTGAAAATGCAGTAAAAGTTGCGCGTGCTTATACAAAGCGTCCAGCTGTCGTTGTTTTTGAACATGGTTATCACGGTCGTACAAATTTAACTATGGGAATGACCGCTAAAAATATGCCATATAAAGATGGCTTCGGTCCATTTGCTCCAGAGATTTATCGAATGCCAATGGCTTACCCATTCCGTTCGCACGTCGATCCACAAAGATGTGCTGAAGAAACTTTAGATCTGATCACTCATAAAATGGAGAAAGAGATCGGGTTACAAAATATTGCCGCCATTGTGATTGAACCTATCCAAGGTGAAGGTGGATTTATTGTTCCGCCACGTGGCTTCCTTCCAGGTTTGGCAAACTTTGCTAAGAGCAACGGAATTCTCTTTGTTGCTGATGAAGTGCAAACCGGATTTGCTCGAACCGGCCAGATGTTTGCATGTGAAGATGAGAATGTGGTACCCGATTTAATCACGACCGCAAAAGGTATTGCCGGTGGACTTCCACTTTCGGGGCTTACCGGTCGAGCTGAAGTAATGGACAGTGTCCACGCTAGCGGTCTAGGCGGAACATTTGGTGGCTCACCAGTTGCTTGTGCTGCAGCACTTGGTGCAATTCAAACCATTGCAGATCTAGATCTAATTAAGCGCGCAAGTGAAATCGGGAAAATCATGAGCGCCCGGCTTCTAGAAATGCAGAAAAAATATCCAGTGATTGGTGAAGTGCGTGGACGTGGCGCGATGCAAGCAGTTGAGCTGGTAATCCCAGGGAGCGCCGAACCAAACTCAAGTGCAACTTCGGCAGTTGTTAAATTCTGCCAAGCAAATGGAGTTTTAGTATTAACTGCTGGAACTTATAGCAACGTATTACGTTTTCTTCCACCACTTGTCATGCCTGCCCATTTACTAAATGAAGCGCTCGATGTTATCGATCAGGCTTTTGCAGCTCTTTAAAGATTACATATATTGAGCAATACCCCAAGAATGTTCTGGAACTTCTCTGATCTTCTTAAATCCAACTTCAGGAAGTAATTTGTTCCAAACGATTCTAATTCCTTGAGAATTTTGCTCAGCTACTGAGTATTTATCAGCCTGCTCAGGGTGTTCTTGGTAATGCTTCGAATTTGCCATTGACCAATCCAAATCATCAATAACTAAAATTCCGCCAGGCTTCATCAAAGCACTCACCAACATGACTCCAAGAGCGGTTACATCAAAGGTGTGTCCTCCATCTAAATAACAAAAATCAAATAACTCTCTCTTCCCATCACGAATTAATTTTGCAAGTTCCCATGTGTAGGACCTATGCGCAAAGACTGGAGTGATCAAATCTGCGAATCCAGTGGCGTCAATGAGATCAATTATGTTTGGTGATTTCTTGCGCGCACCTTCTAGATCGATTGTTGATAAATGTCCTTTGCCAATTTCGCGCAGGATTGCACCCATGTAAATTGAAGACTTACCGTGAAAAAATCCGATTTCTAGAAAGTTGGAGAGATCGTACTCTTTTACTAGATCGCGAATGATAAGAGCTTGTGCCTCTTTCATGTATTTAACTGAACCAAATTCACGTGTAATATCAGCAATCTCAAATGTGTTTTTTACTGCAGCCATGAAATCCTCCGGGTGGTAAGCGGAAATCATCTCTATGTCAGATTGCTAAAAACCCAATTTTAGGAAACTTTAGGTGAACAAAACTTTGGCTTTAAAAATTAGCGGTCTAACAAGTTGCGCTTTGAATTATAAGCAGCGCCATTTTTGTTATTTTTCTTATGAGCAAGAGCGCTTAAAGCTTCAAGCGCTACTCGATTTGCCAAGATTGCTGTTATGTCAGCGCAATCATATGGAGGAGAAACTTCAACAATATCCATTCCAACAACTGGAACTTCAAGTGCAATACGACGCACTGCCTCAAGTAATTCGCGACTAGTTAATCCGCCTGGCTCAGGAGTGCCAGTTCCTGGTGCCATTCCCGGATCAACAACATCTATATCTACAGAGAGAAAAACCCCAACACAATCTTGCATTACAGTTTTGAGCGCTTCATCAAGAATTGAATTCAATCCGCGAGCGTTAATTTCAGTCATCTCATAGGAACGCATTTCTTGTTCGGCCATCCACTTTAATGTTTCATCGTCTGGCCAATATCCTCGTAAACCGATTTGCAAAAAACGATCGCCCCGAACGGCGCCTCGCTCAATTAACCGGCGCATCGGTGTTCCATGTCCATAAAGTTGCCCCATCTGATTGTCACCAGTATCTGCATGAGCATCAAAATGGATCACTCCGATTTTGCCCCAACCAAGAGCTTTGGCAACGCCAGCAATATCGGCGGATGCGATTGAATGATCTCCACCAAGCACCAGTGGAATTGCGCCTGCCTTCGCTATTTTTTCACTCTCAGACTCAAGCAGATTTAAAGATTCTTCTAAGTGACTTGAAGGCATGGCTAAATCGCCAGCATCTACTACTTTTAATTGTTGAAGTGCATCTACCCGTAACGCTAAGTGCGGGCGGGAACCATCATGAGGTAAATAATCTCCGGCGCGAATCGCCATTGGTCCAAATTTAGTTCCGGAGCGATGTGAGGTGCCGCCATCGACCGGAGCGCCAACAATTACTACATCGGCATCGGCATAACTTTTTTCTTGTTCCAAATCACAAGCTGGAATTCCTAAAAAGGTAAAACTTGGTCCATAAAGGTTTCCATGGTTTGCCATGAGTTAAGCCTATCCCTCGGCCTTAGGAATCGAAACCTAATCCGAGTCGATCTAAGAAACGTAACCATAAATTACGTTTACCGCTGTGCTCATCCGCTCTATTTATTGACCAACGGGTAATTTGAATAATCAAATAGCGGAAGGGTTCAGGTGGGAATGCCAATGGTTTTTTGCGGACCATCTCTAACCTAGTCCGTTCATTATCTAAACCATCAAGCAAATCCAACATTACTTGCGCGCCAAACCTTGTTGCCGCAACTCCTAAACCGGTATATCCCAGAACTGTTGCTATTCGCTTATCTTTACTTACCGTCCAAAATGGCGAGAAGCGGGTGCAGGTGTCAATTGCTCCACCCCAAACATGCGTGAATTTAATTCCTTCAAGTTGTGGGAAAGTACGTAGAAAATGCGATGCTAATTTTGCATAAGTTTCCGGCCGGGCTTCATACTCTTGCCGAACTTTTCCGCGGAAGTTGTAGATGGCATCCCATCCACCCCAAACGATGCAATTATCATCAGTTAAGCGATAATAATGAAATTGATTACCAGAATCTGAAACTCCTTCACGATCTTTCCAACCAATGCTTTCTAATTGAGCTGGAGTCAACGGCTCGGTAACTATTTGGTAATCGTAAACGGGGACAATATATTTGCGAGTTTTCTTAATGAGTGCTGGATAAACATTTGTAGCAAGTGCAACTTTTTGGGCATGCACTTCTCCATAAGCGGTATGAGCAATCACTGCGGATTTAGTTTCGATTAATTCTTCAACACGTGAGTTCTCAAAAATTTGCACACCCAAGGAGAGGCAAACTCGCTCTAATCCCCAAACAAGTCGGGCTGGATCTACTAGCGCGGTTCCATCATGGTCAAAGATGCCACCCTCATAAATTGGTGAGTGGATTCGGGATTGAATTGCTTCCTTGTCTAAAAATTCCACATCATCGCCAAGTGCATTACGTTCAGCGGCTTCTTCGCGCATTCCTTCTAATTGCCAAGGGGCGATCGCAACGCGCAACTCACCAGTTCGTTCCCAACTGCAATCGATGTTGTACTTCTTAATTGCTTCTTCAATTGCATCTAAATTTTCCCAACCAAGTCTTTCAATAGTCTCCATCTCATCTGGAAATCTTCTCTTACCGTTTTGATATCCATGAGTTAGTGAGCTGTTGCAGAATCCACCGTTGCGGCCAGATGCACCGGCACCGGTTTCACGCATTTCAACAATCACAACTGAGCGATTTGGATCTTGTTCTTTGGCATGAATAGCAGCCCACAATCCGGTGTAGCCGGCGCCAACTATCAATAAATCAGCATGCACTTCTCCAACCAATGCCGAATGTGGCAGTGGTTCTAATGGATCTGAGTCAAGCCAATAGAGATCAGGTTGTGCATCTCGTAAATGGCGAACAATCTTTGGGTCGATGTCAGACATCGCACTAACCGGCCGTAACCGGAGCCACCCCTTAACCAACAATTTCGGTTGTCCCGGGTCCTCCGGAGTCCAACCCCACTACCGGGTCTCAAAGAGACCAACTTTTCGTAGTGGAACAGCAGAAGTCTAGTGCTTTTTCTGCAATCTGCGGGCTTTGGCACTGGAATATATTTGAGCGGAAATTACGATCGCGAGGGCGATCAAGAACATTGCCGAGCCGATGACGTTGGCTTGAGCAGGGACCCCGCGAGCGGATGAGACCCAGACAAATTTAGGGAAAGTGTTGACCGTCCCTGAATTGAAATTAGTAATGATGAAGTCATCGAAAGATAATGAAAATGCAAGAAGTGCTGCTGCGGCAATTCCTGGCGCCACTAAAGGCAAAGTTACCCGACGGAAAGTTTGCCACTCTGTTGCATATAAATCTCGAGCGGCTTCTTCCAACTTTGGATCTAGCGAGGCGATTCTGGCCTTCACTGTAACAACCACAAATGAGATACAAAACATCACATGAGCAATAACAGTTGTCCAAAAACCTGGGTTGATACCTAGATTCAAAAACATCGCGAGTAATGATGCTCCAAGGACAATTTCAGGTGTTGCCATCGGCAAGAAAATTAACAAGTTGGTAGTATTACGACCACGGAAACTGTATCGCCCTAATGCAAATGCAATCATTGTTCCTAATATTGTTGAAAAAAGAGTCGCTAGGAAACCAATCTTGATTGAATTTCCAAGAGCCGTACAAACTTCAGGGGCGCCGCATGGATTTAACCAATTTTTAAAAGTAAATCCTTGCCAAATCAAATTTCGTTTTCCGGAATCATTAAATGAAAATGCCATTGTGTAAGCGACTGGGATAAAGAGATAAATAAATGCAAGTGCTGCGTAAATTCGGATCAAATTCTTAGATAACCAGCGCGTCATATCAGTTCATCCGTTCCGGCTCGACGAATGTAAACAGTAATTAAAATTAAAATTGCTGCCATTAAAGTGAAGGAGAGGGCGGCAGCTGTTGGATAATCAACTATTCGGAAGAATCGGGAATCAATGACATTTCCGATCATTTTAGTAGTCGGATTTCCAAGAATTTGCGCGTTCACATAATCACCTGCTGCTGGGATAAAGGTAAGCAAAGTTCCAGCAACTACCCCAGGCATTGATAATGGAAAAGTTACTCTTCTAAAAGTGGTCAATCCATTTGCGTAGAGATCCCCTGAAGCTTCCATTAAGCGTGGATCAATTCGCTCCAAACTTGCATATATCGGGAGAGTCATAAATGGTAAAAAGTTGTAGGTCATTCCAGTGATAACAGCAAGAGCGGTCGCAGTAATTGAAGTGTCAGCACCTATCAAATGGAAAGTTCGTAAAATTGAAATAACTGGACCTTCTTCGCCAAGAATTTGCTTCCACGCGATTGTACGGAGTAGGAAAGAGGTAAAAAATGGCGCAATAACCAAAACTAATAAAATGTTTTTATACTTTCCGCTTTTGAATGCAATTGCGTAAGCGAGGGGGTAAGAGATAGCAAGTGCTAAAACCGTGGCTAGAAGGGCGTAAATAAAAGAGCGCGAAAATTGAGCACTATTTTCTGAAAATGCATCTACATAATTTTGTAATCTAAAGGTTTGTTCATATGCGCCAGTTTCACCTCCGGCAATCGGTGTTTTGGTGGAGGTCTCAGCCAGATTTATCAATGGTAAAACAAAAAACAGCAACAGCCATAGCAAACCAGGAAGCAATAAAAGGTACGGGATCCGCATTCCAGCGCGACCAGGCTTACTTGCTGTTGCTGTGCCAGCGTGCGCAAAAGCCATTATTCGCCGTCCACTCCTGCTAAACCTGATTTGACATCTTCATCGCCGTCGAGAGCGAAAGTAAAATGTGGTTCCCAAGAAAGTGTGACTGCATCACCCTTACGGAGGTTAGGAGCTCCACCATCATTTTGCTCAAAGATCATCAACTCTTGCTTCCAAGGCATTTCGACTTGGTATTGCGTACTGACTCCGACGAATGAAATGTCGGTGACAACTCCACCTTCTAACTTATTTCCAGTAGTTGCATCTCCAACATTGTGAATTCTAAATTTTTCAGGCCGGATTCCAACCAGAAGGCTCTTGTGCGTACTGCTATTACGCGCAGCTGGAATTGCAATTCGCGTGCCTTGTAAATTCACAAATTGATCAGCACCGGAGGTTGATTCGACCGTTCCTTTAATGAAGTTGGATTGGCCCAAAAAGTTTGCCACAAATGCAGTTTTGGGATTCTCATAAAGATCTGCTGGTGAACCAAGTTGTTCAATCCGACCTTCATTCATAACCGCGATGGTGTCAGCCATTGTCATGGCCTCTTCTTGATCATGCGTTACATGAACGAAGGTAATTCCTACTTCAGTTTGAATCCATTTTAATTCAATCTGCATCTGGCGACGTAACTTAAGATCAAGTGCTCCAAGTGGTTCATCCAGTAGCAATAAAGCTGGGCGATTTACTATCGCTCGGGCAACTGCGATGCGCTGCTGTTGTCCACCAGATAGTTGCGTTGGTTTGCGATCACGCAAGTGGGCTAATTCAACTAACGCTAAGACTTTTTCCACGGATTCTTTTACCTCTTTGATTCCACGGCGACGCAATCCGAATGCCACATTTTCAAAGATAGTTAAATGTGGAAATAAGGCGTAATTTTGAAAAACCGTATTGACTGGCCGGCGATATGATTTGGTATCCGTTAAATCAGTATCCCCCAGGTAAATTTTTCCGGAAGTTGGTTCCTCTAGCCCTGCAATCATTCGCAAAGTTGTGGTCTTTCCGCAACCTGATGGCCCCAGAAGCGCAAAAAACGAACCTTTGGGGATCACCAGATCTAAATCATCAACTGCTAGGAAATCACCAAAACTTTTGGTGATACTACTTAACTTTAAATCTCCCGTTTTTGCTGCATCAGGGTGATTCGCCACAATTAATTTCCTGCTGCTGCTTGGAAAGCTTCTGCGTACTTAGTCTCTTCGTCTACGGTGAGAGTGCGGAATACCCGGACCTTTGCCAAAGTTGCATCATCAGGGAAAATGAAAGGACTCTTAGCTAACTCTGGATCAATTTTTTCCATTTCAGCTTGAGCGCCAACCACTGGGCAGATGTAATTTACAAATGCTGCAACTTGAGCCGCAACTGCTGGATCGTAGTAATTATTAAGTACCGTCTCTGCATTTTTCTTGTTTTTTGAGGTAGATGGAATAATGCAGTTATCGCTCCACAAAGTTCCGCCACTTTCTGGAACTTGGAATCCAAACTTTCCGCCATTTTCATTTGAGAGAGAGAAGATATCTCCGCTCCAACCAATGACTGCTACTGCGTCTCCACTAACCATATCTTCGAGGTAATCATTTCCTTTTACCTGGCGGATAAATCCATCAGAAATTTTCTGTTGAAGGAAATCAATCGCATTCATAAATTGATCCTCGGTGAATGGTTGAGAAGGGTCAACACCTTGCGCTTGTAAAATAATTCCCATCGTGTCGCGCATTTCACTTAGAACTTCAATGCGACCTTTGTTCTTCTTGTCAAAAAGTTGTTCAATACTTTGAATTCCACCAGGAATTTTTTCTTTATTCCAACCAAATCCAGCAAAACCAGATTGCCAAGTTAAGGTGCTTTTACGACCCGGATCAAAACCAACATTTGCCAAAGTTGGCAAGATATTTACTTTGTTTGGAAGGTTTGCTTCATCAAAAGCTTGGGTATAACCCATACGCACCCAACGTCCAGCCATCCAGTCAGTAAGAGTGACAATGTCGTAACCGATATCTTTGCCAAGTTTTAATTGACCTTGCACTTTTCCATAAAATTCGTCATTGTCATTTACATCTTCTTTATAAACAACATTAATTCCAGATGCTGCTTTAAAGGTTTCGAGTGATGTGTAAGTTTTTTTATCTGAATCAAAATCTAAATATGCAGGCCAGTTGGCCCAACGAACTGTGCCACCCTCATCAACGGGAGCACTTGCAGTTGCATCTGCACTACCGCTTTCAGCATCATTTGAACCGCAGGCAGCAAGCAAAGTTGCACCGCCTACTGCACCAGCACCAGCAATGAAGCGGCGGCGGGAGAGTTGGGCGCGGACGATTTCTCGCACTTCCGGAGTTAGGTCTGGCTTCATTGAATTTCTCCTTAATCTCGGGAATCTTTAAGTTTCGGTTGCGGGTCTGATCGTAGGACTTCAAAGCCCCAAATGACCAGATTTCGCTGTCAATAATCTGAGATTTACGCCTCGAGGTTGGTCATCACGTGCTTAATTCGGGTGTAATCCTCAAATCCGTAATTTGAAAGATCTTTACCATAGCCAGAGTGCTTGAATCCGCCATGTGGCATCTCAGCCACAATTGGAATATGGGTATTGATCCAGACGCATCCGAAATCAAAGGCTTTAGCCATCCGCATCGCCCGGCCATGATCTTTGGTCCAGACACTCGAAGCCAATCCATATTTGACTCCATTGGCAAAGCGCAAAGCTTCGTCATCATCACTAAATTTTTGCACTGTAATTACCGGCCCAAAAATCTCACTTTGGATCATCTCGTCATCTTGCTTAAGGCCAGCAACAACTGTTGGTGGGAAAAAGAAGCCAGGTTGTTTCAACGGTGCGCCGCCAGTCATAATTTTCGCATGACTTGGTGTGCGCTCTAAAAATCCAGCAACGCGTTTTAATTGCGCCTCGTTATTTACTGGCCCAACTAATACATCTTCATGTGGCATACCAATTTTGATTTCATTTTTGGCTTGCTCAGTCAGTAAAGCTACAAAATCATCATAAGCTTTTGGTCCTACAAGTACTCGAGTTGCTGCAGTGCAATCTTGACCAGCATTAAAAAATCCGGCAACTGCAATCCAAGCTGCTGCCGCTTCTAAATCTGCATCATCAAATATAACTACAGGTGCCTTGCCACCTAATTCAAGGTGCACTCGTTTCACATCTTGTGATGCAACTGATGCAACTTCCATTCCAGCACGGACAGATCCAGTAATCGCTACCAGCTGCGGAATTTCATGGCTGATTAACGCTCGGCCGGTATCTCTATCTCCACATACAACATTGAAAACACCCTCTGGTAAGAACTCAGACATCACTTCAGCCATGAAAACTGTGGATGCAGGTGTTGTATCACTTGGTTTCAAAACAACAGTGTTGCCTGCCGCAATTGCTGGAGCCCACTTCCACACTGCCATCATCATTGGATAATTCCACGGAGTTACTTGTGCACACACCCCAATTGGCTCACGGCGAATAAATGAAGTCATACCATGCATATATTCACCGGCAGATAAACCTTCTAAATTTCTTGCCGCACCTGCGAAAAATCTAATTTGGTCAATCATTGGCGGCACTTCTTCAGACCGAGTTACTGCAAGAGGTTTTCCGGTATTTTCTGATTCAATTGCAATTATCTCTTCTGCGCGAGATTCAAGGGCGTCGGCAATTTTTAATAATGCGCGTTGGCGCTCACTTGGTGTGGAATCACGCCATCCACCAAAAGCTTTTTCAGCAACTTTAAGTGCGTGGTCTACATCTGCCGCATCAGAAATTGGTGCAGTCATATATGCCTGACCCGTGGCTGGATTTATTAATTGGCTACTCTTGCCGCTCTTAGACTCAATTGATTTTCCGCCAACAAAATTCTTAAGCGCTTTCATCGTAACTTGCCCCTTTTATTTTTTGGAGTTCTAGTGGGGTCAGGTTACGCGCTAAACCCCGACCTTGTCAGCAAGGTCAAAAACAAGAGTTACTCTCGATGTGATCTAATTGCCTGATGAGCGAATTATCCCCGACCGAACGGACAAAGGTAAAACGCGTCCCCCACAAGGCGGCCACAGATACGGCCGCACTATATGACCTGCTAGATCAATCTTTAGTAGCACATGTTGGAATTGTTGAAGGTGGCCAACCCTTTGTTTTACCGCTAGTTGCCGCTCGCGTTGGAGATCAATTGCTCTTACATGGATCAAGTGTGTCTCGCCTTATGAAGACGATTGCTTCAGGTGCGCCAATTTGTGTAACGCTAACAATTCTCGATGGATTAGTTCTTGCGCGTTCTGCATTTGAATCTTCAATGAATTATCGAAGTGCCATGATTTTAGGAAGTGCACGCGCTCTAGAAGGTTCCGAGAAGTTGGAGGCATTTTTGCATTTAACAGAGAAATTATTTCCAGAACGAAGTAAGGAATTGCGTTTAACCACTGAGCAAGAGACAAAAGCCACACTAATGGTTTCAATGCCACTAAATGAAGCAAGTGTAAAGATCTCAAGTAAATTTCCAGCAGATCCCGTTGAAGAGTATTCCCTTCCAATGTGGGCTGGAGTTTTACCAATCAAACACACTTATGGTGAACCAATTCCAGATCCAAATTTGATTCCAGGAATTCCAATTCCTGATTACATTTCAAGGTGGCCAGAAGGGCGAACATGAATCTTTGGGATGCCACTTTAAATAGTAAATCCGTGGAAAGAGCGCCGCTGCGCGCAACTGAAGAGGTTGATGTTGCAATTATTGGCGCAGGTTTCACTGGATTATGGAGTGCCTTTCACCTACTGAGTAATAAACCTGATTTAAAGATTGCGATAATTGAAAAGGAGCGAGTTGGCTTCGGTGCAAGTGGTCGAAATGGTGGATGGGTTAGTGCGCTTTATCCAAGTGAAATGGGAGCAGATTTAGTAACCCCTCACTTAGTCCAATCAATAGCTGAGATTGGAGTTTTTGCAAGCAAGTACGCACCTGACGCTAATTTTCGAATGGGTGGTTCACTTTCAATTGCTCGTAATAAAGGGCAATTGAAAAGGTTGAAAAATAATATTGGTTCAGCTACTTTCTTAAATCAAAGTGAAACTTTAAGCAAAGTTCAACTCAATGGCGCATTAGGTAGTTTGTTTACTCCTGATTGCGCAACTATTCATCCTGGAAGATTTGTCCGGGCTTTGGCCAATCATGTAGAACAACTAGGAGCACGGATTTATGAAAAATCACCAGCGCTTAGAACTACTGACCATAAGGTAACTACCCCGTCAGGTGCACTAATTGCGACCACCGTAATTTCTGCGACAGAAGCCTTTGCCAAGGGCAGCCGTGAACGTATTCCGCTTTACTCACTCATGGTTGCCACAGAGCCGATAAATGAAAAACTTTGGAATCAGATTGGCTTATCTAATGGTGAATCATTTGCTGAAGCCAGTCATCTAGTTACTTATGGCCAGCGAACTAAAGATAATCGTTTGGCTGTTGGTGGACGTGGAGCCCCATATCTATTTGGCTCACTTATGCGCTCTGCTGCAGAAAATAATTCGCGAGTACATGATCAAATTATTGCAATGGTGCGCGCTTGGTTTCCACCCCTGGCAAATACCCAATTCACCCATCGCTGGGGTGGCGCCGTAAGTGTGACTCGAGATTGGCAACCTTTTGCAAATTATGATCAAACGAAAGGGCAAGCAAAAGCTGGCGGATATGTAGGAGATGGATTAACGCTTTCTTATTTGGCGGCTAAAGCACTTGCCGATTTAATTTTAGAAAAAGATACTGAGTTAACAAAATTACCATTTGTGAACCATGCTCCGCCGCTATGGGAGCCAGAACCTCTGCGTTGGGTCGCTATAAACTCGGTTGTTAAATTAACTGATTTTGCTGATCGCGAAGAGGCTGCCACAAATCAACCTTCATTATTGGCTAAAGCTTTAAGCAGAGTTACCGGAAATTAACTTTCAGTACTCATAACTTTAAATTTATTTCGCTTACTAACTTTTTCCGCTGCAGCCAATTGACCACAGGCGCCGTCAATTTCACGGCCGCGAGTATCTCTCACAGTTACGGGAACTCCATAACTTTCCAGAACTTCAACAAATTTCTTTTCATCTTCTGGTTTTGATGCGGTCCACTTAGATCCAGGTGTTGGATTAAGTGGGATTAAATTCACATGTGCTGCGCGGCTTTTCAGCATACGTCCAAGTAAATCTGCCCGCCATGCATGGTCGTTGATATCACGAATCATTGCATATTCAATCGAATAACGGCGTCCAGTCTGAGTTGCGTAATTATCCGCTGCAGCCAATACTTCACGAACTTTCCAACGAGTATTGATTGGCACCAAAGTATTGCGAAGTTCATCATCAGGTGTATGTAACGAAACCGCCAACGTTACGGGAATTCCCTCTTCCATAAGCTTTTCAATTCCACTTACTAAGCCAACTGTAGAAAGCGTCACTGAGCGCGCACTAATTCCAAACCCATCTGGGGTTGGCGCCGTAATATTTTTAATAGTCTGCATAACAGCGTTGTAATTTGCGAGAGGTTCACCCATCCCCATAAAAACAATATTTGATAAACGCATTGGAGCGCCCATCTCACCCAACTCCATCGCACGGGATGCTGCAAAAACTTGAGCAGTAATTTCACCAGCACTTAAATTTCTAGTTAATCCAGCTTGACCGGTAGCGCAAAATGGACAGCCCATTCCACAGCCCGCTTGAGAAGAGATACATAATGTGGCCCGATCTGGATAACGCATTAAAACGCTCTCGACCATCACGCCATCATGCAATTTCCATAAATCCTTACGGGTTGTTCCACTGTCACAAGTGACACTGCGCACTTTGGTCAAAAGGGTTGGAAATAGTCCGGCTGCCAATTTGTTCGCACTCTCACTAGAGATGTCACTCCACTGTTCAGGAGTTTCATTGTGACGCCCAAAATAATGATTCGCTAATTGCTTAGCCCTGAAGGCTGGTTCACCTAATTCAGTAACTGCAATTGCCCGGTTGTCCGGCGACAGATCTGCGAAGTGACGTGGTGGCTTTTTTACAAGTGGTGAAATTTCTATAGTGGGCATATTTAATTATCCGACCAAAGTTAAAATTGCCCAGATAATTGGGGCTGAAAGTAATACTGAATCCAGACGATCAAGCATTCCACCATGGCCTGGCAAAATTACTCCCATATCTTTCAAATCTAAATCACGCTTGATTGCACTCTCAATCAAATCACCGCATGTAGCTGTAAATACTGCAGCAACTCCAATCGCGGCACCGACCAGCCAATGTTTCTCAAACAAAAGTGAAAGCATTAACCCACCACCGAGAATTGAGAAGATTAGTGAACCAATCAACCCTTCCCATGTTTTCTTAGGACTGATTGCTGGCGCAAGTTTGTGCTTACCAAGCAGAACACCAAATATGTATCCAAAGGTGTCGTTGCATCCAACCACAATTACAAAAGTCATTACGCGAGCTAATCCATCATCTGGCTTTGCCAGAACAATCAGAAAACCTGCTAGAAATGGAAGATATATAGTTGCAAAAACGGTAGCGGTGGCATTTTTTACAAAATTATGATGTCCTTTTGGCAATCCCGATATCAACAAAAATGGAATTGAAATCGCAGTCGCAACCGCTAATCCAGTTACATCTTTTATCCAGGCACTTGTCATTATTGCTACCGCACAAAATGAGATCGTTGGTACTGAGATCTCGATATTAGCTCGGTCTAAAGCTTGACCTAATTCCCAAACTCCGCGAATAATTGCAGCGATTGCAAGTGGAAGAAATAAGACACGTTGAAATGCCAAAGATGCGATAACAAGCCCTAGCAAAGTTAATCCGACAGCGATCGAAGGAAATAATTTTCGTCCGGCTTTTTTATTTATCGCTTCATTTAAAGCATGGAGATCCGACATTTATTGTTGGAACTCTCAAACCTCGAGAAGTTCACTCTCCTTATGCTGTAATAAGTCGTCAATCTTGGCAACATGCCCAGAAGTATGTTTTTCTAAATCCTTTTCTGCACGAGCCACGTCATCTTTGCCAACTTCTCCATCTTTTTCCAATTTTTCTAGCGCTTCTTTTGAATGGCGGCGAATATTTCGAATCGAAACTCTGGACTCTTCCGCTTTCGTTCTGGCTACTTTGATGAACTCTTTGCGCCGTTCCTCGGTTAATTGTGGGAAACCAACTCTGATGACCGCTCCATCTGAAGCCGGATTTACACCTAGATCTGAGTCGCGAATTGCTTTTTCGATTAATGGCATCGCGCCTTTGTCATAAGGAGAGACAACTGCCATCCGTGCTTCAGGAACCTGTACGGACGCTAATTGTGAAAGTGGTGTAAATGTTCCGTAATAATCCACCATAATCTTTGCAAACATCGATGGGTGTGCACGACCAGTCCGAATTGCACCGAAATCTTCTTTCGCTACTTCCACAGCTTTACTCATTTTTTCATCAGCATCGCTGAGAATTTTATTTGCTAGATCAGACATTTATTTCATCTCCTTACGAGACTAATGTTCCGATAGATTCGCCACTTACAGCACGAGCAATATTTCCTTCTTTCATTAAATCAAAAACGATTATCGGAAGTTTATTCTCACGGCAAAGTGAGAACGCAGCTGCATCCGCCACTGCCAAAGATTTACTTAGAACTTCATCAAAAGAGATATTTTCATATTTCTTCGCATTTGGATCTTTCTTAGGATCTGCTGAATAAACTCCATCAACTCCACTTTTGGCGAGGAGAAGTGCTTCGGCATTAATCTCAAGTGCGCGTTGTGCCGCAACGGTATCTGTTGTGAAAAATGGCATTCCAGCACCTGCTCCAAATATAACAACACGACCTTTATTTAGATGTCGGATTGCACGCAGTGGAATATATGGCTCAGCAACTTGTCCCATATGAATAGCAGTTTGCACGCGAGTTGCGACGCCTTCTTTTTCTAGGAAATCTTGTAACGCTAAACAGTTCATAACTGTTCCGAGCATTCCCATGTAATCCGCACGAGATCGATCCATTCCGCGTTGTTGCAATTCCGCACCACGGAAATAATTTCCACCACCGACAACAATTGCAATCTCAACACCAGATCGAGCAACATCGGCGATCTGCGCGGCAATTCCTTGAACAACATCAGGGTCAACGCCGATTCCGGCTCCCCCACCAAAGACCTCACCTGAGAGTTTTAGTAGGACTCTCGAGTAGGTCATGGTCAATATTCTCTTACTGTCCTACGCGAAAACGGAAGAAGGCGCTCACATTTGTGCCGGCTTCTTCGAGGACTTGGGCAACGCTCTTCTTGGAATCCTTCGCAAATGCCTGTTCAATCAAGGAAACTTCCTTGATAAAACCAGTGACGCGGCCTTCAACGACTTTGGCAAGTGAAGCTTCTGGCTTGCCTTCGTTCCGGGCAGTCTCTTGCGCGATACGACGTTCGCTTTCGATTAAATCTGCGGGAACATCTTCACGTTTAACATAAGCAGGCGCAAAAGCTGCGATGTGTTGAGCTACATCTTTACCAATTGCATTCTCTTTTGTTAATTGCACAAGAACGCCAACTTGAGCAGGTAGATCAGGGCTAGTGCGGTGTAAATAAACTGAAACTGGGCCGTTTTTTAGTACACCAATGCGACGCAAGACGATCTTCTCGCCCAAAGTTGCATTGGCTTCATCAATATGTACCTGCACAGTTTTTCCACCACCAAAATCACTTGCAAGGAATGCAGCTAACTCAGTTGCTGCAGATGTGCTCAACTTAGCCAGAATCTCATTTCCTAATTCCTGGAAACGTTCACCTTTTGCAACGAAGTCGGTTTCGCAGTTCAACTCTAAGATCACGCCAGTATCACCTGTGACAGACGCACTTACTAGACCATTTAAAGCTGTACGACCTTCGCGCTTGGTAACACCTTTTTGTCCTTTCACGCGGATGATCTCAACTGCTTTATCGAAATCTCCACCAGATTCTTCAAGTGCATTTTTGCAATCCATCATCCCTGCAGCAGTTAATTCACGCAGGCGCTTTACATCAGATGCGGTATACGACATTTACTAAGCCTCCACGATTGGTGCAACTCCAGCGGCTACAACAGGTTCTGCAACGGCGGCTTCAAGTTCAGCAGTTGCTGAAGCGGCGAGCGCTTCTGCTTGAGCTGCCAATGCTGCGTCTTCTTTAACTTTTGCAGCACCTGAACGTGCTTGCAAACCAGCAGCAATTGCATCTGCAATTACGCGAGTCAACAATGCAACTGAACGGATAGCATCATCATTTCCTGGAATTCCATAATCAACTTCATCTGGATCGCAGTTTGTATCAAGAATTCCGATAACTGGAATTCCAAGTTTTTTTGCTTCTGCAACCGCTAAATGCTCTTTCTTGGTATCAACAACCCAGATAGCACTTG
The DNA here is from genome assembly GCA_009694285.1 of Candidatus Nanopelagicaceae bacterium. GTDB lineage: Bacteria > Actinomycetota > Actinomycetes > Nanopelagicales > Nanopelagicaceae > UBA3012. The sequence goes on along the minus strand of SHVK01000002.1, from coordinate 42,167 downwards.
GAAGTTTGGTCATGTTACGAATACCGTCGAGGTTTTTCTTTAACTTATCTTTTTCGCGGCGTTGCATCAGAAGTTCTTTTTTGGTGCGACCTTGATCGGTGCCTCCCTCAAGTCCTTCGAGCTCTTTCAAACGTTGAATACGTTTTGCCACGGTGTTGAAGTTGGTCAACATTCCACCGAGCCAACGCTCTGTTACTGATGGCATGCCAACGCGAGCAGCTTGAGCCAAGATTGGCTCCTGTGCTTGCTTCTTGGTTCCTACAAAAAGAACGTGACCGCCACGTGTGACAGTCTCCTTTACAAACTCATAGGCTGAATCGATCATTCCAAGTGATTGTTGGATATCGATAATGTAGATGCCATTGCGTTCGGTAAATATGTAACGCTTCATCTTTGGATTCCAACGACGGGTTTGATGTCCAAAATGGACTCCGCTGTCGAGGAGTTCTCTCATGGTGACAACCGACATGGTTGCGCACTCCTTTCGCACAACTTGAAGTTGTGCTCTCGGTTTACGGTAAGTGGCAATTTGCCGGCCTTACCCCTGGTGGCTGGTCATCTGCTGCACTCAACTCACCGCTTTTAACGATGGGATTTAATGCAGACCGAGTAGATGAAGTTCAACCACGCGAAGTCACTTAATTGCTTAAGTGCTGAGCCGAATCCTACCTGACCCACAGCACCCCAATTTCCCCACATTTGCCCTGCTTGGCGCCTTGATTTGGCAATTTTTGGCACAGTGCCCGATGTGAATCGCATGAATCAGTTAAAAATCTGCACCGTAATTCTGCTGGCTTTACTTCCCGCAGCTTCGGCAGATGCCAATTATCGGTCGGAGCGATGGGCTAACCCTCTTACCGGCAAATTAATTGTGGTTCGCGGCTTTGATGGGGCCGCATACCAAGCAAATCATTATGGACGGGCCCATCGTGGAGTTGATCTGTTGAGCGAAGTTGGGGATCCAGTTTTTGCACCTGCCGATGGCGTTGTTGGATATGTAGGTGTTATCAATTCAATCCCAATAGTTGTGATTGCGCATCCAAATAATGGGGCTACTGAAAAAGGATTACGAACAACTTACCTTCCAGTTGAAACTCATTTAATAGTTGGGGACACAGTTGGCCGGTCGAAATTAATTGGAGTGGTTGGAGCACAAACTCACCTTGCTGGCAGAACAGTTTTACATTGGGGCGAGCGTTTAAATAGAGAATATAAAAACCCTTTACGACGGTTAGGCGCACCTGTACTTTTGCCACGTTTGTCTTAAACTAAGTAAATGTCCAGATCACTAACATCACCAACTATGCTAACTTCAATCGAAGCAGTTGTTAGCCGTGCGCGCTCTTTAATGACCTTGACGAGTGGAGAACGTAAGATTGTTGGCTTGATCGGAAAACCTGGTGCTGGTAAATCCACATTATCTGCGCAGTTGATTGAGCAGCTTGGTGATCAAGCGGCCATCCTAAATATGGATGGATACCACTTAAGTAATTTGGCTTTGCGCGAATTAGGTCGTGCCGATCGCAAAGGTGCACCGGATACTTTTGATGCACTTGGGTTTACCGAGATTTTAAAAAGAGTAAAAAATGAAGTTAATCAACATATTTACTTTCCAGTGTTTGACCGGTCTATTGAAGAATCTATTGCAGCCCAGGGAGTTATTACTCCTCAAGTTAAATTAGTAATCACTGAAGGGAATTACCTTCTGCGCATTGAAAATAATTGGGGTGGGGTTAAGGAGTTACTCGATGAAAGTTGGTTTATTGAAGTTGATGATCAAATTCGAATTGCAAGATTAGTTAATCGTCACCATAAATTTGGTAAGAGTAAAGCTGATGCGCACTCCTGGGCGACAGGTAGCGATGAAAATAATGCAAGAATTGTTGCTAAAACGCGCGAATTAGCAGATGTGATTATTAATTTAAGTTAGGCCCGCGGATGCGCTTGTTGGTATGCACTTCGCAATCGATCCTCTGAAACATGTGTATAAATTTGAGTGGTTGCCAATGAGGCATGACCTAAAAGTTCTTGTACTGCGCGCAAATCTGCACCACGTTCAAGTAAATGAGTAGCTGCACTATGGCGCAATCCATGTGGACCCATCTTTGGAGATCCAGGTAAAGCTTCCAACGCTTTGTAAACAACTTCGCGCACTGTTCGTGGATCAATCCGTTTTCCACGAGCACCCAAGAAAAGCGCCGGCCCCGAGTTGCTCGCAGTTAACTCTGGACGAGCCTGATTAATCCACTTATCAATCGCTAGTAATGCAGGTGCACCTATTGGACAGGTCCGCTCTTTTCTGCCTTTACCAAAAACGCGAACTGTATTTCGATTGCGATCTATATCAGTCAAATCCATTCCACAAGCTTCTGATACTCGCATGCCTGTTGCATAAAGTAGTTCAACTAATGCGATATTTCGAAGTGCGAGTGGAGTTTGTTCTTCTCCAGCGGCCAATTCCAATGAATCAAAAACTTCTGTCGCTTCGGAAATAGTTAACACATGAGGAAGAGTGCGATGGCCTCTTGGGGTCGCTAATCGATCCCCCACATCGGTTGGCAAAATCCCTTTCCGTGCCGCCCATGCAGTGAAAGTTCGAACTGAAACTGCGCGACGTGAAATTGTGGTTCGCGCGCCACCTTTACTTTGTTGATTTGCTAACCAAGAACGGATGATCGCCAATGTCAATGCACTTGGTTCTGAAATTTTCATCCGTTGGGCATGCTCGGCTAATGATGTTAAGTCACCGATATAAGCCCGGATTGTGTGTTCAGAAAGATCCCGTTGCGATCGCAAATGTTCCTCGTACTGAGCAAAGAGGCCAGCAAAAGCTTCGCTTACCATTTCTGACATATGTAAAGGTTACTCGGGTTTAATACCTTGACGCAGTAAGCCATAAGTAACTGCATCCTCTAATGCCATTTCAGAGGCTGCGATAACATTTTCGTGAACCCCTAAAGTGGTCCATTCCGCTTTACCATCACTTGTTTGTACGAGAACGCGTGTTACCGCTCCGGTGCCAAGACGGCCTTCCAAAATACGGACTTTGTAATCAGTTAATTCAAGAATCGCAAGTTCTGGGTAAATACTTTCAAGGCCGCTGCGCAGTGCGCGGTCAATCGCGTTAACTGGTCCATTTCCACTTCCATTGGCTTCATAACTTTTACCGCGTGCAGTTATTTTTACTGATGCTCGGCTGGTAACTACTCCGTCTACGCTCTTATAAACTGTAGTTGACCACTCATCCACTGTGAAAAAATGTAACTTCGCGCCAGCGATTTCAGCACGTAACAAAAGTTCAAAAGAGGCGTCAGCTGCTTCAAAGGTATATCCATGCGACTCTAAATCTTTGACACGTTCAACAACCCGACCTAAAACTTCACGATCTGGTCCAATATCAATTCCAAGTTCTTGGCTTTTTAATTCAATTGATGCACGGCCAGCCATATCAGAGACCAACATCCGCATATCATTTCCAACTTCTGCTGGATCAGTGTGTTGATAAAGAGCGGGATCAACCTTAATTGCACTTGCATGCAATCCAGCTTTGTGAGCAAATGCTGAAAGACCGACGTATGGCTGGCGCGCACTTGGTGCGATATTTGTTACCTCTGCAACTGCATGTGAAATTCTAAAAGCTTCTTTTAGCAAACCAGTAGGTAATACTTTTTTGCCAAGTTTTAACTCTAAATTTGCAATAATTGTTAGTAAATCTGCATTACCAGTTCGTTCTCCATAACCATTTAAAGTTCCTTGCACATGAGTTGCCCCGGCATGAACTGCTGCAAGGGAGTTTGCAACTGCGCAACCAGCATCGTTATGGCAATGAATTCCAACTCGCGCTGAAGTAGCGCCAATTACATTATTGACTACTTCGCTGATCTCATCAGGTAGCGCACCACCATTTGTATCGCAAAGAGCAACTAAATCAGCTCCGGCCGCCATTGAAGTTTGAATAACTTCAAGGGCGTACGCCCGATTAGATCGAAAACCATCAAAGAAATGTTCTGCATCTAAAAATACTCGCCGACCATGATTTTTTAAATGTGTAATCGTGTCCCGAATCATCGCTAGGTTTTCGGTTAAATCCGTTTTCAATGCAAGGTCTACATGAATGTCATGAGATTTTGCTACAAGAGTGACAATCGGGGCCTCTGAATCAAGAAGTGCACTTACTTGTGGATCGTCACCAGCTTTCACTAGCGGCCTACGTGTGGCACCAAAAGCTACAAATTGCGCATTTTTAAATTTAATCTTTTTAGCTACTCGAGCAAAAAATTCAGTGTCTTTTGGATTTGCGCCAGGCCAGCCACCTTCAATAAATCCAACACCCAAATCATCAAGGTGTTTAGCAATGGTCAATTTATCTTGGACCGAAAGATTTAGCCCCTCTTGCTGCGCGCCGTCACGCAATGTTGTGTCATAGATATGAAACGAGTCTGGGGAAGTTAACGGACTCATGAGATAACTTTGCTCATCCAACCATGTGTATCCACTTGTGAACCATGTTGTATTCCAAGTAAGCGCTCACGCAATGCCAAAGTTATTGGGCCAGGTTGTCCATCCCCGATCTGCCAATTTCCATTTGCACTCTTAGCTTCGCCGATTCCAGTAATGACCGCTGCAGTTCCGCAAGCAAAAGTTTCTGAAATCTCACCACTTGCAGCTCCTGATCGCCAATCTTCGACACTGATCATTACTTCCTCGACTTTGTAACCAAGATCGTCTGCAACAGTTAACAATGAATCACGCGTGATTCCAGGAAGTAAGGTGCCAGTCAGTGATGGAGTAACGATGCGGGCATCTTTGCCTTTTCCTTTAACGAAGAACAGGTTCATGCCACCCATCTCTTCAATCCATTTGCGCTCTACGGCATCAAGCCAAACAACTTGATCACACCCTTCTTTTGCGGCTGCTCGTTGGGCCAACAATGAAGCTGCGTAGTTACCACCGCATTTCGCTTCACCGGTTCCACCTTTTGAAGCACGCACATATTCATTTGATATCCACACCGATACCGGCTTTGCTGCATTGAAATAGGCGGCAGCTGGTGTTGCAATAATTAAAAAAGTTGCTCTGCTTGATGGACGAACTCCTAAGCCAACTTCACTTGCAATCATAAAGGGGCGAATGTAGAGCGACTCACCTGGATTGTTTGGCACCCATCCAGCATCAGCTTTTACTAATGCTTCAACTGCAGCGACAAAATCTTTAACTGGAAGTTCTGGGAGTGCAATACGTGCGGCACTGCGCGCAAATCGCACTGCATTTGCATCTGGGCGAAATAAAGAGATTGCACCATCTGGTTGGCGATATGCCTTCATGCCTTCAAATATCTCTTGACCATAATGAAAAACCATTGTCGCTGGATCTAAAGTAAGTGGCGCATATGCGGTCAAGCGAGCATCATGCCAACCTTTTTCTTCGTTCCATTCTGCAATAAACATATTGTCGGTGAAATACTTTCCAAATCCAGGTTGAGCCACTCGCGCAACACGTTCTGCATCGGCCACCGGGTTAGGGTTTGGATTTATCGTGATCTGCATGAGCTCTCCTTATTTATCACTATCAGGCAAGTGCTGCAGTGATTGCATCACCGATCTGTGAAGTGGAACGATCTGAACTTCGTGATTTCAAATCTGCGGCAACGGCGGCTTCAACTTTTGCGCCAGCTTCTGCATATCCGAGATGGTTCAATAACATCGCAACCGAAAGAATTGTTGCTGTTGGATCTGCAATACCTTTGCCGGCAATATCAGGAGCAGTTCCATGCACCGGTTCAAACATCGAAGGAAATGCGCCTGTTGGATTGATGTTTCCACTGGCTGCTAATCCAATACCACCACATACTGCTGCTGCTATATCAGTCAAGATGTCACCGAATAAATTATCAGTCACTACAACATCAAATCTGCCTGGGTTTGAGACAAAAAACATCGATGCGGCATCTACGTGAATGTAATCTGTTGTGATACCTGGATACTCCTTTGCAACCTCATTAAATGCCCGTGTCCATAAAGATCCAGCGCGTACCAAAACATTATTTTTATGAACCAATGTTAATTTTTTACGTTTACGCGTTCCGGCCAATTCAAATGCATAACGAATTGTTCGTTCTACGCCATAACGAGTATTAAGACTCTCTTCAGTTGCAATTTCTTGAGCAGTGCCTTCGGCTAATAATCCGCCTGCTCCAACATAAGATCCTTGAGTTCCTTCGCGCACAACGACGAAATCAATTTCATCCTTAGTTGAAAGAGGTGATTGCACATTTGGATATAGCCGTGCAGGACGCAAATTGATGTAATGATCAAAAGCAAAACGGATTTTTAGTAAAATTCCGCGCTCAAGAATTCCACTGGGTACAGATGGATCCCCAATTGCACCCAATAAAATTACATCGCATTTAGCGAGATCTGTCATTACGCTCTCTGGTAAAACTTCACCAGTGCGATGCCACAATCCAGCGCCAAGGTCAAAATTTTGTCGATCAAATGAGACGCCGATTTGAGTTCCGATTTTATCGAGAACTTTTAAGCCCTCAGCAACAACTTCGGGACCGATCCCATCGCCACCGATAACCCCTAATTTGATCTCTTTCATAGCACTACACCAATGTCACAAATCTAGCTTTAGCATCAGTTTCTTTTGCTACTTTTGCCAACAAATCTGCAGGTATTGCTGAATCGACGGTGAGGACCATCAATGCTTCGCCACCGCGCTCATCACGAGCAACTTGCATGCCAGCGATATTGATTTTCAATGCGCCTAACGCATTACCTACAGCGCCAACGACACCTGGGCGATCGGTGTACCGTAAAAACAACAAGTTTTCAGCGGTTGCAAGATCTAGATCGTAATTATCAATCTTGATAATCTTTTCAATACGGCGAATTCCCATCAAAGTTCCGCTAACAGCGACTCTGCTTCCGTCTGCAAGTGCTCCACATACTTCGACCATGTTTCGGTGGTCTGGGCTATCTGTATTTGTGGTGACAGTAGCTGTTAAGCCGCGATCACTAGCAAGTCCAGGAGCATTTACATAGGTAACATCATTCACACCTGTTGCACTTAACACACCACGCAATGCACTAGTTGATAAGACTGAGCAATCTTCGGCTGCAATCTCACCGAAGACGCAAACTTCTACGGATACTGGTGTTTCGCCAGAGATTCCAACTAGAACTTGCGCCAATTTTTCAACTAATGGAAGAGCAGGTCGTAGCACTTCAGCAATTGCGCCACCTTTTACGTTGACAGCATCAGGAACTAATTCTCCAGCAAGAGCTTTACGAACTGAAACCGCAACTGCAATTCCAGCACGTTCTTGGGCTTCATCAGTTGAAGCACCTAAATGTGGAGTTGCGACAACTTGATCCAATTGAAACAAAGGTGAATCAACACATGGTTCAGTTGAAAATACATCTAGACCTGCACCGGCTACTCGGCCTGATTTAATCGCCTCATAAAGTGCTTCCTCGTCAAGTACTCCCCCGCGGGCAGCATTGATAATACGTACGGTTGGTTTAACTTTCTTGAGTGCTTCTACGCCAATCAAGTTTGCAGTCTCTTTGGTTTTTGGAAGGTGAATAGTTATGAAATCAGCTTCTGCAAGCAAGGTATCAAGATCAACTAAACGCACATCCAATTGAGCAGCACGTGCCGGTTGTAGATAAGGGTCATAAGCAATCACATTCATGCCAAAGGCTTGCATGCGATGTGCAACTAATTGACCAATTCTTCCGAAACCAACAATGCCTAATGTCTTTGCAAATAATTCAGCACCGGTGTACTTCGAGCGCGCCCATTTACCAACACGAAGTGCTGCATGTGCTGAAGAGATGTGGCGAGCCGAAGCAAGCAAAAGTGCAATTGCAAGTTCTGCCGCTGAGACAATATTTGAAGTTGGTGCATTTACCACCATAACTCCAGCAGCAGTTGAGGCTGGAACATCGACATTGTCCAATCCCACTCCTGCACGAGCAATAACTTTTAAACCTTTTGCAGCAGCAATTGCTTCAGCATCCATTTTTGTGGCTGATCGAATTAATACTGCATCTACTCCAGCAGCAAGTGCAGGCAATAATTCTGCCCGATTTGCTCCGTCGCAGTTTCGAATCTCGAAATCAGGACCGAGCGCATCAACTGTTGCCGGACTTAACTCTTCTGCAATTAATACAACAGGTTTAGCCACGCGCAGCCGAACCTTCACGGTAATCATCAGAGGATTTAACCCATGACATCATCGCGCGAAGTGAGCGTCCAACTGCCTCAATTGGATGAACTTCACCTTTTGCACGAAGTGCTTTAAATTCAGGTGCACCAGCATCTTGATCTGCAATAAATCTTGCCGCAAATGAGCCGTTTTGAACATCTTTCAAAATAGCTTTCATATTTTCTTTAACATGAGGATCAAGTACACGCGGACCTGAAACATAATCACCGTATTCAGCGGTATCTGATACTGACCAACGTTGTTTAGCAATTCCACCTTCGTACATAAGGTCAACGATTAATTTTAATTCATGTAAACATTCAAAGTAAGCAACTTCTGGTTGGTAACCAGCTTCAATCAAAGTTTCAAAACCATATTGAACTAATTGAGAAGCTCCACCGCAAAGAACTGCTTGCTCGCCAAATAAATCTGTTTCACACTCTTCGGTGAAAGTGGTAAGAATTCCACCAGCACGAAGTCCACCAATTGCTTTTGCATATGAAAGTGTTAATGGCCAAGCATTTCCAGTTGCATCTTGTTCAACTGCAACGATTACTGGGACTCCTCGACCAGCTGAGTACTCACGACGAACTAAATGTCCTGGACCCTTTGGTGCAACCATGCAAACATCTATTGCAGCACCAGGCTTGATGTAACCAAAACGAATATTAAATCCATGACCAAAGAAAAGAGCTGAACCTGGTTTTAGGTTTGGTTCAATTGAATCATTGTAAATATGACGTTGCACATGGTCTGGCGCAAGCAACATAATTACATCGGCTTCTTTAACCGCATCTGCGACGCTAACAACACGTAATCCTTCTGCTTCTGCTTTAACGCGAGATTTTGAACCTTCGGCTAGGCCAACGCGCACATCTACTCCACTGTCGCGCAAACTAAGTGCATGGGCATGGCCCTGTGAGCCGTAACCAATTACCGCGACCTTTCGTCCTTGAATAATGGATAGGTCGGCATCGTCATCGTGATACATAGTTGCCACAGGAGCACTCTCTTTCTAGTTAGATCTGGACTGGGTTTTCCTATATGAATCGGGCTATATCGTACGCCTCATGGCGACCAGCCCGGACTGCGTTAATTCGAGGATTCCGAAGGGGTTAAGGGCGTTCACAAGGGCTTCAATCTTGGTTGAAGTATCAGTTAGCGAGACGATTGCTGAAGTTGACCCCATCTCAGCCATTTTGCCTCCATGCTCGGCGACTAGTGTCCGCAACTTTTCTTGGTTGGCGGCCGTAACTGAAACCCTTACTAATAACAGTTCAATCTGAACTGAAGAACTTTCATGCATCTCTTCAATTGCGATTACATTGACCAATTTATCTAATTGCTGAATAACTTGATCAAGTGCATGACCTTCAACACTTACTACGATTGTGATTCGCGAAAATTGCGGATCTTGAGTTGGTCCAACTGACAAGCTTTCAATGTTGTAACCGCGACGTGAGAAGAGCGCCGATACGCGCGCTAAAACTCCAGAACGGTTTTCAACTAAAACAGAGATTGTATGAAAGGTTCGTTGTACATTCATTAGAGATCCTGCGAATCCCAGTCGGGCGCAAGTTCGCGCGCAACCATTATTTCGTCATTGGATGTTCCGGCTGCAACCATCGGCCAAACCATTGCATCTCTAAAAACTCCAAAATCAACTACGACAGGTTGATCATTAATTGACATCGCTTTTTCAATTGTCTTGTCAACATCTTCAGGTCGCTCGCAGCGCAATCCAATACAACCCATTGCATCCGCTAATTTTGTGAAATCAGGAACTCGCTTTGAATGCAGATCTGTATTTGAGTAACGCTCGTTGTAGAACAATGTCTGCCATTGACGAACCATGCCAAGACTTTCATTATTAATAATCGCAACTTTGATCGGAATATTGTTTAGAGCGCAAGTAGCTAACTCTTGATTGGTCATTTGAAAACAACCATCCCCATCAATTGCCCACACGGTGCTATCTGGTGCGCCAACTTTCGCTCCCATCGCTGCGGGAACTGCGTAACCCATAGTTCCTAAGCCACCAGAGTTAAGCCAAGTGCGTGGCTTTTCATATGAGATAAATTGCGAAGCCCACATCTGGTGCTGGCCTACTCCCGCGGTAAAGATCGTATCCGGACCAGAAATCTTCCCTAATCTTTCAATGACATATTGTGGTGACAACGAGCCATCTTTTGGAATGTCATAACCCAGTGGGAATGTAGAACGCCAAGAGTTAACTTGCTTGATCCATGCAGTGAAATCTGGTCGAGCTTTTGCATATTGAGCCTTTACGGCAGGAAGTAACAAGTTGATGGTATTTCTTACATCGCCAACGATTGCCACATCAGCTTTGCGATTTTTTCCAATTTCTGCTGGATCAATATCGGCATGAATAACTTTTGCAACAGGGGCAAATGTTGAAAGTTTCCCAGTAACGCGATCATCAAAACGTGCGCCTAAAGTTATAAGTAAATCTGATTTTTGCAGTGCAGTAACAGCAGCAACGGTGCCATGCATTCCCGGCATACCTAAGTGAAGCGGATGACTATCTGGGAAAGCACCGCGCGCCATCAAAGTCGTTACAACCGGAATTCCACTTGCTTCGGCGAGCGCAAGTAATTCGCGGCTCGCATTTGATTTGATTACTCCTCCACCAACATAGAGAACTGGCCGAGATGATTGCGCAATTAATGCTGCGGCATCATCAACATCACTCTGTTTTGATTGCGAGTGATCGCGATAACCTGGTAGCGAGATAGAGGTTGGCCAATTAAAAGTAGTTTCGGAAGTTAGTGCGTCTTTGGCAATATCTACAAGCACAACTCCGGGACGACCGGTCGCGGCGATGTGAAATGCTTCCGCAATCGCCTGTGGAATATCTGCTGGATTTGTTACTAAATAATTATGTTTTGTAATTGGCATCGATATTCCACGAATATCTGCTTCTTGAAATGCATCAGTTCCAATTGCGCCTGATGGAACTTGGCCAGTAATGGCAACCATCGGGACTGAATCCATCTGTGCATCTGCAATAGGGGTAACTAAATTTGTTGCACCTGGGCCTGAAGTGGCCATGCAAACGCCAACTCGACCAGTTGCTTGTGCATAGCCGGTTGCAGCATGTCCGGCTCCTTGTTCATGACGAACCAGAATGTGGCGAATAGTGCTGTCGAAAAGCGGATCATAAGCTGGCAATATTGCACCGCCCGGAATTCCAAAGATCACATCAACGCCGGCGTGCTCTAATGACCGCACCAGGCTAGTTGCCCCATTCATCTTCTTATCGCTCATCGTTCACGCTCCTTTTCCTTGCTATCGGGGGTAAGTGCAAAAGCTCCCATTTAATGCGAAAACCCTCAGTGTCTGCACTGAGGGGTGGCACACGATCCAAGAGATGCTAGATCGCGCGCTGTCCTACCACGAGAATTTTTGACATGTTTCTATTGTCCTCTCTTACCCACATTTTGGTCAACCCCAATTTATGTGGGCTACCTCATTCAGTTAAAAACTGACCTATCTATCAATCGCAGACTGCGCCTTTCGAGGCGCTGCCAACCAATTTGGCGTATTTAGCCAAAACGCCGCGGGTATATCTGTTCGGTAAAGGCTTAAATGATTTGGCCCGTTCGGCTAATTCAGCTGGCGCTACTAATAGGTCCAAGGTGCGCGCGATGGTGTCGATCTTGATTCGATCCCCATCTCTAACCAGTGCTATCGGGCCACCATCAACCGCCTCAGGGGCAACATGGCCAACACATAATCCAGTAGTTCCGCCTGAGAAGCGACCATCGGTGAGCAAAAGGACAGATTTACCCAGGCCAGCACCTTTGATTGCACCGGTGATCATCAACATCTCCCGCATTCCAGGTCCACCTTTTGGACCTTCGTAACGGATTACAACTACGTCACCGGCTTGAATGGTTCCATCTTCAAGTGCTTCCATCGCGCTCTGCTCGCGCTCAAAAACTCGTGCCGGTCCTTCAAATACATCAACGCCAATTCCAGCAACTTTTGTTACCGCACCTTGTGGGGCTAACGAACCGCCAAGAATTGTGATTCCACCACTTGATGAAAATGGAGCCTTTGTTTCATATAGAACTTCACCGTCAGCACCTGGTGGTGCGAGATTTGCTAAATTCTCAGCCATGGTTTTGCCAGTGACAGTTAAACAATCGCCATGTAAAAGTTTTGCATCAAGGAGAGCACGCAGTACGACTGGAATTCCACCAACTTTGTCAACATCGCTCATGACAAATTTACCGAAAGGCTTTAAATCTCCGAGTAATGGAACTTTAGATCCGACGCGATGAAAATCATGAAGTTCCAATTCTACATCTGCTTCATGTGCCATAGCTAAAAGATGTAAAACCGCATTTGTTGATCCGCCCAGCGCCATGAGAATTGTTATCGCATTTTCAAAAGCTCTCTTAGTCATAATGTCGCGCGCTGTTATTCCTTGACGAATTAATTCAACAACTGCTTCACCAGATTGGCGCGAGAAACTTTCACGACGACGATCCACCGCTGGTGGTGCGGCTGATCCTGGTAATGACATTCCGATTGCTTCAGCGATCGATGCCATGGTGTTAGCGGTGTACATACCTCCGCATGCACCTTCTCCTGGACAAATTGCTCGTTCAATCCGATCCACTTCATCACGGGTAATTAATCCACGTGCGCAAGCACCTACTGCCTCGAACGCGTCGATCAGCGTGACATCTTTTCCGTCAACACTTCCTGGCAAAGTTGTTCCCGCGTAAATAAAAACACTTGCGACGTCTATGCGCGCTGCCGCCATCATCATGCCTGGCAAAGATTTATCGCAACCGGCTAACAAAACCATTCCATCAAGTCGCTCTGCTTGCATAACTGTTTCAACGGAATCGGCAATAACTTCACGAGAAACTAACGAGAAGTGCATTCCTTCATGACCCATTGAAATTCCATCAGAAACTGAAATGGTTCCAAATTGCATCGGAAAACCACCAGCAGCATGCACACCTTCTTTTGAAGCAGATGCAAGTCGATTTAGTGAAAGGTTGCACGGAGTGATCTCATTCCATGAAGATGCAATTCCGATTTGTGGCTTAACCCAGTCAGCATCACCCATTCCAACAGCCCGTAACATTCCGCGCGCAGGTGCACGCTCAAGGCCATCAGTAACCATCCCTGATCGAGGCTTCATTGGGTTAGAGTTAGCGGTCTGGCTCATGGTGCTCATACTATAAGCAACAAATTGGAAAGCAGCCAAAGATATGAGTTTCGCCCAACCACCAACCCAAACTCCAGATCCAACTAGATGGAGGGCCCTATTTGTAATCGCAATCGCCCAGTTGATGGTGGTGCTTGACTCCTCAATCGTAAATATTGCAATACCCAGTGCCAAAATTGATTTAGGAATCAGTGATGCAAATCAAAGTTGGGTGGTAACTTCGTACACTCTTGCTTTTGGCTCTTTGCTGCTTCTCGGCGGTCGAATCGCCGATTTTATTGGACGGAAGAAAAGTTTTATTATCGGCCTACTTGGTTTCGCCGGTGCATCAGCACTTGGTGGAATAGCACAATCACAGGAGATTTTATTTGCTTCGCGCGCATTGCAAGGTGCATTTGGGGCGTTACTGACGCCATCGGCGCTTTCGCTAATTAACGTAACATTTACCATTCCTAAAGAGCGGGCAAAAGCATTTGGTGTTTACGGTGCTATTGCCGGCGGCGGCGCTGCGATTGGATTAATTCTTGGCGGAGCACTCACCGAATTTGCTTCATGGAGATGGTGTCTCTGGGTCAATGTTCCAATCGCAATTATCGCCGCCCTTCTTGCCTATCCTTTTGTGCACGAATCAAAAGCCGGAGGAGATCACTCTTATGATCTGCCTGGGACGATAACTGCGACACTTGGTTTACTTAGTTTGGTATATGGGTTTACGCAAGCGGCTAAAGTTGGTTGGGTAACAGGTTCAACTCTTTGCTTCCTTGCCATCGCCGCCATCTTATTGCTCGCTTTTTTCATGATTGAAAAAAATGTTAAAAATCCGCTGCTTCCGTTACGCATTATCACCGAACGAAATCGCGGTGGTTCATATCTTGGTTCAATGATGGTTGGTGCTGGTTTATTTTCGATGTTCTTATTTCTCGGCTTATACCTCCAAGTAATTATGGGCTACTCCCCCCTAAAGACTGGTTTTGCCTTTTTGCCATTCTCGCTCGGAGTAATTGCATCTGCAGGAGTCACCACTCAACTATTACCCCGCGTCGGGCCAAAGCCGTTGATTGTTTGGGGATTAATTCAAGGGTCAATTGGATTACTGCTTTTATCAACTATTACCCCGGATACAAGTTATGCGACACATGTACTTCCAATGTTAGTAATAATAAGTACTGGTATGGCTTTAGTTTTTATTTCAATTTCAACAACAGCACTCCATGGAATCGGTGGGCGTGATTCTGGAGTAGCAAGTGCTGCACTCAATACCAGTCAGCAGGTTGGTGGATCTCTTGGCACTGCTTTGTTAAATACCATCGCGGCAACTTCCGCTGCAAATTACCTAATAACCCATCCTGAATTAGGAGATAAAGCGCAATTTTTTGCTTTAACCCACGGTTACACCACTGCATTTAAAACTGGTGCTACCTTCTTGCTTATCGCAGCAGTGGTGATGGCGGTACTTTTAAAAATTGGGAAAGAATCCCTAGCCGAAAAAGCTTAGCTCTGTCCTAATAAGCCAAGTAGGAGCTCACGTACCCGCGCTGCATCTGCTTGACCTTTAGTATCTTTCATGACCGCGCCAATTAATGCACCTGCTGCTGGGATATTTCCATCTCTAACTTTTTGTGCAGTATCTGGTTGTGCCGCTATTGCCCGCTCAATGGCTGCAACTAACTCTCCTTCATCAGATACAACTTTGATTCCACGTGCTGCGATGACCTCTGCAGGATTTCCCTCACCGGCAATTACACCTTCAACTACTTGTCTGGCTAATTTATCTGTTAAATCTCCAGCTGCTACTAAGGCAATAATTTCGGCAACATCTTTTGGAGTGATTGGCATTTCAACAACTTCAACTTCGCGCTCATTTGCAACTCTTGAAATTTCTCCAAGCCACCAAGTTCGCGCTTTAGTTGGGTCTGCACCTTCCGCAACTGTTTCTTCAACAACTCCAACGACCCCTGCGTTAATCATCGCGGCCATCTCTTTATCGGGAACTTGCCAAAGTTGTTGCAATCTTGCTCGATGCGCAGAAGGTCGCTCCGGGAGTTGGGCTCTTAATTGCTCGATCCATTCCGCGGAAGGTGCAACTGGCAATAAATCTGGCTCAGGGAAATATCGGTAATCCTCCGCTTGTTCTTTCGAACGTCCCGAGCGGGTAGTTCCAGAATCTTCCTGAAAATGGCGCGTCTCTTGTACGACTCGCTCCCCTGCTTCAAGTCTTTGTGCATGACGATGCATTTCGCTAGTTATTGCGCGTTCTACTGAACGAAGTGAGTTCACATTTTTTGTTTCACTGCGAGTGCCAAGTTTTCCACTTCCGCGTGGTGACAATGAAATATTTGCATCACAACGAAGTGAACCTTGCTCCATCTTCACATCACTCACACCGAGAGCTCGCAAAATATCCCGTAACTCTTTTACATACGCCTTCGCGATTTGCGGTGCATAACTTTCAGTTCCTAAAACAGTTTTAGTAACAATTTCTACTAGTGGGATGCCGGCGCGGTTGTAATCCAAGAGTGAATATTCGGCACCATGAATCCGACCTGTCGCTCCCCCAACATGTAAAGATTTTCCGGTGTCCTCTTCCATGTGGACCCGTTCTATTTCAATTCGAAAAGTTTTCATACCTTCTGGAGTTTCATACTCAACATCTAAATAACCATCAGTACAAATAGGTTCGTCGTATTGAGAAATCTGAAAATTCTTTGGCATATCTGGATAGAAATAATTTTTACGGGCAAAACGAGACCAAGGTGCGATCGAACAGTTGAGTGCTAAGCCAATTAATATGGTGCTCTCAATTGCCCGTTCATTGACAAATGGCAATGCCCCAGGCATTCCTAAACAGACTGGACATACTTGGGTATTAGGTTCGGCGCCAAATTCAGTTGGACAGCCACAGAACATTTTGGTTTTAGTTCCAAGTTCAACATGCACTTCAAGACCCAGGGCCGGCTCATATTTTTCAATTATCTCTTCATAGCTCAACATCTTTATGCACCTGCCGCAGAAATTAATTTAGGTGCCTTAGTAGTAAGCACTCCACCCCATTTTGCTGCTAACTCGCGCTCGAGGGCTGCCCCCACTAAATAAAGGCGATCATCTTTCATTGCCGGTGCAATAATTTGAAAACCTACGGGCAATCCTTCAGATAGGCCAGCAGGAAGGGACATTGCGGCAACTCCGGCAAGGTTTACCGGAATGGTTGCAACATCACTTAAGTACATCGCTACTGGGTCATTACTTTTTTCACCGATAGGAAATGCAACTGTTGGCGTTGTAGGTGAAACCAATACATCTACTGAAGAAAATGCTTTAGCAAAATCTTGAGTGATCAATGTTCGAACTTTCTGGGCGCTTCCATAATATGCGTCGTAATATCCGGCAGAAAGTGCGTAAGTTCCAAGAATGATTCGGCGTTTTACTTCACGTCCAAATCCTGCCGCACGAGTCATACTCATAACCTCTTCAGCACTACGTGAGCCATCATCTCCAACACGTAAGCCATATCTCATCGCATCAAAACGGGCTAAGTTTGAAGAAGCTTCACTTGGTGCAATCAGATAGTAAGCAGCTAATCCGTAATCGAAATTTGGGCATGAAACCATTTCAATTGTTGCGCCTTGGCTACGCAAAATTTCAAGAGATTCTTCAAATCTTTCACTAACTCCACTTTCATATCCATCACCAGACAACTCTTTAACTACGCCGATTTTCATCCCTTTTACATCTGCACGTTTTGCGGCAGCAACTACAGGTGGAGTTGGAGCATTAATACTTGTTGCATCGTAATCATCATGGCCGGCAATAACTTCATGTAGCAATGCGGTATCTAAAACAGTACGTGCGCAGGGACCAACTTGATCTAATGAAGAAGAGAATGCGACGACTCCGTACCGAGAAACACCACCGTAAGTTGGTTTTACTCCGACAGTGCCAGTTAGTGCTGCAGGTTGTCTGATCGATCCACCAGTGTCGCTACCAATCGCAAGAGGTGCCTCAAAGGCAGCAAGAGCAGCTGCTGAACCTCCGCCAGAACCACCAGGTATCCGCTTTAAATCCCATGGGTTTTGAGTTGTACCGTATGCAGAATTCTCGGTTGATGATCCCATCGCAAACTCATCCATATTTGTCTTGCCAAGAATTACCACACCTGCAGTACGTAATTTTTTTACTACTGTTGCACTGTAAGGCGGGCGCCATCCTGCTAATATTTTTGAACCGCAAGTTGTCGGAATTCCTTCTTGCGCCAAAATATCTTTAAGTGCGAGTGGAACACCGGCAAGCGGTCCTAAATTTTCACCCTTGGCGCGAGCAGCATCAACTTGATCGGCTTGAGCTAATGCGCCCTCTGTATCTACAAATAAAAATGCATGCACCGCTTTATCTACTTTTGCAATTCGATCCAGGTGCGCTTGAGTTACCTCACGTGCAGAAACTTCCTTCTTAGCCAAACTTTCTGATAATTGCGCTGCACTCTTGTAAATTAATTCACTCATGCTTCTTCGCCTAAAATTTGTGGAACTCTAAATCGATTCTCTTCACTTGCTGGTGCTCCAGATAAGGCACTCTCTGGAGTTAAACTAGGACGAACTACATCTGGACGGGTCACATTTACCAATGCAAGTGGATGTGAAGTTGGTACAACATCACTTTTTGCTGCCTCTTGAACTCTTGCTACAGCACCTAAAATTGCTTCCATCTCGCCCGCTAATTCTGCAATCTCATTGGCACTCAATTCAAGACGAGCTAAATGCGCGATACGCGCCACTTCCTCATTCGAAATCCGGGACATATCCCCAATCCTACCGGCGTCTTACTCGCGGATTTGACCGCTTCCAGTCACAATCCATGTTGTAGTGGTCATCTCCTCAAGGCCCATCGGTCCACGTGCATGCAACTTCTGATTCGAGATACCAATCTCAGCGCCAAAACCCATCTGCTCGCCATCGGTGAATCGAGTGGATGCATTTACCATAATCGCTGCCGCATCTGCATTTGCAATGAAAGCAGCTGCGGTGCTTTGTGATTCAGTAACAATAGATTCGGTATGTTGAGTTCCATATTTGTTTATATGGTCATTTGCGCTTTGTCGGTTTGCCACAATGCCAATATTCATTTCTAGAGTTCCATACTCTGTTGACCAATCTTCTTCAGTTGCTAAGACCATTTCTACACCACAGCTTTTGGCAATCTGAATTGATTGTGCATCACCGTGCAGGCGAACTCCTTGCTTAACTAAAGCATATAGGGCTAACGGTAAAAATTCGGCAGCCACTGCTTGATGAACTAATAGCGTTTCAGCTGCATTGCAAACACTTGGTCGATGACATTTTGAATTAATGATAATTGGAATGGCTTTATTGAAATCAGCATCTATATCTATGTAAACATGGCAAACTCCAGCACCAGTTTCAATTGTAGGAACTGACGATTCATCTACAACTGTCCTAATTAATGCCGCACTTCCCCTCGGAATTACCAAATCAACTAAGCCACGAGCGTTTAATAGTTCGCGCACAGTGGATCGATCATGTGATGAAACTACTTGCACAATATCTGCAGGAAGTCCGACTGAAGTGATTGCACTTCTCATCACATTAACTAATACATCGTTGCTTTTTGCAGCCGTTGACGATCCACGCAATAATGCTGCGCTTCCTGCCTTAATCAAAATCACTGCCGCATCAACAGTCACATTTGGTCTTGCTTCATAAACCATTCCTACAACACCAAATGGCACGGCAACTTGTTTTAAATGCAAACCATTTTCGAGAGTACGCTCTCTAATCACTCGACCAACTGGATCGGGAAGTGCGGCGATTTGTCTTGCACCATTTGCGATTTCAGCAATTCTCTTTGGATTTAATTTCAGTCTATCAATTAACGATTCGCTTATTCCTTCGGCTTGCGACCTAAGTACATCTTCACTATTTGCTGCCAAAATTTCCTTCTCGTTAGCAAGAAGATGATCTGCTATCGCATTCAAAGCACGATCTTTATCCTCGCGGCTGGCTCCCGCTAATACTCGAGCAGCTGATCTCGCCGCGATAGCAATAGTTTCGATCTGCGTAGTCATAGAGATAGCCTAACCAAGAGATAAGATCGCTTGCATGAAAGTACTTTTGCGTTGGAGTCGAATTGTTGCAATTGGCCTAATTGGAATCTTTTTATTGGCCTTTAGCGGATTGCGGGTGGCCAACTACCCAAACCCAATAGCCACCGTTCGTCTGGGACTTGCCGCTCCATCTGCGACGCCAAAATTGCTTCCAGCCCATTTGGTAGCACCCGCCGTAGCTCCCACCCAACTTCAAGTTGTGCAGGAAGAGATGCCTTTTGGAGTGCTTTTCAATGGTCGCCAAATTGAATTTGAGAAATTTTTAAAGCAGACAAAGACGAATGCTTTTCTGGTTATGCGAAATGGCACCATAACTTATGAGTGGTACAACAAAAAATTTACGCCCGAATTTCAATTTCCTTCGTACTCCGTTGCGAAAACTTTAACATCTTTAATAATTGGAAAATTAATCTCTGAAGGTAAAATAAGTGAAAGTGATACTTTCATTAAGTACTTTCCAGAGTTATCCAATGAAACATCTTTTGACAAAGTGACAATCAGCCAACTTCTCGATATGCGTAGTGGTGTCGGAGTTAGCGACAACTACCCAACAGGACCCTCTGGTTGGGGCGTTGCAATCGCTCAGATGTATGCCTCCACAGATATTCCGTGGTTCATAGGCAACAACCGTAAGATGAAATTTGAACCAGGTACTGATACGGAATATCGAAGTGTTGATACTCAAATGCTCGGCATGATTATTAAAAAAGTTACAGGTGAAAAAGTTGCTGATTACTTCTCTGCTAATTTTTGGCAACCAATCGGCGCTCAATATCCGGCAACTTGGAACGTTGATCATATAGGCGGACAAGAAAAAACTTTTTGTTGCTTCAACGCAGCAGCTCGGGATTATGCGCGAATTGGAAATCTTTTAGCAATGGGTGGTTTCGTCGGAGATAAACAACTCATCAGCGCATCATGGATTACCCGTTTATCAAATCCGGTTGAAACTCTTGATCATAATTGGGGATACGGTGCTCAGATTTATCATCCGTATCCAGGTTCTCTAATGATGCTTGGATTGCATAGTCAATTTGTTTATGTAGTTCCGAAAACTAGAACTGTGATCGTAAAATTGAGTGACAGTTTGGTGGATTCCGATGAAGAGCCAACTGCGGCAATTTTGGAAGCACTTGCTACTAAAATAAGTTAAAAATAATTAAAGTAAGGACAGGTCGTCGCGGTGCACCAATTCGCGTTCGTACTCTGCCCCTAAAGATGCACCTAACTCTTTAGTAGATTTTCCAAGCAGTTGCGGAATTTCATCAGCGTCAAAAGCAACTAAGCCACGGGCAATTACTTTGCCTTCTGGCGAAAGTAAATCGACAGGGTCGCCAGCAGAAAAATCTCCTTCAACTTTGGTAACACCTGCTGGAAGCAATGAAGTTCCACGTTCACGAATTGCCGTAGTTGCTCCAGCATCTAGATGCAACTTTCCCTTTGGAGAAGATGCATGTGCTAACCAAAGTGCACGTGATGGGGTGCGGACACCGTTTGCGTGAAATAAAGTTCCAATCTCTGTACCGGTGACCGCTGCTTCGATGTTCGCAAGAGATGTAAGAACTACTGGAATCCCCGCACCTGTTGCAATGCGGGCGGCCTCGACTTTGGTAACCATTCCCCCACTGCCAACTCCGGCCGTTCCAGCACCACCAATTTGAAGATCGCCAAGTAGTGCAAAATCCCTAACATCGATTATTTGTTTTGCATTCGCAGAAGTTGGTGGCGCATCATAAAGAGCGTCAATATCTGAGAGCAATATTAATAAATCTGCTTGAACTAAATGAGATACCAACGCAGCAAGTCGATCATTATCTCCAAATCTAATCTCTTGAGTCCCTACTGTGTCATTTTCATTAATTACAGGTACTACTCCAAGGGCCAAAAGTCGATCAAAAGTACGTTGGGCATTCCGATAATGACTGCGTCTAATCACATCATCACTTGTTATTAAAACCTGTGAAGCGGTAATTGCATATCTGGCAAAAGATTCGGAGTATCGATAAATCAAAACTCCTTGCCCAACAGATGCAGCAGCTTGTTGTGTTGCTAAATCTTTGGGACGGGTGGTTAACCCAAGTGGAGCAAGACCTGCTGCTATTGCGCCAGATGAAACAACTAAAACTTCTACTCCACGTTTTTTCAATATCGCTACGCCGTCAACTAATTTGTCCACTGCACTTATGTCTAGCCCAGCCCCAGCACTTCCGGTCAATGAAGATGAACCCACTTTAAGCACAACACGTTTTGCTTTTAATACTTCATCCCGTAATTTATTGGAGGTCATCTTCGCCATCACCAACTAGTAATGCGCCGATCTCTTCCCATGATCCACCTTCACCAGCACTCCCAGTGCTTCCAGACAAGGCGTGGCGCATATCTAAACGCAAATCTTGTCCTCGTGGTCCAAGCAAAATTTCAGCGCCGGCTTCAAGAGTTGGTTCCCAATCAAAACTGACCGCATCTTCCCCGAGTCCGATTTGAACTTCACTACCTCCACGTGCACCGAGTTTGAATAATTCTTTTTCAACTCCGAGGCGTGCTAATCGGTCAGCTAAGTATCCAATCGCTTCAGCATTGCTGAAATTTGTTTGTCTAACCCAACGCTCAGGTTTAATACCTTGGACTACATAAATACCAGCATCATTTTTAAAGGTGCTGAAATCTGATTCATCCACTGCGCGTGGACGCAAAATAATTCGAACTGGATCTATACTCTCTTTTGGAGTTCGTTTAATTAATCTTGCCATCGCATATAGCAGATCATTTAAACCTTCGTGAGTCGCTGCAGATACTTGATAAACCTCGAGTCCACGTTCGCGCAATTTTGCTTCAACCATGTCAGCCATCACGCGCCCATCAGGAAGATCAACTTTATTTAACGCAACAATTCTTGGCCGATCTTCGAGACCGCCATAAAGTGCAAGTTCTGCTTCGATTACATCAAAATCATGGATTGGATCTCGATCAGATTCAAGTGTTCCGCAATCCAACACTTGTACGAGTGCAGCACAACGTTCGACATGGCGTAAAAACTCAAGGCCTAATCCTTTACCTTGACTTGCGCCAGGAATTAATCCTGGGACATCTGCCACCGTAAAACGGTGTTCACCTATTTCAACAACGCCCAAGTTAGGAACCAACGTAGTGAATGGATACTCAGCAATTTTTGGACGTGCAGCAGAGATCGCAGCAATTAATGATGATTTACCAGCACTTGGATATCCAACTAGCGCAATATCTGCAACACTTTTTAATTCAAGTGAGAGTTGGGCGTCTTCACCTGGTTCACCAAGTAAAGCAAAACCTGGTGCTCGTCTTTTTGAAGAAGAGAGTGCGGCATTTCCTAATCCGCCAGCGCCACCACGTGCAGCAATAAACTTTGTACCATTACCTAACAAATCTGCAATGAGTTCGCCATCTGCGCCGCGAATAACCGTTCCCTCAGGAACTGGAACTATTAAATCTTCTCCATCTGGACCGTCTTTGTGTCCACCTTTACCTAAGCGGCCAGATGTGGCTCGACGGTGTGGGCTGTAATGAAAATCAAGCAGAGTTGTGATGCTCTGATCTACAACCAGAATTACGTCGCCACCTCGTCCACCTGTGCCACCATCAGGTCCGCCAAGTGGTTTAAATTTTTCACGATGAACCGATGAACATCCATCGCCACCATTTCCAGCAGTTGCAATTAAGAGCGCGCGATCAACAAAGGTGGTCATTTTGATCGCTCCTTCTCATGAAAATAAAAAAGCGGGTCCGTAATCGGACCCGCTTTTTTAATACGGGTAAATTTATTGCGGTACAACTTTTACAACGCGACGGCCACGTGCTTGTCCGAATTCAACAATTCCTGCAGCAAGTGCGAATAGTGTGTCATCTTTGCCGCGGCCAACATTTAATCCTGGGTGAAAATGAGTTCCACGTTGGCGAATAAGAATTTCACCACTCTTGACGATCTGTCCTGCGTAGCGTTTTACGCCTAGGTACTGCGCGTTTGAATCGCGACCGTTACGTGTTGACGAAACTCCCTTTTTACTGGCCATTTGAAAGTTCCCCCAATTCCTATTTCACACCGTTGATGGATGTGACTTTAACGCGAGTTAATTTTGCCCGAAAACCTTGGCGGCGGCGATAACCGGTCTTGCTCTTGTAACGAAGGATGTCGATCTTTGGACCTTTAATCTCTTCAAGAACTTCGACGCTGACATTAATGCCGGCAGTATCTGTTGTAACTTTTGCACCATCGACGAGCAAAAGAGCTTGCAACCTAAGCGTCGTGCCGGTAGCCGCAGCTACCCGATCAACGAGCAGGGTGTCGCCGACCGCTACTTTTTCCTGGCGGCCGCCAGCTTTAACAATTGCATACACGATGGGAACTCCTCTAATTGAAGTGCTAAGGGTACGGATTCACGCACCTTTGGGTCAAACTGAGATCAATTTCCCGGCCAGGCTCATTCTTGGGCCCCCAGAGTGATGATTCCGCCGCTGGTAACCCGGCGACGACCTCGTCTGGCTGAAGAAACTGGAGAAACTGGAGCAATTCCAGGTTCAACTTCGCCTTCCGGAGCTGTTTCTGGCTCGATTTGTTCAGCAGCGGCCACCATCAAAACATCCTCATCTCCGGCAATCTTAGCTCGCTCTTCCTCATCTTCATCTCTAGCCCCAGGGGTGGCAGCAACTTCATCCCGGCGTAAATTCTCTGGTGAAACCGGAACTGGATCCACATGGATATGGATTCCGCGACCATTGCAACTTTCGCAAGTGGTTGAGAACGCTTCAATCAATCCTTGTCCAACACGTTTACGGGTCATCTGAACTAAACCAAGTGATGTCACTTCAGCAACCTGATGCTTAGTTCGATCGCGACCTAAACATTCTGTTAAGCGACGCAATACTAAATCTCGATTAGATTCAAGAATCATGTCGATAAAGTCAACAACGATAATTCCACCTAAGTCGCGTAAACGAAGTTGGCGAGCGATCTCTTCGGCTGCTTCTAAATTATTCTTAGTAACAGTCTCTTCAAGGTTTCCGCCTTTGCCAATGAATTTTCCAGTGTTCACATCTACTACCACCATTGCTTCAGTTCGATCAATTACCAGC
This sequence comes from Candidatus Nanopelagicaceae bacterium, assembly GCA_009694285.1. Lineage (GTDB taxonomy): Bacteria > Actinomycetota > Actinomycetes > Nanopelagicales > Nanopelagicaceae > UBA3012. The sequence goes on along the minus strand of SHVK01000002.1, from coordinate 17,519 downwards.
GATCCACCTGATGGCAAATAAACTTTTCGATCAAGACCCTTTGCTAACTGCTCATCGATGCGGTGCTCAGCAAAGATGTCAGTGTTCTTGTGCCATTTCTCAAGACGAGTTAACAAATCAGGAGCAACAAAGCCTAGATAATTATTAATTTCATCCCAAGCATCTGAACCTTCAACAATTAATTTATTAAAATCTTCATTGAAGATATCGCGAACAACGCGAATGTTTAGATCAGGCTCTCCATAAAGCAATGATGGGGCGGTTGCATTTGAGTCATTTGTTTTCTTCTCAATATCTTCCCATTGAGCTTGTAATCGAGTTACATCGCGAGTTAATTCTTCTTCAGTTGCACCTTCTGCTGCGGTGCGAACAATAACTCCCGCTTCTTCTGGGACTAGGTTTGCCAAAATTGCTTTAAGACGTGAGCGCTCTTGATCAGGAAGACGTCGACTGATACCGCTCATTCCGCCACCAGGAACATAAACTAAATACCGACCAGGAAGACTTACTTGGCTGGTTAAACGAGCACCTTTTTGACCAATTGGATCTTTAGTAACTTGCACAAGTACCGGTTGCCCACTTTTTAATGCAGTCTCGATTTTGCGTGGAGTTCCATCAGCTAATCCAGCCGCATCCCAATTCACTTCTCCCGCATACAAAACTGCGTTGCGGCCTTTCCCAATGTCAACAAATGCTGCTTCCATACTTGGCAGCACATTTTGAACGCGACCCAAGTAAACGTTTCCCACGTAAGATGCATTTGTATTTCTATTTACATAATGCTCAACTAAAATATTATCTTCAAGAACTGCGATCTGAGTTCTGTCTCCACTTTGACGAACAAGCATTACGCGATCAACTGATTCACGGCGGGCTAAAAACTCGGCTTCGGTAATAACTGGCGTACGTCGGCGATCATGACGTTCATGTCGATCATTCCGGTCTCCGCGATCATTTTTGTCATTGCGATCACGCGAATTGCGGCTGCTTCGAACACGACCGTCGCGAGAATCCCGATCTCTTTTTGCATCAACACGCGTGACTGGAACTTTGCGTTCCCGCGGTTCACGAACACGAATAGTTGTGACAACACCATCTTCATCGACAGTCTGACCTGCTGCACCTTCTACATCTGCACCGACAACTCGACGGCGGCGGCGATGAACCCCGCCTTCGAAATTTTCTTCATCTGCTTCTGCAGCAGTTGACTCTGACTCGACTTGGCTTTCTTCATTACGTCCGCGACCACGTCCGCGACCACCACGACTTCCGCGGGTACGTCCGCTGCGAGAACGCTCGGTACTTCCTTTAACTTTTTCGGAAACCTCATTGCTATCAACGCTATTTACTGCACTGGTTGCACCGACAGCACTGATTTTTTTAGGTGCACTCTTTGCTTTGGTTGGGGCTTGAAATAACGGAACCGGAACTGCCGCGCTGGCTTTCTTCGCCTTTACCGGCGCTGCTGCGCTGCTGGTGCCAACCGGAGTGACTGCTTTTTTAATAGCACTATTCTTAACCGGAACAGCTTTTTCAACTTTTTCAACTTTTTCAAGTTTGCCAGCTTTGCCAGCTTTGCCAGCTTTGCCAGCTGGTTTAAGGGTGGAAGGTGTGATCTTCTTAGACCCGCCTTTACGTGGCGTTGCAGCCATGACATCAACTCTCACGTGCTCCAAATAATTGAAACACTTTTCTAATGTTCTGAATTAACAGAACGAAGCCTGTGGCCCGGAAGCTTCCGGGGGTCGCGCGCCAGCAGATTGATTTAGGGCCAATCCCGGCAGCGCAGGTACCAGTATGGCAGAGGTTTACCGTCTTGAGTGAACGTTTAGTAATAATCCAACCGCCATGAGGGTGGCAAACATGCTCGATCCACCATATGAGAGGAAGGGCAGCGGGACCCCAGTCATCGGAGCTAGGCCTACCGCCATCCCGATATTTTCAAAGATCTGGAAACCAAACCATGCCATTACCCCGATACAGACTAATCGACCAAAGATGTCATTTGATCTTCTGGCAATGACGAGCGCTCTCCACAAAATGATTGAGTAAAGAACAAGAATGAAAATACAACCGAGAAAACCCAACTCTTCGCCCGCAACTGTGAAGATAAAATCGGTGTGTTGTTCAGGAACAAATCGTCCATTTGTTTGTGGTCCGTTAAACAAACCTTTTCCGAAAAATCCACCTGAACCAATTGTGATGCGGGCTTGGCGCAATTGATATCCAGAACTTTGCGGATCAGCAGTTGGATCAACAAATGATTGCAATCGCTTTAATTGATATTCATCTAGCACACCAATTCTTATTACAACATAGGCACCAATGGCGCTTAAAGATAAAAGTCCAATGGGCCAGCGAGTTTGCGCACCAGATGCTGCAATAATTGTTACAACTGCTGCACTAATAATTACGGTAGTACCAAGGTCTGGCTGTGCAACGATCAGCAGCAATGGAATTGCAGCAACAGCAAGAGATTGCAATACATCTAACGATGTTGGGTCTTGCGATCCTTCGCGCTTTTCAGCCAAAATCATCGACATTCCTACGATTATTGCAATCTTTGCAAACTCTGCTGGTTGAATTTGTAATCCGCCAGGAAGTGCAATCCATGCACGTGCACCATTAACGGAGTCACCAAAAGCTGGAATTAGGACTGCGATTAATCCGATAACTGATAATCCCCACAGGATAGGGGTATAGGCGCGAAGCAATCGATAATCTATTGACATCGCACCGGCAGCAAGTAGCAATCCAATAATTATATTTAAAATCTGCCGCTTTAAATAAAATTGTGGATCTTCTCCTGCTGAGGCATACCAATCTCGCGTTGCCGCGTAAACCAACAAGACGCCAATTCCCAATAAGAGTGAAGTTGCTACCAATAATGGCAAATCAAATCTGTCTCTCAGCAATCGAATATTTTTCATTTTGCGCTCACATTAGGAATAATCCGCAATGGAATAACTCTTGGTGGCCCTGAGGGGAAAATCGCTGTGGTGCTATCAATTTTGGATCCTTGAATACCAAAAATTGCTTCATAGATTTTCCGTACAGATGGTCCAGAGGTACCAGAGCCCGTTCCTCCTTGACTTACCATCATTACAACAGCGTATTTTGGTTTTTCAGTTGGACCATAAGAGGCGAGCCATGAGGTCGTATCTTTTGCTGATCCATCTAAATTTTTACCGTAAACCTCACCTGTTCCGGTTTTTGCACTTATGGCAACTGGCATGCCATCAAAACGCCATTTTGCCGTTCCGTCTGTGATTACCGAACGCAAAGCCCTGTTTAAGAAAGTTAAAGTTTTTTTAGAGATAGGTAATTTTCCAATTTTTTCTGGAGTTATCTCTCGCACTTTCTCGCCGGCAGGCGTGACTACTCCCCAAGCTACCGTTGGTTTCCAAACTGTTCCCCCATTAGCAAGCGCTGCATATATTTGTACCATTTGTAGCGGCGTCATGGTTGTATCTCCTTGACCAATTGCAAAGTTAACAGCATCACCCGCACGAACTTTGTCGCCATCTACACAATTTTCTTTTGCTATTGCAATCAAGTATGGAGTTAATTGAGCTTTAGTGGCGCGTCTTTGATAATCGCAGAAGTAATTTTTATTCCGTTCGTACCAATTCGCCCGCCATTGGCGATCTGCTAAACGGCCACTAGATTCAGAAGGTAAATCAATCCCAGTTTTTTTCCCAATTCCAAAATCCTTTGCTGCGGTATAGAAATAATTTTTTGCTCCACTTTTAGGTTTCAACCCACCATCTTTTAGCCATTCATCAAAAGCGATTTTGTACCAAAGTGTGTCACAAGAGATTGCAATTCCTTGTTGTAATTTTACTAAACCAACGCCTTTGCTTTCGTAATTTTTAAAGATGCGATTTCCTACTTTGAACTGTGCTGGACAATCGTAAGTACCATTTAAGTCATACCCCGCGCGATCTGCGGCCACAACCGAAACGACTTTAAATGTAGAAGCAGGTGCAAAGGTCCCTTGTAAGGCCCGTGAAAGTGCAGGAACAGATTTTGCATCACTATATAAATCAGTTGCTTGCTTTTGTGAGATTCCATTCTCCCAAATATTCGGATCATAAGTTGGGTAAGAGGCCATCGCTAATATGCGCCCGGTTTTAACATCCATGACTATCGCTGCTCCCGAGTCAGCCTTGCGTGCTCCTTTTTTATCAACGCTTCCCTCACGAGCCCGCGCGATCGCAGCAAGCAACTGCTCCTCCACAACAGCTTGCAGCTTTGCATCGATGCTAGTTACTAAATGATCGCCAGAAATCGGTGGATTTTCTTTAAGCACACTTGTTGCGGCTTCGCGCCTGTCCACCACAATTGTTTTTACTCCAGGTGTTCCGCGAAGTAAATCATCGTATTGATATTCAAGTCCGGCTTTACCCAAAACTTCATTTACAAATAGCGGGCGATCACGTTTTTTAAGTAAATCTTTCTCACTGACGGGACCAACATATCCAAGGACGTGTGCTGAGTTTGAGCCATCTGGAGCAGGATAAAAACGAAATCCCTGCGGGCTGGCTTCTACGCCAAAATAGATTTCACTATGTTCGGCAATTTGCAACGCTATATCTTCAGTTGCCGTTAATGTGACTGGAATTGGTTGGTATCTAGAACCATTCCAACAACGGGCTTTCCCAGTCAATTCTGGTGCAATTTTTTCACCACATAGCCGCGTTTTTCCGTAAAGGCTTGGGTAATCAACTTTCAAGGTCTTGGCTAGTTTGCGAAGAACTGACTCACCTTTGTCTTCCAAGCCATCAATTTTTGATCGATCTACTGTTATTACCAAACCTACTTGATTTACCGCAAGTGGCTTCCCACTGCTATCAAGAATCATTCCTCGAATTGCAGGAGTTACTATATTTCGACTCTGAATCTCAAGCGCTGCTGTTTTGTATTTAGGCGCTGCCGCGACTTGAAGGTAGAAAAGTCTGCCAGCAAGTGCGATCATTAAAGAGAATAAAAATATTTGAATAACTATCAGTGATAAACGGGAGCGCTCACTCAACTGATGTACCTACGCCATCGGCAACTCTTTTTAATTTAATTATCAATGGTGAAATTAACGGTGTAAATACTAAAGACCAAAACACAACCCCTGGAACAGTCTGCGTAAAACCATATCCTTGATTTAAACTAATTAATGCGCCCGAGATGACGAAAAATACTAATGTGAAAAATATGCCCGCAGTAACCACAACTGTCAATGTCAATGGGGATCTTCTACTTCCGCGTAATTGCACTCCCAATTCGGAAACTCCGTAAGAAACAGCAGCAAGCACAAAAGCCCAATGGCCGATCACTCCAACCGATAATGGAGAAATGTCTAAAATAAAGCCGGCAAGAAATCCTTGCAATGCAGCAAGCCATTGATCCTCAAGAAATGCCCAAGAGATAACAAAAATCAAAAAGATTGATGGATTTGCAAATGGAAAAGCAATGCGAGAAATAACCACCTCTTGAAAAGTTAAAATAACACTTGCTGAAATGACAAAAAATAAACTTTTTGTCATTTACTGCGTCGCATCTGAACTACTTGGAGTTGGCGCTGGAGTAGGAGTAACAAATACGGTCACAGTCGGAGTTGGGATTGGTTTCGGTGGTGCTGGAAGTAGCGCATCTCGTGGATCGGTTTTCCCTTTACTTACGATTACCGCAACAACTGAAATCCGATTTAAATCAACAAAAGGTTTGACCACAGCGCTCTTAGTAAGCGCACCTGCGATTTGATTAACTTGCGTAATCACTCCAACCGGGACTCCCGGTAAAAAAGGTTGACTGTTTACACTTCCGCGAGCAACAACTCTCTGCCCTACACGCAAATCAGAGGTTGAATCAAGCAAAATTAATTCGAGATCACTTCCTCCGGTACCACTTACAACACCTGACGTTCCAGAACTTTCCAGCCTTACGCCTACTTTAAAAGTTTCATCATCCATAAGTAATGCAATAGATGTACTTTGCGCTACTGAAAGGATGCGGGCAACTAAACCGCCTCCTGCGATAATTGACATATCTTTTTTAATTCCATCTGCGCTGCCAACATCTAATTGAATTGTGCGTGAAAAACTTGCAGCCGAGCCGACTGCGATAATTCGAGCTGGCACAATTTTGTATCTACCCGCCCCAGCCAAATCAAGGACTGATTTTAAATCTTTAACTTCATTTGTGATGGCATTTTTTCGACTTAACTCTTCTTTAAGCGCCGCGTTATCTTTTTGTAAATTTGAAATTTTATTGCGAGTGCGTCCTAAACTAAATATATCTCCAGTAAATGTACTTATGGGGCGATAAATTGAATTAAAAACACTTTGGAACGGCGAACTAACGGTTGCTGAAACTTTTCGTAATCCTTCACTTGGTAAATTTCCACGCAAATCTAAGGTAATCAAAAGAAGAGAAGTGATCAGAAGTGCGCTTAAGAAAAAGCGTGAACGAGCCTTATCATTGCCGATGTTCTCACCTCACTAAATTTTGCGTACTTTTCAAACCACAGGATGTCATCGACGCGGTTCGGAGATAAGAACTTTCTCGAGAGCTTCAAACTCTTCGATACATCTTCCGGTACCCATTACAACTGCATGTAAAGGATTCTCTGCAATATTGACTGCGATACCAGTCTCGTGGCGCAGACGTTCATCTATCCCATGAAGCAACGCTCCACCGCCAGTAAGTACGATTCCGCGATCCATGATGTCGCCAGACAATTCTGGAGGACAGGTATCAAGTGTACTTTTTACCGCTTCGATAATTCGAGAAACTGGTTCTTCAATCGCTTTACGAATCTCTTCTGCAGTAACCAAAATTGTTTTGGGAAGTCCTGATACTAAATCGCGACCGCGAATTTCAGCATCTGGTTCACCAGCACTTGGGAAAGCAGATCCAATAGATATCTTTATTTGTTCTGCAGTACTCTCACCTAGCAATAATGAGTATTCACGTTTCACCCAAGCAATAATCGCTTGGTCTAACTCATCGCCACCAACTCGAATTGATTGGACAGCAACAATTCCACCGAGTGAGATAACTGCGATTTCAGTAGTTCCTCCACCGATATCAACAACCATATTTCCAGTTGGCTCATGGATCGGAAGACCGGCTCCAATTGCAGCAGCCATTGGCTCTTCAATTATGTAAACCTTGCGAGCGCCGGCGGCATAGCCAGCATCTTTAACCGCCCTTTGTTCGACTCCGGTAATTCCAGATGGCACGCAAACAACTAGTCGAGGCTTGGCAAAGTGGCGACGTTTATGCACTTTTTGAATGAAGTAACGCAACATCCGCTCAGTTGTATCAAAATCAGAGATCACGCCATCTTTTAGCGGGCGAATTGCCACAATATTTCCGGGGGTACGTCCAATCATTTTCTTAGCTTCAATTCCAACAGCAAGAATTCCACCAGTGGTTTGATTAATTGCCACAACACTTGGCTCATTTAAAACAATTCCACGTCCACGTACGTAAACCAAAGTGTTTGCAGTTCCTAAATCAATCGCCATATCGCGACCCATGAAAGATAAGTTAGCCGCCATTATTATTTTCCTCCAAAGAAAATTGCTATTTCTCGATTTGCTGATTCTGGCGAATCAGATCCGTGCACTAAATTTTGAACAACTTTTGTTCCTTGGTCGCGAGCTAAATCTCCACGAATACTTCCCGGGGCCGCAACGGTTGGATCAGTAACTCCAGCAAGTGAACGGAAACCTTCAATTACCCGTTCTCCTTCTGCGACCATTGCAACAATTGGACCGGAAAGCATGAATTCAACTAAAGGCTCAAAAAAAGGTTTGCCTTTATGTTCTGCATAATGCTCTTCGAGTAACGCACGAGTTGCACTCATCAACTTCAAATCAGTGATCTGATATCCCTTGGATTCAATCCGGGAAATTACTTCGCCGACTAATGCCCGACGTACTCCATCTGGCTTAACGAGAATTAAGGTGCGCTCCATAGCAGTCATGGGAGCAAGCGTATCGGCTCACCTTCCACTCAGACGAGCCCGGGCCGCCTCACCCTTTCGCCCCACCACAATCGCAGCGATCCAGAGCGCGGTGTAGAGCGCCCCCATTGCAAACATCGCCGTGACCACAAAGCCATATGCGAGCACACCAACCTGCAGTATTGAGCCAATAATCCAGCCACTTTTGCGCTTCAAAAGGCCGGCAGTCAAAATTAAGAGCAGCGCTAATGCCCCACCAGCCCATAGCCAGATGGCGTGGACTGAAGTAGTGGCAGACATGGCAAGTAATAATCCAAATGAAAGAGTCAATGCCTCCATCACTAAAACTGTGGCGCCTAAAATTCGCACAATAACTCCTTACTTATCTCTTTTAAGTAATGCCCGCGCAGCACCTGCGGTCACAACCGACCCAGTTACAACTACTCCGATAGAAACATTTGGTTGGCTAGCCTTTTCAACTGCCTCTTGTATCGCAGCAGCAATAGATGGCGCCGCAGAAACGGCTCCTTCTTCAAAAATATCAACTGCAATTCGCTTTAAATCTTCGATCGGCATCGCACGGGGTGATGAGTTGCGCGTAACAATAATTTCATCGGCAACTTTAGAGAGTTCATTTAAAAATTTAACTACATCTTTATCACCGAGAATTGCCACAACAGCAATGACCCGATCAAAAGTAAACTCTTCAGCTAACGCTTGCGACAACGCAATTGCACCGTGGGCATTGTGCGCTGCATCAATCATGACTGTTGGATTCCGGCGCATAATTTCGAGTCGGCCAGGAGATGATGCATTTGCAAAACCCTCACGAATTACATCACTATCTAATGCATTTGAGCCACCACCTAGAAATGCTTCAATAGTAATTAATGCAACTGCGGCATTTGAACCTTGGTGCCTGCCATGTAGTGGCAAAAATATGTCTTCATATGTGCCACCGATCCCTTGGATTGTGAGCAATTGACCGCCAATAGCAAGGGATCGTTTTTCAATTCCAAAATCAAGTCCCTCACGAAGTGGAATCGCTTCCATTTCGGCAGCTTTTCGCATCAAAACTTGGGCCGCTTCCATTTCTTGATGTGCCATAACTACCGGCTTTCCACTTTCAAATATTCCAGCCTTTGTTTCGGCAATTTCAGCAATAGTTTCACCTAAATATTCTTGATGGTCTAAGCCAATTGGCATCATGACAGCCACATCAGATGAGACAACATTGGTGGCATCCCACTCCCCACCCATGCCTGCTTCTAAAACTGCTACATCTATTGGTGCATCAGCAAAAGCCGCAAAAGCTATCGCTGTCATTACTTCAAAATAAGAAAGTGGTATTCCATTGCTATCACTTCGTTGATCTATCAAATCAATATATGAGGCAATATCGGTGTATGTGTAATTGAAAAATGTCGGTGTTATGGGAGTTCCATTTAATGAAATTCGCTCAAGGGGGGTTTCAAGATGTGGGCTGGTAAATCTGCCAGTCCGAAGTTCAAATGCCTGTAAGAGCGAGTCGATCATCCGTGAAGTACTAGTTTTACCATTTGTACCTGCAATATGAATTGATCGAAAAGTATCTTGTGGAGATCCAAGAATATCAACGAGTGCTTTAATGCGATCTAGCGATGGTTCTATTTTACTTTCTGGCCATTTGGCATCTAAAACTTTCATAATCTGAATGAATTTTTCTTCTTCTTGTGCATCCAAACTTTTAGCCATTTTTTATGAACCTGCTAAAGCGCTAAGCCGCTCGTTGATTCGTGAAATTTCAGCATCACAGGTTGCTAGCCGCTCTCTAATTGTGGCTACAACCTTCTCGGGCGCCTTCGCCATGAAATCAGAATTTTCTAATTTTGAAATTGCAGTTTCACGATCTTTACTTACAGTTGCTAGATCTTTAGTCAATCTCGCCCGTTCGGCCACTACATCTACAGTTCCAGATAAATCAAGATCAATTGTTACTGCACCTATCGCCAGAGATGCTGATGCTGCAAAAGAACTCTCAGGGGTAGATAGTTTCAAAACATTTCTGAGTGCTGATTCAAATTTATCAATACCATCACTCGAAAGATTTGCAAAACTTCCTGGAATAAATTGCGTTGGCTTTAACCCTTGGTCACTTCTAAAACGGCGCACCTCTGTAATTACTGCTTTTACTTTATCCATTGCAATGGTTGAAGTTGAATCAATATATGAATTATCTGCTGACGGCCATTTTGCAATAACAAGTGACTCTCCGCCAGTTAAGCGAACCCACAAAGTTTCAGTAATAAATGGCATTACTGGGTGCAACAATCGCAACAAAGTATCTAAGACATGACCAATCACCGCTTGCGCATTGCTGGCCCCTGCGCCACCTTCTGCTATCGCAGATTTAGATAGCTCTAAATACCAGTCGCAAAAATCATCCCAAGCAAAGTGATACAAAATTTCACAAGCTCTACTAAATTCAAATTTTTCTAATAATTGATCGACTTCAGCAACTGTTTCATTGCAACGACTCAATATCCAAGAATCAATCGCGCTCAATTCACTTAGCTTTGGCAGTGGACGATCAACAGTGGCGCCATTCATAAGTGCAAATCTGGTTGCATTCCATAGTTTTGTTGCAAAATTTCGTGAACCGCCAACCCACTCTTCTGCAAGTGCTTGGTCAGTTCCTGGATTTGCACCTCTAGCAAGAGTAAATCTCAATGCATCTGCACCGTAACGATCCATAAACTCAATCGGATCTATCGTATTGCCACGGCTCTTGCTCATTTTCTTACCATTTTTATCGCGAACTAATCCATGAAGTGCAATTACATCAAATGGTTGCTCGCCATCCATCGCAAATAAACCAAAAATCATCATTCTTGCTACCCAAAAAAATAAAATGTCATACCCAGTTACTAAAACACTTGTTGGATAAAACTTCTTTAAATCAGCACTTTGCTGTGGCCAACCTAATGTTGAAAATGGCCAAAGGGCTGATGAGAACCAGGTATCCAAAACATCTGGATCTTGTTCCCATCCAGTTGGTGCTACTTCCCCAGGCCCGACAACTGCGACTTCACCACTTGGTCCATACCAAACTGGAATTCGATGTCCCCACCAAAGTTGGCGTGAGATACACCAGTCATGCATATTGTCGACCCAATCAAAGTATCGCGGTGCTAATTCAGGTGGTTCGATTTTTACTTGACCACTCCGAACCGCATCTCCGGCTGCTTTTGCAAGTGGTGCAACTTTCACAAACCATTGCTTTGACAGTCTTGGTTCGACAGTTGTTTCGCAACGCGAGCAGTGTCCAACCGCATGAATATATGGACGTTTTTCAGAAACAACTCGACCCATCTCTTTTAATTTTGCAACAACGGCAACTCGAGCAACAAAGCGATCCATTCCATCAAACTCAGTGCCAGTGCCATCCATAATCCCATGTTCATTCATGATCACTACAAAAGGAACATTGTGACGAATCGCCATTTCAAAGTCATTAGGGTCATGAGCGGCGGTAACTTTTACTGCTCCGGTTCCGAAATCTGGATCCACTAATTCATCAGCGATGATCGGAATCATTCGGTTAACAAGCGGCAATAAAATTTTAGTGCCGATCATTGACTTGTAACGTGGATCATCAGGGTGCACCGCTACCGCACCATCTCCCAGCATTGTTTCCGGTCTTGTGGTCGCGACAGTTATTGTTGCGTCACCTTCTCCATATTTAATGGAAACAAATTCACCTGAATCATCTTGATGTTCTACTTCAATATCTGACAATGCCGTCAAACAACGAGGACACCAGTTAATAATTCGCTCAGCGCGATAAATTAACTCATGGTCATATAACTTTTTGAAGATGGTCAGCACAGCCTCGGACAGTCCGGGATCCATGGTGAACCGTTCACGGCTCCAATCAACACTGTCACCTAACCGACGCATTTGGTCCAAGATTGCTCCGCCAGATTCGGCTTTCCAACTCCAAACTTTTTCAAGAAATTTTTCGCGCCCCAAGTCATGACGTGATAAACCATCTGCTGCTAATTGTTTTTCAACAACATTTTGAGTTGCAATTCCAGCGTGGTCCATTCCTGGCAACCACAGTGCTTCATAACCTTGCATTCGTCGGCGTCTAATTAAAATATCTTGCAAGGTGTGATCGAGAGCGTGACCAATATGCAAACTGCCAGTCACATTGGGCGGCGGGATAACAATGCAAAATGGTGGCCGCTGCGAGTTTGCATCTACTTTGAAATAACCGCGTTCCACCCAAGATGCGTATAAAGGCGCTTCTATTTCAGCAGGGTCAAAATGTGCTGCTAGTTCATTGCCCTGTCCGCTCATGGGGCAATCTTAGGGCTTAAGCGCTTTTCTCCTGCGCATCACCTGTACGTGGAATCAAAGTCGGGGCGGCGTGATCAATCACAACCGCTTGGGTCACAATTACTTTTGCAATGTTTTTTGCACTCGGCGCATCAAACATCACTGGTAATAAAACCTCTTCAAGAATTGCACGTAATCCTCGGGCACCTGTTCCCCGCTTGATCGCCAAATCTGCAATTGATGTCAAAGCTTTAGGTTCAAAAGCAAGATCTATATCGTCAAGTTCGAAAAGTCGCACATATTGTTTGATGAGGGCATTTTTTGGTTCCGTCAAAATCTGCATCAGCGCCTCGTGATCAAGGCTGTCAACATTTGTGATTACCGGTAAGCGACCAATAAATTCTGGAATCATGCCAAATTTTAATAAATCTTCAGGCATGACACTGCTAAAAATATCTACTGCTTTGCGTTCTTCGGCACTTTGCAAGGTCGCATTAAAGCCAAGCCCTTTTGCACCCAATCGCGATTCGATAATCTTTTCTAATCCAGAAAATGCACCACCAACAATAAATAAAACATTTGTTGTATCGATTTGAATAAATTCTTGATGTGGATGCTTTCGTCCGCCTTGTGGAGGAACTGAAGCGGTTGTTCCTTCAATAATCTTGAGCAGTGCTTGTTGCACACCTTCACCAGAAACATCGCGGGTAATTGAAGGATTTTCACTTTTGCGGGCAACTTTATCAATCTCATCTATATAAATAATTCCGCGCTCAGCTCGTTTAACATCAAAGTCTGCGGCTTGAATTAATTTAAGCAAAATATTTTCTACATCTTCGCCAACATAACCTGCTTCAGTCAAAGCAGTTGCATCAGCTATAGCAAATGGAACATTTAACATGCGCGCTAAAGTTTGGGCCAATAAAGTTTTGCCACAGCCGGTAGGTCCCAACAATAAAATATTGCTTTTTGCGATCTCAATTGAATCATCTTTTTTGCCATCTCCGGCTTGAATCCGCTTATAGTGATTGTAAACAGAAACAGAGAGGGATTTCTTGGCCCGGTCTTGTCCGATTACATATTGATTTAGAAATTCAAAAATCTCATGAGGTTTAGGTAACTCCGTTAGAGTGAAATTTGAACTCTCACTCAACTCTTCAATAATAATTTCATTACAAAGTTCAATGCACTCATCGCAGATATAAACACCAGGGCCGGCGATTAACTTCTTAACTTGTTTCTGGGATTTGCCACAGAAAGAACATTTGAGCAGTTCGCTACTTTCACCGATGCGAGTCATAGATAAATAGTAAATCAATCGCAACTTTTAAGCGCTGCTTTTAGGGTAAATCCTGTTCGCTCTGAGAGGACTTAGCGGGATTTTTCAACTCCCAGACGCCTGGCACACAAAGCGTTGCTCCGATGCAGACCAAATGAACTGCAGCAGCAATTATAAAATATCTGGTTTCTCCGACGGCTGATGTCATTGGAGCAGCCAACGCCATTCCAATTGGAATCAAACCAAGAGAGACTAAGTAATCAAGACTAAATACCCGCCCTTGAAATTCGCGCGGCACTTCACGTTGAATCGCACTTGGCCAATGGATTCCATATGGTTCAGTGGCAGCACCTGCTATGAAATAACAAAAAATTACAAACCATGGAGCAAATGGAAATGCAAGTGAAATTGGTATTGCTATAAAAAACATCCAAGAGATGTTGGAAATTAATCCGGGGCGATTGGTTTTGTATTTTGAGCCAATAATTGCCGTAATAGTTGCACCGACACTGAAAGCAATTAGTGATATCGCAAATACCTGATCACCACCAAATTCACGGCGACTGATAATTGGCAAGAAAACACTTTCAACCCCAATAATTAACATCAATGGAATCGAAACACCCAGCAAACAGGCGGCAATCCAAGGAATTGATTTAACTAATCTAATTCCTTCGCGAATTTCGTGAAACATAGAACCACTATCGTGTGGAGTTTCACCTTCGCGGTTTTCTTTAATTGGCAAAATCAAAATTGAACCCACAAAAAAGAGAATTCCTAATGCTAAAAATGTTACTTTGCTTCCAGTCAATGCAATCAATGCGCCACCAATGCCTGGTCCAACAATTGCAGTTAAGCGAATTGAAATACTTCGAAATGCATTTCCACTTGGCAATTTATCTTCAGGCAAAATACTTGGGAGTATCGCGCCAGATGCCGGAAAAATAAACGCCTCTCCTGCACCCATAACAAAAAGAATTACCGCAAAAAACCAAAGTGGAGCATCAGTTGTAAAAACGATTACGACAGAGAGAATTCCGCGCAGAAAATCTGCCCAGAACATTACTTTTTTGCGGGATAGTCGATCAGTTAAAACTCCAGCAAGTAAGGCAAACAAAACTGAAGAGGTGAGTCTTGCCGCGAGAATTAAACCAAGAGCAGCTGCATCACCGCCAGCATCTAAAACCGCAATTGCGAGTGCGACTGGAAATGCAGCGGCAGCAAGATTTACAAATAAACCAGAGATCCAGAGAGTTCGAAAATCAGGGTACGAGAAGAGCGAAAGTTGTGCAGAAGTTGTATCGCCCTTTTCAATACTCATCTTTATTTAGGAGCGCCAGCTTTGCGAGTTGCAAGTACTTGATCAATTAAGCCCCACTCAACGGCTTCGGCTGCGGTAAGAATCTTGTCGCGATCAATATCTTTTGCAATTTGGTCTACTGAGCGAGAAGAGTGTTTTGCCAACATCGTCTCAAGTAAGCCACGCATTCTCATGATTTCAGCTGCTTGAATTTCAATATCAGATCCCTGTCCGCCACCTTCACTTGAAGGTTGATGTAACAAGATTCGTGAATTTTCTAGGGCATAACGCTTACCTTTTGTTCCACCGGTAAGAATGATTGCTGCTGCAGATGCGGCTTGTCCAAGACAGATTGTCATGATGTCTGGGCGTACAAATTGCATCGTGTCATAGATCGCGGTTAACGCTGTGAATGATCCACCTGGTGAATTTATGTAAAGCATAATGTCACGATCTGGATCCATTGATTCAAGAGTTAGTAATTGCGCCATCACATCGTTCGCAACTGTGTCATCAATTGGTGTTCCAATAAAGATAATTCGCTCTTCAAATAATTTTGTATATGGATCCATGCGCTTATATCCATATGAAGTTTTTTCTTCAATTACTGGAAGCACATAACGACTGGTTATCTGACCAATATTTTCTTGCATCTGATTGCTTCCCTTCGATTCAAAATTGTTATTCATCAGGCGGTTCCACCATTTCCAGAAACTTGATTAGCAGAGCGAACCACGTGATCTACAAAGCCATACTCTTTGGCTGCGTCTGCGGTAAACCAACGATCACGATCAGAATCAGCTTGAATAGTTTCGGCTTTTTGTCCGGTGTGTTCAGCGATCAAATCTGCTAAAGTTTTTTTGGTGTAAGCCATTTGCTCTGCTTGAATTTTAATATCGCTTGCAGTTCCACCGATTCCACCAGAAGGTTGGTGCATCATGATGCGTGCATGTGGAAGTGCATAACGTTTTCCAGGTGCACCCGCACAAAGTAGGAATTGACCCATTGATGCAGCAAGTCCCATTGCAACAGTTGCGACATCATTTTTGATGTATTGCATGGTGTCGTAAATTGCCATACCTGCTGTTACTGAACCACCAGGTGAGTTGATGTAAAGATAAATATCTTTTTCAGAATCTTCAGCAGATAGCAACAACATCTGAGCTGCAATGGCGTTTGCCATTGAATCTTCGACTACCGAACCAAGGAAGATGATTCGCTCACGAAGTAAGCGTTGGTAGACCTCATCATCTAATCCGCCACCACTTGAACGGCTAGCGTTTGAGATCTGGCTATCGGGAGTAATAATTCCCACAAAATCCTCCTGCAGTTATTGAGTACGTGAACGTTATATCTACCTTAACAATTGGCGCAGGGTTTTACTTCCGCAGCAAAGGTTAGTTAACTCAAAACTGCCCTAAAAGGCGCTGATATTGACCAATGTTCGCTCTGAGCGCAAGCAGAAATTAACTCTCGGCAGGTGCGCTTTCGATGGCTGCTGGCGGACGAAGGGCTTCAAGATCTACCACCTTGCCTTTGCTATCAACCACTTTGCACTGCTCAAGAATTACTGCCAACGCTTTGGTGCGCGCTACATCAGCCACCAGAGATGAGATCTGACCGGCTTGGGCAACTTCTTGCGCAAACTGTTCAGGAGGCATTCCATAACGCATCGCTGAACGAATAATGAATTCAGTTAACTCTGCTTCTGAAACATCAACTTTTTCAGCATCAACAATTGAATCAAGCAAGAAATTATTTGTTAGTGATTTGCGCACATCTGCTTCAACTTCAACACGGTGTGCTGCATCTTCTAATCGTCCTTCTGGTTCTAAGTGAGCATTTACTTCTGCTTCAACGAATTTTTCTGGCAGAGGCACTTTTGTATTCGCTAATAAGTACTCGAGTAACTTGTCGCGAGCTTGTGTTCCTTGCTCAAGAGATTTCAAACGCGCTAAACGAGATTTAACATCATCGCGCAGTTGAGCGAGTGTGTCGAACTCACTTGCAAGTTGGGCAAATGAATCATCAAGTGGTGGAAGTTCACGGTGTTTGACGGCATTTAATTTAACTTCGATATCAGCTAATTGACCGACTTCAGTTCCGTAAAGTTCTGATTTAAAAATCTTGCTCTCTGCTGCATTTAATCCGATAAGTGCTGCATCAAGGCCAGGAATCATTCGATCGGTTCCGACTTCGTAGGAAAGATTATTTGCACTGCCACCATCTACTTCTTTTCCATCAATGCGGGCAATCAAATCGATTGAAACAAAATTGCCGTTCTCAACTGTTTTTTCTACAGTTGAAAGAGTTCCGAAACGAACACGAAGAGCTTCTACTTGCTCATCAATATCTTTTTCAGAAACATCAACAGGATCAACAGTTAATTTGATTCCTTCAAGTGAAGGTAAATCTAATTTAGGACGAACATCAA
The DNA here is from genome assembly GCA_009694285.1 of Candidatus Nanopelagicaceae bacterium. Taxonomy (GTDB): domain Bacteria; phylum Actinomycetota; class Actinomycetes; order Nanopelagicales; family Nanopelagicaceae; genus UBA3012. The sequence goes on along the minus strand of SHVK01000002.1, from coordinate 220 downwards.
CCTCTATGGTGAATGCTAATTTTTCATTATCAACCAGTTCAGTGATATCAACTTCTGGTCGACCAATCACCCGCACTTCATGTTCGCGAGCAGCTTCCATATAAAGAACTGGGATTGCAATATTGATTGCTTCATCAAGCACTGCAGCGCGTCCAACACGTTGATCAATTAGATGTGATGGAACTTTGCCTTTCCGAAAACCTGGGATTGTTACTTTGCC
>SHVK01000040.1 GCA_009694285.1 Candidatus Nanopelagicaceae bacterium | reverse complement strand
GCAAATCGCGAATATGGCCAACACTTGCTTCAACGATGTAATCGCTACCTAAGAAACTTCCAATTTTTTTTGCTTTGGCAGGAGATTCGACAATTACCAAAGTTTTCTTGGCACTCATCTATCCTCCTAACTTTTCTGCTAAAGCGCTTGTTAATTTGCTAAGCCGCTACCCCATAAGTTTTTCAACTCGTGAAGTAGCGGCCCATAGCAATTTAGATAAGCGCGGTTGCTCTACGACGGTTGCGAATTAACGAAACAATAATGATTCCGAGAGCGGCAAGTGCGATCAACATCCGTGCGCCAGTTTGGCCACCAAGGGACAAACTTACGATTGCTGGAGTTACCAATAAAGCGACCAAGTTCATGACTTTGATCAGCGGGTTAATTGCCGGACCAGCAGTATCTTTGAATGGATCGCCAACTGTGTCACCGATGATTGTTGCTTCATGTGCTGGGGAACCTTTTCCACCATAAACACCATCTTCAACCATCTTTTTTGCGTTATCCCATGCGCCACCAGAGTTGGAAAGGAATACCGCCATCAAAGTTCCGGTTCCAATTGCGCCAGCAAGGTATGCGCCAAGTGCCCCTACGCCAAGACCAAATCCAACTGCGATTGGTGCAAGAACGGCTAGCAATCCAGGTGTCACTAATTCGCGGAGTGAGTCACGAGTACAAATATCAACTACCCGACCGTACTCAGGCTTTTCAGTTCCGCTCATAATTCCTGGGTGCAATTTAAATTGGTTTCGTACTTCCATAACTACCGCACCGGCAGCACGTGATACCGCATTAACTGCAAGACCCGAGAAGAGGAACACAACTGCAGCACCAATAATCAAACCAACCAAGTTACGTGGGTCAGCGATATTTAGTACTCCAGTAAATTCAATGCCAAGATCAGCAAGATTTTTTCCACTTTCAAGAACAGCATTTTTGATTGAGTCCGTGAATGACCCAAATAGCGCAGTTGCAGCAAGTACAGCAGTTGCAATTGCGATTCCCTTAGTAATTGCTTTTGTAGTGTTGCCAACTGCATCAAGAGAAGTAAGAATTTTTGCACCATCTCCGTGAACGTCGCCTGACATTTCCGCGATTCCTTGTGCGTTATCTGAAATCGGACCAAATGTATCCATTGCAACAATTACGCCAACTGTTGTAAGCAAACCACAACCGGCGAGCGCGACTGCAAATAGCGAAAGAATTACAACTCCACCACCAAGAAGATAAGCACCAAATACTGCAGATGCAATAAGTAACGCTGAATAAACTGCAGATTCAAATCCAACTGAGATACCAGCAAGAATTACAGTTGCGGCACCTGTCTGTGATGAAGCAGCAACATCATTTACTGGACGACGGCCAACTTCAGTAAAGAAGCCAGTCAAAATTTGAATTGCAGCTGCCAGAACAATTCCAATTAATACTGCACCTAATGCAAAAGTACGTGGATTAATTTCAACTGCAGAAATTTCAGCACTTACATTTGCAAATTGCGAGAAGCTACTTGGCAAGTAGATGTAAGTTGCGAAGCCAACCAAAACTGCACTAACTACTGCAGATAAGAAGAATGAACGGTTAATTGCGGCCATTGCATTTTTATCAGTTGGACGCAAACGTGTTAGGAAAATTCCAAGTACTGCAGTGACAATTCCGATTGCTGGAACGATTAATGGAAAAATTAATCCGCTATCACCAAATCCGGCTTTACCAAGAATTAATGCAGCAACAAGAGTTACTGCGTAGGACTCGAATAGATCTGCGGCCATGCCAGCACAGTCACCAACGTTGTCACCAACGTTGTCAGCAATGGTTGCCGGATTGCGAGGATCATCTTCTGGGATACCTTGTTCAACTTTTCCGACAAGGTCAGCTCCGACATCTGCGGCTTTAGTAAAGATTCCGCCACCAACGCGCATAAACATGGCAAGCATTGCTGCGCCAAATCCAAATCCTTCAAGAACTGAAGGTGCGTTCTCCTTATATATAGCAACCACAAGAGCTGCTCCGGCAAGACCAAGTCCAACAGTCATCATTCCAACGACACCACCTGTGCGGAATGCGATTTGCACTGCGCGCTCAGCGCTTCCTTGACGAGCAGATTCAGCAACGCGAACATTTGCGCGAACGGCAAGCCACATACCTTGGTAGCCAACAAATGCAGAAAAGCCAGCCCCGACTAAGAAGAAGAGCGAACGGCCAATGCGAATATCTAAATCACCTGGAAGTGCAAAAAGTAAGAAAAAGACAATTACTACAAAAATTGCGAGGGTGCGAAATTGACGCGCTAAGTATGCGGCAGCACCTTCCTGAACAGCGGCAGCGATTTCTTTCATCTTCTCGGTGCCTTCTTCTGCGGCGAGTACGCGGGTCCGCAAACCGTAGGCAACGCCAAGTGCGAGGAGTGAAATCCCCAAAATGACGTAGACAAGGGTGAGGTTGGATCCGGCCACTTGTACTAATGGATTTGTACTGGTCATAGCTACTCCTGAGTGGATTCGATCGGTTGTTGATGGGTGGACAGGGTGGACAGGGTGGACAGGACAGTTTCGCGGTACAGCCAGGCGCTCAAGGCGCCTTACGAAGCGTGAGTGTACGCAGATAAAAGGGGCGCAGTGGTAATCCTTGGCCTGTTTGAGCACAAATCTCCCTTGAAACTGCCTCAAACCACCTGTAAATCAGAGCCTAAATGGATTCAGATCCCATTTATTGATCCGGCCACCCGGCCCTGGCGCGCCCTCCCTGTCGCCCGGTCACCCAAATGCTCTGACTATCTATATAGCACTCCAGGGCTCCCAGCTGGATCGCGATCTCGCAAGCACTCTTACTAATTGCACCAGTTCGCGAAATCGCAGCAAGGGCGATCACTTCGGCCTGGTGTTCATTTGTCCTAAAGGTATCCACACCATGCAAATAACCAATCAAGGTCAACAAAATTGTCCCAGTTAATCCGATGGGGAGTAAGAACCAAATCATTGTGGGCGGTATCCATTGGCCCGTGCCTTCACATCGTCCTCGTTGATCTCGACTGTAACAACGCCATCGTGATCTGAAATAGCAAGTTTTCCTTGGGGAAAATTATTATGCATGATTTGATCAATCCTGAGTTGTGATTCGCCCCGAGTAATTGCCCGCGCAATTACTTGTGCCACTGCTTCTCCATGTTGCTGCGCCGTAATTGCGCTAAGGACTTGTAAACCAAAAAAGAAAAGCAAAAGTAATGAAGGAAGTGTTACTACAAACTCAGCGGTAACACTTCCACGTTCGTCATTAAGCATTTAAAACAGGAAACTCGAAAGTGCTCTACGCATTAAATCCCCAATTAACTTTGCGATAGATTCAGATGAAAGCAACTTATACAACATTCCTGCAAATCCGCATGCAGCCACCGTAGTAACAGCATATTCGGCTGTAGCCATTCCAAGCTCACCCGACTTGAACAAGATTGCCAATCTTTTAATACGATGAAAACTTTTGGTCATCGGCGCTCACTTTCCTTTGTTGATTTTGGAATGCAGATACTTTCCTTTTTCCTGTGCTGTTGCTACCTTCTGAATAAATACTGGGGATTATCGCAAGTTGTGGTTAAAAAAATTTAAGAGTTGAAAAGAAAGAAATTACTATTGGCACTATCGCTCCAAAAATAAATGCTGGTAAAAAACAAATACCAATAGGCAGCGAAAGTTTTACTCCGAGTTTACTTACCTGCATACGCGCTCTTCTTGAACGTTCTTCGACTAATGAGATCGCACTTACTCTGAGTAAATGTCCGATCGGCCTTCCTCGCTCTTGGGCTCGGATTAACCCTCCAACCCATTCACAGGTGGCTGGATCATCCTGCCACTCGCGCCATGCTTGAGATGGCGATGCCCCTACTTTTAGTAAATCAATACTTCTAAATGCTCGCCGAGAGAGATCAGAATTTAACAATGGAGCAACTACTTCAAGTGCGGTTAACAAGTTTGCTCCTGCAGTAATTAAAGCCGCCAAAATTTGGCCAAAAAATGGAAGTTCTACTTCCACCGAAAGTTGAGATTGTGCTTGCTCTTTAGAGGGCAATGATTGAATTAATCTTAAAATAAACCAATAGATCACTGGTGAAATTAGAAAAAGTTTTGGGGAAAGTAAAACGATAGCTACTGAGAATAAGAGTGCGCTTTTATTGGATCGCATTTATTATCCGTTTCGCCCAAAAACGACCTAAAAGTTGTAATGCGATTGAAAATGCAAGTGAAATTTGGGCAATTATGGAGTGGCGTAATGTATTTATAACATCTAATCCAGTTGATTGAGCCAAGATCAGAAGCAGTACCGGCAAAACGGCCAAAAGTGTTGTAGTTGCTTTTGCAGAAGCTGCCTCAATTTCAATTAATCTCTTGAGATCTTTCTTTGCCAGTAATTCATTTCGATATGACCGCAATAGCGGAGCCAATGCTATTCCAGAATTTGCACTTAACTTAGTAATTTTCACGATAGTCCTGAAATCTAAATTACTAATTTTCTGTTTACTTACTTCAAGAAAATTTTCTCCATTTCGCGCAACAGACCAAGCCTCTAATAACGAAATCCCATTCTCAATCTCTTCAATCAAAATATCTAAAAATTCTAAAGAATCTTTGGTGGTAACTTCGCTCTTACTGTTAGGTTTCTTTATAAAAAATGGAAATGGGAGTGAGAAAATAAATATTAATAGAAAAATGAGCAACAAAACATTTTTCATAATAACTGCTCAAATTCTTCAAATCCTTCTTCAAAATTAATTTTGAAATTTGAATCAATCGTAATTGCTGGAATTATTATTAACATTCCAGATACTTCTTTTACGAGATTAATGGATTGGATGGATCTGCACTCTTTAATTGGATGCAGGTGAATCAATAAATCGAAAGCGCTGCCGAGCTGTGCGTGCATTGCTTCCCTGGAAACGCCATGCAATAAGCCAAGTGCGGCTATGCGTGAGGGGACATCCTTGGCAGAGTTTGCATGAATTGTTCCACAGCCCCCTTCATGGCCAGTATTCAGAGCTAATAAGAAATCAATAATTTCACGACCACGAACCTCGCCCATAACTATTCTTGTTGGACGCATTCGAAGCGCCTGACGAATCAGATCTTGCAACGTCCACTCTCCAGTGCCATCACTATTAGCCATTTTGCTTTGCATCTGAACTACATGCGGATGATTAATGCGAAGTTCATGTGTATCTTCCAAAATTAATATTCGTTCACTTGGTTCAACCATTTCCAACATAGCTGACAGGAGAGTCGTTTTCCCAGCACCTGTTCCACCAGAGATTAAAAACGATTTTTTAGCTTTTACTATTTTGGATAAATACTTACTAACTTCTAAGTTAAGCCAATTACTACTAGACCCACTTCGACTTTGATTTGATCTGATCGAAATGTGAATGCCTCCTTCGACTAGCGGGGATAAAATTGCGTGTAATCTTAAACCAGGTTCGAGTTCGGCATCTAAAAATGGGTGGGCGTCATCAAATAATCGACCACGCTGCAATGCTAAGAAGTTTATAAACTCTCTTAATAATTTTTCATTTCCAATCTCAGTTTTGATCCTTTGCAAACCCAAGCCCCGGTCAATCCATACAGATCCCGAACCATTAACAAATAGATCACTTATTTGTCGATCGCTAAGAATTTCCTGTAGTGGCCCGTATCCATTAACCCAATCATGAAAATTTCTATGTTCTTTTGCTAACTGCGCCTCTGAAAGCCAAGGAGCGGAATCCTTTATTTTCTTGATAACATTCGCTCCATCTAACTCCTTTATTCCGGCAAAATCATTTTGCAATTTTTGAAAAATCTCAGCGCTCATAGATTTATACTTACGAAATTTTGTAAAATCTTCATTAGTGCATCTTTTGAAGGTGGGAGTACGCCATAAGTTTCAAGATTTTGAACTGATTCTGATTCAGGTAACTTTATAACGGTATCAAAACCCATTTGATACGAAGACTCTTTCGCAGATAAATTTGACGTTCGAGTGGTCCGTAATAAAAGCTTGCTAATTTCAATATTTATTGAACTCTTTCTCAATCTATTTAAACTTCTTACTGATTCGATCCCAGAAACTCCAATTAGGTTTAGCATCGTTATTTTTGAAATTAGTGAATTGGTGAACTCTGAAAAATGCCTTGGCAGATCAATAATAATTAATTCGAATTCTTCTGCTGCTCCATTTATTAAATGCGAAACACTTTTACTTGAATTTTCACTTATTTCAGTGAAAGATAAATAGGTCACGCCAGATGAAAGTGGTTCTGGAAAAGCATTTAAAGGTATGCTCATCTCAAGATTTTGATAACTTTTCCAGTTTCGTTCTTGATCTTGAAATTGATTATTTCTGCGACTTAAAGCATCGCCTTCGATCAAAATAGATTTAACTCCAAGATTTTTGGCCACCATTGCTAGGTAGAAAGCAGTTGTGCTAGCACCTGACCCTCCACAGATTGGGAAAGTGCCCCAAATCCTTAGGGGGTGGAGTTGGGACACTTGGTCAGAGTTGCACAGAAAATTAACTCAGCTTTAATCCGTAATTTAGAGTGCGTATAACCTATAAGTGGGGGAAACCGCCTGTCATCACTACGCTTCTCTGTGTGAGCACAAGCGCTGTCTTCTTTGATTTAGATAAGACAATTATCGCGCGCTCATCTTTGCTGGCATTTACTAAGCCTTTCAGTACTGCAGGGCTAATTTCAAAAAAGCGGATGTTAAAAAATGTAGTTAATCAATACTTTTTTGCAACAGTGGGCGCAAATCATGCTCAGATGGAAAGATTGCGTGAATCACTTACCGCCATGGTTACTGGATGGTCAGTAGATCAAGTTAAAGAGATTATCAATGAATCAGTTCATTCTGCGATTGGGCCCATGATTTACGACGAAGCTGCGACGTTAATTGAAAAACATATCTCTGATGGACGGGACATCATCATTGTTTCAACTTCCGGTAAAGAGATTGTCGAACCAATTGGAAAATTACTTGGCGCAACAACTGTCATTGCAACAGAGATGATAATAGAAGATGGCAAATATACAGGCGCGGTTGCTTTCTACGCGTATGGTGAGAAAAAAGCTGAAGCGATAAAAAAACTTGCTGCTGAAAAAGGTTATGATTTATCACTTTCATTTGCTTACTCGGATTCAGTAACAGATTTACCAATGTTGAAATCAGTTGGCTTTCCATGTGCAGTGAATCCTGACAGAGCACTTAGAGCTGAGGCCGAAAAATTAGATTGGCCAATTCTTTCATTTAGCCGGTCTGTGCCTTTGCGCGATCGACTTTCTGGAGTTCCACGTAAGCCAGCACTCGCTACAGCGCTGAGCCTTGGCGCCTTCTTCACACTTTTGTTAGTCAAAAAGCGTAAAGGCAACAAGAGCAATCAAAGTGGTGGGGATTTCGCTTAATATTGGGTAACGGGTTTCACAAATTCGCTGTAAGTATTACCCTCACTCTCGGAGGTATCAGATGAGCTCATCGCTTGAAAATCTTGGAACTGAAAACCGAAAATTTCCACCCACCCCAGAGTTTGCTACAGCAGCAAATGCGAAGGCAGATATGTATGTTGAAGCTAAAGCCGATCGCTTGGCTTTTTGGGAGAAGCAAGCACACGCTTTGCATTGGGATAAACCGTGGACCCAAGTTCTTGATTGGAAGCGACCATTTGCCAAATGGTTTATTGGTGGAAAATTAAATGCTTCATATAACTGCTTGGATCGCCATGTAATTGAAGGTCGCGGTGATCGCGTCGCTTTTATATTTGAAGGCGAACCAGGAGATTCACGTACATATACCTATGCAGAGTTATTAATTGAAGTTAAAAAAACTGCAAATGCCTTAATTGAACTTGGTGTCAAAGACGGAGACCGAGTCGCAATTTATATGCCAATGATTCCAGAAGCGGCTATTGCCATGCTCGCTTGCGCACGAATTGGCGCACCGCACTCGGTTGTGTTTGGTGGGTTCTCTGCAGATGCATTGTTATCAAGAATCCAAGATGCTGATGCAAAGATTGTGATCACAGCAGATGGTGGGTTCCGTAAAAGTATCGCAAATGCTTTAAAGCCTGCTGTTGATGATGCGCTAAAGGGTGAAACAAATGTTAAACATGTTCTTGTTGTAAAACGTACTGGACAAGACGTCGAATGGAATAACGATCGTGATGTTTGGTGGCATGAAATTGTAGATCGCCAGAGCGCCGAACATACTGCTGAAGCATTTGATAGCGAGCATGGTTTATTTATTCTTTACACCTCAGGAACGACTGCAAAACCAAAAGGTATTTATCACACAACTGGTGGTTACTTAACTCAAGCAGCTTTTACTCATAAATATGTATTTGA
>SHVK01000039.1 GCA_009694285.1 Candidatus Nanopelagicaceae bacterium | reverse complement strand
AGCGCGGCGGGACTAGCAGCAGATTACCAAGCCGCTTCCGATGTCGTCACTGGTATCCACGACCAGGTCGAGCCGGCGATAGTGCGCTTGATTGAATCGGCGGCCACCTTCACAAATGAAGATCAAGAGCGTACTGATTCTGAGGCTGATGCAGTTGACGCTGAAGCTGAATTAGCAGATGCAACACAGGACCTTGATGATCTAAATCCATAAAACTGAAAGAGATTAAGGCGCTAAAGGCTTCGATGGGAAACCATCGGGGCCTTTAGTATTTATTAGATCAAAATAGTTTTTCTAACGTCCCATTTTCAACATGATAAATCGCACCAATCACTTCTAAACCATTAGGCAAAAGTGGATATGTTTTGATGCGAGTCACATCTGTTTCAAGAGCGGCACGTTGATCTTTAACTGTCCGAATTTCAATACTTCTGGTATCTACGCCAGATGCTTCAAGAATCGCTGCGTGCACCTCGGGTTCAGTTCCGGATGCCATTCGACAATCAGTGTGCGGCATCACCAAAACCCTATTTACGTTTAACAGGTGAGTTGCGAGAACTAATGTACGTAAAACGTCCTCGGTGACGCGAGCACCAGCGTTACGCAAAATTTTGGCATCACCGGCTTTCATGCCAACAATTTTTAATGGCTCGATACGCGAATCCATACAGGTAACAATCGCCAGACCTTTCAATGCACGGCCTGTTAACTTGTGTGGCTCGAAGTTTTTGGTGAACTCAATATTTGCCGCAAAGAGGTCGGCAAAGGTTTCTTTATCAGCGCTCATAAATGCTAAAGGTACTAAAAGTATTTGCTACCAGCGAGTTACAGCGCCGAAATGAAGGCTTTTTGGGCCTTTGCGAATCGATCAGCCATATCGCGGTACCCGGCTGAGTTTGGATGTAAAAGATCTGGCATGTTGGCCACATCTTCTTTATCAAACAAATCTAGACCACTCATGAAATGTAAGTTTTTATCGTCTCGTTTTTTGATGATTTCTGGGAGCAATGTCCGTACTTTTGTCAAAGTCAAAACTCCGGTTTGCAATTCGGCAGGGCGCTCTTTTGAATACAAACCATTATCTCCGAGCAAAGTTGGACCTGGAGTTGTTTCATGGAATGGGCACCAAATTGGAGAGATAATTAAAATTGGAACGTTGGGTTGTTTCTCGCGGATGATGTCTAGAAAATTATGAACTGCCGGAATAAATGTGCGCTCACGCATCGTGTCTGCGTTCACAACATTTATGCCAAGCTTGAGTGAAATAAAATCTGCGGGAGTATTTGCAATTGACCGAGCAACAAATCCGTCAAGATGACATTGGCCACCAAATCCGTAACTTGTTAAATTCAATCCTAGTAATTTTGATGCGCGCACTGGCCAAATATCTAGTGGTCTTTCAGCTTCACCACATTGGCTAATTGAACTTCCGTAGTGGATCCATTTTTTATTACTGTCTTTATTTGGAGCAAGGATTTCACTATTGGTTTCAATTGGACCAACTTCAACAACAGCAGATGACGGAAACCAGATCTCAATATCTTTCATCTCATCACCAAGGTTATTAAAAACTATTAGATCATCATCCCCAGGTTCAATCGTTTCTTTCAAAATGGCCACATTAGGAAGTGACAACTCCAAGCGCAAAGTATTTCCGTTTTGGGCAAGTACGGATTGCGCTTCTTTTCCATTTACAAATAAATCAAATGCTGCCGGACGTTTATTTTCAACTAAGCCAGATATAATCACTCTAGAAATTAAAAGATTTAATTTGATTTCGCTGGCACTAGTGCGAAAACGAAGTCGAACACCTGATGGAGTACGTGCTGTTTGATTGATGCCATTGTCGGCGTATTGGGCTCTGGTCCAATCTGGTAAGCGGCGCGGAATTACCCAATCTGGTCTATTTGGTTGATCGTGGTCATATCCAAAAGCACCAGCCACTTCAACGGGTGAATTTAAGAGTGTGTATTGAGCCATAGATTGATTGTAGGTATTTAAGAAGCAGTGCGCTACTAATTCTAAAAACATTTATTGCTAAATAAATTTTTTTAAGATAACTTCTAAGGCATGACCTTACAAACACGCAAAATTGCAGATTTAACTGTCTCACTTGTTGGAGTTGGCTGTATGCCACTTTCAAATATCAAAATGGTTGATCATCGCGAGCAAGCGATTGCCACTGTTCACCACGCAATTGATATGGGAATTACTTTGTTGGATACCGCAAATGTGTATTCACCTACGTGGGATACCTTCGGGCACAATGAAACTTTAGTTGCCGAAGCGGTGCGCACTTATTCCGGTGGTGCAGATATTTCAAAAGTAATCATCGCAACTAAGGGCGGAATTATTAAGCCAGCTGATAATGTTGTTGAGCGTGATGGAACGCGCGAAGGATTATTGAAAGCGTGTGAGGCAAGTTTAAAGCGTCTGAATACTTCAAGTATTGAGTTGTACCAATTCCATCGACATGATCCAACCGTTACCTACACCGACCAGATGTTGTCACTCAAAGCGTTAAAAGATGCCGGAATGGTTAAGCGGATTGGTTTATCAAACGCTCAAGGGCCAGAACTTGCAGTTGCGCTTGAAATTTTAGGTGGACCAAATGATGGTGGCGTTGTCTCAATTCAAAATGAGTACTCACCTCGTTATCGTGGCGAACAGGATGTATTAGATAAGTGTTCTGAGCTCGGCATCGCTTTCTTGCCGTGGTCTCCCCTTGGCGGGGCAGCCCAGGCAGGGGAAGTTGGCTCTCGCTACAGCGATTTCGCTTCCGTTGCCACCGAAGTTGGCGCCTCACCCCAAGAGGTCGTACTCGCCTGGCTGTTGGCCCTGACCCCGGTCATGATCCCGATCCCAGGCGCCACCAAGTTGGCCACTGTGGATTCGATTATCCGTGCCGCAGCGCTAAAACTGACATCAGCGCAGGTAGAACGGTTAACCTCGGCTGATTCCCCTAATGAATCGCTCTTCCCAGATACTAAGCCACGCAGCCCACTTCGGTAATCCGGCTCTTATCTAGGAACCCTGGCATCACCCAAAGGCCCGGCGTAACGATCTGGTTACGGTTTCCAAAAAGCTACGTTTTTCTGGCTAGTTCTATATTAATTTTGAGTAATTAGTAGTATTTTTCGGAAGTAGTTCCAACTGCTGGCCATCCTCTGGCCATCTTGTGGTCACCCGAAAGGACCAAAATGCAATTAACACGTACTCGCGTTGGCATTAGCCGTAAGGCAATTGCTGCGGGAATCGCTACCGCATTATTAATTGGCGGAATCGGTTCCATCTCTGCAGAGGCTGCTACAAAGAAGCCAGCTGCAAAGGTAACAAAGAAGCCTGCTGCAAAGCCTGCTGCAAAGCCTGCTGGGGCTAAAGAGCTAAATGAATTTCTAACTCCAACATGCCCTGCAAAGCCAACAACATTAACGATCGCTTCAGCAGTTATTTTGGAAAAACCAGGCGGACTTGCCGATCAAGGTAATGCTGACAACTTCATGAAAGCTTGTCCAAATGTGAAGGTTGTGTTTATTGGAATTCCTTCAAACAACTTGCCAGAAAAACTTACAACTATGGCAATTGGTGGAAACCTTCCAGATATGTACATGCACTTCACCAGCTTCACCGGTAAAGCGCTACAAATGCGGATCTTCGAAGATCTAATTCCACTGCTTGGACAAGATTATGTTGATGGTTTTGATCCACTATTTCTTGGCGAAGCAATCCAAGGTGGCAAGTTGCTTTGGGCTCCATGGGTAGCAATTCCGATGGCCGTTGCTTATCGCAAAGACCTATGGGAGGCAGCCGGCATCAAGACATTCCCTAAGACATGGGATGAGTTCTTAGATGTTGCTAAGAAGTTAACTGTTGATACGGATAAAGATGGCAAAATGGATCAATACGGATGGGCGATGGTAGGAACTCCAAATGGTTCTGGTGCTGGTCGTTTCCACTCAGTTGTATTGAACAGCGGTGCTTATAACCTCAAAGAAGATACCAATGGAAAGTTCATCTCTGGTGCTTCACTAAAGGGATATGAGACTGCATTGCAACTTTACGGAGATGCAATCAAGGCAGGTGTCGTACCTCCAGGACACACAACAACTGGTTACCCAGAAGCGAGTGCACAACTTGCAACAGGTAAAGCAGTAATGATGGTTACTGGTCCACACACCATGGGTATCGCTGTCACTCAAAACCCTTCATTGAAGGGCAAATTGGGCGGATTCCCACTTCCAACTGCAAACGGTACAAAGCCAATTACAACTCTCGGACAACACGGTTATGCAGTATCACGTAGCAGCAAGAACAAAGAAGTAGCTGCTGCGTACATCAAGTTCATGTTGTCAACCAAGCAGATCTTGGTCTACAACGAGCTTGAGTACCGCTTACCTTCACGTCTAAAGGCACAAGCAGATCCACAAGTTGCTGGCGGAATGGCTGCCGGCTTTGTTGGTGCCCTTAAAGGCAATGTCTGGTCAGATTCAACCGCTAGCTTCCTAGGAAGCGTTGTAAAGGTTGACTATGACGCTTACTCAGAAATGTTCTTGGGTAAGAAGACAGCCGCAGAACTTGCGAAAGAAGCCGATGTCAAGATCAAGAAACTGATTGCGGATAACGCTTAAAGAAGTAAACGTAAAACTTTAGGGTGAAATTCTTTTCACCCTAAAGTTTTTTACTTGTAAATATCAGGAAGTGGGGGATATGAAGTCAGCATTTGCCAAGCGAGAATCTCGCTCCGGCATGATTTTCACTATTCCAGCCGCTCTGATCATGCTTGGCCTTGTTGTTTATCCAATGCTTTATGGCTTTTTTATTAGTACCCAAAAATCAAATTTAATTGATAAGTGGGAATTTGTTGGGGCAAAGTATTACATTCAACTTCTTACTGATGCAGAGTTCTTCGGCACTTTAAAAACAACGGCAATATTTGCGGCCTGCGTGGTAATCGGAAACCTCTTTGTGGGATTACTACTTGCAGTACTAGTAAATCAAAAAATTCCATTAATGAATATTTTCAAAGTAATTTTAATGCTCCCGTGGTTATTCCCCGAAGTGGTCGTAGCGTTAATTTGGAAATGGCTCTTCAGTCCGTTATTTGGAATGTTCAACTACGTTTTATTTTCGTTAAATCTCATTGAGAAGGAAGTAGATGTCTTAGGACAACCGGGCACTGCTTTTGTCGGTGTAGTTTTTGTCTGTATCTGGAAGGGTTACCCAATCGTCATGTTAATGATGATGGCGGGTATGAAAAATATCCCACATGAACGTTATGAAGCCGCTGCAATTGATGGCGCAAATAAATGGCAACAGTTTCTAAATGTGACTTTGCCGGGATTGATGCCGGTTTTGCTGGTTGCATCGATTCTTGAGACTGCCTGGTGGTTCAAACACTTCACAATTGTTTGGCTAATGACAGGTGGCGGACCAGCTGGTGCCACTGAACTTATCTCGGTTGATATTTACTTGCAGGCTTTCACAAACTTCAACTTTGGGCGGGCCGCTGCCGAATCAGTAATTATTTTATTCCTATTGATGGTCGTCAGTTTTATCTACTCAAGGGTGCTACGTGATGAATCTCAGTAAACAAAAATCTCGCAATCAAAAAGATAGTGCCATGGCTGGCACCAAAACTAATACGATTGTTACACGTATTGCGACTTACTCCATCTTAATAATTATGACCTTTTTGATTTTCGTCCCAATTTTTTGGATGATTTCAACCTCTCTCAAGACCGAAGCAGTCATGTTCGACACTCCAATCGAATTAATCCCATCTGACCCAACTTTAGAGTCATATAAAAATCTCTGGTCTGCTTATCCCTTCTTGACCTACCTTCGTAACTCAATATTTGTAGTATCGGCGGCAACATTTTTCTCGGTTTCGATTTCAACAATTGCCGGGTATGGAATCTCTAGATTTAAATTTAGAGGGCGCAGTTTTTATATGTCCTTCTTGCTAGCAACTCAATTATTCCCATCAATTATGCTTTTGATCCCTTACTACAAGACTTTTAAGACTCTCAACCTACTTGATAGCCTTTACGGGTTAGTGATTGTTTATATCTCCTTCACCATTCCTTTCTGTACCTGGATGATGCGCGGATATTTCAACGGAATCTCCAGAGACCTGGATCAAGCCGCCTCCATTGACGGGGCTAATCGAATTCGCGTCTTTAGATCGGTCATCTTGCCTTTGGCGTGGCCCGGAATCGCAGCGACTGCTATTTATGCCTTCATCGCCGGATGGAATGAGTACCTCTTTGCATTGGTATTTATTAATACAACTGAGCGGAAGACTGTCTCTTTAGGAATTGGCCAATTGATTGGCGAGTACCGAGTTTTGTGGAATGAGTTGATGGCAGCGGCCTTCTTCGCTCTGGTCCCAATGGTGATCATTTTCATCTTCTTTAATCGCTACTTGGTTGATGGATTAGCTGCTGGAGCGGTCAAAGAGTAGGGAAACCCCCTATTTTTCCTTCCAAAATCTCACCTTTAGGGGTGATAATTGAGTATGCGAACCGGACCCTTTCTCTCCCGCCTACTCACCTTCTCTCTATCTGCAGTTTTAGCAGTAAGTGGCGTTAGCGTTCTAGGAATAACTCAAGCAAATGCGGTTGATGATGCTGATCTCTATCGGGTGATGAGTTTTCGCGATGATAAAGATCCAATCTCTGGAAATTACCTTTCAAAAGCGGGAGCAACCTCAGGTGGAGCCACTTCTTACTCTGGATGTGGCGCCGAAAATGACGACCTTTGGGATGATGTGAATTGTGCTGTAGCAACTTCGGTTTTGCAGGTGCGAAATTATTTGCCAACTTGCGACAAAGAGTTAGTCTTAAATTGCATCGATAGTATTTCATGGCGTAAGGATGATGGAACTTTAGTTAAGGGCACTTTGGCTGGCACGCGCGGCAGTATTAATCCAGATTTTTTCTTTTCTAGAAAAGAAGCTTTAGGGGTTTCTGAAGCAACACCACCACAGATTTTTACTTTTGCAGGTTTAACCCATTCGAAAGGCAGTAATTTTGCAGTTACTGGTCACATAACTCAAGATATAAACAAAGGCGTTACTGGTCCAGCAAAAATTTTATTAAGTATCGCACCTGTCTTTTCTGAGATAGTTTCAGTTGATGACGAAAATGCGCGTGCAGAATGTTTTAACGTAAATGAAAAAGATGCAAAATGCTGGAAGTTGGCTACTGCATCTGATGGTGTTGTTTTTAAGACCGATTTAAAGTTATTAAATAAGCCACAAGGTTGGATCTCTGGAAGATTAACATCTCCTAAAGTGGATATTGCTACTACAGCAGATGCAGTCAAGCGTTATGCAGTCAGTATCGAAGGTGCCAACATCGGAATTCCAACTATCAGCAAGCGGTATGAATTTAGTAATGCTGATCAAAAAGCCAAATGGGAGAAAATTAGCACTGCGTTAAATCAATCCCCTTGGACCGATCGGCGTGGAGTGGTGATTCCATGGGGACCAGAAGCTTTCTCTTACTTCAATAAAGTTGTAGCAATAGATAAAGAGTATGATGTAGCAGATAAATTGGCAACGGTGTGGCGGGTAGTTCTTGATCCAAAAAATGTCCCAAAAAGTTACGGAACTTCTTGTTCTACTGGTGATTTTCAAGGATTTGTTAGCTCAAATTCAATGACTTATGGGACCGCTCTTCCAAATTATGATGGTGAAAGCATGAGTTATGACGTGGCTTCACCTCACTACAAGCCTGGTGGCAAAGATTATGCAGCAGATGCTTTTAGTGGGCGTTACGACCTCTTGCTGACAGAGGCTTATGCACGTTGTGTCTGGGGAATTAAAGATGCTCTGCCGAAGATTGAAGTAAATGTTTACAAAACTGATGGAACAGTTGATAGTTCAGCCAAAGTTGTCGGTGGCCTAGATTCATCTGGATTTTTTAAATTTAGTGCAACCGGATTTTCATTCAGTGCTCCAAAGATTAAAATTAAACTTACGGCGCCTCCTACTTCTGGTGGAACTCCGGCGGTAACTCAGGAAGTGGCCGCACCTGCAGCCGCACCGGCTGCTAAGGCACCAGCGAAAGTTGTGATTAAATCTATCTCTTGTGTGAAAGGTAAAATCGTAAAGAAAGTCTCTGGAAGTAATCCAAAGTGTCCGGCAGGATTTAAGAAGAAGTAATTAAGCGGCAAAGTTAACGGTTTGGAAAGCAAGTGATGAAATCTTTCCGACAATTTTGCCACCGGCTTCAACCTTAACTGCGTTACCTTTAGGGTCAATTAACTTTTTACTTTTTGCATCAAAGAAGATTGGCTGACCAGAAGCAGTAACAATTGGATTTCCACTCTTATCAAATAGTTGTGCGTTTAATGCCATGACTGCAACTGAACCATCTGGAGCTTTGACTGTGCTCTTTAATACTGAACCAACCTTCATTACATCTGCCGATTCAGACTTACCTATTGCAATTGCTTTTCCATCAATTCCAAGAATTACTCGACCAGAAGAATC
>SHVK01000038.1 GCA_009694285.1 Candidatus Nanopelagicaceae bacterium | reverse complement strand
TTCTTCTTTACTACTTTCTTTTTTATAACTGGCTTCTTGGTTGCTGGCGCACTCTTTTTTGGAGTAGGCGATGGCTTGGTCACTGCATTTGCAGGAACCGCACCAAACAAAAGAGCCAGTGCCAGCAATACTTTTAAAGCCAGCAACTTACTTCTCCCACCGGAAAGTTTTAAGTGCTAAGAAAAAGCCGGCGATTGACCAGATACCCAGGAACAAGGCAATTTTCCCTAACTCCCAACTGCCAGCCACTTCTTGAGCGGCAAATGAATCAGGGAGGAAAACCGCGCGCATTCCTTGAGTGAGCCATTTGAGCGGGAAGATCGCTGCAAAATTTTGCATCCAACTTGGCAGTTGGGTAAAAACAAAAAAAACTCCACTAAAAAATTGCAAAATGATCACGATTGGTGAAACCACAGCAGATGCACCACGACCACTTTTTGGAACGGAAGAAAAGGCGATTCCTAGCAATGTTGAGCTGATTAATCCAAGCAACATTACCCAAATAAAAGTTATCCAATGCGCACTGTCAGAAGGAATAGTAATTCCATAAAGTAGAACTCCAAAAATCAACAACAAAATAACTTGAATGCTCATACTCACAAATACCAATATTATTTTTCCAATAAAATACGAAGATGCAGGTGCTGGAGTTCCACGCAAACGTTTAAGAGTTCCATCATCACGTTCCATCGGAATAGTTATCGCTAATTGTTGAAATCCGGTGTTTACTAAACCTGATGCGATCATGCCTGCTACAAAATATTGGCTAAAAGTGACGCCAGGTGCAATTTCATCTTTAAACACCGAACCAAAAATTAGTAATAAGAGGACTGGAAATAACAATGTAAAAACAACTGATTCTCGTTGCCTCATAAACTGCTTTATTTCTAGAAATCCTCGACTAATTCCAATTTTTAAAGTGCTTGGTAATTTTGATTGGCTCATACTTTTTCACCAATCATTTCAAGATAAATATCCTCAAGATTTGGTCTACTTACCGAAAGATCCTGAATCTCTCCACCAATACGAGAACTCAACTGATTTACAAAATCAGTGGGCGCATCAGTTAACTCCAAATTACTTTTGCCATTTTCACTCCAACTTACTCGAGCTTTTGCCCGCGCCCGCCCACCAAGTAAAGCTGGTGTGGAAACTTCCAGGATTTTTCCATTTATCATTACTGCTAATCGATCAGCGAGCGCCTCAGCCTCATCTAAGTAATGAGTGGTCATCAAAATTGTGGTGCCATCATTCTTGAGTTGGCGAATTAAATCCCAGAAGGCTCGTCTTGCTTCAGGGTCAAACCCGGTAGTTGGCTCATCTAAAAAGAGCAGCTCCGGGTTGCCAAGAATTCCAAGTGCGACATCCAACCTGCGGCGTTGCCCACCAGAGAGTTGCTCGCCTTTTGCTTTACGTTTTTCAATTAACCCAACCGCTGTTATTACTTGATCGACATCTTTCGGGTTGGAGTAATAACCAGCGAAATGTGAGATTACTTCTTCAACAGTTAAATCAGCCGCATCTTTTGTTGATTGCAAAACTATTCCGATTCGGTTTCTCCATGCCCGAACATCAGTATTGGCGGGGTCAACCCCAAGCACAGATATCGAGCCGCCATCACGAGATCGATAACCTTCAAGGATCTCAACCGTTGTAGTTTTCCCAGCACCATTGGGTCCAAGCAGTGCAAATATTTCGCCACTTTTAACTTCAAGATCTATTCCGGCTACTGCGACATGATTCGGGTAGCTCTTCAAGAGTCCGTGGACTTCAATGGCTGAGGAAGTTGAACTCACACTCCCTACTTTGCCATATAGGCAAGGCTGGGGGTAATCCAGATTGGAAAGATGCCGAAAGAATTGAAAAGTAGGCAAGAATTGGAGAATGAGCCCTCGTAAACATCGCCGTGCCCCTAGTGATGATGATGGCGAGCGTGAAATAAATCCATCCAATGAAACCCTTGAAGATGGTTACCGAGTAAGAAGAATTACCGGCTCTAGTTCAAGCAAAGTTTATCGCTGCCCAGGTTGTGATCAAGAGATACGTATGGGTACGCCACATATTGTTGCTTGGGCTGAAGATGATGCAGAAACCAGACGACACTGGCATACACCTTGTTGGGAATCTCGCAATCGCCGGGCACCAAAGATTGAACGAACTCGTAATACCCCAAGATATTAACTACTAAATAATTTATCCGATACTTTTCCCATGTAACAATTTTACAATTCCGGTAATTATTTTATCTGCTCGAGTAGTTCTGTTAAATGTAGTAAATTTCAAAGGTAATTGAAAGTACGGTTTTACAACTGAGCGTGAATACGTAAATTCAAGCAATCCTTCAGCCCCGTGAATTCGCCCCATTCCACTATTTTTAACACCACCAAAAGGCAATGATGCAATAGCAGCAAAGGAGATTGCTGAATTGATAGAAACCATGCCACATTTGAGTTGTGTGGCAATTTCATGACCATGGTGTTTAGACCAAACAGCAGCAGCCAAACCGTATGAGGTGGCGTTAGATCTTTTTATTGCTTCATCCATAGTTGGAACGCGATTTACAATCAAGATTGGTCCAAAAGTTTCTTCGGTGATCGCAGGTGAAGATTCAGCTACCTCACAAATAATTACTGGATCTACAAAAGGCTTATGCACTGAGTCAGATCCGCCAACAATTGCTGAGCCCCCATCATGTAGAGCACTATTAATATGAGATTGAATGATATCTAACTGACGAGGCATGGTTGCGGGTCCATAATTAACACCTGCGGATATTGCATTTGCTTTAGATTTTAATAGTTCAATAAATTTATCAGCGACTGCTTCATGCACATATACCCGTTCTGCACTAATGCATGTTTGACCGCCGTTTGACATTCCAGACCACAAGGTAAATTCAGCCGCAAGATCTAAATTTGCATCTTTATCAATAATAACTGGATCTTTGCCACCGCACTCAAGTACAAAGGGAATCATCTTCTCGACACAAACAGCAGCAACTTTTTTTGCAGTCACTGTAGATCCAGTGAATGAAATTTTATCTACTCCAGATGTAGCTGCCGTTAAAAATTTTCCAGTTTCTGGCAAACCCGGAATTACTGTTAAAAGATCATGCTCTGGGTGTACTTCACGAAGCGTTGCTTCAAGCCATATTGCAATAGCAGGTGTGTATTCACTGGGTTTAAATACAACGGTATTGCCAGCAGCCAATGCGTAAGCGATTGATCCCATAGGGGTGAAAATTGGATAATTCCATGGACCGATAACGCCAACTACACCAAATGGGGAGCGTTCAACTTGAGCAGACATATTTGCCATCAATAAGCCAGGTGAGCGTTTAGTAGTTTTTAAGTAAAAACTAGCTTTACGTGCCGCCCAACCAAGGTGACCAATCGCAAGTGAAGTTTCAAGTTTCGCATCGCTAAATGGTTTGCCAGTTTCAGCAGAAATCAATTGTGCACCCTCATCAATCCGTTTTGTTAAAAGTCGATTCCAAGCCAAAAGAATTTTCCGGCGGCTGTGACCACTTTGGGAAGACCACCAAATTTGGGATTCACGAGCGCGCTCGATAGCTTCTTGAACCTGGCTTGCCGTGGTATTTGGATAATGTGCAAAAACTGCACCGGTTGCGGGGTAGTGGGTCGCAAAAGTTGAATCTGTGATTGATGACATCTGCTAATCATCTCAGTTAATCTCAGTTTTTACTTATAAAAAAGCAACTTCATTAACTTTGTTAGCGCATAATTAGGGAATGGCCGAACTGATCAGAGCAAACACTGTGCTCCCAGCACTTCGTGAACCATTTAAGTTGTTGACCTCTGATGGCTTGAATCTGGTAGCTGAAATCGCACGACCGCTGAGACCTATGAAACCTAGTGCCGGAACTCTGGTGATGTTACACCCTTTGCCAACCGCCGGAGGAATGATGGATAGTCATATCTTCCGTAAAGCCGCAGCACGTTTGCCAGAGTTGGCTGATTTAAATATTTTGCGTTTCAACTCACGTGGAACAGAGAGTGAAGCTGGACTTAGCGACGGCCATTTTGAAAATGGTGATGGTGAAATCCATGATGTGCAAGCAGCAATAGATTTTGCAGCAACTAATTCTGATAATTCTGATTCGCAAAATCTTTGGATAGTTGGTTGGTCTTTCGGAACAGATTTAGCACTTCGTCATGCCAGAGATCCGCGAGTTAAAGGTTTGATTTTACTTAGCCCTCCCTTGCGTACAGCAGGGTTAAGTGATCTGCAATGGTGGGCAAATGATGGCCGGTCGGTTATTGCTCTTGTTCCGGAGTTTGATGATTACTTGAAGCCAAAAGAGGCGGTAACTGCTTTTGCGCCACTAACACAGATTGAAATCATCGCAGTTGATGGAGCAAAGCATCTTTGGGTGGGCGAACCCTATGTTTATCGGGTGTTGAATGAAATTACTAAAATTGTGAATCCCGCCAAATCCCCACTACCTACAGAGTATTAACTTTTTTCAGCACGTGGGAAAACTACCTCTTCTAAAATCAAAATAACCGCAGCGGCAACTGGGACCGCAAGCAAACCGCCAACTAATCCAAGAAGCGATGTTCCAATTAATGCTGAAACTATGGTGACTATTCCAGGTATAGAGAGAGAACGTTTCATAACTCTTGGGGCAATTATGTAATTCTCAATTTGTACGTAAAGTATATAAGTAATAAATGCCACTAAACCAGTAGTTGGGGTTTGAGCAGTGGCCACAATTGTAAAAATTGATCCCGCGATAAAATGGCCAATTAGAGGGATTAAAGCAGCAACAAAAACGACCATGGCAATTGAAGTTGCATAAGGAATTCGAAGTATTTCTCCGACTACAAACATCACTACTGCTGCTAATGCAGAGATTGAGACTTGGCTTCCAACAAAAGTACCTATTCGAGCGATAATTGCATCTGAGATATTTGCAATTCGCTCACGACGCGAAGCTGGAGCTAAGCGGTAAGCAATCTTAGTTATCTGCGGAAGTGAAGTTAAAAAATAAAGAGTCAGTACGATAATTGTTAGTGCTGAAAATGCGCCAGATAGTACTGATTTTCCAACTCCAACAATTCCACCAAAAGCTGTCAACACAAATTTTCCATCTTTGATCCAGAGTTGCAACTTACTTTGCAGAGTATCGATAACTCCATACTGCTCATTCAAATGTGCGATTGTTGGATTTTTAGTTAAGTTATTTAATAATTCTGGCGAGGAAGCAATAAGTTGATTGCTCTGAGAAACGATCGGTGGAATAACCAAATATCCAAAGAGAATTACAAATCCAATGACACAAGCGAACACGACAGCAACGGCAGTTGATCTTTTTAACCCACGTCTTCTAATTGCCTCAACTGCGGGATTTAATCCCATAGCTAAAAACATTGCTACAACGAGCAGTACGAAAACTTGACTCACTGAAGCCAGCGCACGCATCAGAACTATCGCACTCAGCGCTCCAAGAGCTGCGATAAAGCCAAAGTAAAAGGGGTGAGATTGATTAAAAGGAGCGCCAGGCTCACCAAATGATTGATCTGCGCCAGATTTTGAGGCCATAAGGGTGAGTTTAACTCCCGTTAACTTAAATAGGCGAGAATATGGCTATGGCGTTGACGATTCTAGGTTCCGGAGAAGAGATCGCCTTATTGACCTCATTGCCGTGGGAACTCCCATTAGATCAGTGGGAGGAAGATGCCGAACTTGGTGCACAGCGCGGTATTTCACGGCATGTGGTGCGACTGGTAAATGTAGGTACACCTGAAAAAGCCGAAGTTTTTGCAATTAAGGAAACTGTCCCCGAATTTGCAAAACGTGAGTACGCACATCTTCGGGAGTTAGCAAATAGATCTGCTCCATCAGTTGAGCCAATTGCAGTTGTTGATGGCCGCGAAAGTGCAACAGGTGTTCCACTTCCGGCAATTATCGTTACTCGATACCTGCCATTCTCACTTCCTTACCGAATTATTTTGACGCGAAATGTGACTCCTCATGAGATCGAGACTATGGCAAGTGCGCTGTCGCTTTTATTAGTTCGTTTACATTTATTGGGATTTTGGTGGGGGGATTGCTCACTTTCAAATACCTTATTTCGGCGCGATGGTGATGGTTTTGCTGCTTATTTAGTAGATGCCGAAACCGGTGAATTTCATGAACACTTATCTAATGGTCAGCGAGAGCATGATTTAGAGATTGCCCTCTTTAATGTGGCTGCAGAGTTGGATGATTTAGCATCCGGTGGATTACTGCACCCAGGAATTGATCCGATCCGTTCAAGTGAAGCAGTAGTCAAACGTTATCGCAGACTTTGGGCGATGTTAAAAGAGAAGCAAGAGTTAGATCCAAATGATCGTAAAGCGGTAGAACGGGCGATGCGCGCTCTGCAAGATTTAGGTTTTGCTGTAGAAGAAGTTTCAGTTTCACTTGATGGTGCTAAGCAAGCTTTAATTTTCCAACCAAAATTGGTTGCTGCTGGTTATCACCAAAACCGTTTACGAAATTTGATTGGGCTAGAAGCAGAGGAGTTGCAGGCAAAGCGAATCTTGGCCTCTTTCGATAGATATCGAGCGCGCGAATCAACACCGCTTCCACCAGAGCGTGAAACTGCCAGAAAATGGCAACGAGAAATATTTAATCCAATTATGAGTTCGATGCCTGATTCATTGCGTGGAAAATTACCACCGGCTCAGTTGTTTCACGAAGTGCTAGAACATCGCTGGTTTCTTAACGAACGAGCCGGTGAAGATGTTGGTTTACCAACAGCCGCCGCATCATATTTTGCAGATGTGTTACCGGGAAGACTGGATTTCAACGCACTTAGACTTTAGTGAGTTCAAGAAGAGTTTAAGAAATTTACTTTGCTTGAACGAGTTCGATAAGAACTCCGCCGCAATCTTTTGGGTGCAAGAAATTAATTAGTGCTCCTTTAGTTCCAACCACTGGTGCTGGATTTAATACTCTAATTCCGAGATCAACTGCGGCATCCATAGCCGCTTGTAGATCTTTTACGGTTAGCGCGAGTTGTTGAATTCCAGGGCCATTTTTACTTAAGAATTTTCCGATTGGTGATTCGGGAGTTAGGGGAGCTAACAATTGCAAAGTTGAATTGCCGATAGTGCCGATAGAGAGCATCGCTTCATGCACCCCTTGCGCAGAGTTAATTTCTTGATGAAGTAAGACCGCACCAAAAATGTTTTGATAGAAAGTAATGCCCTCATTTAAATCTGCAACTGCCACACCTACATGGTCAAAACCGATAATCCCCGGAATATTAGGAATGATCGGGGGTTGACTCGCAAAAGCGTTCATAGCGTCGTATCGTGTCATATGTGAGTCCAGACCCGGCTTTTGATAGCGAAGCGCTTGCTCGTGGCGAGATTGCCCTTGATATACCCGCTTTAGCAAAAGCAATTTCATGGGTTGAAGATGGCGGGAAATTGCCCGATCAACTGGTGGCCGAAGGTGCGTTAAAGAGCCGGAGTATCGGCATAACTGGTTCCCCTGGAGTTGGTAAATCCACTATTACTTCAGCATTGGTGAAGGCGATCCGCAGAGGTGGGGATTTAGTTGGGGTTTTAGCAGTTGATCCATCTTCGCCAATTACTGGAGGCGCGCTACTTGGGGATCGAATTCGAATGCAAGAGCATTACTTGGATGCTGGGGTTTATATCCGCTCGATGGGTTCGCGCGGACATTTAGGCGGATTAGCTGCCGCAACTCCACAAGCAATCGCATTAGTGGCCAACGCTGGCTTTACCGAAATTATTGTTGAGACAGTTGGAGTTGGTCAGAGTGAAGTTGAGATTATGAAGTATGTAGACACTGTAATTGTCTTATTGGCACCTGGTATGGGTGATGGAGTTCAAGCTGCAAAAGCTGGGATCTTAGAAATTGGTGATATTTACGTAATTAATAAGAGTGATCGAGATTTAGCAGGGGCTGAAAATGTGGCAGCTGAATTGGCTAGATCAATCGAATTATCACCACGTGCAGATGGTTGGAAACCAGAAATCTTGATTGCATCGGCGCAAGAAAATATCGGAATTAATGAAATTTTAGGCGCGGTCGAAAACCATCGCAAATGGCGCAAATCGGTGGCAGGATAGCGCAGTGAGTATTTCGGGTGGATTGCCGCAACAATTTAACCGAGCGATAGACCTAAGTGCTTTAGCCGCTAAAAAGACACCCCCTATAGATTCAGTAAGTGCTGGCGGTAGCGCTCGCCGCGATGTTGATGAAAACTCCCTGGTAAAAGAAATTATCCCTGGCTCAAAACAAGTTCCAGTAATTTTAGTTGTCTGGTCACCTCGAAGTGAAGAATCTCAATTATTAGTCCGAGCATTAGAAGCACTTCATCGCAAACATAATGAAGCATCACAAAGATGGTCCTTGGCAGTTTTGAATGCTGATGCGCAACCTGAAGTTGCACAAGCTTTACGAGTTGCGACAATTCCAACGGTTATGGCAATTATTGCCGAACAAGTTGCACCGCTATTTGATTCTATGATTCCTGCTGATCAACTTGAAGTTGTGTTAAACAAAGTAGTTGAACTTGCAGCCGAGCAAGGAGTGACTGGAATATCGAATGGCCTTCCAAATGAGCAAGTAATTCCAGATGATCCTGATTTAGTGATTGCAGACCAGGCTTTAGAAGATGGAGATTTTCAAAGTGCAATTACA
>SHVK01000037.1 GCA_009694285.1 Candidatus Nanopelagicaceae bacterium | reverse complement strand
AGAGCAGTTACGGTTTGAAGAGATTTTGTTACGAATCCGACTCTCTTCTGGTTTGCCATTAGCTTTTTTCACTGAGGCGGAATTAGCGATACTGAATTCTTATCTTGCTCAAGGTCACTTAGATGAGAAGGCTTGGCAATCAGGATTACTTAAATTGTCGATATCAGGCCGTTTACTCGCAGATCAAATAGTTAGAGCCTTAGACAACTAAGCCAAATAAGCAGTATTAGTAAAAGTTCATGGAGTATTCTCTAGTTATGGAAACTTTCAACTTAGTACTTTCGATCATCTTGGCAATTATCTTCTTTCTATCTGGAGTATCAAAAGCCAGTGGAAATGAAAAAGGGCTATCTGGAACACGTGATGTCGGGGTTAAGGACTCACTTGCCCGGATCGTCGGAATCTTTGAAGTGCTCGGTGCTTTCGGAATTTTGCTTGGAATCAGAGTCACCGCTATTGGCTGGTTAGCTTTGGTCGGGCTGTGGTTTGTGATGGCTGGAGCCGTTGGAGTCCACTTCAGGGCCGGCAAAGGATCGACCGCCCTGCCGGCATTTGTGCTGCTGACCGCCCTTTCGATCGCCTTAGTCACTATTTAGGGGGTAAATTTGGCACTCGACCGAGTTAAGTGCCAATGCTTAACCTGCTTAGCCTGTTAAATCTAGGAGCTTTTGATGATCGCCGATCGCCGCCTCGAGATATTAAGAGCGATCGTTGATGATTATGTCGCCACAAATGAACCTGTCGGCTCAAAAGTTTTAGCCGCGCGACATTCGCTAGGAATTTCACCAGCAACAATTCGAAATGAGATGGCACTTCTCGAAGAAGAGGGCTTAATTTCTCAACCACATACAAGTGCTGGGCGGATACCAACCGATCTTGGCTATCGAGTTTTTGTTGATCGCATTTCAACAGTGAAACCTTTGTCTGCACCAGAACGCCGGGCCATCGATCACTTTTTAGAAGGTGCCGTAGATCTTGATGATGTAGTTAATCGAACAGTTCGCTTACTTGCTCAAGTTACCAAGCAAGTAGCAATTGTTCAGTATCCATCTCTTTCAAAATCTGCAGTTAGACATATAGAAATTTTGCCTTTGACACTATTGCGCTTAATGATTGTTTTAATCACTGATACGGGACGCGTCGAACAAAGAATTGTTGAATTAGCAAATCAAACGACTGAAGCAAATGTAGCAAAACTGCGAAGCCAACTTAATCTGATTTGCGCTGGCGAGAAATTAAATCAAATTCCAAACACCTTAAAAAGTTTCACTGAGAAATTTGAACCTACTGAACGAACAAATGTAACTTCAGTGGTTAATGTAATTCTGGAAATGGCAATTGAAAGAAGTGAAGAAAAAGTAATAGTTTCAGGAACTGCAAATTTGGCGCGAATCCCAAGTGATTTCGCAACAAGCTTTCATCCGATTTTAGAAGCTCTAGAAGAACAAGTTGTATTACTTCACCTACTTGGCGAAACGGCAGAGGGAACTAAAGTTAAAATTGGCCACGAACAAGACAATACTAATCTGCAATTAACGAGCATTGTTACATCGGGGTATGGGCCTGAAGGAGAGCGAGTAGCTAACTTAGGAATTATTGGGCCAACTCGAATGGATTATTCTGGATCAATGAGTGCGGTCAGCGCAGTCGCTAGATATGTAAGTCGCTTCCTAGAAGCAGGATTTTAATGGCTGATTTTTACGATGTGCTTGGTGTGGAAAGAAATGCATCAAGTGATCAGATCAAACGCGCATATCGCAAACTTGCTCGTGAATTGCATCCAGATGTAAACCCAGATCCAGTTGCGCAAAATCGTTTCAAAGAAGTTACCGCAGCGTATGAAGTTTTGAGCGATCCAAATAAGCGTTCTAATTTTGACCGCGGAGGCCAAGGTTTTAATTTTGGTGGTGCTGGTGGTGGTTTTGGTTTCGGTGACATTATGGATGCCTTTTTTGGCGGAGGTGGTTCAAGAGGTCCACGTCCGCGAGTGCGCAGCGGTCAAGATGCATTAATCCGAATTGAAATTGATTTGATGGAAGCAACTTTTGGAAGCGACCGAGAGATCACAGTTGAAACAGCTTTAGTTTGTACAAAGTGCACTGGATCTGGATCATCTGGTTCGGCGCAACCAACACAATGCCCAATCTGCCAAGGTCGCGGAGAAGTTCAACAGGTAACTCGCTCTGTTCTAGGCCAAGTGATGAGTTCACGACCATGTGCTAATTGCCAAGGCTTTGGAAGTGTTATTACCGATCCATGCCGTGAATGCGCTGGAGACGGAAGAGTGCGATCACGAAGAACATTAAATGTGCAGATACCAGCAGGAGTTGAAACTGGAAATCGAATTCAGCTGAGTGGTCAAGGAGAAGTTGGACCAGGAGGTGGACCTGCTGGAGATCTTTATGTAGAAATTGTTGAGAAGGCCCATGAATATCTGGTGCGTAGTGGCGATGATTTACATATGGCACTCACAATTCCGATGACAAGTGCAGTCCTCGGTACAACAGTGAGTATTGAAACATTAGATGGTGAAAGCAAAGTTGATATCAAGGCAGGTACTCAAAGTGGAACTGTGATTTCAATTAAAAACCGGGGTGTAACTAAATTAAGAAGTTCGCATCGTGGTGAACTATTTGTGCATGTGGAAGTTGTCATACCAACCAAGTTAAATAAAGCTGAAGAAGAATTAGTTCGTAACTTTGCAAACTTGCGTGGGGATTCTGCTGAAAGTGCAAAAGTAGATAATCGAGAGAATGGTTTATTCGGTCGTCTAAAAGATGCACTTGGCCGTTGATGTTATCTACCTTTTTCGTACCAGAAGGCACTGATTTTTCGGCGAGTGAAATTGAAGTTGACGGAGAAGAAGCACACCATGGAGTTAACGTCCTAAGGTTAAAACAATCCGAAGAAGTAAAAATCAGTAATGGTGCAGGGAACTGGGCAATAGGTAAAGTCAGTCAACTCAGCAAGAAAAGTTTTACTGTTGAAATTTATACTCGCGGATTTGATTCAGCTGCAAAGCAGCGAGTAGTTGTAGTTCAAGCAATCCTAAAAAATGATGCCAATAAAGAAGCGGTAGATTTCTTAACTCAAGTCGGAGTTGATGAGATAATTCCTTGGCAGAGCCAACACAGTATCGGAAAGATTGATGATAAGAGTTTAAGGAAATGGCAAAACGTCACTCGCGAAAGTTCACGGCAATCTCGCAGAACAAGAATTCCGGTAATTGCTAATACTCATTCAACTGAAAGTTTGATCTCAAAAATTAGAGATTTACAAAATATCTTTGTATTGCATGAATCAGCCGAAAATCGTTTGTCCCAAATCGAAATAAACCAAGAAGCAGATGTAATTTTAATTGTTGGCCCAGAAGGTGGCTTAAGTGAATTTGAAGTTAACACTTTTACTGCTGCTGGCGCAAAAGTGGTACGACTTGGAGAGAGCGTGTTGCGTGCTGCAAATGCTGGCGCTGCCGCGACTTCGGTTGTAATGTCTAGAACCGGGAAATGGTAGTAAGGTGAAAAAAGAGGAGGGTGGTGATTCTCAATTGAGTGAACAAAATTGTTTATTTTGTAAATTCTCCAAAAATGAAATTCCAGTTGCAAAAATATTTGAAGATCAAGATATTTTTGTGATCGCTGACATCGCCCCTCAAGCCCCTACCCACCTTTTATTGATACCAATAAAGCATTATGAAAATGGTGCTGAAGTGGCCCAGAAAGATCCACAAGCCGCCGCCAAACTCTTGGCCAAAGCTGGTGAGTTGGCCCAAGAAAAAGGTTTATCGGGCTACCGCTTAACTTTTAATACCGGCGCCGAAGCGGGTCAAACCGTTTTTCACGCTCACTTGCACCTCATGGGTGGCCGATCTTTTACTTGGCCTCCGGGCTAGACTGGTATTAATGGAGCCAAATAACGCTGTATCAATTGCACTGCCCGCTGGCATCTCAATGGTTAATTTGCTGGGCGCAGGGGATACAAATTTACGTGAGATCGAAAAAGCATTTCCAAATCTTGAAATAGCCGTGAGAGGCGAAACCGTGCTTGCTTCTGGAGATCGCATCCAGATCCTCTTATTAGAGAAATTATTACTTGAACTAAGTGTTGTAGTGCGATCTGGTGGAACTATCACCACTGATGCAGTTAAGCGAAGCATGAAGATGATTACTTCAGATTCCAAACCAGCAGAAGTATTCTCGTTAAATATTCTAAGTTCACGTGGACGTACCATTCGCCCAAAGACAGCTAATCAGAAAAAATATGTTGATGCCATTGATAAAAATACAATCGTCTTTGGTATTGGACCAGCTGGAACTGGAAAAACTTATTTGGCAGTTGCAAAAGCTATTGCTGCTTTGCAAAGTAAAGAATTTAGTCGAATAATTCTTACCCGACCCGCAGTTGAAGCAGGGGAGCGTCTTGGTTTTCTTCCCGGTACTTTGCATGAAAAAATCGATCCATATTTGCGACCTTTGTTTGATGCACTGCAGGACATGATCGAACCAGATTCAATTCCTAAATTATTAGCGGCAGGAACTATCGAAGTAGCACCGCTTGCATATATGCGTGGAAGAACCTTGAATGATGCTTTTATTATTCTTGATGAAGCCCAAAATACGTCGGCCGAGCAGATGAAAATGTTTTTAACTCGACTAGGTTTTAATTCAAAGATGGTGATTACTGGAGATATAACTCAGATTGATTTACCGAGTGGCGTAACTTCCGGTTTGCGAATTGTGCGAGATATTTTAGATGGTGTAAACGATCTAGAATTTATGGATCTAACTCAAGAAGATGTTGTTAGACATAAACTTGTTGGCGACATAGTGGCTGCATATGGTCGTTATGACGAGGCCAATCAGGTTAGACAAATTAAGCGAGGCGCAGACCGCTAGGTGTCAATAGAAATTGATAATCGTTCAGGTGCAACCTGTGCTGAAGTTGAATTAATTGACTTAGCCGCATTTGCCCTGCAAGAACTTCTGGTTGACAAGCGAGCAGAACTTGAAATCTCACTTGTTGACGAGGCCGAGATGACCCGCCTTCATGAAGAGTGGATGGATGAATCAGGCCCAACAGATGTCTTATCTTTTCCAATGGATGAGCTGCGGCCAAATGAAATTTCCAAAAA
Organism: Candidatus Nanopelagicaceae bacterium; assembly: GCA_009694285.1. Classification (GTDB taxonomy): domain Bacteria; phylum Actinomycetota; class Actinomycetes; order Nanopelagicales; family Nanopelagicaceae; genus UBA3012. Next base: position 3,968 of record SHVK01000037.1, on the reverse strand, counting down.
TGACCAAGTTCCAGTAGTGCTTGGTGATGTAGTTATCTGTCCAGATGTTGCCCGCAAGCAAGGAGATATTGCAGGGCATGGAATGGAGCATGAATTAAGCATTTTGCTAGTTCATGGGATCTTGCATTTACTTGGCTTTAACCACTTGGAGCCAGCAGAAGAAGCCGAAATGTTTGCACTCCAAAGCAAGATAGTTCAAGATTGGCAGAAATGAACGCCTTTAATTTCTTGATCATAATCCTGCTCTTGGTTTTTGCGGGATTTTTAGCTGGAACTGAAGCGAGCCTAAATTCCATTTCTCGAATTGCCGTTGAAGAGCTAATTAGTTCAAAAAAACGTGGAAGCGCTTGGCTGCTACAAGTTACTTCAAATCGGAGTAAATATTTAAATGTGGTTCTATTAGTACGTAAAGCCTGTGAACTGGCGGCAACTGTAATTGTCGCAACGATCGCACTTGATACCTTTACTGATCGCCGGGTTGCGCTTTCAGTAACGGTCCTAGGAATGTTGATAATTTCTTATGTTTTAGTAGGAGTTGGCCCACGCACCCTCGGAAGACAGCATCCAGTTAAATGGGCTCGTCCGGGTGCGATTGTTGCCGGAGCGCTAGCTGTAGTGCTCTCTCCAGTAACGCGTTTGCTAATCGCAATTGGTAATGCAATCACACCAGGAAAAGGTTTTAGAGGCGGACCATTTACGACCGAAGCTGAGTTTCGTGATTTAGTAAATCAGGCACGTGAGCAAGGATTTGTTGAGGATGATGAGCATGAAATGATTCACTCAGTTTTTGAGTTGGGTGACACATTAGTGCGCGAAGTAATGGTTCCGCGGACCGAAATGGTTTATATCGAACGAGATAAAAGTTTACGTCAAGCACTTTCACTGGCACTCAGATCTGGATATTCGCGAATTCCGGTAATCGGAGATGACTTAGATGAAATTATTGGTATTGCTTACATAAAAGATTTAGCAAAACGGACGCATGATTTTAGAGAAGCTGAGCAAAGTGAAAAAGTTGAAGAGTTGATGCGGCCAGCAACTTTTGTGCCTGAAAATAAAATGGCAGATGAGTTATTACGCGAAATGCAATCTCACCAAATCCATCTTGCAATTGTGGTTGATGAGTACGGTGGAACTGCAGGTCTAATCACTATCGAAGATATTCTTGAAGAGATTGTTGGCGAAATTGTAGATGAATATGATGACGAAGAAGAGGTTTTGGAGTGGATTGGTGAAGGAAATAAGAAAGTAAGAATTCAAGCAAGGTTACATTTAGATGATTTGGAACGTGAACTTGAAATTGAATTTGATGAAGAAGATAAAGAGTCGGTGGACACTATTGGTGGATTGATGGGAAAGCATTTAGGTCAAGTACCTATTCCTGGTAGCGAAATTACAATAGGCAATTGGCGCTATACAGCGGAAAGACCAATCGGTCGCCGTAAGCGGATTGGCAGCATTTTGCTTGAATTTGTAAATGATGAGGAAGTGGAACAAGCAGATAAATCGGTAAGTGATCTCAAAAATGACATTTAGCAATCCGGAAGATGAAAAATTATTAACACTTGCTAAGGCAACTGCAGCGCGAGTTAGTGCCACACAAGGTGCAGCAGTGCGAGATGAAACTGGAAGAACATATGCGGCAGCATCAGTTGAGTTAGATTCAATTACTTTAGATGCACTTGAGCTTGCTCTGGGAATGGCGCTTTCAAGTGGGGCGACTGCTATCGAATCAGCAATCACTTTTGGAAGCAAACCAATTGCCCGGGCGCAATTGGCAATTCGCGAGATATCACCATCAGCCTTACTTGCTAGCGTCGATCAAGATGGCAATATCAGCACCTATTAAACAATTTGAACAAGTAACAAAAGCGTCAAGCACTAGATAACCGGCCCGATAAGCCCGATAAGATTCCCATATGCGTATTGCCAGATTTTCACCAGCGAAAGAGATTTCTGTCTCTCCGCTTTATGGTGTGATCGGCGAGAATCAAATGGTCTCAGTCTTGGTGGGTGATCCAATATATGCGCCGATGACATTTACCGGTGAGAAGTTGAATTTGGCCGATGTAAAATTATTAGCGCCAGTTATCCCACGTAGTAAAGTTGTCTGTGTTGGAAAAAATTACGCAGACCATGCCGCCGAGATGAACAGTGAAGTGCCGAAAGAGCCAGTGCTATTTATTAAACCTAATACTTCGGTAATCGGCCCAGATGATGCAATTGTTTGGCCAGCTATGAGCGATCGCGTAGATCATGAAGTTGAACTTGCAATTGTCATCGGAAAAGTTTGCAAAGATGTTAAAAAAAAGAACGCAAAAGATGTGATCTTTGGTTACACCATCGCAAATGATGTGACCGCCCGAGATTTACAAAAAGTAGATGGACAATGGAGTCGCGCAAAAGGTTTTGACACTTTTTGCCCCCTTGGACCCTGGATAGAGACCGACTTGGATACAACTAACTTGAAATTAACTGCAGAGGTAGATGGAGAACTTCGTCAATCTGGAAATACCGCAGATATGATTTTTGATATTCCAACCATTATTGAATTTGTAACTCAGGTTTACACATTGCTTCCCGGAGATGTGATTTTGACCGGAACTCCAGCCGGTATCGGGCCAATGCCGGAAGGTTCGATAACATCACTTACAATTACGGGTATTGGGACATTAAGTAATCCAATAATTAAGAGATCTAAAAAGTGAGAATCGAGTGAGCGCTGGTGAGTAATAGCAATGATCGACCAGTAAAAGTTCGTTTTGCTCCATCACCAACTGGAGATCTACATGTGGGCAATATCCGCACCGCATTATTTGATTGGGCTTTTGCCCGTCATACCGGTGGAGTATTTCTTTTCCGTATTGAAGATACTGACCGTTTGCGTGTAACAGATGAATATATCGCCGCCGCCATTGATACCTTGAAATGGCTAGGACTTAATTGGGATGAAGGCCCTGAAGTTGGTGGCCCAAATGGCCCTTATCTTCAATCGCAACGTTTAGATATATATGCGCACTGGGCTGCTAAATTCTTAGCGCAGGGCGATGCTTATCATTGTTACTGCTCATCAGATGAGTTGGAAGCTCGAAGAGAAGCACAAAAGAGTGCCGGAACTGCACCTGGTTATGATGGAAAATGTCGTAATCTAACCGTAGAGCAAGTTGCTGAATTTAAGAGCGCTGGGCGCGAACCGGTATTACGGATGCGGATGCCAGATGGCTCAACAACTTTTACCGATGTAATCCGCGGCGAATTAACTTTCGAACATGATTTTGTCCCAGATTTCGTATTAGTTCGTGCCGATGGATCTCCGCTATACACATTGGCCGTTGCTGTAGATGATGTATTGATGAAAGTTACTCACGTACTTCGTGGCGAGGATTTGCTTTCTTCTACACCAAGACAGATCCGGGTTTATCAAGCAATGGGAGTCCCAGAATCTGAGTATCCATTTTTTGCCCACCTTCCATTTGTTATGGGACAAGACAACGCGAAACTTTCCAAACGTAATGGCGAGACATCAATTGCCTGGTATCGCGAGATGGGCTTCTTGCCTGAAGCAATTTGCAATTATTTGGCATTACTTGGCTGGTCACCTGGTGATGATCGTGAAAATGTAACGATGCAAGAGATTGCTGAGTTGTTTACCGTTGAAAGAGTTAACTCATCACCTGCCAGATTTGATATGAAAAAGTTGGAAGCAATTAACGGAGATAAAATCCGTGAGTTAACACTTGATGATTTCTTGATACGGGCTCTTCCTTTTTTGCTCAAGGAAGAAGTAATCAAGGGAGACGCGAAAGAGGTAGAAATTGTTAAAGCAGCACTACCAATTATTCAAGAGCGCATAGTTACTCTCTCGGAAATCCCAGCAATGTTGAAATTTCTATTTGTCACAAATTTTGAAGTTGAGGCTGAATCACTTCCAAAAATTGCTGATGAGAATGCACAATTAATTTTAAAGC
>SHVK01000036.1 GCA_009694285.1 Candidatus Nanopelagicaceae bacterium | reverse complement strand
GCAGAACGCTCGATAACAGTCATTGCATTTATTGCAGTGGATGGTGGAATGGCAGCTGGATCTGTAACTAGAACTGATATAAATATTGGTGATATTCCGACAGTTCTTGCAGAAGCAAGTGCTGCTGCAAAAGCATCAGGGGCTGCCGAAGATTTTGTACCGCTAGCGAAAAGCGTTGTAAGCGGAACTTGGCAGGATGCACATAATCCAACCGGGCCGGAAGTTTTCGCAAAGATCGCGCCTGATTTGGGCGATATGTTCGCTCGTTCTGTCACAGATAAAATTGAACTATTTGGTTATGCCGAACATACAAACGCCACCACCTTCGTCGGCTCAAAGGGTGGCTTAAGACTTCGCTACGACTTGCCTGTTGGTCGGGTCGAGATGACCGGTAAATCTCATCAACGTACTAGATCTACATGGGATGGCATTGCAACTCGAGATTTTGCAAATGTAAAAATTGCAAATATCGACGCAAGTATTCGAGAACGGCTAAATTGGCAAGCCAAGAAAATAGATCTGCCTGCTGGTCGCTATGACACCATCATGCCTTCTGGAACTGTAACTGATTTATTTACTTATATGATGTGGACGAGCGCGGCACGAGCTGCACATGAAGGGCGTTCAGTCTTCAGCAAACCTGGTGGCGGAACTCGAATTGGCGAAAAACTTTCTAATGTATCAATGCAATTATTTAGTGATCCTGCCTATAAAGAGATTGCTGGCTTGGAATGTGCAGCATTTGTGGCAAATGCATCGAGCGGACCGTTTAGTTCAGTATTTGATAACGGCCAGAGCGTTAAGCGCACTGATTGGTTGAAAAATGGCGAGTTAACTTCGTTAATTCAAACTAGATCTTCCGCAGCTGCAACCAAGCTTCCTTACACGCCAATTTCCGATAACTTGATTATGAAGGTTGATAATGGAACTGGTTCGTTAAGTGATTTAGTTAAGAAAGTTAACCATGGACTATTACTTACAACGATGTGGTACATCCGCATGGTTGATGCAAACACGCTCCTATTAACTGGCCTTACTCGTGACGGTGTTTATTACGTTAAAGATGGTGAAGTGCAAGGCGCTACCAATAACTTCCGTTGGAACGATTCGCCAGTTTCAGTGCTCTCCCGAGTTATTCACGCTGGTGCCACGGAATGGACGCAAGCTCGAGAATGGGCTGGCGATATCGATCGCGCTGCATTCCCGCCGCTGGTAATTAAAGATTTCAATATGTCCACCGTAAGCCCGGGAAGTTAATCTTTTAAAAAGGTTTTTCGAACTTATCCAGCAATCGAATCAAGTTAGTTTCATTCCGTTCTTGGTTTCCGGTACGCCATAAGCCTTGCTCTTGAGTATCTGGAATGAAATTAAGTGGGCGAACACCTGGAACTCTCCGTACGTTCACGCCAATTCTTCGCGCTTGGAAATACCACCAAAGATCATCAGTATGGAATGAGAGTTCGGCATAAAGATCTTCATCAAGGGCTTCTGGATGTAAAAGCTCTTTTGTAAATAGCGTTCCAGCACCCGAAGTTGCAAACATTTCAGCTTCTGGGCCATTTGATTGGCTCCATTGTTTCTCCCATTGCGCAAAAGTTTGGATATTTCCATTCTTCTCAATAGTCACATGATGTGCCCGACTAGCAATTACGGAATTTGGATAAAGTTTATATTGAATCATGATTTTTAAAGTTAAATCTGGATCGATTATTAAGTCATCGTCAATCACAATGACTGGAAGGTCCGTGCGATTAAGAGTTGGAATTAGTTTCTTCCCGGGTCCGATATCCGAAACTTCAAATATCTTAATTCCAGCAACTTCTAAGTGATTTCGGAGAGATTATGGAAGTTGACTAATCTCAGATTTAGCAATGTTTAAATGAATCTCTTTTGGTGGCAAAGTTTGATTTGTTATTGACGGAATGAGCTCCAGCAAAGATGCAAAGCGCGCTGGAAAACTTGTGAATGAGAGTACGTACTTCCAATTCTTGTTATCTCCTAATTCCGGAAGTGCTAATAGATTAAGCAATTGGAGCGAATCTTCAGTTTGCTGTAGTTGCGCCGAAATCGCTTTTAAATTACGCCGGTTTTCAGTCAATTTCGAACCGATTGCTCGATTGCCGCGGATTAAGTAAATGGTGGCGGCAAAAACTAGTACTAGTAGCGCTAACTTTAAGTAAGACATAGGTTAAACCTTATTCTCGAAGGTGGCCGCGCTCGTTGCAACCACGCAGCGCCATCAAATTGTCAGATGGCCAAACCGAAATTGTGGTGATGCTGCACGGCGAAATATCAATACAGAAAATGCTCTCTGGACGGGCGCCAATAATTGCAGCTACCGCAGTTTTGATGATTCCATTGTGAGTTACCACAACAATTTTCTTTCCTGGATTGTCGGTAGCAACTTGATCAATTCCTTCCAAAGCTCGAGCAGTGACTTCATCATAGGACTCACCCTCAGGAGGGATATAAGAAGTAGCGGCCAGCCAATGCTTATATTCAGCTGGGTATTCTGCTGACACTTCAGCAACCGACATACCATCCCATTTTCCAAAAGATTGTTCAATCCAAATATCTTGAGTAATTATTTTCAATTTTGTACTTGCGGAAATTCTGGCTGCAGTTTCTTGGGTACGACGAAGCGATGAAGAAAATAATAAATCTGGTTTTAATTTAACGATTTCTTTAGCAACTGCTTTAGCCTGAGAAATACCAATATCGGTTAGCTCTGGATTTAACGGACCACTCCCAGAAAATTTTCGCGCTGGCGTTAAAATAGTCTCACCATGTCGGATTAAATAAATTGTGGTTGGCTCTTCGCCACTTATTAAACGCTCCATTAAGAAATTTTGTTGAATAGGTTCTTTTACAGAGCTTGGCGCTCCATCTAAAACATCATTAAGGATGCGGTCAGCATGTGAATTTTCTTCGCGGGGAATCCAAGTGAAAGTGATCAACTCACGTGGATGAATATCGCGCGCTTGAAAAGCTAACTTCTTCATATCTGGATGCTTGATCTGCCATCTTCCGGACATTTGCTCAACCACGAGCTTGCTATCCATCCGAACTTCAATCTCAGCTGTTGCGTCTATTTCATGTGCTGCCGTTAGTCCAGCTATTAAACCGCGATATTCAGCAACATTATTGGAAGCTACTCCAATAGTTTTGGCTACTTCTTTTAACGTCTTTCCATTCTCATAAACCACTGCACCAAAAGCTGCTGGGCCAGGATTGCCACGGGATCCACCATCAGCGGTAATTGTTAATTTTCTCGCCATTTAAAACCCTTTTGGTCGCACTAAAATTCGGCGACATTCTTCGCATCGAACAATTTCATCTGCAGCGGTCTCTTTAATCTTGCGCAACTCAACCGCATTTATCGATAGGTGGCAACCATCGCATTTGCCTTCAATTAATCTAGCTGCACCAATTCCATCACCTGTTTTCCTAATTTTTTCGTAGAGTTCAACTACCTCCACTGAAATTTTTGCAGAAATATCAGCGCGTTGGCTATTAGCACTTGATACTGCTTCTGCAATTTCAGTTAACTCTTTGATTTTTTGGGCATCTAACTCTGCCGTCTTTGACTTCAATTGATCACGCTCTACGCTTAGAGATTTAATTCGATCATCAATGCCATCTACTCGCACCATAACTTCAAGTTCTATGTCTTCAAGTTCACTTCTTCGTTTATTTAGTGACGCAAGTTCATGTTGTATCTGCTCTAACTCTTTAGGCGAGGTAGTACTGGAAGCCATTTGCTTCTCATCTTTTTCAATTCTTGCAACCACTTGTTCTACATCAATCTCTGATTTGGTTAGTTCGTGCTTAATATCTGCTTTCTCAGTTTCCGCAGCAATAACTAAATCGCGGGTTGAGTTATGGGAAATTGCGAGTATTTCTAAGGCTTGAATAACTGAAAGTGTTTTTTCTTTATAGGCTAATTGGGTGAGCGAAGTATCTAAAGTTTGTAGGGTAATTAAACGCTCTTGCTCTTCGGGTGCGGATTTCATAATCAGGCACTCCCCTCGAAGGGCTAAATAATTTGGAGTTGTAATTCGGTCTTGTGGGCGCTGAGGGGATCGAACCCCCGACATCCTCGGTGTAAACGAGGCGCTCTACCGCTGAGCTAAGCACCCGGGCTACCGATTTTCTGGCAGCTTGGTTGCCGAAGTCTACAGGGTCGCCAAAGCGGTTTTGTACTCGTTGATATCGCGAGCAGCGCTGATCGCGTTAATAACTTGCCACTTAATTACGCCAGATTTATCAATAATGAATGTGCCACGCAGTGCGCATCCCCACGCATCATCAAAAATGCCATATTTCTTCGCTACATCACCATGCGGCCAGAAATCGCTAAGAACTGAGAATTGATAACTCTCGCGCTCGGCAAAAACTTTTTGAGTGAATGGTGAATCGCAAGAAATTGCAAGGAGTTCAACACCATCATTTTGGAAAGCGCTAAGGTCATCGCGAAGTGCGCAAAGTTCGCCGGTACAAGTTCCAGTAAATGAAAATGGATAAAAAGTAATTACTACATTCTTTTTTCCACGGAATTTGGAAAGTGAAACAACTTCGCCATGTTGATTCTTCAATTCGAAGTCGGAAGCGAGCGCACCTATTGTTAATGTCATTTTATTCCTAACTATTTTTTAGTGGATTTTCTAGCAACAAGTTTGGTCGCGGTCCAATCGGATGAAATCTGAAACGATGACGTAACGCTTAAGCCGGCAATTGGCGCAGCATCTTGAATATCACTTGGTTCGACATGGCCATCACGACCAGCTTTTGGTGTAACTAGCCAAAATGATCCACTCTCCGAAAGGTAAGTTAATCCATCTACAAGTTCATCTATCAGATCGCCATCATCTTCTCGCCACCAGAGAATCACAGCATCGACTACTTCGTTAATTTCACCAGAGAGAACTTCATTACCTGAAATTTTAATTATTGAGTTGCGAACACTTTCATCGCAATCGCTGCTGTAGCCAGATTCTAAAATTAGATGGCCACTTACAATTCCCATTCGGGTGGCCACTAAATCGGGCCCCACAGGGGTGCTCACTCAGACCTGCCTCTCCGTACGCATCTAGTGGTAAGTGAAATCATTCGAACAGGGAGAAGTCCACCCAAACTCGAGCGTTTGCGCAAGTCCCCCGCCTGTGACCGATATTTCAGCGCTGCGATGTGACTCTTGAGCCCGTAACGGGAAAGATAGCCCTGTGCGCGATTTGAACGAGTTACCGAACAACGCAATTGATGCCCTAATCGACACCAACCCCGAAGAGACAGCTGAATGGCATCAATCTTTTGATGCGCTAGTAAAACATGCCGGTCCAACTAGGGCCCGCTATTTAATGCTCTCACTATTGCAACATGCACATCAACAAGAATTGCATCTACCCGCACTTAGATTAACCGATTACATAAACACAATTCCTCCAGAGCGCGAGCCAATATTTCCGGGCGATGAAGCAATTGAACGCCGCATCCGCACATACATTCGATGGAACGCTGCGCTTCTAGTACATCGTGCACAACGCCCTGGTATCGGAGTTGGCGGACACATCTCATCTTTCGCATCTTCAGCCGCGTTGTATGAAGTTGGTTTCAATCATTTCTTCCGCGGAAAAGATCATGCCGGTGGTGGCGATCAAATTTATTATCAAGGCCACGCCAGTCCAGGTATGTATTCACGCGCATTCCTAGAGGGCAGATTTACTGAAAATCAACTAGATGGCTTCCGCCAAGAACTTTCACATCCGGGTGGCGGACTTTCTTCTTATCCGCATCCACGTTTGATGCCAGATTTTTGGGAGTTTCCTACTGTTTCAATGGGGCTTGGTCCGATCAATGCGGTTTACCAGGCGCGTTTCAATCGTTACTTACATGGTCGCGGAATTAAAGACACAAGTGACCAACGCGTATGGGCATTTTTAGGTGATGGTGAAACTGATGAACCGGAGAGCGTTGCAGCGCTAACTTTAGCGGCGCGCGAAAAATTAGATAATTTAACATTTGTAATTAATTGCAATTTACAACGTTTAGATGGTCCGGTTCGAGGCAATGGAAAAATCATTCAAGAACTTGAAGCTTTATATATTGGTGCTGGTTGGAATGTTATTAAAGTTATTTGGGGACGCGAATGGGATCCGCTATTTGCCGGTGATCGTGAAGGCGCACTTGTTGATTTAATGAATATAACTCCAGATGGCGATTTCCAAACATTTAAAGCTGAAGGTGGTGCTTATGTAAAAGAAAATTTCTTTGGCAGAGATCCGAGAACTGCTGCAATGGTTGCTGATTGGACGCCCGAACAAGTCTGGAACTTAAAGCGCGGCGGCCATGATTATCGAAAGCTTTACGCTGCATATAAGGCCGCTACTGAACATAAAGATCGGCCAACTGTAATTCTCGCGAAAACTATTAAAGGCTGGACTCTTGGTTCTAACTTTGAGGGGCGTAACTCAACACATCAAATGAAGAAAATGACCATGGAAAATATTATTGAATTCCGCGATCGCCTTGAAATTCCAATTACAGATGACAAGCTTGATAAATATTTGCCACCTTATTTCCATCCAGGCATAGATTCACCAGAATATAAGTATATGATGGAACGTCGAAATGCGCTCGGCGGTTCAATGCCAAAACGCAGATCAATTTCTAAACCTTTAACACAACCCGCTGATTCAGCTTATGAAGTCGCAAAGCGTGGCTCTGGCCATCAAGAAATCGCTACCACGATGGCATTCGTTCGATTGCTCAAAGATTTAATTAAGGATGAAGGACTTGGTTCGCGATTTGTGCCAATCATTCCTGACGAAGCTCGCACTTTTGGAATGGATTCGCTTTTCCCATCACTGAAAATTTACTCACCTCATGGTCAGATGTACACATCGGTTGACCGAGAATTAATGCTTTCTTATAAAGAGTCAACTAGCGGTGTAATTCTGCACGAAGGAATTAACGAAGCTGGATCTGTTGCATCTTTCACTGCAGTGGGAACTTCATACGCAACTCATGATGAACCAATGATTCCGATTTACATTTTCTACTCAATGTTTGGTTTCCAGAGAACTGGTGATGCATTTTGGGCAGCCGCAGATCAGATGACGCGTGGTTTTGTTATGGGCGCAACTGCGGGCAGAACTACACTCAACGGTGAAGGTCTCCAACATGAAGATGGCCACTCGCACTTATTAGCATCCACAAATCCTGCCGTAGTTTCTTATGATCCAGCATTTGCTTTTGAAATTGGCCAAATAATTAAAGATGGACTCCGTCGCATGTATGGCCCAAATAGTGAGAACATTTTTTACTATTTAACAATGTATAATGAGCCTTACCTGCAACCTGCCGAACCTGAAAACCTCGATGTTAAAGGCCTGTTAAAGGGTATTTATTTATACTCAGAATCCTGTGGTCGAAAGAAGCGACAAGCCAACATTTTGGCTTCTGGCGTCGCAGTTAATTCCGCAATGAAAGCACAAAAGTTATTAAAGGATGATTGGGGCGTTAACGCAAATGTATGGTCGGTAACTTCTTGGAATGAACTGCGCCGTGATGGTTTAGAAGTTGACCGTCATAATTTATTGCACCCAAATAATTTGAGAACTGCGTTTATTACCGACCGGATGAACTCAGTGAACGGTCCAGTCCTTGCAGTCAGTGATTTCATGCGCGCAGTTCAAGATCAAATTTTGCCATGGGTGCCACAACGATTTGATTCACTCGGCACAGATGGCTTTGGCCTTTCCGATACTCGTGGCGCGCTCCGTCGACATTTTAAAGTTGATGCCGAATCAATTGTGGTTGCAGTACTTTCGCAATTAGTTAGAGAAAAGAAAATTAGTAAGAAAGTTATTCAAGTGGCTATTGATAAATATAAACTAGACGATGTTTCTGCAGCAGATCCTGGAAACACTGAAGGATCCGGCTGAGTTAAGCCTTGCCGGCAGCAGCGAAGAAAGTTACTGCCGCCAACATTAGGGCTGGAATCACTAACATCATAGGTAGACCGATTAAGTGGATAGTCCATGCAAGTACAACTTGAGCTGCAAAATTTAGAAATTGATTTAATGCGCCAATTTCGGCAACTATAACGCCACTTGGGCGATCACTTCTTCGGCCAGCGATCGCTAAGAATAGTGGACCTAAAAATGAAATTCCAACGCCACCAACTAGAAAAGCAAAATCTACGATTACAAAACCCAAAAATTGATGGTTTTTTGAAATCAAATAACCGGTATACATAAATATTGCGAAGGTTAAACCCCCAACAAGTGGAAAAATCCGAATTAACCACTGCTCTGACCAATGTTTAGAGAGCGACCCAAATGAAATTCTTCCAAAAATCATGCCACCCATAAAAAATATATATGGCAGCACCGCTAGCGATGCGTTTACGCCAATTTCTTCACGAGCAAAAATCGAACCCCAGGTGCCGAGCATGGTTTCTAAAGTTTGTGAACAAAGCACTGCGATGCTGATGAACCAATCAATTTTGAAGGATTTTGCCATATCTTTAAGCGTTACTACTCCATCCGAATCTGTGATCTCTCTCCCTTGTAATAGGACATCTCGCAGTAAATAAATTACAAACATCGTCAAAATAAAATCTACAGTTACTAAAGTATCTACGTGCCAAGTTATCGGAATGGTCTGCGCAACTAGCGATGCGACGATTGCGCTACCGAGCGCGCCCGCGGTCCAGAATCCATGCATAAATGGGATTATGGTTTGGCCACTATCTTTTTGACGATGAAAGGCTTGGGCATTTACCGCAATGTGATAGCTGGACCAAGATGCACCACACATCAAATTCAAGATTAAATAAATAACAGGATTGTGTAGATGCACCATGATTGCGAGCGTTCCATACATCATTATTGTGGAGAAAACTAAGACTGATCTCACGCCAATTCGATGCACGATGTGTCCCATAGTTAAGAGACTTATCAGAGCGCCGATTGAGCCAGAGCTTAATAGCACGCCGAAAGTACCGTTGCTAACCCCTAAATTATATTTAATATCGGGCATGCGTGGGCCGAGCGTCATAACGCCAAAACCAAATAAACCAAACATTGCTGCTAAGGCTTGCTTTTCGGCACGGCCCATTTCTTTAGTATGTTTTATCAAAATAACGCACTTGCTAGCGCACTACGCGCTTTAATTA
>SHVK01000035.1 GCA_009694285.1 Candidatus Nanopelagicaceae bacterium | reverse complement strand
TGACCCACGAAGGTGCAAAACGTACGCCGCAATTAAATGGAGGTAAGAAGTAATGGAACCAATGGCAATTGTCGCGATCTTCGTACTAGCAGTTTTTGTTGGTTTTGAAGTGGTTTCTAAAGTTTCTTCTACTCTCCATACCCCGTTAATGAGCGGTGCCAATGCGATTCACGGCGTTATTTTGGTTGGTGCAATCATCGTGGCCGATCACAGCAAAACAAATTTAGAACTCGGGTTATCTGTTGCTGCAATCGTCTTAGCCACAATAAATATGGTGGGCGGGTTTGTGGTCACAGATCGAATGTTAGAAATGTTTAAAGGAAAAGGTAAAGAGAGAGCAAAGGATTCAAAGTGAGCCGCGCTATCTACGATTTAATCGGGTTATCAGCTGGCGTATGTTTCATTCTTGCGCTTAAAGGCCTTTCACATCCTCGTACTGCGCGTCGCGGTAATTTAATTGGCGCGCTCGGCGCAACTATTGCAACTCTTGTAGTTTTCTTTTATGCCAGCGAAGGTTCATCGCTTCCGCTCAATAATCTTGGCTGGATTCTTGGCGCTATGGTCGTCGGTTTATTAATTGGCGTACCGGCCGCACGTAAAGTTCAGATGACTCAAATGCCACAACTAGTTGCGTTATTTAACGGTGTCGGCGGCGGCGCTGCAGCTCTAGTTGCAATCGTTGAATATTTGAAGTTAGGCGATGGCGCGACGGTTGCCGAAGTTGTCGCGACAGTATTTACCGTAATTGTCGGTTGCGTTTCATTCTCTGGCTCGATCATTACCTTTATGAAGTTACAAGAGTTAATGACTACTCGCCCCGTTGTATTCCCGGGCGGTCGCTTTGTAATTGCAGGAACGTTAGTTGCGGTACTAGCTTCGGGCGGTTGGGTAATAAGCGCACTTGGCACTACTCCACTCCTAGTTCTTGCTGGTTTATCGCTGCTTTTTGGCGTGCTCTTTGTATTGCCAGTTGGTGGCGCAGATGTGCCGATTGTTATCTCGCTCTTAAACGCATTTACTGGTTTAACAGTTGCCGCAAGTGGTTATGTACTTGATTCCACACTTTTAATTATTGCGGGAACACTTGTTGGTGCATCCGGAACAATCTTGACTCGTTTAATGGCAGAAGCAATGGGCCGCTCCCTCTTTGGCACACTCTTTGGCGCATTTACCGCAAAGCCACAAGATGTTGCGATTGGCGGCGAAACTCGGACAGTTCGTTCTGGCTCGCCAGATGATGTTGCGATTTTGCTTAACTATGCTCGCCGCGTTGTAATCGTTCCTGGTTTTGGACTTGCAGTTGCACAAGCACAACATACCGTTCGTGAATTAGCTGATTTACTATCTGCTAAAGGAATTGATGTGGCTTATGGAATTCACCCGGTTGCGGGTCGTATGCCTGGCCATATGAACGTCTTGTTGGCCGAAGCAAATGTTCCTTACGAACAACTTGCGGAGATGGATGAAGTAAATCCAACTTTCCCACAAACGGATGTTGCGTTAATTATTGGCGCGAACGATGTAGTTAATCCCGCCGCTAAGACCACTCCTGGTTGCCCAATTTATGGAATGCCAATTTTGGATGTATCACTTGCCGGAAACGTAATTTTCTTAAAGCGTTCAATGCGGCCAGGATTTGCTGGTATCGAAAACGAATTGCTTTATGATCCAAAGACCACATTGTTATTTGGTGACGCTAAAGCTTCGCTAACGAAAGTGGTTGGTGCACTTAAATCTTTGTAATTTAAAAATTACAAACGCTTAACCTTCTCGCATCTCAGTAGGTGCGCCATGCACGCCTAAAATATCGCCACTTAACTTTGATCCTTCGCCGGAGCGATTAAGCGCTGCGCCATGTTGCCGGATAAATTCTTTATGATCGGCGGGCACAATTCCGAGTACACCTTTTTGGAAATCTTCAAAGGCTTGCAGGACTTCGCGCTTAGTATTCATAACAAATGGACCCATCCAAGCAACGGGTTCCCGAATTGGTTCGCCGCCGAGAATGATTACATCCATCTCAGGTGCACGAGACTCTTGCGCTTTATCTGCAGTTACAACTAATACATCGCCATCTACATATGCGTTATCAAATACTGCAAGTTGCCCCATCTGCACGGGACGGTGTTCATCGCCAACGGTGCCGCGGCCGCTCATCGTGTAAACGAGTGCGTTATAGGCAGAGTTCCATGGCAATCGAAGTTGCGCACCGGGTTGCAAAGTTGCATGCACGATTGTGATTGGCGTTTGCGTTGTACCTGGACCTTGATTTCCAGCTACTTCACCAGCGATAACGCGAATTAAAGTTCCACCATCACTAGAAGATAAAAGTTCAACGTTCTTAGCTCGGATATCTTGATAAGCCGGAGTTGACCACTTCTTACTTGCCGGAAGATTTACCCAGAGTTGGAAGCCATGAAATAAGCCACCGCTCATAACTAAATGTTCCGGCGGAGTTTCGATATGCAAAATTCCGGCACCTGCAGTCATCCATTGCGTGTCACCATTTGAAATCGTGCCACCGCCACCGTGATTATCAAAGTGATCGAAGATGCCATCAATAATGTATGTAACAGTTTCAAACCCGCGATGCGGATGCCACGGTGTTCCTTTTGGTTCACCGGGTGAATATTCAACTTCACCCATTTGATCCATCATGATGAATGGATCTACATCGGCAAGGTCTACGCCATGAAATGCGCGTCGTACCGGGAAACCTTCACCTTCGTAACCTTGCGGCGCGGAGGTAACGCTCTTTACGGTGCGTGCATGTGAAGTCGGCGATGCGATTACGCGCGGTAGGACAGTTATATCTTTTACGGTTACGGCGGGCATGGTTGAAGTTTCAACTACTTTGGGTGGGAATGCAAGTTGAAAATTTATAAAATCAAAAATGCCGTATGGTTCGAATGTGGAATCACTTGCATTTCTAGTAGCCCTAATGGCAGCCATAACTGTTGTGGGTGGGCCAATTGCGCTAGGGCTTACATTTATTGAGCCGGCAAAATCCTCATATAACAAGTTAAGAGTTGCAGCGGTAATTCTCTTCTCGCTCCCTGCAATATTTATTGGGGTAATTTTTATGACTGCAAATATTGGACTTGGCGGCCGTCTTTTTGGATTATTCGGTTTTGGAATTTCTACTTTTGCTCTCTATCGCACGATTAAACAGATGCGTGGGAATCGCAATCCAGATAAGGGTTTAATACAAGATTGAGACTTAATTACTTTTCAGTAGGCAAAACTTAGGTAGCTACTTCTGTAGTTTTAATGGCCGTTCGAAACTTGGAATATGGCCAGGGTAGTAATTTTGATTGAAATAGAGAAGAATTCTAATATGGGACTTTTTGATAAAATTAAAGAGAAAGTTACGGCATTAGAGGTGTCCCAAAATATGAATAGATTTGTAGTGCTCGATGTTGAAACTACAGGACTTAGTCCGAAATCAGATCGGATAGTAGAAATCGCACTTATTGAATTTACTGAAGGAGCCATCTCGAAACAATTTGTAAGTCGCTTCAATCCCGAATGCCCCGTGGGGGCAACCGAAATTCACGGGATTACGGATGCAGATGTTATCAATTCTCCAAAATTTGCAGAGAAGTCGAATGAAATTCTCGATTTCATTAATGGAAGAACTATAGTTGCCCATAATGCAAGATTTGATCTTGCATTTCTTCGTAATGAATTAAATTTTGCAGGTTTTGACATTTCCTGGATTCCAGCGTTCTGTACTTATGAAGCCAGTCGCTACTATTTTCCGCATCTTGATAGACGCAAACTAGTCGATTGCTGCAATGAGGCGGAGATCATTTTAAGTAATGCACATAGTGCCTTTGGCGACGCCAAGGCCACGGGTTTATTGATGAACTATTACTTGTCACCTTCAAAGAACCCAAAACCTCGTAAAGAAGATCTTGATTTGATTTCTAGCCAAGAAAAAATTGAAATTTCACAAATCGCCCCTAGAAGTTTTTTAAAAAAAAGGCATCCCGTTGTGCAAGCGGCAATCCTGCGCGATCGGGAAAAACCCCGAAACCTCAATGCCAATCAAAGTTATGAATCATTGCGCACGGCACTAAAAGCTTGCTCTATCTCAGCAATTTTAAGTGATACTTTAGAAGTCGGTATCGAGCAGTATCTCGATAAGTTAATTGAATTCCTAGAAGATGGCGTAATTTCAAAAGGAGAACAGAAAGCACTAATTGACCTTAGCGAAACTTACGAGCTAGATGCGAATAAACAAACGCTTGCACACGAGGTTTTATTACGTGCTTTGGCTATACAGATTGTTCAAGATGAATCCGTCTCAAATTTAGAACGCAATGAGATAAGTAACATTGCGCAAATTTTAGGCCTCAGTGATAAATCTTCAGCTCTAGCATTAAAAGAGGCAAAAGAAATTAAGAATGAAAGCATAAGTAGGGTTTTACCTTCACTTCCGGAGGGTTGGAAATTGGGTGAGCCGCTTCGTGTTGGAGACAAAGTTGTATTCACAGGCTGTGATCCTGAAGTTCGTACATCACTCGAAACGCAATCAAAAAAGGTCGGCGTCGCAATATCATCTTCCATATCTGCTAGAACAAAATTTCTAGTTACAGATGGTTCGTATGTTGGGAATAAAGCAAACGATGCAGCAAAATTCGGCACTCTAATTATTGCTCCTGATGACTATAAACTTTTTTTAAAATACATTCAACCTGCTTTAGGCATTGAATCAAATAAGAAAAATTCAAAATCCCGTCAAGTTGGTGCGGAGGATTTAGATCCGGCTGAAGTGAGAGCATGGGCATTGACTAAAGGAATTTCAGTTTCACCTAAAGGTAGGATTCATAGCGATGTATATGAGGCTTTCAAGAGCCGAACAACGAACTGATCTCCTGGTTCATTTAACCTCAGGACCAATTGCGCTTGGACTTCCCTTTATCGAACTATTAAACAGATGCGCGGAAATCGGAATCCCGATAAAGGACTTATCCAAGATTAATTCAGGATTGAGTCTAGCTATATCCAAAAGACATTAAACAAATACAATCGAAAAAGCATTGACTTGGGCTTGACTTGGACTACATTTTGTAGATGAACCCATTAAATTATTTTCGGCTAGCTGGTTACACCCTATTCGCGATTGGACTTATCAACTGGCGTTACCAAACTGGCACTTCTGATGTCGCAATCCATAGCGCGATTATTATTTTAACTGGAATACTTATTTTGGTGCTCTCGTTTTTGCCGAGTACCTCTAAATTATTATTGAAGAAACCGTTACAGCAAATTATCTGGGTCCTCTTCATAGGAGTACTTATTTATGGAGTTGTTAATTAAATAAAGCAATTCACTTTGACATTTGGGTCGGCCATAGCTAAAAATTTTTAGGAACGCGCAAGTAAAACATGGTGGAGGTGCCGGGAATCGAACCCGGGTCCTCTGGTACCAAAACAGGGCTTCTACGGGCGTAGTGCGCTATTCGTTTTCTCAGCTCTGACTCTCACACGCACATGTAGTCAACGAACTCATTTGCGGAAGATTTCCCGATTCATAATCGCAACCTTATGAATAAGTAAGCCCTCTGTCGGCGCTAGATTCCAAGGCGAGGGCGCACTTGGGCTAACGGATTACGAGGCTCGCTTATGCAGCGAGGGCGTAATCAGCGGCAGTTGTACTGGCGCTTGATTGTTTGCACGGGTTTTTGGTTTACGAGATCATCCCGGCTTCCTCGGCCCGCTTCCCCTGTCCCAACATCCAAAGTCGAGACCGTTCACCCCCATGGGAGTTAGAAAGCTAGCTAATTGTACGTTAATAAAGCAAAACTAAATACCGAGATTAATCGTCATACTTATTGGATTTACGCGGATTGCTACGCCCAACATTCTTGCCGCTCAAATTACGCGACATTTCGCGCGCGATTTCTCGACCAGCTTCGCGTTCCATAAGTGAAGCCCGCTTATCGTGCGCTTTCTTACCCTTAGCCAAACCAAGTTCTATCTTGGCTTTGCCATCTTTAAAGTAGAGCGAAATCGGAATTAAAGTTAAACCACTCTCTTTCGTCTTGCCAATTAGTTTAGTGATCTCTTTCTTATGCAAAAGTAATTTTCGATCTCTTCGAGGCGTGTGATTAGTCCAAGTTCCTTCCGTATATTCCGGAATATGAACTCCACTAAGCCATAACTCGCCGTCAATAACCATGGCAAAGCCGTCAATGAGCGATGCTCGACCAGCCCGAAGCGATTTCACTTCTGTGCCGGTTAACACAAGACCACATTCATAGACATCTTCTATGAAGTAATCATGGCGCGCCTTTTTATTTTGCGCGATGAGTTTACGTCCGACTTCCTTAACCATGGCTTAAGGGTAACGGGTGCGAAATAGAATCGTTAATTACTTGATAATTTCATTTATCAGGTGTTATCAAAGCGGCTAAGCCACCAAGCACTTGCAGAGATTTACTCGCAATCACGCTTTCTGACACAGCCAGGTCAGGCGAAACGCCTTTTCCTTCAATCAACTTTCCAGATGGCGATCGATAAAGCGCCACAGTCAATTCCAGTTTCGATCCATCGTTCAAAGTTTTAAATTCCTGAACCGTTCCTTTTCCGTAACTTTTCTCACCGAGAATTACTGCTCGGTTTCGGTCTTGCAGCGCAGCTGCCAATATTTCAGCGGCGCTAGCGGTTGATTGATTAATTAAAACAATTAATGGGGCTTGATCTGCTCCGGACTCGGTAGATTTAAAGATCACTTTCTCTCCTGAAGCTTTCTGATAAGAAACAATGATTCCACCATTTATAAATTGACGAGCAACACCTACTGCTTCTTCAACAATTCCACCAGGATTATTTCTCAAATCAATAATTACGCCTTTGCTATGGGGAGTTTCAAATAACAATTTCTGGACTTGGCTAGCCGTAGAAATAGAGAACGACGAAATCGATAATAAAGCGACGTCTTTTGAAATAGTCGAGATTTGAACACTTTGGGCAG
Organism: Candidatus Nanopelagicaceae bacterium; assembly: GCA_009694285.1. Classification (GTDB taxonomy): domain Bacteria; phylum Actinomycetota; class Actinomycetes; order Nanopelagicales; family Nanopelagicaceae; genus UBA3012. The sequence continues at coordinate 2,248 of SHVK01000035.1, read as the reverse complement.
TTATCTTGGCCCGCTTTAATGAAATCATTGTATATTTTCCGCTTCGCAAAATTAGCAAATTAACTTTCTTGCCGACGTTTCCACGGAGCATCGCAATCGCTGATGGCAAAGATGTACCTTGAATGTCAGTTCCATTTATTTCGAGAAGTTGGTCGCTTGCCACTATTCCAGCATCTGCGGCCGGTGAAGTTGCTTCAACGCTTGCGACCTCTAAAACTCCAGAAACAGATTTCCTTAAAACAATTCCGACACCTGTGTATTGATTATTTAAGCGATCCTTAAAAACATCAAGCGCGCTAGTCGGAAAGTAGTTAGACCATGCATCGCCAGAAGCTTTAATCGCACCTTCGATCGCAGCCCGTTGTAGTAATTGCTTTGCAACTTTTGAATACCCCGCTGCTGTTATCTCTTTGATAGCTTCATCAACCGGACCATCTGAATTTCTTGCACCCGTTGTATATCCAAATGAAAAAACTAAAGTCATTACAATGAAAATAATCCCACTTGCTCTTAAGGAATTCCCACTTAGGGGCCGGAAAACTCTCGTCTTAATCCTGGAAAATATGGAAGGGCGCAAAAAGTCTGGTTCGCGCACCATTTCAACACACTCCTGGGAAGTTCTCCCCCGTACTATACGAAGGACTTATTGGAGGTTAAAAGTACTAGACCTTTAGATATTTGCGAAGTGTGAGTGTAGAAGCAATGGCAGATACGCCTAAACCTGTTAGGAGTAAGTAACTAGAAGTGACCCAAACATCGCGCCAGCCGAAGAAGTTTGTAAAGGTTAATAGCGGTGCAACTCGTTGATCTATCACTAATTTAAATGTTGCAAGTAGCCCGGTAGAAAATAACCAACCAATTATTGCCGCAAATACGCCTTCAAGTAAGAAAGGTAATTGGATCGATAAAGAGCTTGCGCCAACTAATTTCATTACATTAGTTTCGCGACGTCGGTTAAATGCGGCAAGGCGAAGTGTGTTGCTTATAAGTAGCGCTGCAGTAAGAACGCTAGCCAACCCGATCGCAAGTGCACCGTCTCTTAGTACATTTAGTAATCTGAAGAACTTCTCTAGGATAGAACGTTGGTCTTGCACAACATCAACTCCTGGCCGTCCAAAGAAGGCGCTCTCGACAACCGCAAATTGAGTGGGATCTTTCAGCTTAACTCGGAAAGATTCTGGTAATTGATCTTGCGTGACATTCTGCGCAATTGCCGAACCTTTAAATCTTTCTTGGAAGCGAGTAAATGCTTCACCTTGGGATTCGTAATAAACACTCTGGACTGCTGGAAGATCTTGTAAGTCTTTTTGGATCTCAACACGTTGACCATCTGTTATTACACCACCAGAACATGAGGCAGATTCAGAGAGAGATCCGCATAGATATACCGAAACCTCAATTTTGTCGTACCAATAATCTTTCATTACGCGCACTTGGGCATTTGAAAGAAAACCGATACCAAGAAGTGAGAGTGAAATTGCGACGGTAATAATTACCGCAAATGTCATGGTTAGGTTACGTCGAAGTCCAATACCGACTTCGCTCATCAGAAATCCTGCGCGCATATCTCTCCTCCTTTCCTTCTCTTCTGCTTACTTAATTTACTTTATCTGAAATCAGCCGGTATATCCGTAGACACCTCGAGCTTGGTCACGGATTACATGGCCCGCTTCTAGTTCGATAACTCGTTTTCGCATTTGATCCACAATTCCAGCATCGTGAGTAGCCATAACTACTGTGGTGCCATCACGATTAATTCGGTCGAGTAATTTCATAATTCCTACTGATGTTGCAGGATCTAGATTTCCGGTTGGTTCATCAGCAATCAGAATTGCTGGGCGACTTACATAGGCTCTAGCAATAGCCACCCGTTGCTGTTCTCCGCCAGATAACTCTCCAGGCTTGCGATCTAACTTCTCCTCCAAGCCAACAAGTTCTAAAACCTCTGGGACTTCACGCGCAATCTCTTTCTTTGAATATCCGAGCACGTGCAATGTAAACGCTACGTTTTCAAAAACTGTTTTGTTATTTAATAATCTAAAGTCTTGAAATACCGTTCCAACTTGGCGACGAAGTTCGGGAACTTTATAATTAGAGAGCGTGGCGAGATCTTTACCAGCAACATGAATAATCCCAGATGTGGGTTTCTCTTCCCGTAAAACCAAACGCAAGAATGTTGACTTACCAGATCCGGAAAGTCCGACTAGGAAAACGAATTCGCCCTTTTCCACATTTAAATCAACCTCGC
>SHVK01000034.1 GCA_009694285.1 Candidatus Nanopelagicaceae bacterium | reverse complement strand
TGGTTTATACCTGGTCGCAAGATGGAAAAATCAATAAAGTATTCTTGCCTCAATGGGGCCCAGACCACAAAGTATTTGTGGAAATTATTAGAAATAAACAGATCGAAAAAGCAAAAGAGACTGTACTTCGCCATATAGAGCGCGGTTTGGCTCGAGTTGAAACTCACTTTATCGAAGAACTAAAGCCAAAAAAGAAAGTTGCTAAGCGCTAAGTTCTTTTATTGAACTCCAAATCGCTTCTGATATTTGGATTGCCGCTTTATTCTTTTTTCGCTCGTTATTTTCAACATCTCCAGGTACTAATACTGGACGCTCTGGATTCGCTGGTCTAGTTGATCTAATTGCCCTTGTTGCTTCGGAAATTTCGTCTTTGAAAAATCCGGTGCCAAAGAATTTCTCGGGATCGATTGCAATTAACACCGTACCAAATCCATGTGAATATCCAGCGTTCATTGATGGATGATTTCCAGATAGCGCACCGCCTAAAAGCTCAATCATTAGGCTCACGCAATAGCCTTTGTGGCCACCGAATGGAAGTATCGCGCCACCGGTATAAAAATCATCTGGGTTTGTAGATTCATTTCCATCTTTATCAATAACAGTTCCTAATGGAATTTTGCTGCCGTTTGCACGAGCTACTCGTAACTTTCCTTCTGCGCTAGCGGCGGTTGCAAAATCAATTATAACCGGAACGTCATTTGAAGGTATCCCAACTGCAAGCGGATTAGTCCCAAACAATCTGTCTCTGCCACCAAAAGCTGCTACTGCAGGGTCGGCATTGCACCACATCATTGATATTAAATTCATGCTTGCTAACGTTTCAATGTACTCACCTAACCGGCCAATATGGTTACATGAACTAATTGAGATTGCACTGATTCCAAATTCTTTTGCTTTTTTAGCCGCAACCTCTACTGCGAATTTGCAGGCAATCTGTCCCCAGCCCCAATGCCCATCGACCACAACGGTGCCACCAGTTTCGCGAACAATTGTTGGTACTGCTGCTGGATCAATTACTTTCTTCTCAATTGAATTCGTATACTCAATCAACCGAATTATTCCGTGAGAGGCGTGCCCCGCCTCTTGCGCTTGCACCAATGACTCGGCCACTGAATCAGCATAATTTTTAGGGGTTCCAAACTTCTCCAGAATTTTCGCAGAGGTTGCAAGAACTTCGGCTCTTGATACTCCAATGTTTTTTACTTGATCTGACACGGTTTACCCCTTGACTGATAGCGCAATATCGTTAACAATTAACAATTGAGGGTATCTGCGATCGTGTTAGAAATCAACATCTGAACGGAGAGTTTTGATGAAAGTTACCGGGTTAGAAACTATTCGCTTAGCGGAATTTCCAGCAATCTTGTTTTTACAAGTGCATACCGATGAGGGTTTGATCGGTCTTGGCGAAAATTGTGTTGGTGTTGAGAGCGTTGAAACCTTTCTACATGAAAGCGTCGCGCCGCGGCTATTAGGAAAGAACCCGCTAAATATCAATGAGATTCACGAGGTTTTACACCAAGACTTTATTGGTTTTAATGGCTCTTCGATCGCTGTCCGAGCTACATCGTCAATAGATATCGCGCTATGGGATTTATTTGGTCAAGTAACTGGACAACCAATTTATCAATTGCTTGGCGGCAAGGTGCGCGATAAAATTCGCGCTTACAACACTTGTGCTGGTTCTGCTTATGCTAAAGGTTCCTCCAATATCGATAGGAATCGTAAAGCTCAACTCGGAACTGTTACCGATCACAAATATGAAGATCTATTTGCATTCTTAAATAACCCAGAAGATTTAGTGGCCAGCCTTAAAGTAATGGGGATGACCGCGATGAAGATTTGGCCGTTTGATGAAGCTGCGATTAGATCTGGTGGGCAGACGATTCATAAGATAGATTTATGGGAAGCGGTAGATTTATTTAAACGCGCACGAGTAGCTGCCGGCGACGATTTCGACATCATGTTAGAGATGCACTCACTTTGGTCAACGCCGGCTGCAACCATAATTGCTAATGCAGTTGAGGAATATTCGCCGTTCTGGTTTGAAGATCCAATTCGTAATGAGAGTACCGATGCGCTAATTCGACTTAAAAACTCAATTAATTTACCGATTACAGTTGGTGAAACTACTGGAACCCGTTGGGATCATCATCGATTGCTTTCATCGAAAGCGGTTGACCACTTGATGTTAGATCCAGGATGGGTCGGCGGTATTACCGAAGCATCAAAAGTAATTGCGTTAGCTTCTACTTATGGAGTCCCGGTTGCGCCACATGATTGCACTGGTCCGGTCGTGCTAACGGTTGGAACTCATCTCGGTGTGACTTATCCAAACGTTGAATTACAAGAAATGGTTCGCGCTTTTTACTATGGGTGGTACCAAGATATGGTCACGGTACTTCCTAAATACGAAAATGGATTCTTAACGCCACCATCTACACCAGGACTAGGCACCGCGCTGCAACCAGGCATAAATCAGCGGCCTGATGCAATAGTTCGATGGAGTCGCCTTGGCTAATGATCTAATCCTGGGATTAGATGTCGGCACTTCGTCAGTTAAGGCTATTTTTATTGACGATGTAGCTCGGACAGCGATCGAAGAGCCATTAAAACCAATAAAGTCTTGGATTCTGTGCTTGATGCAGCAACAGCGCCAGTAAAATACAAGGCAAACTCGTAAGTTTTGATGGCCTTAAGACGCTAGCTCAAAACTCCCGTGCCAAATTTCAGAATTCTTGCTTCATCTCCGTCGGCTCTTTCAAATTCATCCACCGACTTTCCACCTGCCATTACGACAACTCGATTTGCTAGCGATAAAAGTTCATCTAGGTCAGAAGCAACCACAATTACGCTAGTTCCGGATGCTTGAATTCTTCGGATGACCTCATAAATTTCCTGCCGAGCACCGACGTCAACACCTTTGGTCGGTTCATCTAGTAACAAAATCTTTGGCTTACTGATGAGTGCTCGAGCAAGCAATACTTTTTGTTGGTTTCCGCCACTGAGGTGTGACGGTTCTGCGGCATAACTATTTGTTTTTACAGTTAGTGACTTCATCGCTGCAACCGCTATCTCTGACTCTTTACCTTCATCCAATATCCCAAGTTTAGAAAATAGTTTTAGAGAACCTGCAGTAGTGTTCTTAATCAAATTTAAATTAAAGAGCAATCCTTCGCGTTTGCGATCCTCGGTTAAGTAAATAATTCCCTTATCACGCATCTTTTGTGGATTGGCTCCGACAATGACTTCACCGTTTAGAGTGATTTTTCCTGTAACAAGTGGCGTTCTTCCCGAAATTACACCTAGTACTTCAGTTCTTCCTGAACCTACTAAGCCTCCAAGGCCAAGAATTTCACCTTCTCTAAGTGTTAAGTTCACATCGTCCAATGAGACACTTTGTGGGCCTCTTCGTGGGACGTGTATATCTTCTAGAGTCAATATATTCGTGCCAGATATGACTTTGTAGCTCTCGGTGTTGTCTTTATTTAAACTTTTGCCAATCATTGAGCTAATAATTTTTTCGGTACTGAAATCACTTTTCGCAAGTTCTAGAGCTACTTGACCATCTCGAAGCACTGTAGCCCGATCGCACAGATTAAGTACTTCAGGAATTCTGTGAGTTATGTAAATCATTGTTACGTTCTTAGCGCGCAATCCCACCATGGTTTTTGCAAGCGTTTGCGCATCTTCTTTGGATAACGAAGTGGTGGGTTCATCTAGAAGTAAAATTACAGGATTTGATGCCAACGCGCGAGCAATCATTGTTGTTTGTCGTTGCGCTGTGCTTAAACTTGATGCGAAGTCAGAAACCGGCAAGTTGAGTTCATATTTATCCACTAATTCTTGAGCAAGCTTCAAAATATGGTTGTGAGAAAAAACGCCATTATTGGTTGGCAGATTCCCGGCAAATATGTTTTCCGCAACAGTTAGGGTGTCAACGATTTCAATTTCTTGTGGTACGTAGCCAATGCCTTTTTGACGAGCATCTGAAACACTATCTAGTTGAATTTCATCACCATTTAAAATCAAAAAACCGGATGCGCTACTAGTTTCATATAGTCCGGTAAGCAGCTTTATCAAGGTGCTCTTGCCTGCACCGTTTTGTCCTAATACCGCGTGAATCTCGCCTTCGAAAAAATTGAGGTTGACCTTGCGCAAAGCATCGACGTTGCCGAAACTCTTACTCAGATCTTTAACCTGCAAAACACTTTTTAAGGCCATCATCAACTGCTTTCTGGTTTTGAGATTACTGCGGTACGCCCACCAAAAGGCGTACCACAGCAACGCATCAGATTTACTTACTGACCAGCTGCATCCACAATCTTGTAGTACGCGGTTAGGTTTTCTTTAGTAACGATTGTTGAAGGCAAAATATTTGAATACTTGATCTTTTCGCCCTTGAACAACTTCGCAAAAAGCTTAACCATCATCGCTGTCTCTTCATACAATGGTTGCGCTACAACGCCGTAGACTTTTCCATCACGGATTAAGTCAAGATTTTGGCGAATGTAGTCCATTCCGATGATTGTTACCTTGCGGTTAGCTTGTGCTGCTGCCTGTGACCAGGTTTGAGCTCCGTTACCGGTTGTTGAATATGCAGCAACAATGTCTTTGTCTGCTGAAAGGATTCCAACTGCAATTGCTACAGCCTTCGTTGGATCGAAACCTTCGATACCAATTTCAGTTGTCTTCATTGCTGGACATGACTTTGTTAGCTGCGCCTTGAATGCTGCTGCCTTTGTGTTTTCCTCATCATTTAGGCTTCCCTCAGTGATAGCGACAGTTCCAACATTCTTATGAATCTTACAAATTGCATCTGCTGGACCAGATCCTGCATTAGGAACTAGTTGAGCAACTGATGCAACATAAGAAGTTGTTCCTTCCTTTGGAATGGCATGCCATCCCATGATTGGGTAACCCTTCTTAGCAAGCTTCTCTGCGTACTTGAACAGAACTGGACTTACTGGATAAACAGCAACTCCGCCCCATTTTCTAGTAGCAAGTTCAGCATCTACAAGAGGTAGTGTGCCGACGTCATCCCAGTTGGATGCACTGGCATTTCCAACAACCTTGCAATAGAAACCCTGCTTCTTACATTCAGCAAGGAGTCCTGCCTGCATCAGTCTGTGAACTGGGTGATCCTTCATTGGCTGAACAAACAAAATGCTCTTTGGACGGCCCTTGTAGCTAGTTGCTGCATATGCACTTGTCCCAACAAAAATTGCAGGAACAGCTAGGGCAAATGCCACTACCGTAGCGATTATAAATTTCTTTTTCATTTTTAACCTTTTCGACCTTTCTATTAATAGATATTTGTTGGTGCGCTGACCCGATTAAGAACTACTCACCTCCCCCCTTTCCTTTCTCAAGAGGAAAGACTGGTGTTTCTGCTTTTTCCGAATTACGCATACGGTTTCTGTAACCTCTACGGGAAACATCTAAGAAAACTGCTAAAACTAGAATTGTGCCGACGGCAATTAGTTGGAAATTTGGGCTTAGGCCACTTGTAATTAGACCGCTCTGAACACATTGGATGAGTAGAACGCCCATAATCGCACCTGCGACAGTTCCAACTCCTCCAAATAAACTCACGCCGCCTACAACTGTTCCTGCAATAACAGTAAGTTCCCAACCTCCACCGATACTTGGAGCACCGGCAGATAAAGTTGCCATGACAAGAATTCCTGAAAGTGCTGACAATGTTCCAGCCAAAATAAAGCAGTTCATTTGATATCGCTGCACATTAATTCCAACAATTTTTGCTACTTCTGAGTTTCCACCAATAACGTAAAGATTTCTACCAATCGAAGTTTTGCGAATTACAAAATCGCCGACAAGTGAAACAACAACCCAAATTACAGCGTTCCAACCAAGTGTTAGAAAAAATGAACTTTCACCAATTGTTGTCATTACTTCTGGTAGTGGATAAACCGGATAGCCTTTAGTAACTACTTGAATCATGCCTTGTGCAACAAACATCATTCCGAGTGTTTGGATAAATGCCGGAACACCAGCACGTGTCACCATGAAACCATTGACTGCGCCGATTGCTGCTCCGAGTGCAAGGCCACCAATAATTCCTGCCCACACTGGCCAACCCATGCTTGTCATTAATTTTCCTGAAGACACAGCAACTAATCCAGCAACTGCTCCTACAGATAAATCAAAGACACCGCTGATCAACAGAAACGCCTGGCCCACTGCGATAATTGAAACGAATGTAACGGCTTGAACAATTGATCCCATTACTTGCGATGAAAGAAAAACACTATTAAGGGATTGGAAAATAACTGCGCATGAAATCAGAGCGACAATAACTCCTAATTCAGGCACCGCTAATAGCCGATAAAAAAAACCCTCGGAGTTTTTGGACTGACCTTTTTTTAATCGTAGATTATCCACGATCAACAATTTAGACCTTTATAAGAGAATTACAAGGGATATCTTGCAGTAATTTAATAAACTTTCGTTATAGAGTTGATTGAAAAGTAAGAGTAAAAGTAAAGGTGACCGGTCTTTCAGCTGAAAAAATAGGGATATCACTCAACTGTTCAGATTCATTCAATTTATCTGTTGGCCCCGTTGAGGGTTCAATCGCCAACCAGCGACCTTTAGCACCAGTAAATGGCCAGGCATCTAGATTAAAACAAATTCCAACATATGGGATTTCTTGGGAGTTTAATGAGAATTGTACCGAACAGTTATGCCGAGAATTTAATAAAGTGATTACTCCGTCATGGGGTGCGGCAATAACAACCTTGTCTGTTAACGGTTCTGCCAAAGTTATTTGGCTCAAGTCATAGCTTCTACCTGATTCCCCAATTGTGTTTGGCCATGTGTATTTATCTAAATGACCCGAATAACCATCAGCTCCATCGCTGCCCATTCGACCGCTAAAACCAAACTCTTTTGTCATTGTTGGATTACCGCTTAACAAAATCTGCATTCCCTCCACTGCATGAAAAAGTGGATGAGCTGACCAAAATCCTTTGAAACTTTCCTGACCTGTATTCTCGATTGAATATGAAAATCTTAAGCAACGATCCTTCAATGTTATTTCTCGCTCAAATGTGTACGGGAGAACTTTGCCTATTGCTGTAGTCAAGATCGAATCATTAGTTTTCTGGCACGACCATGCTTGTGACCACAATTCCCCGTGGTCGGGCAAAGTTACATTTGGTTCGCCCGGATAGGAACTGATCCCAATGTTTGGAAAGCATTCGTCAAACCCGGCGATGTTGTGCTCATCGTAACTATCCGATGCTTGTCTCGCCCTTAGGGGGCGCGTTGGGTCATCCCACAACCATTCATAATTGGCTTGTTTGTCTCTGATTTGCGCAATTTTTGCACCCAATTCTGGAATGACAGATACTTTTAAATAATCATTTTCAAGTACTTCTGTTTTCCAGCCTTGAATATATTCAACCATGTATACAATAATGGCATAGTCCGTTAGTTCTTAAAAGTAGTACGACAGGAAAGAGAGACCAGCCATGAATTCCAAAGGTTTTTGGGACGATCAATTTTGTATTGTCACAGGCGCTGCTTCAGGTATCGGGCTCGCAACCTCTAAATTGCTAAGCAGCAACGGAGCAACAGTTCTTGGTTTAGACATAAGTGAAAATGCGGGATCAAACGGAAAAGTTTTTGCCGAAAACAATAACCTCTATCGGAAGTGCGATTTATCTGTTCCAGAAGAGATTGAAAAAGTCTTTGCTGAGTTTAAGAATTCAAAACTGGCAGCTCTGTTTAATGTTGCTGGATTACCCACCAATGGTTTAGGTATCGAAGAAACCAGCGTGAGTGACTGGGACAGAATTATCAATGTTAATTTACGAGCAGTGTTTCTAACCTCAAAATATTCTTTACCTTTATTTAAGAACAATGGTGGCGGAGCAATTGTAAATGTGTCATCTGTTCATGCTTATTCAACAATGAAAAATCACGCTGCCTACGCCGCATCAAAAGGCGGGATGAACTCACTGACTACAGAACTGGCTATCGAATTAAATCCGCAATCCATCCGGGTTGTTGGTGTTGCACCTGGTGCGATTAGAACCCCTATGACGACAACTGATTTAGAGCGCGATGCACAATTATTGAATAGTTTGGGGTTCCCGACTGATGGAAAATCAATCGGACATGTTGGAGAACCAGAAGAGATTGCAAGAATTCTGACGTGGTGCGCATCTCCCGAAGCATCCTTTATAACTGGCACAACGATTCAAGCTGATGGTGGCCTTCTTTCACGACTTGGTTACGAGAAAGGCAACTAAGAAATTGATAAAAAGTATTAAAGGTCTAGAAGTTGCCGCAAAAATTCAAGCAACTTTGGGTGAAGGACCTGCATGGAATAAAGAATTAGGCGTTCTTCACTGCGTAGACATCTTTGGAAAAAAGGTTTATACGCACAATCCTGCCTTTGGAACAACCGATTACTTTTCAACTGAATTATCCCCTGGCGCAGTTTTGCCAACTACTGTCAATAAATTAGCAATTGCGTTAGATGATGGCCTATATCTTGCTGATCTAGATGGGAAAAATCTAGAAAAGAAATTCTCGATTGAACCGGAGATTCTTGGAAACCGCATGAATGATGCAAAATGCGATCCGAATGGAGTGCTCTTTGCCGGCACTATGGGTGACGGAAATTCTCCAACTGGCTCGCTGTATCGAATCGACTCCAAAGGATTTAACAAGGTTTGTAAAGATGTGACTGTCTCAAATGGGCTTGCATGGAATCCGGATGGATCCACAATGTATTACATCGATTCCGGAAAGAAATCAGTCCAAGTTTCAGATTTTGATGCATCCAGCTCTTCAATTATTGGTTTTAAAAACTTTATTGAATTTCCAGACTCGTTCGGCATCCCCGATGGGATGTGCGCAGATAAAGAGGGCGGAATTTGGGTAGCTTTTTTTGGCGGCCAGCAGGTGAGAAGATTTTCTGAGCAAGAAATTCAAACTCACGAAATACAACTTCCTGTCCCTCAAATTACTAGCTGCTGTTTTGCTGGTGAGGATTCCACAACCCTTTACATCACTACAGCATCGATTGATCTTGGGGATGGGCGAAAAATAGGAAACGAAGATGGAAATCTTTTTTGCATCGATGTTGGAATCCCTGGGGCAGGTACCGTTCCCTTTATTCTTTAATCGTAAAACTGGCGGAGACGAGAGGATTTGAACCTCCGATACCTTTAAGGGGTATACCTCGTTAGCAGTGAGGCGCACTCGACCAGGCTATGCGACGTCTCCGAGTACAGGTGTGAGTTTAGCCCCTGCAGGGATGGCTACCAATTCTTAAGACTTGTAGGCTCACCCTATGGAATCAACCGATAAGCCCGTAGAAAGCCGCC
>SHVK01000033.1 GCA_009694285.1 Candidatus Nanopelagicaceae bacterium | reverse complement strand
AAATCCTTCACCATACTTAGATCCACCTTGAACGCCGCGAAATCTTGCCTGTATATACATATTTTCAGTAAATCCAATTGAATACATATGCTCAGTCCACGCAACTTGACTGACATGTGAAGAAAGCATCTTCTCTTTGATCTCCATTACCGATGTGACATCAACATAGAACTCAGGTTCAAATCCTTTACCCATAATCGTGTCCATTATGAAAGTGGTTGGAATTGATGTTTCAGAAAGTTTGGTTTGGACAAGTGGAACACTCACTGGGATGCGACAGTCGCGCGCAATTGATCCAGCAAGACGATGATCAGGGTGGTAATCATTTTCACTCAAGATAAACATAATATCTGGACGTGCTTCGCGAATTGCATCAATAAATCTTTCGCGGGTTGGTCGATTATCAAAAAGAAATTCATCATCGAAATCCATCCAAATAACTTTTGCACCAATTACCGCGGCAGAAGTTTTAGCTTCTTCATGGCGTATTCGGGCGATCTCATCTTTTTTTGCACCGGGTTCACCGGAACCAACATTTCCATTTGTAGCAATTGCAATATAAATTTCATCTCCACGTTGAGCGCAGAGGGCGAGAGTTCCACCGCAAAGCCATTCAATATCATCAGGATGTGCAGCGATTGCTAGAACTCTCATTAATGCTCCAGTCAGATAAAGATAAAAAACTTTGTAATTAGGTAAGTGAAGTGCGAGTTAGATTTTCGAAAAGCCTAACATTCACCATTCTCGATTAGTAGGGGCGGTTAGTGGTACTGGAGTGGTGAGTGGTACTGGAGTGGTGAGTGGTACTGGAGTGGTGAGTGGTACTGGAGTGGTGAGTGGTACTGGAGTGGTGAGTGGTACTGGAGTGGTCAGTGGCGCGGGGTCTAAATCGGCTACCAAATCCGAACTCTTCCTCTTGGTCAAATATCAACCCATCGCCTACTGCCTGTGATCTGCCTCATAACTGGCCTAACTTCTCAATCTAAGGGTGAAACAACCTCTTTATTTCCCTCAGTAATTCCTCATCAGCAACCTTGATGTATACGCTTACCCTTGGCTTACCGCGATGGGAGTGTCAGTGTCGACAGCGGATTTCGGTGGTGCTTTTGGCGCCAATGAATGGTTAGTAGAAGAGATGTACGAAAAGTACCTCCTCGATCCTGTCTCCGTTGATCCGCAATGGATTGATTTCTTTGCAGCAAACGCGCATTTAATTAATGGCAATGGTTCAGCTGGTGTAAGTACATCTCCAAGTAATGGTGCGAGTGCAAGTAATGGTGCGAGTGCAAGTAATGGCGCTGCACATGCAACACCTCTGAATATTCAACAACTTGCCGCGAATGTTCCACTGCCTTCATCCGGTGGCGCCCCACCTGCACCAAAACGCGCGCATATTGATCCACCGCCCGCACCTTCAACTCAACGTGCTGCCATGCAGATGCCATCCACACCAACTGCAGTAACACCGACTGCAGTAACACCGACTGCAGTAACACCGCAACAAGGAAACCCACTGCAACCACAAGTAGTGACCAGTTCTAGAAGTTCTACTCCACTTCCAGCTGATCCAGTTCGTAAAGCGGCACCGGTAATTTCATCTCCTAGCGCCGGACATGTTGATGCACTTCGTGGAACAGCAGCCAGAGTTGTTACAAACATGGAAGCATCACTTGAAGTTCCAACTGCAACTAGCGTTCGTGCACTTCCGGCAAAATTATTAATTGACAATCGAATTGTAATAAATAACCACTTGAAACGTGGTCGTGGTGGAAAAGTTTCTTTCACACATTTAATCGGCTATGCAATGGTTAAAGCATTACGTGCAATGCCAGAGATGAATTCATTCTTTACGCATCTTGAAGAAAAACCAGCGGTCGGGCATCCAGATCACATCAATTTAGGAATCGCGATTGATTTAGCAAAATCTGATGGAACCAGGCAGTTATTAGTTCCATCAATTAAAGGTTGCGAAGAGATGGATTTTGCACAATTTTGGGACGCGTATGAAGCGGTTGTAAAAAAAGCTCGCACAGGAGCCCTGGCTGTCGAAGATTTTGCCGGCACTACAGTTTCACTTACAAATCCTGGAACCATTGGAACAGTTCATTCAGTTCCACGGTTGATGCAAGGCCAAGGCTTAATTCTTGGTGTTGGTGCGATGGATTACCCAGCTGAATATCAAGGAGCAAGTGAAGAGACGCTCTCTCGCCTTGCGATTAGCAAAACTGTAACTCTTACAAGCACTTATGATCACCGAATTATCCAAGGCGCACAATCTGGAGATTTCCTACGCCGCATTCATGAAATATTGCTAGGCGAAGAAAGTTTTTACGATGAAATTTTCGCTGCTCTTCGAATTCCTTATGCTCCAATTCGCTGGAATACTGATATTGAACGCACCAAAGATGATGACATTCACAAAACTGCGCGCGTTCAGGAGTTAATCCACGCTTATCGCAGCCGCGGTCACTTAATGGCCGACACTGATCCACTTGAATTCCACATGCGCTCACACCCAGATCTAGATGTGGTGACTCATGGCTTAACTCTTTGGGATCTTGATCGCGAAGTTGCTACCGGTGGCTTTGGGACAAAACCATTTATGAAGTTGCGGGATATTCTTGGGATTTTGCGTGATTCATACTGCCGGGCAATTGGTATTGAGTACATGCACTTGAGTGATCCTACAGAGCGTAAATGGATGCAAAGTAAAATTGAAGTTGGGTCACCAAGAATTGCTCGCGAAGAACAACTTAGAATTCTACGTAAGTTAAATAGTGCAGAAGCTTTTGAAACATTCTTACAAACTAAGTTTGTTGGCCAAAAACGATTCTCACTTGAAGGTGGCGAATCTGTAATTCCAATTCTTGATGCGATTCTTTCCTCTGCAGCTGAAGCAAAGTTGCAAGAAGTGAGTATTGGAATGCCTCATCGCGGTCGTTTAAATGTGTTAGCAAATATCGCCGGAAAATCTTATGGTCAAATTTTCCAAGAGTTTGAAGGTCACTACGCTGAAAATGCCGTTCAAGGTTCAGGCGATGTTAAATACCATTTAGGAAGCACCGGAAGCTTTACTGCTGAATCTGGCGCTCAGACAAATGTTTATCTAGCTGCAAACCCATCTCACTTAGAAGCGGTAAACCCGGTACTCGAAGGAATTGTGCGCGCAAAGCAAGACCGAACAAATATTCGTGAGGCCTACTCAATTCTTCCAGTTCTAATGCATGGCGATGCCGCATTTGCTGGACAAGGAGTTGTTGCTGAAACTTTGAACTTGTCTCAACTCCCTGGATATCGCACTGGTGGAACCATCCATGTAATTGTTAATAATCAAGTTGGATTCACTACATCACCATCTGCTGCTCGTTCATCTAGATATGCAACCGATGTTGCGCGAACAGTGCAAGCACCGATTTTCCATGTAAATGGAGATGATCCAGAAGCATGTGTACGCGTGGCACGTTTGGCTTTTGAATACCGCCAAGAATTTAATAAAGATGTTGTAATCGACATGATTTGTTACCGCCGTCGCGGACACAATGAAGGTGATGAGCCAAGTTTTACTCAACCACTTATGTACGAATTGATTGATGAAAAACGATCTACCCGAACTTTGTACACCGAAGCGCTAATTGGCCGTGGCGATATTTCAACTGAAGAGGCTGATGAAGTACTTCGCGACTTCCAGATCCAACTTGAAAATATCTTCACAACTGTCCATAACACCGAACCAGAGCCAGATGGAACTATCGTTCCTGAATTCCGTGGTCCTGAAGCAATAAATACGGCAATCCCTGAAGTTGTTGCTCGCAAAATTGCCGCCACTCAAACCGCTACACCTGATGGATTTACGATTCATCCAAAACTTATTCCACAACTTGCGCGCAGGGTTGAAATGTTAAATGAGGCTACGATCGATTGGGCGATGGGTGAAGCACTCGCATTTGGTTCGATTTTGCTAGATGGAAAACATATTCGTTTAGCTGGTCAAGATGTTGCACGCGGAACATTTAGCCAACGTCATGCAATTATCACCGACCAATTAACGGGCAATGAATGGCTGCCACTTAGAGGGTTAATCGAAAACGAAAATCAATTCTTCGTGATTAACTCTTTATTGTCTGAGTATGCCGCGATGGGATTTGAATACGGTTATTCAGTTGAACGCGAAGATTCACTTGTGCTTTGGGAAGGTCAATTCGGAGATTTTGCAAATGGTGCGCAGACCATTATTGATGAGTTTATCTCTTCATCATTACAAAAATGGGGCGAACGTTCTTCTGTTGTGCTGCTACTTCCACATGGTTACGAAGGTCAAGGGCCAGATCATTCATCAGCACGTATCGAAAGATTCTTATTGCTATGCGCTGAAGAGAACATGACAGTGGCGCAACCTTCTACCCCTGCCTCTTACTTCCACTTATTGCGTTGGCACATGGCAAACCCTGCTCGCCGTCCGTTAATTGTTTTCACTCCTAAATCAATGTTGCGTTTAAAAGCTGCGGCTTCATCTCTTAGTGATTTTACCACTGGCAATTTCAGACCATTAATTGATGATTTAACTATTGCAAATGCAACGAGATTAATTTTCTGTTCTGGCAAGGTTTATCACGACTTAGTTGCCGAGCGCGCAAAGTTGGGCGAAAACACCACTGCAATTGTTCGTATTGAACAACTTTATCCACTGCCATCGCAAGCGATGCGCGAAGTTGCCGCAAAACATCCAAATGCAACGATGCTGTGGGTGCAAGATGAACCTGCTAACCAAGGCCCTTGGCCATTCATTGCATTAAATACATTAGAGATCTTTGATGGTCGCGTTCTACGCCGAGTCTCTCGCCGTGCTTCAGCAGCCCCGGCTACAGGAAACCATCATCTGCACGAAGAAGAGCAAAAAGCTTTAATCTTTGAAGCTTTCCAACGCTAAGTTAAAAGCAAAAAAATAATTTTCTTAACTCTTATCTTGGCAATCAAAACTTTTCTCAGTTAACTTCTGTTTTTCCAATACCTAAATAGATATTTTCCAATAATTTCTTTACGAGTAAGAAAACCCCAACTTCTAGAATCGATACTTGGTTCTGAGTTGTCACCTTCGACCCAATAACGTTTTTTCTCAATTTTAGTTATACGTTTTATATATTGAATTCCTGGCTGATCAAATCGCTCAATAACCACGATATTTCCGACTTCTAATTTTTTCCGCCGCGGCTTCCAACGAACAACCACCCAGTCGCCCTCATTTAAAGTGGGAGCCATCGATGCACCACTGACTGCAACTGTGCCATACCTACTCAAAAACCTGCTGGCAATGCGAACAAAAACCCGCAAGCCAACCAAAATTGCCGCCTGAGTTCTCGGCTTGAATTTCCCTAATGCAGGATTGATAGACACGGTAGTAGTCTGGCACTTAATCGATTTAACCAAAACCTAGACATGGCAACCTTATGCAGGTCTAGGACGAAATTAGGAGAGGCAAAAATGTTAAAAAGCAGATTTAATTTTTATTCCGCTGGTGCTGCGTTAAAAGCAGTCGAGTCATTCTTCGCTCCAAAGCAAATTGTTCTAGCTCACTGCGATCTTCCTTGTGGAGTTTACGATCCATCCCAAGCCAAAATTGAGGCACTCTCGGTTAAGGCTGCCATGGAAAAATATGCTGCAAGTAGTGACCCTGATTTCAAATCACGAGCCGTTGCAGTCAAAGAAGTACGCTCGCATCAAGTTAAGGAACACCTTTGGGTGCTTTGGACTGATTACTTTAAGCCAAATCATTTTGAGGCTTATCCAAATTTGCACACCTTATTTAATGAGGCAACAAAGCTTGCTGGTGCCGCTGGAACTAAAGGTACTAACGATGTTGCAGTTGCCGATAAGTTGCTAGCAAAAATCGAAGAGATCTCTGAGATTTTCTGGGCAACTAAAAAGTAATAAATTTTAACTTGATTAAGTAACTAATTAACTAATTAAGTTATTCAGTTATTGATGGCTTAAGGATTGGGCCGCGGCTTTAGCAAGAAAAGAAACGCGATCAACTACAGCGCGAATCACTAAGCCGCGGGCAATCAAACGCTCTTGTTCATGGACTTCTATCTCAAAAGTTAACCGGTTATTTTCAACTTTTGTGCAGGTAGCTATAGCTCGAACTTCGGCACCAATACTTGCCGATGAAATATGATCAAACTCAACGTGAATTCCAACTGATGTTTCTCCTTGTTCTATGCATTCAAGTAACGCTGCGACGGTCGCACTCTCAGCAAGTGCAATGACTTGAGGAGTTGCCAACACCGGAACATCGCCACTTCCATGAGCGATTGCGGTATCACCTTGACGCACACTCATACCTGACATTCCAACTATACCTAAATACTTTTCTGAAAATTGTTCAGTGCTCATTTTCAGTGCTCTGCAATCATTATTAATGGGTCGCCCTCTTGGATGATCTCCCCAGGTGTAATTGCAATCTCGATTACTTTTCCAGAAACTTCAGATAGAACCGGAATCTCCATCTTCATCGAATCAAGCAGCAATACGGTCTGCCCGATTATTACCGATTCTCCAATTGTGACTGATACAGATAACACATTCGCCACCATCTCGGCGCGAATCGTGTGGATCTTCTGGTCTGCTTCAGCCATACGAGCAACTTACTCGGAATTATTACTCTTGCTCGTAACTCTCGCGAATTTCGACATGAGTTTGAATAAAAGTATCGGTAGAAATTTCAGTGTAGGTAATGCTCTGTGACCAAGAAATGCTCTGGACCGCCAGATCACTAGCTATCCGTTGCCGTAATTCTTGCGGTGCCGTCTCGGCACAAGATCTTGAAAGTAAATTCCTGAATCTATATTCGGCCATTTGTTCATCAGCACAAGGTGGGCATTCGCTCAAATGAAACTCAATGGCATGGCTTACCCGTTGGTCTTCAATTTCACCATCAATAAAGAGGATTAGGGCGTGTAACACGTCAGTGCAAGGAGTTTGATGAGGATTTCCACAACTCATTTGTCATCACCTGCACTTTTTATATATCCACTTTCAATTGCATAATCAGTTAACAAATCACGTAACAATTTCCGGCCCCGATGAAGACGTGACATCACAGTTCCTGAAGGTGTATCCATGATTTCAGAAATTTCTTTATAAGAAAAACCCTCTACATCTGCTAAATACACCGCAAGACGAAACTCTTCTGGGAGTGATTGCATCGCTCGCTTAATATCCCCATCCGGAAGATTCTCCAACGCCTCAACCTCTGCAGATTTTCCTTGATCGCTGGTATGTGAGGCAGATTTGGCTAATTGCCAATCTTCGATTTCCCCATCTGCAATTTTTGGTTGACGTTGATTTTTACGATAAATATTTATAAAAGTAGTAGTTAAAATTCGATATAGCCAAGCTCTTAAATTTGTACCCTCTTCAAATTGATGGAATGAATTAAAAGCCTTGGCATATGTTTCTTGAACTAAGTCTTGGGCATCTTCAGGATTTTTTGTCATCCGCAGTGCTGCGCTATAAAGAGCGTCTAGAAATGGCAACGCATCTTTTTCAAATCTTGCTTTGCGCTGAGTGGGGCTTTCATTGTTTTTTGCAATCGCATTATTTCGCGCTAAAGGTTCCAGAGAGCCGTTAGATTGGCTATCTGTACTTTCAAGATCTTTTGCACGCGTCACAACACCTGACTTTACACTCATATTTAGATCAACAATTGAGCGGTTTACCTTATTCCCACTAGTTCCCCACCTATTTCGCCTAGCTGCCCGTACTGGGGGTAGGCATGGGAGGTGCGACCACTCCAGATATTTTGATGCAACCACTTTCCGCGAATTACCACTAGTTACCACTACTTACTTCTACTTACTTCTACTTACAAGAGGGTTTGCGCTTCGCCTAATGGAATCTGCGTCAACAATGAAGGGTCATTATTTCGAGTGAAGTTAACTTGATTAGAAACTGGGTATGCGTTTAACTCAGCGTTTTTAGGAGTTAAACCTTGACGGATCAAGTCTCGAGCACTTACTTCATCATTAATTTTTGGATCTAACCATCTTTGCCAATCTTCTTTCGGTAAAAAAAGTGGCATGCGATGATGAATACTCGCAAGAAAACCTTCCGCCTCTTTTGTAATTATTGCGGCTGTTCCATTTTCATAAATTCCAGCCATTGCTAATTGCTTTTTATCGTTTCGCTGAATAAAAAATGGTTGCTTAGTTGGGTATTGTCCTAATTCGGTGGCCCACTCAAAATATCCAGTTGCCGGAATTAAACAACGGCGAGCGCGGAATGCAGATTTGAATGATGGCTTCTCGTGAACAGATTCACTTCGAGCATTAATAGTATTTACACCTGTAAATCCACTTTTTGCCCAAGTTGGAATTAATCCCCATTTCATAATCTCCAACCGCTGTTCAACAATTACATAAATATCTGAGGTCGGCGCAACATTCCAACTTTGATTTAACTCACGCTCTGGTACTCCGACTAAAGTGAACTCCGTTGCGATCTCATCAATACTTGCCGTCGCGGCAAAACGTCCACACATAAGCCAATTCTAC
Organism: Candidatus Nanopelagicaceae bacterium; assembly: GCA_009694285.1. Classification (GTDB taxonomy): domain Bacteria; phylum Actinomycetota; class Actinomycetes; order Nanopelagicales; family Nanopelagicaceae; genus UBA3012. The sequence goes on along the minus strand of SHVK01000033.1, from coordinate 1,021 downwards.
GCAAGCCTACGCAAGCCTACGACTGAGTAGTCGCACTGCCTTCGATCCAAATAAGTCAGCACTCGTCTGAATACATCAGGATCCATCCGCTGAAAATCAGACCAGCTTTAACTGGGTATCCTTAGCAGGTGCCAAATACATCTAATCAGCTATGGCTTGCTCCGCAGGCTCGTGAGATGTTGGCCGCTTCAGTGGCAATCCCAAGTTCAAAATCCGTGATGAACCGGGCATTGGTACTCGGGGCACTTGCGACTACGCCTTCAACTCTCTACCGCCCCCTCTACTCGCGTGATAGTTCACTTATGGTTGCCGGATTGCGCGCTATGGGATCTTGGATTGATGAACAACCAAAATCGATCTCTATCTCACCGCGTCCTTTAGTTGCGGTAAACAAAATTGATGTTGGAAACGCCGGGACCGTGATGCGCTTCTTGCCACCACTAGCCGCTCTAGCACTTGGTGATATCGCTTTTGATGGAGATGCCCGATCTCATGAACGTCCGCTTGCTCCTGTCATTAAAGCTTTAATCGAATTAGGTGCCGATATTGATCACGGCGAACGTTTTGGTTTACCGCTAATTATTCATGGCTCTGGTTCATTGAAGGGTGGCGAGATTTCAATTGATGCAAGTGCATCAAGTCAATTTGTTTCCGCGCTACTTTTAGCTGCACCACGAATGGATAAAGGTTTAACTGTAAAAAATATTGGACCTTCACTTCCTTCTGCGCCACATATTGAAATGACTGTTGCAATGTTGCGCGAGCGTGGCATAAAAGTTGATAACTCTGTGCCAAATATTTGGAAAGTAACTCCTGGAGAAATATTTTCTGTCAAAAGTATTATCGAACCAGATCTTTCAAATGCTGCTCCATTTATGGTCGCTGCAATGATTGCTGGCGGCTCTGTAACAATTTTAGATTGGCCAACAAAAACAACTCAACCAGGTGACCAACTCCGTGGAATTTTCACCCAAATGGGAGCAAATTTAGAGTTTGCAAATGGTGGCTTAACTATTACCGG
>SHVK01000032.1 GCA_009694285.1 Candidatus Nanopelagicaceae bacterium | reverse complement strand
TCTTATGTGCATTACGTAGAAGGCTGCACCGCGCCGATCTACTCTTCTGATTCTTTGCACTCTGCTGTCGTAGAAATTATCGTAAAGAAAGATGCACGTGTGCGTTATACGACGATTCAAAACTGGTCTAACAATGTTTATAACTTGGTAACCAAGCGTGCTGTCTGTCACGAAGGTGCAACCATGGAATGGATCGATGGAAATATTGGATCTAAAGTCACCATGAAATACCCTGCGGTGTTCATGATGGGTGCGCATTCAAAAGGTGAAACTCTTTCGATTGCCTTTGCTGGCGAAGGTCAACATCAAGATGCCGGCGCAAAGATGGTGCATGCAGCCCCATATACATCTTCGACAATTATTTCAAAATCAGTAGCGCGTGGTGGAGGTCGTACCTCTTACCGTGGGTTGGTACAGGTGCAAGAAGGTGCGCACCATTCCAAGAGCACTGTTAAATGTGATGCACTATTGATTGACACCATTTCCAGATCAGATACCTATCCTTATGTGGATGTGCGTGAAGATGATGTCGAAATGGGACATGAAGCAACAGTTTCACGAATTAGTGATGACCAACTCTTCTACCTAATGTCTCGTGGCCTTGGCGAAGATGAAGCTATGGCGATGATCGTCCGTGGATTTATTGAGCCAATTGCCCGTGAATTACCAATGGAGTACGCGCTTGAATTAAACCGCTTAATTGAAATGCAGATGGAAGGGGCTGTTGGTTAATGACGGTGCTTGCCTCAAATTATTTAACTCCAGGACCACGTGATGAGGATTGGCGCTTTACTCCACTTAACCGTTTAGCTGGTTTGCATGATGGAAGTGCGGTTTCTGGGACGCCGATGGTTCGAAATGTCTCTGAGAACAGTGGAGTTTTGGTTTCAACAATCTCTAATAAAAATGTTCCGGCGAAAATTATCCCAACGGATGTAGTGGCATTGCGTACCATTGAAAATGCTGCAGATATTTTAAAGATAGATATCCCAAAGGATCTATCTGTAGCCGAACCAATATTTATCGACCGCACCGGCTCTTCCGCTAACGGGGCGACTTACGAACGAATTGTTATCTCGGTTGGGGCCTTTTCGAAAGCCACGGTAATTATTCAAAATAGTGGTTCCGCTAATTTGGCTGAAGATGTTGAAATGATTTTAGGTGCTAGTAGTAATTTAACTTTCATCTCACTACAAGAGTGGTCAAATGACTCCGTGCATCTGGGACGGCATCAAGCCATCGTTGGTCCAGATTCTCATTTAACTTCAATTGAAGTTTCTCTTGGCGGCTCATTAGTGCGTTTACTTCCACGCGTAGATTTCGAAGGCAGTGGTGGAGGAGTGGATCTTTATGGCCTTTACTTTGCTGGAAGCGAGCAACATTTAGAGCATCGGGTTCATGTTGAACACTCAACTCCAAATTGTCGTTCTCGAGTTAGTTATAAAGGCGCATTACTCGGGGAAAATGCTCGTACTGTCTGGTTTGGTGATGTTGCAATTCGCGCTAAAGCAGAGGGCACAGATACTTATGAAGTAAATAGAAATTTATTACTTTCAGATGGTGCAAGAGCTGATTCTGTTCCAAATTTAGAGATTGAAACTGGCGAGATTGTCGGAGCAGGGCACGCCAGCACCACCGGACGTTTTGATGATGAGCAATTATTTTATTTGATGGCACGTGGCATTGACGAAACTGAGGCACGACGCTTGGTTATACGTGGATTTTTTGCTGAACTTCTTCGAAACATAAAGAATGGAGTAATTGAGACCAGGTTGATTGACCATATTGACCGGGAACTTGGGAAAGTCTCCCCATGAGTGCATTAGAAATTGATTTCAATACCTTAATTGAAGGAAAGCCCATGAAAATCATGGTCGATTCCACTGCTGTCTGTTTAGTGAAAATAAAAGAAGAAGTTTTTGCTGTGGAAGATACATGTTCTCACTCAGATGCTTCACTTAGTGAAGGTGAGTTAAATGGTTATCGGATTGAATGCTGGCTTCATGGCGCAGAGTTTGATCTAAGGACTGGGGAGGCTGTTGTTCCTCCAGCAGTTGCTCCACTTAAGAGGTTTATTGTTGAAAGAAATTCTGATCAATTATTAATTCACCATCCAAATAGCCAAGTTAAGGAAAATAAATGACAGCCTTAGTTATTAAAAATTTACAGGTTTCGGTAAACGCAGATGGCGGAATGCGGGAAATTTTGCGTGGCGTTGACTTGACTATAAAGAGCGGTGAAACGCATGCGATCATGGGTCCCAATGGCTCTGGAAAATCCACACTTGCATACTCAATAGCCGGACACCCTAAATACACGATCACCGGTGGCGAAGTAACCCTTGATGGGGCAAATGTTTTAGAGATGACCGTTGACGAACGAGCCCGAGCCGGCCTCTTCTTAGCGATGCAATATCCAGTAGAAGTCCCAGGAGTTTCGGTTTCTAACTTTTTGAGAACTGCCGCAACTGCTATCCGTGGCGAAGCCCCAAAGGTGCGTACCTGGATCGGTGAAGTTAAGGATGCCATGACCCAACTTGGGATGGATCCAGCCTTTTCTGAACGTAGCGTCAATGAAGGTTTCTCTGGAGGAGAGAAGAAACGTCACGAAATTTTGCAACTTGAATTACTAAAACCAAAAATAGCAATCTTGGATGAAACTGATTCAGGTTTAGATGTCGATGCATTGCGGATCGTTTCAGAAGGCGTAAACCGGATTCGTGAGAAAAACGATATGGGTGTGATGCTGATTACTCACTACACCAGAATTTTAAAATACATCAAACCTGATTTTGTTCATGTATTTGCAGGCGGTAAAATCGTAGAACAAGGTGGCGCTGATCTTGCTGATCGGCTTGAAGCAAATGGTTATGCCGAATATACGACTGCGTAAAGGTTAATTAAATGCCATTACTAGATACAAATCTAATCCGTCAAGATTTTCCAATATTGGGTCGAACTGTACGCAATGGAAAAAAATTGGTGTATCTAGACAACGCTGCCACAAGTCAGAAACCATTAGTGGTTCTTGATGCAGAACGTAATTTCTATTTAAATCATAATGCTGCCGCACATAGAGGCGCCCATTTGCTAGCAGAAGAAGCTACCGATGCATTTGAAGGAGCTCGCGCAATAGTTGCAGATTTCATTTCTGCGCAAAGTTCAGAAATTATTTTCACGAAAAGTGCTACTGAATCAATAAATGTTGTTTCATATGGTTTTTCAAATCACCTTTCAAAAGGTGATCCATTTTATATAAGTAAAGATAACAATATAGTGGTCACGCAGTTAGAGCATCACGCAAATCTTTTACCTTGGCAACAGTTAGCTAAAAGAAGTGGTGCGACTTTATCTTGGCTAGGAATTACTGCGGATGCCCAAATAGATATTTCTAATATTGATTCAATGATCAATGATAAAACTAAGATCGTGGCAATCACTCATCAATCAAATGTTTCAGGAGCAATCACTCAACTAGAACCGATTGTTAAACGAGCGCGCGAAGTTGGTGCAATGGTTTTATTAGATGCTTGCCAATCAGTCCCACACATGCCCGTTGATGTAAATAAACTAAATGTGGATTTCCTGACATATTCTGGCCATAAGGCTGTAGGACCAACTGGTGTCGGAGTTCTTTGGGGAAGAAGTGAATTATTGGAGAAAATGGAACCCATGATTACTGGTGGTTCCATGATCGACCATGCGACAATCGAAAGTGCAACATGGGCAAAAGCGCCAAAGAAATTTGAAGCAGGCGTTCCAAATATGGCACAGGCAGTTGGTTTGGGGACTGCTCTAAAATATCTTACTAAAATAGGAATGGATAAAATTCAATCACATGAAGAAATACTTGTAGCAAAAGCACTAACTGGATTACAAGATATTTCGGGAGTAGAAATCATAGGTTCAAAAAGTTTACTAAATCGGGGAAGCGCAATCTCTTTCACTCTTGAAGGAGTGCACCCACATGATGTTGGACAAGTATTAGATGATTACGGGATTGCGGTGCGAACGGGCCATCATTGTGCTTGGCCACTAATGCAAGAGTTGAAGTTGAATGCGACAACTAGAGCATCATTTTATTTGTACAACACTCCAGAAGAAGTAGATATCTTTCTTAATGGTGTGCGCGAAGTAAAGAAATTTTTTAAGGTATAGCGATGGGTCTAGAATCCTTATATCAAGAAATTATCCTTGATCATTACAAACGTCCTAAAAATAAGGCACTGCAAGATAAATACTCAGTGGAAGTCCATCACAACAATCCCAGCTGTGGTGATGAAATAACACTTCGAGTACAGGTAGAGAATCAAATAATTAAGCAACTGACTTGGGATGGGGTTGGTTGCTCGATATCTCAAGCTAGCTCATCTGTCATGAGCGAGTTGACACAGGGTGCTTCAATAGAAAAAGCCTTGGAATTAGAAGTATCGTTCCTAGAATTAATGCAAGGGAAAGGCCAAGTTGAAGCGGATGAACAAGAGTTAGCGGATGCTGTCGCATTTTCAGGGGTTGCACGTTACCCAGCTCGGGTAAAGTGTGCGTTGCTAAGTTGGATGGCGCTGAAAGATGCGCTCTTGAGAGCTGGAGGAAGTAAATGAGTGCATCCGTTGAAGATCTAACTGAAGCAATGAAAGATGTCGTAGATCCAGAATTAGGGATAAATGTTGTAGATCTTGGATTGGTTTATGGTGTGAGTATCGATGATGCCAATATCTGCACATTGGACATGACACTAACCTCAGCAGCATGCCCACTCACTGATGTCATCGAAGATCAAACAAGACGTGCATTAGATGGCTTATCTGACGATGTCCGAATCAATTGGGTCTGGATGCCACCTTGGGGACCTGACAAAATAACTGATTCAGGAAGAGAGCAATTACGAGCTCTGGGATTCACCGTATAGGGTTAACGAAATGTCAATGCATGCACCTTGGATGACCTTGCGCGCAATGACGCAAGATCAATCTGTTAAAAATATAACTCTAAAATCTGGCACAGTTAAAAGGATCTTCAAGTTCGCAAAACCATACCAAAAACAAATTTCGTTCTTTATCTTCACAGTCGTAATTGATTCTGTACTTGTAATCGCAACGCCTTTATTATTTGCAAGATTGATAGATCAAGGCGTTTTGTTGCAAAATAAAAAATTAGTCACTTCCCTGGCATTGGTTATCGCCGCTTTAGCTTTACTTGAATCCGCTGTAAACTTAATTGGCCGTTATTTGAGTTCGCGAGTGGGCGAAGGATTAATTTACGATTTACGCTCTCAAGTTTTTGACCATGTGCAGCGCCAATCAATAGCGTTTTTTACCCGCACGCAAACAGGAGCGCTGATTTCGCGCATCAATTCAGATGTAATGGGAGCGCAGCAAGCGTTTACTTCAACACTTTCGGGCGTAGTTTCAAATGGTTTAAGTGTTGTTTTAGTTCTGGGGGCGATGTTTTTTCTATCTTGGAAAATCACCGTTATATCGCTTGTTTTGGTACCGCTCTTTCTAATTCCATCTCGTTGGATAGGGAAGAAAATTCAAGGATTGGCAAGGGATGCCATGTCGGGAAATGCTGATATGGGCGCGACAATGAATGAAAGATTTAATGTATCTGGCGCTTTATTGGTCATGTTGTATGGCAGTTATGACAAAGAATCTAAAACTTTTCGTAAAAAAGCGCGAAGAGTTGCTGACATAGGAATACAGATGGCTTTTCTCAACAGATTATTTTTTGTTGGATTAATGACCGTTGCATCAATTGCTACCGCTATTACTTATGGAATCGGTGGACAATTTGTTATTTCAAAAAATATTTCAGTTGGAACATTGCTGGCCCTTTCGGCACTTCTGGCACGTCTATATGGCCCATTAACTGCATTAGCAAATGTTCGTGTTGACGTTATGACTGCACTTGTCTCATTTGAGCGAGTTTTTGAAGTTTTAGATTTAGAACCCATGGTCCGCGATGGCAGTAATCCCAAACTACTTCCAACTAGTTCGTCGAAAATTGTTTTCGATAAAGTTACATTCACTTATCCAAGAGCGGAAGAGATTTCACTTGCATCACTTGAGAGCGCTGCCAAGAGTGAAACTATTGCATCGGGTGAGGTGTTAAAAGAAATCTCATTTACTGTTGAACCCGGACAGATGGTGGCTTTGGTTGGTCCATCCGGTGCTGGCAAGACTACGATAATTTCATTATTACCAAGATTGTTCGATGTTTCTAGCGGTACTATATCTGTAAATGGAATAGATGTACGGGATTTAAAACTAGATTCTTTGCGTCATGCCATTGGTTCTGTTATGCAAGATCCGCATTTGTTTCATGACACGATCGACGAAAACCTTAAATATGCAAAACCTGATGCAACAGCTGCTGAAATTGAAGCGGCTTGTCGTGCAGCCCAAATCTGGGATCTAATTTTATCTTTACCAAATGGGGTAGACACGATGGTTGGTGAACGTGGATACAGATTATCAGGTGGGGAAAAGGCGAGATTGGCAATAGCAAGGTTGTTATTAAAAAATCCACAGATAGTTTTGTTAGATGAAGCCACCGCACACCTTGATTCTGAAAATGAAGCGCTCGTACAAAGAGCTATACGAGAAGTTTTAAAAGATCGAACCAGTTTAGTAATTGCTCATCGACTTTCAACAATTATCTCAGCTGATCAAATCTTGGTTGTTGAGGAAGGCAAAATTGCACAACGTGGTACACATGAGCAGTTAATTAGTACCGGTGGTTTGTATTCCGAACTTTATGCTCGTCAATTTACTTCTTAACTCTTCCCGGGCTATTAAAACTCTTCCAGCCAAAATCAAAAGCACAAAAAAAGACCATTGCAACGTATATGCATAATGTGGGCCATCGCTAAAGGTTGGAAGATCGGCAGGTATTGGCGACTCTCCGAGATCACTAGTTAACTGTAAATACTTATCAAAACGGCTTTCATTAAAATTTTCATTTAATTTATTAATTTGAATCCTGCCTACTTTTGGTGCTGGCAATGCAATCAAAGAACCGCCAGTGGCACTGATCTCATCGTAAGCCCTCAACAACCCAGTGATTTCTATGGTTCCGTTTGGAGCAGCAGGAGGAATCGGAGTTTCCGTCGCATCCCCAACGGCTTCGATCCAACCTCGATCTACCCAAATCGGTTTGAGATCGTTAGGACGAAAAAGAGTTAGGACATCAAAACCATATTTATCTGCCCGATATCTTCCGCGAACTAAAACTTCGTGAGTGCTATCAAAATTGCCATTTAATTTAACCTTGCTCCACGTTAGAAAAACTGCTTTTTCATTTAATTCAATCGGGCTTTGAGTGAGTAATTGTTTAACCCTTACATTCTCAGCATGACGGTTTTGACCACGATGAAACTGCCATTGGGCTGCGCTAACACAGATATACATTCCGAAAATAGCCAATAAGGTGATTGCTATAGATTTAGGGTTGAAAAATATCTTAATCTTCATTATTTGAAATTGCTCGTCTTTTAACAATTCGCAAAGATTGTGGTTTTCTAATTCCTTCTCGCCCGGCATTTGCAATAACTACTGCAATATACGGCAAAAAGACGGCCCCGGCTAAAGTGAACCATCGGTACGGATTTGGTAGTACTAGAGTTAATAAAAAGCAGACAGTTCGAATGATCATTGACAATAGGTACCTACGTTGACGACCGGATTGATCCTCGGCTAACCCTTTTTGGGCATTTGTAATTGAGAAGATTTCTTCACTCGAGGAGTCCATAGAGGTAACGCTAGAGAGTTTTTACGCATGACGCACCTTTAGATGCCTATTTACGCACCAGTAACGAGTAAGTTTTCTGCCATGAGTCGAGTAGTCCTGGTCACAGGCGCAAATCGTGGCATTGGAGCAGCGATTGCCCAAGCTTTCGCATCACAAGGTGATGTTGTGATCGCTGGACATAGAAGCGCTGAGCGTCCAAGTGGGATGCCAAGTGAATTAAAAAATGTGCAAATTGATGTTAAAGATTCAACAAGTGTTGATGCTGCCTTTGATTTGATTGAGAAGGAGTGGGGAACGGTTGAAGTTCTTGTCGCGAATGCAGGAATCACCAAAGATAATTTAATGTTGCGAATGAGCAATGAGGATTTTAGAGATGTGGTGTCAACAAATCTTGAGGGCGCATTTTATTGCGCCAAACGCGCATCAAAAGGAATGCTAAAACTTAAAAAAGGAAGAATTATTTTTATTGGCTCAGTTGTAGGTTCAATTGGATCAGCTGGCCAAGTTAACTACGCGGCGACTAAAGCTGGATTGGTTGGTATGGCGCGTTCGATCGCTCGCGAGTTAGGTTCAAGATCAATTACTGCAAATGTCATAGCACCTGGATTTGTTGAAACCGAAATGACTGGAGATTTAACTTCAGATCGACGAGCAGAAATTCTTAATGCCGTGGCGCTAAATCGCTTTGCATCTGTTGATGAAATTGGGGGAGTCGCTGTTTTCTTAGCTTCTCCAGCAGCGGCTTACATCACTGGAGCAATAATTCCAGTTGATGGTGGATTAGGAATGGGGCATTAATAAAATGGGAATATTGGCTGGAAAACAGATTCTGGTAACTGGCGTACTGACGGACTCTTCAATTGCTTTTCATATCGCGAAAATCGCTCAAGAAGAGGGCGCAGAAATTGTGCTCTCATCTTTTGGGCGAGCGATGAGCATTACTCAAAGAATCGCAACTAGATTGCCTAAAACTGCGCCCGTAATTGAATTGGATGTTTCAAATAAAGAACATTTAGCAAATTTAGCAAGCGAAGTTAAGAAACATCTTTCTGGTTTAGACGGCTTAGTACATTCAATCGGTTTTGCACCGGAAGCAGCGCTAGGCGGAAATTTTTTAAATACTGAATGGGAAGATGTAGCCACAGCACTCCATGTTTCTGCTTATTCATTTAAATCTTTATCTATGGCAGCGCTGCCGTTGTTTGGCGAAAGTGGATCAATAGTTGGCTTAGATTTCGATGCCACTGTTGCTTGGCCAAAATACGATTGGATGGGCGTTGCAAAGGCAGCCCTTGAATCAACTAGCCGCTATTTAGCAAGAGATCTTGGTCCAAGAAATATTAGAGTTAACTTGGTCGCCGCGGGCCCAATTAAAACTATGGCAGCGAAATCAATACCTGGATTTGAAGAGTTTGAATCAGTTTGGAATGAGCGGGCACCGTTGAAATGGGATGTATCTGACCCAACCCCAGCAGCCCAGGCCACTGTTGCACTGCTTTCAGATTGGTTCCCAAAGACGACTGCTGAAATCATCCATGTAGATGGCGGCGTTCACGGAATGGGAGCTTAATAGCGGCCTAGAGGTTGGGTGCGTAGGGATCTCCCTATTTCGTTTGATGCAATTCAAGTGCAAATGAGGCCGTTATCTTTGTTATTAACCAAAAATAAGGCAGACTGTTATTAAGTGACAGGATCGAGGAGCGCGTTTTGCACAAATCATCTGGAACTAATTTTAGGTTTTTAAGTACTGCATTTTTGTCAATGATTCTTGCACTCTCTGGAATTGCGATCACTCCAGCAACTGCTGCTTGCGCCTATCCCGCTCCGAATGCTTCACCCGAGGTCTTTACAGCTTGGGCCGAGTGTGAAAGTGCTGCTTACATGGCAGAAATGGCTGCAGCAGCACAAGCGAGTCAAGCTCAAGCAGCGGCACAAGCCGAAGCACAAGCAGCGGCACAAGCAGCGGCTGCAAAAGAAGCTGCATCGCATAATGCAAAAGATGTAGCTCAAATTGCTTCACTAACTGACGAGGTCAAAAAATTAAATGAAGAGTTATCCGCTTTAAAAATAAAACAAGCAGAACAAGCAGCCATCGCTGAGAAAAATAAATCTCTAGCGACAGAGGTTGAGAAATTGCAGCAATCTTCAAAAACTAATGATGAAAAATTTACTGAAGCAAACACGAGGTTGAGTGAGGCAAGCAAGAAAATTACAGATTTGCTTTCAAAAGTTACCTCTACAGAAGCCGAAAAACAAGAATTGATAACCGCGAAGTCTAAAGAAGCGACAGTTGCTAATATC
>SHVK01000031.1 GCA_009694285.1 Candidatus Nanopelagicaceae bacterium | reverse complement strand
AGGCATAGCGGTTTGAATGGGTCTCCTCCTGCTTTGTAATCACTGTTACCTAGTTAGCACGGGATTGAGGAGTACTTATCAGCGCAGAACCCCGCATCAACGATCAAATCCGAGTTGCTGCTGTTCGATTGATTGGACCAAATAGCGAACAGATCGGAATCGTCGCAATAGCTGAGGCGATTCAAATGGCAATTGATGCAGATCTAGATTTAGTCGAGATCGCACCGGAAGCTGATCCACCTGTTTGCAAAATTATGGATTTTGGAAAATTTAAGTACGAGATCGCTCAAAAAGCGAGAAGTGCGCGAAAGAACCAAACACATATTTTGATTAAAGAGATGAAGATGCGTCCAAAGATTGATACGCACGACTATGAGACCAAGAAAGCTCATATCGAACGTTTCCTTCGCGGAGGGGACAAGGTCAAAGTAACGATGATGTTTCGCGGTCGTGAGCAAGCTCGTCCGGATACCGGTTATCGCTTATTAGTGAAACTGGCAGAGGATGTAGTGGATTGCGCAACTGTTGAGTTTTCTCCAAAACTTGATGGTCGCAACATGGTGATGGTTCTGGCGCCGACAAAGCGCAAGAACGAAGCAGTTGCTGAAGCAAGAGCAGCTCGTCAAGCTGCTCAAAATTCAGCCGAGAATTCAACCCAGAATTCACCGGAATAGATTTAAGTAGAAAGCAGGAGAGTAGAAATGCCAAAGATGAAAACCCACAGTGGGGCAAAAAAACGGTTCAAGGTAACTGGAACCGGAAAAATTATGCGCGAGCGTGCTGGAAAGCGTCACCTTCTTGAAGGTAAGAGCTCTCGTCGTACACGTCGTCTCTCCGGTGATGTTGTTGCTAATGATGCAACTACAAACACCGCCAAGCGTCTACTCCGTTTGAAGTAAGGGAAGGGTGATCTAGATGGCAAGAGTTAAGCGCGGTGTTCATGCCGCAAAGAAGCGTCGCACAACTCTCGAGCGTGCAAGTGGTTACACCGGTCAACGCTCTCGTTTATTCTCACGTGCGAAGGAACAAGTTACCCACTCGATGGTGTACGCCTTCAACGATCGTAAAGATAAGAAAGGTCAATTCCGTCGTTTGTGGATTGCGCGTATCAACGCCGCTGCACGCCAAAATGACATGACCTACAACCGTTTTATCCAGGGATTAAAAGTTGCTGGCGTTGAAGTTGACCGCCGAGTACTTGCAGATCTTGCGATTAACGATCCACAAGCATTTAGTACTTTGGTGGAAGTAGCACGCAAGCACGCTGTTGTTGCATAGTTAATTGATCGCTAATGAATAGCGTTTTGACGAGCCTTCGCTCACCCCATATCGGGAGAGTGAAGGCTCTTCACACTTCTAAGGGTAGAAAAACCGCTCATGAATTTTTAGCTGAAGGGCCACAAGCGGTAGAAGCCGCGACTAAATCTAAGCGATTCAAAATCACACAGTTGTACGTAACTGAGGCAGCGCTAGTTCAGTTCAGCAAATTGATCGCCACTGATCCAATAGTTGTTAGCGAAGAAGTTATGACTGCGATGAGTTCAGTCGAAAATGCGCAAGGAATTTTGGCAACATGTGCTAAAGATGCGCTTCCTGATTTAAATAAATTAACTGCAGAATCAAATTTGTTAATTTACTGTCATGAAATAAATGATCCAGGCAACCTCGGCACAATCATAAGAAGTGCTCATGCTCTTGGCGCGCAAGGTTTAGTACTTTCTCCAGGAAGTGTTGATCCTTTTGCACCTAAAGTGGTCCGCGCATCAGCAGGCTCTTTGTGGCACCTTCCATTTGTAGTAAATGTTGAATTTCAAGAATTAGTGAAATCTGCACAGGAAGTTGAGATGAAAAGTATTGCCATGACCGGAAGTGGAAAAAGTACATTAAAGGATTTTATAAAGGTGATGCCGAAAAAGAGTGTTTTCATCTTTGGCAATGAAGCTCATGGATTACCGACAGAAATCAGCAAAAATTGTGACCATCAGGTTCGTATTCCTATGAAGGCTGGAGTCGAGAGCCTAAACCTCGCCACGTCAGCAGCTCTTGCCATTTACGCAGCATCTAACGCCCTGACGCCGATACAATAAACATTGTGTCTGCAGATCTTGAAGCCGTAGTTTCGGCTGCATTAAACGCTTTTAACGCGGCGGGGGATCTTGAAGAGTTTAAAAATGCCAGATTGGCTCACGCAGGGGATAAATCTGCGATTGCTTTGGCAAACCGTGAACTCGCCACCTTGTCAACAAGTGAAAAATCTGAACGTGGGAAAATCATTAATGAAGCAAGATCAAGGATTGCCCAAGCTGCCTCAGTACGCGAGGCGCTGCTTGTAGAAGCGAGAGATCAACGAGTGCTTGTTGCGGAAAAAGTTGATGTAACACTTCCGCTTGATCGCTCATCACGCGGTGGAATCCACCCTCTGACATCACTTCGTGAAGACATAAGTGATCTTTTTATCGGTATGGGGTATGAAGTTGCTGAAGGTCCTGAGATCGAAGCAGAATGGCTAAATTTTGATGCTTTGAATATTCCAGCTGATCATCCGGCACGCACGATGCAAGATACTTTTTTTATAGAACCGATATCTGCTGGTTTGGTTTTGCGTACCCATACCTCTCCGGTCCAAATCCGGACAATGCTCGAGCGCACTCCACCGATTTATGTTATTTGTCCAGGACGAACTTTTCGATCTGATGAATTAGATGCCACCCACACGCCGGTTTTTAATCAAGTTGAAGGCCTAGTAATTAATCGCGGAATAACCATGGCTAATTTAAAAGGAACTTTGGATCATTTCGCTACGGCAATGTTTGGTGAAGGAATTGTTACCAGATTACGGCCCTCATTTTTCCCATTTACCGAGCCAAGTGCGGAAGTGGATATTCGTTGTTTTCTTTGTCGTGGAGAAAATATTACAGATTCAGAATCCTGTCGCACTTGCCGCGGAGAAGGATGGATCGAGTGGGGTGGTTGTGGAATGGTGAACCCTAAAGTTTTGCAAGCGTGTGGTGTAGATCAAAATGTTTATTCTGGTTTTGCCTTTGGAATGGGATTAGAGAGAACATTGATGTTCCGTCATGGAATCACCGATATGCGTGACATTGTTGAAGGCGACATCAGATTTACCCAACATTTTGGAGCTGGGAGATGAAATTTCCAATCTCCTGGGTATCTGAATTTGTAAAACTTCCAACAGGGTTGGAAGTTGACATTATTACTCAGGCACTTGTTGGTGCTGGTTTCGAAGTCGAAAGTGTTCAAAATTTAGCTGATGAAATTAATGGCCCAATCAAATTCGGGAAAGTAATTTCGATAGAAGAGATTACTGAGTATAAAAAACCAATCAGATGGGTAAGCGTTGATGTTGGTGAGATTCGCAATGTAATTTGCGGTGCCCAAAATTTTAAAGTTGGCGATCATGTTGTTGTGGCATTACCAGGTGCTTTACTTCCGGGACCTTTCCTGATTACTGCTAGAGAAACTTATGGTCGCACCAGCGATGGAATGATCTGCAGTACTAGAGAATTGGGAATGGGAGATGACCATACTGGAATCTTGGTCATGAATGAACAAGATGCACCGATCGGCAAAGATGCGATTGCAACTTTAGGATTAAATGAAAAGATTTTTGATATCGCCATTAATCCAGATCGTGGCTACGCAATGTCTATCCGAGGAATTGCTCGCGAGATTGCAACTGCACTAAATCTCGATTATCTAGATCCAGCTTCATTAGTTGAAGTAAATGATTCGAAAGACCCATCCGGTCCAATAAAGGTGAAAATTAAAGAGGGTGCTGACCGAATTCATCTTCGCTCTGTTTCTGGAGTAAATCCAGATGCACCATCTCCGCTTTGGATGGTTCGCAGATTGCAAATGTGTGGCATGAGATCTATCTCTATCGCAGTTGACATTACAAATTATGTAATGATCGAATTAGGACAGCCGCTACATGCTTTTGATTCTGATCGCGTTAAAGGTGCCATTACTGTTCGAATGGCAAAAGAAATAAAAACGATCAAGACTCTCGATGAGCAAGAACGCGAATTATTCGCGGAAAATTTATTAATCACTGATGATTCAGGAGCTTTGGCAATTGCCGGAACTATGGGTGGATTTGAATCTGAAGTATCCGCTAAAACCAAAGCCATTACGATTGAAGCAGCTCACTTCGATTCAGTGTTGATTGCCAAAAATGCTCGCTCACAAAAATTATCAACGGAAGCTTCACGACGGTTTGAACGCGGCGTAGATCCACAGCTCACGCATATTGCGTCGATGCGAGCAGTAAATCTTCTGGTCGAGTACACCGGAGCAAAATATATTGGCTTTAATGCGGTAGATAATTTAATCCCAGCGCAAAAGATCGACTTTGACCCACAAGCTCCAAGTAAAGTTATTGGTGGAAATTACACTAACGAAGTAGTAAGTGGAGTGCTGCTTGCAATTGGCTGTGAAATTAGTGAAGGCAAAAATGGGCATTGGCAGATTACGAGCCCTTCTTGGCGACCAGATTTAAACGTAAGTATTGATCTTGTCGAAGAGGTAGCTAGGCTGAATGGTTATGAAAATATTCCATCCATTCTTCCTGCGTCACCACTCAGTAGAGGATTAACTCCAGCCCAACGTCGCCGCAGACGCGTAGTGCAACTGCTAGCTAATCGAGGATTAACTGAAGTTCAAAGTTATCCATTTATCAGTTCTGAAACTATTTCGATAATGGGCTTTACTGGAGATCGGGCAAAAGCCTATCGACTTGCAAACCCAATCTCAGAAGAAGAGCCATTTTTACGAACGCATCTAGTTCCTGGATTGATTCAAGTTGGGCTCAAGAATTTCAGTAGGGGAGTGAGATCACTTGGCATCTTTGAAATTGGAAATATATATCGAGCAGTAAATGAACCCTCTGATTCACCAAAAATCGGAGTGGACGCAAAACCATCGGCTGAAGAGATTGCTAAATTATTAGCTCATGTTCCCAAGCAACCACTTTGCGTCGGTGGATTTTTTGCCGGTGCATTAGAACGTGAGAGTTGGTGGGGTAAAGGTCGGAATTTTGATTGGAGCGACGCAACGCAGACCGCCGTTGAGGTAGTTCGTAGTTGCGGATGGGAACCGACAATCCACGCAAGTGATTTTGCTCCATGGCATCCCGGACGGTGTGCCGAGTTGCGAGTAAATGGAATCATGGTTGGACATGCAGGGGAGTTACATCCACGAGTTATATCTGCGCTGGGATTACCTGAGCGCGCCGGAGCGTTTATGGTCAATCTCGATGCAATTGCTTATCCTGAATCGGTAAAAGCCAAAGCGATCACAACTATGGTTCCGACAATTCAAGATATAGCGCTGATTGTTAGTCGTGAAGTTGTGCTAGTTGATTTAATAAACGCATTAACTCAAGGGGCTGGGTCCTTGCTGGAGAAAATTGAGTTATTTGATCGGTATACGGGAGCAGGGGTGCCTGAGGCCCAAGTTTCATATGCCTTCACCCTCACTTTTAGGGCCGCCGACCGCACCTTGACGGCGGAAGAAGTGGCCGGACACAGAGCTAGTGCAATCGAGAGTGCGAATAAGGCCTGTGGAGCGGTGCTCCGAAGCTAAACCTTGCCTTTGAGCGCAACTTTTATTGCATAAAGTTGCAAGATAATGCATAAATACTGTATATTTCGAAGATGAAAATCGGAGTTGTAGGTGCAAGTGGTTATGCGGGCGGGGAGCTGCTTCGCTTGTTGGCCACGCATCCGGAATTTGAAATTAGCGCGGCGATGGCAGCTTCATCAGCTGGGACGCCAATCACTGAAATCCACCCGCATCTACGTTCCTTTTCAGATCAAAAATTTTCTGCGGTAGATATCGCATTACTCAACTCTTTAGATTTGGTTTTTTTAGCCTTGCCGCATGGAGAGTCGGCTAAATTAATTTCACAATTAAAAACTTCAAAGATTGTTGATTTGGGGGCCGATTTTAGATTAGAAAGTGCCGAAACCTGGAATGAATTTTATAGTGGAACGCACGCAGGTACCTGGATTTATGGTTTGCCAGAAATGCCAGGACAACGAGAGAAAATCAAAAATGCAACGCACATTGCAAATCCTGGGTGTTATGCAACCGCAATCTCTGTTGGGCTTATGCCGCTGATTCCTTTTGTAACAGATCATGGATTAAAGGAAATTACCGTTGTTGCTGCTTCTGGAACTACTGGAGCCGGAAGGTCATTAAAAAGTAATTTGCTTGCAAGTGAAGTTATGGGTTCTCTCTCGGCATATAAAGTTGGGGGAGTTCATCAACACACTCCTGAGATTGAAGAGAATATTCAACGGATCACAAAAAAAGAGATAAAACTTTCCTTCATTCCAATTTTAGCGCCTATGCCGAGAGGAATTTTGGCAACTATCAGCGCTACTGTCTCTGGTGATTTAACATTAACGCAATTGCAAGATACTTTTGAAAATGCATATGAAAAAGAACTTTTTATTGAAGTTTTAGCTCAAGGTGAAACATTACAAACATCTTCCTTGACGGGAAGCAATGGATTGCAAATTCAGATTTCTTTAGATAAACGAACTAACAAAGCAATTATTATTACCGGGATAGATAATTTAGGAAAAGGTGCTGCCGGGCAAGCTATTCAAAATGCAAATCTTATTTGTGGATTTGTCGAAAACACTGGATTAACTCCGGTTGGGCTGCACGCATGACAAATAATCCAAAAGGATTTTTAGCAATAGGTGTGGCAGCTGGATTGAAAAGTAGCGGTTTGCCGGATTTAGCGTTGATTCAAAACATTGGTCCGCAAAAAAGTGCTGCTGCCGTCTTTACAAAAAATCGAGTTATTGCAGCCCCTGTCGTGTGGGGTAAACAGGTAATCAAAGATGGACAGATAGAAGCTGTGCTACTGAATTCTGGCGGGGCGAACGCCTGTACTGGTCCTGAAGGTTTTGCAGACACACATAAAAGTGCTGAAATAGTGTCGGAAAGTTTGGGGATTTCATCTTCGGATACCTTTATTTGTTCTACTGGGTTGATTGGTGTTCGACTTCCAATGGAGAAGATCGAATCAGGAGTCGCTTTAGCAGTGGGTAATCTGAACTCAGATGATTGGGATGGCGCGGCAAATGCCATCATGACAACTGATTCCAAATCAAAAATCGCTCGATCAAATACTGACGGTGTTTCATTTATCGGAATTGCAAAAGGTGCCGGAATGTTGGCACCTTCATTGGCGACAATGTTATGTGTCTTAGCGACTGATGCGATAGTCGATCCAGAAGAATTGAAGGAAGCACTCGATTATGCAACGGAGCAAACATTTGACCGCATTGATTCAGATGGTTGCACATCTACTAATGACACTGTTTTGTTAATGGCTTCAGGATCCTCCGGAGTAAAAATTCCCCTGAAGGGTTTAAAAGCACAATTATTAGGAGTCTGCGCCTCGCTAGCTCATCAATTGATTAGTGATGCAGAAGGACATACCAAAATAATTTCTATTAAAGTAGTTAACGCTGCTGACGAAAGTGATGCCGTAGAGGTCGGTCGGGCGTGCGCGCGGAACAACTTGTTGAAATGCGCTATTTTTGGGGAAGATGCGAATTGGGGACGGATTCTTGCTGCAGTTGGTGTCACGGACGCAATTTTTGATCCAACAGATTTAGATGTATCCATCAATGGAGTCATGATTGCAAAGAACAGTGCCCCATGGGCTGATCGCGCTTTAGTCGATATGAGCGGCAAAGATGTTTCAATTATAATAGATTTAAAAAGTGGAATATCTGAAGCAACTGTGTGGACTAATGATTTAAGTACAATGTACGTTCACGAGAATTCGGCGTACTCATCATGATAGTTATTAAATATGGTGGACATGCCATGACAGATGCGAGCCTCCAAAGCGAATTTGCTAACGAAGTTGTTTCATTACAAAGAAGTGGAAAGCAACCTGTTGTGGTTCATGGAGGAGGACCGCAGATAGACGCAGCATTGGAAAAACTTGGAATTCAATCAGAATTTATCTCCGGTTTACGAGTGACCACTCCAGAGATTATGGATGTTGTCCAGCAGGTTTTGTGTGGAGAAGTTCTGAGATCTGTTGTTAGCTCAATCAATAAAGCCGGCGGAAAAGCTGTTGGCATTACCGGTCGCGATTCAAATTTGATAACTGCGATACATAAACCCAAAGTCATTAATGGAGCGTCGGTAGATTTAGGTTTGGTTGGCGAGATTGATTATGTCGATGCATCGGTAGTTACGACGTTGCTTGCAGACGGATACATTCCAGTGATTGCTCCAGTTAGCCAGGATAAAAATGGGGAGCCATTAAATGTAAATGCAGACATCGCTGCGGGCGCAATAGCAGGTGCCTTAAAAGCTGAGTTAGCATTGTTTTTAACTGATGTATCAGGCCTATATAGAAGTTGGCCAGATGAGAGTTCTTTGATTAATGAAATTTCAGTTACTGAAGCGCGCAAATTACTACCTGTTTTGAACGCAGGGATGATTCCTAAAATCACCGCTTGCTTAAATGCTATCGACTCGGGAGCCAGTTACGCGCGAATAAGTGATGGCAGAATTTCTGGTGCGATTACAAATGCGGTCGCTGGAACCGTGGGAACGTTGGTGTATTCATGAGTATTTCAGAACAATGGAATGATTTATTCACTGCAAATTACGGATCACCAAGATTATTACTAACTGAAGGCAAAGGTTTGCATGTAAAGGATAGTAACGGGCGGGGGTATCGGGATTTTCTCGGCGGTATTGCGACCAACATAGTTGGTCATGCCCATCCAAAAGTTATTAAAGCAGTTGAAGATCAGGTTAAAATGCTTTCGCATGTAAGTAATTTGTATGCGCATCCCCAAGTTCTAGAACTTGCCAAGAAATTACAAACACTCGTTGAAGATGAATCAGCGAGAGTATTTTTTTGCAACTCTGGAGCAGAAGCAAATGAAGCTGCAATTAAGGCTTCACGTCTAACCGGAAAATCTAAAATTGTAGCTTTCACAAATAGTTTCCATGGAAGAACAATTGGAGCACTTTCCATAACAGGACAGCCAGGTAAATCTGCGCCCTTCAAACCACTTCTTCCAGGAGTTAAATTCTTAAAGTATGGAGATTTTAAAAGTTTAAAAAGAGGAATAACCAAACGTACTGCGATGGTAATGATCGAACCCATTCAGGGAGAAGCTGGTGTTTTAACTCTTCCCAAAGGTTTTCTGACTGCCCTCAGAGAAAGATGTACTGAAGTTGGAGCTCTACTTGCAATTGATGAAGTTCAAACTGGAATGGGCAGAACTGGAAAGTGGTTTGGATATCAACATGAAGGCATCAAACCGGACATCATCACGCTAGCCAAAGGACTCGGTGGTGGATTACCTCTCGGCGCCATGATTGCACTTGGTGAAAGCGCGAAGTTATTTACTCCCGGAACTCATGGTTCAACTTTTGGTGGCAATCCAATAAGTGTGGCTGCTTCACGCGCAGCAATTTCGGTAGTCGAAGATGATCAATTACTTCCAAAAATTTCTGCATTTGGTGAACTGATAATCAACACGGCTCAAACATTTCCAAAAGTTAAAGAAGTTCGTGGCGCCGGGTTATTGATTGGAATCGAATTTATTGAGCCAATAGGCTCAGAGATCTTGGCAGCGTTAGAAGATCGTGGATTCTTAGTTAACTCACCCAATCCAACAACAATTCGAATCTCACCACCACTTATCGCTGCCGAAACAGATGTAAATGATTTTCTGGTCGCCCTTCGAGCAATCTTGGTAGGCAGATTATGAGTATTCCTCATACAAAGGTTGCTCGACAGGAAATGATTAAAGATTGGATCTCTCAAGGCAGCATTCATTCGCAAGTCGAAATTGTTGATCGCTTGAAAAATTCAGGCTTCGAAGTGACTCAAGCTACTGTCAGTCGCGATTTAGAGGAGATTGGTGCGGTACGCGGTAGAGATTCGCAAGGAGATCCAAATTATCGAATCAATCAAGAAGCAGGTGATGAGCCATTAAGTAAAGTTTCCCGGCTAATCAGCGATTTATTAGTAGATGTGAAATCAAGTGGCAATTTAACAGTTTTGCGTACTCCACCTGGCGGTGCTCAATTACTAGCAAGCGCTTTAGATCGGGCTTCAAGAGCGGGCACTATTCCAGAAATAATCGGCACAATTGCTGGAGATGACACAGTGTTAGTTGTTTCGAGCCAAGCGGATGGCGCTGAGCGAAACGCACAGTTATTACTGAGTTTGGCACAATCGGAGCAGATATGATTTTGGTCTGTTACAACTTTGATTTTTGTAAGAAGTTAGGGGAGATGTAATGGCGCTTTGGGGTGGCAGATTTGCAGATACTCCTTCGGATGCACTTGCAGCGCTCTCTCGTAGCGTGCATTTTGATTGGAGATTAGCCCCATACGATCTTGATAGCAGCCAAGTGCATCTTACAAATCTATTAAATTCAAAAATTGTTTCGCAAAGCGATTTCGAGAAAATTAAGGCCGCGATTAATTTATTAAGAGTTGATGTTGTTTCGGGAAAAGTTTTGCCCAATAGCGGTGATGAAGATGTCCACTCAGCATTAGAGCGGATTCTCAGTGAGCGGATTGGTGAGATTGGCGGTTCATTAAGAGCCGGAAGATCACGTAATGATCAGATTGCCACAGATTTGCGACTCTACTTAAGAGAAGTTGGCGTGGGGCTGGCTCAATTACTTTTAGATTTAGAGAAGGCGTTAGCAAAACTTGGTGCAGATTATGCTGATGCGCCAGCACCAGGTTTTACCCACTTACAACATGCTCAGCCAGTAATTTTTGGTCATGAATTGGCTAAACATGC
>SHVK01000030.1 GCA_009694285.1 Candidatus Nanopelagicaceae bacterium | reverse complement strand
GAAGAGGTAAAAGCGATAAGTGATATTGAACGATTATCTCTTGAGCGTCCAAAAACCGGAATCTTCTTGGAGCGTTACGCAATTAACCCGGTTAATGGTGAAAAGTTACAGATTTGGGCGAGTGATTACGTTCTTTCAGATTATGGAACTGGCGCAATCATGGCCGTGCCTGCGCATGATCAGCGAGATTTAGATTTTGCTAAAACAATGGATCTTCCAATCCGCACCGTTGTTGAAAGTGATTTAGAAGATCCAGCAATTACTGGAATTGCCACGCCAGGTGATGGCAAGTTAATCAACTCTGGCTCATTAAATGGTTTATCTAAAAGTGAAGCCATTAACAAGATAATTGCAGAATTGAAAGAACAAAAGTTAGGCGAGGCAGCCACAAATTATCGCTTACGCGATTGGTTAATCTCTAGGCAACGTTATTGGGGTACTCCAATTCCAATCATTCATTGCGAAAGTTGCGGTGAAGTTGCCGTGCCCGAAGATCAACTTCCAGTTAAGTTGCCATCTTCTGCTGGACTTGATCTAAAACCAAAGGGAATTTCTCCACTTGCCGGCGCTACTGATTGGGTAAATGTTGCCTGTCCGCAATGCGGAAAGCCAGCGCTGCGCGATACCGACACCATGGATACCTTTGTTGATTCTTCTTGGTATTTCTTGCGATATGTATCTCCAAAACTAGATGATCGCGCTTTTGATTTAGAAGCGGTGAAAACTTGGCTGCCGGTTGATCAATATGTTGGGGGAGTAACCCATGCTATTTTGCATTTACTCTACTCGCGTTTTTTCACCAAAGTTTTGCATGACCTTGGTTATCTAGATTTCACTGAGCCGTTTACTCGATTATTAAATCAAGGTATGGTTGTTATGGATGGATCAGCAATGAGTAAGAGTCGCGGAAATTTAGTTCGCTTATCTGATGAATTAAATGTGCATGGCGTAGATGCGATTCGATTAACTATGGTTTTTGCCGGACCTCCTGAAGATGATGTTGATTGGTCAGATGTTTCACCAGCTGGTTCAGTTAAATTTTTAGCAAGAGCATGGCGTTTGTCGGGAGATGTTACTTCTGCTGTGGGAACTGACCCAAGCACAGGTGACATTGATCTTCGTCGCGCAACTCATAAAGCGTTACATGATGCAGGATTCGCAGTTGAATCATTTAGATTTAACGTAGCAGTTGCTCGAATCATGGAGTTAGTAAATGCAGCGCGTAAAGCGATTGATTCTGGACCGGGATCAAATGACCCAGCGGTAAGGGAAGCTGTTGAGGCGATCGCCATTATGCTTTCATTAATTGCGCCATACACCGCCGAAGAGATGTGGGAGCGGTTAGGTCATAAACCTGCAGTAGCACTTGCTGGCTGGCCGACTGTAGATCCTTCGCTAGTTAAAGTTCAGAGCGTTACTTGTGTAGTTCAAGTTTTGGGCAAGATAAAGGCCCGTCTTGAAGTTAATCCAGAGATTACTGATGCGCAGTTAGAAAAGATGGCATTGGCTGATCCAGCGATGGTCGAAGCACTTGCTGGTGCAAATATCGTCAAAATTATTACCCGCGCTCCAAAGTTAGTAAATGTGGTGACAACATGAGAAAAATCGGGATTGTTACAGATTCAACTGCTTACCTGCCCGCAACAACTATCAAGTTATTGGGAATCAAAGTAGTCCCATTAATAGTGCAATGGAATGGCAAAAGTTATTTCGAAGCAGATCCAAATGCGACTGATGTTATTGATGCACTCCGTAAAGGAGAATTAGCGACAACTTCACGACCAAATCCGGCGACTTTTTTATTGGCTTATCAAGAACTTGCTGCGAATGGCGTAAAAGAAATTATTAGTTTGCATATCTCGTCATCCATGTCCGGAACTTCTGATGCTGCTCGGATCGCAGCAAAGGATTCACCTATCCCGGTGCATGTGATCGATTCGCGCACTGTGGGAATGGCACTTGGCTTTGGCGTGATCGCTGCAGCACAGGCTGCTGAAGAAGGATTAGATAGTCAAACAATTATTCAACGTGCCCAATTGCGCATGAAAGCCACCTCTATTTTCTTTTCCGTTGCAAATTTAGAGAATTTACGTAGAAGCGGTCGGATCAGCAGAGGTGCTTCATTGTTGGCGACTGCTCTTGCAATTAGACCAATCCTCACCGTAGATGATGGTGAAGTAGTTGCAGTTGAAAGAGTTAGAACAGCGGCTAAAGCAATGGTGCGATTAGAGGAGATGGCAGTTGCGGCCACCGCGGGGCGCGCAGTTGATGTTGCAGTTCATCATTTAGGTGCTCAATCTCAGGCGGAAGTGGTAGTTGCAAGGCTTAGAAGCGTATTAACTGGACTTGGTGATGTTAGTAATACCGAAGTTGGCGCAGTAGTCGGCACCCATGTTGGCCCTGGCGCAATTGCAGTAGTAATCGCCCCTCGCGTTTAATAAGTTAACCACAAGCAAAATTTATCTACACCAGTAAATTTTTTTAACTTAAATAAAAATAGTACTTTCTACAATTCGCAAATGCCTAAAATAGACTCCGAATTAATTTCACGCCTTCGTCAAGTAATTCCTGAGTCAACAAGTAAATTTCGAGTTCATATAGAGAAAAAGCATTTTGTTAGCGCTTTGCTAGTAATTTTAGCAGGAGTAGTTCTCGCCATATTTTTATTATGGAGTGGCGGTGCTAAAGAAATACCTAGTGCATCTGCAGACTCTTCGGAGCCCGGCATTGAAATAGTAGATAGCAATCAAAGTATTAACCAACCGGGTCCAGTTAATAAAATTCTAATAATTGATGTGGCGGGTAAAGTTAAAAATCCTGACGTTTATGAATTACCACAAGGCTCACGTGTTATTGATGCCATAAAAGCTGCCGGCGGTGTCGGAAAAGGTGCAGATTCAAGTGGTGTGAATATGGCCCGATTACTTGAGGATGGCGAGCAAATATATATTGAGAGTAGTTCAAGCCCAACTCATTCTGGTTCTTCGGCCTCTAGAGGCACGCGAGGCGGAAAAGTTAATTTAAATCGAGCAAATTTATCCGAACTTGATGGCCTTCCTGGGGTTGGTCCAGTTTTAGCAGCTCGCATTGTTGAGTGGCGAAGCAAAAATGGAAACTTTAAATCTGTTGATGAGTTACGCAGAGTTTCTGGAATAGGAGATGCAAAATTTAATGAACTTAAAGAGGTTGTTGTGGTGTGAAAGATACTCCTGATGCTCGGTTATTGTTTCCAGCAGTTGGGATTTGGGTGGGATGTGCCAGCGCACAGTTATTTTATGGAGCTCCAGCCACCTTTCTATTAATTGCAACACTTGCGATTGCACTTATATTTCTGCTTACAAAAAAGAGTTATGTTTTACAACTATTCTGTATATCAATATTTCTAGGTGGTTTAATCTCAGGAATCCATGAAGAGGCCCTCCATCGCGACCTATTTCGGGGTTATAAAAATTCAAATATTGGCGTTATTGGTGTAGTTACATCTGATCCACAACTTAGCAAATCAAAAATTCGTGGAGATTTTCGTACAGCACAATCAGCTACCTTTTATTTACGAACAAAAGAAGTTAATAGACAGGCCGTGCGGGTTCCTATTTTAATTTCAACTACAAATAATGTCGCGAATCTCATTCCCGGAACCAAGATATCTTTTTACGGTAAAGTTTCAGATTATCGCTTAACTAATGCATCTGCCTTTATCTTTGTCAAAAGCGAAGTAAAGATTCTTAGTAGATCAAATTCTATTTCGCAACTTACTTTCCGGATGCGGAGTGCGCTACGCGATGCCGTGCAGGGCTTACCCTCGGCGGCCATGGGATTGATACCTGGAATTGTTATTGGAGATCGGACATTTCAATCAGCCGAGTTGACGACAAATATGCGTGCAACTGGGTTAACTCATTTAACTGCAGTCAGTGGAGCAAATCTGGCGATTGTGGCTGCCTTAGTTCTAGCGCTGTGCAGAAGAATTGGAGTTAGGGGAAGGGCGTTGTGGCTAATTGTTGCCTTAGCCCTGGCTTTTTTTATCCTCTTGGTAAGGCCATCGCCTTCAGTGTTACGAGCGGCAGTAATGACAACTGTAGCTCTTGCAGCACGGGCCTCTGGGAATCGATCAGCGGCGCTTCCTTCCTTGGGGGTTGCCATTGGCTTACTGCTGATCATCAACCCATTTTTAGCAACTGATCCTGGTTTTGCGCTTTCAGTATCGGCAACAGCTGGATTGCTAATACTTGCTCCAAAAATTGAGCGTTTCTTGATGCGGTATTTTTCTAAGCGGCTAGAGCTTTTGGCACAAACATTGGCGATCCCAATCTCTGCGACTATATTTTCGCTACCAATTGTTGTCGCTATATCTGGGCAACTTTCACTTGTAAGTGTATTTGCCAACTTAATTGTTGCACCTGTTATAGCCCCAATCACAATAATCGGTTTTTTCATGAGCCTAATATCTATTCCGCTTCCGCTAATTTCCCATTTGCTTGGAGTCATAGTTTCACCATTTGCGATGTGGATTGCAGGAGTTGCAAACTTTTGTGCTGACCTACCTTTTTCGACTTTGCGATGGAGTAAAGGTTGGATGGGAGTTTTTACCCTATTAATACTTGCAATCACAATTCGAATGATCTTATTAATTTTACGTACTTTTACTTATCTCAAGTTACCGATAATTTTAATCTTAATCCTATTAATGATTTTTTCAACAACTAGATTTGGTTGGCCTCCAAAAAATTGGCTTATGGCAGCATGCGATGTTGGACAGGGTGACGGGATTGTACTTTCCTTAGGATCAAATTCGGCGGTCGTGATTGATGTTGGACCAGATCCAACCCTAATTGATAATTGTTTACATGAGTTAAAAATTAAAAATATTGAGCTACTAATCCTTACCCATTTTCATGCAGATCATGTAGAAGGTTTACCAGGTTTACTCAAGGGGCGGAAAGTGCAACAAGTTTGGTTGACTACCGAGCCGACTCCAGCAGATGAATTTACGAGGGTGAAAAATTGGCTGGGCGATATCCCCAGTGCGCAAATTTATCGTGGTGCAACATTTAAAAGTCCAGGTATCTCATTTGAAGTAATTTGGCCTGATCTGAAACCGATTTTAGAGTCACCGGCAAATAATGCCAGCATTTCAATTGTTGGTTCAATTTATGGTCACTCATTTTTCTCGCCAGGGGATTTGGAATTAGCCAGCCAGGAGAAAGTTTTGGAACGCTTAACAGGCAAAGTTGAGATTTTAAAAGTTGCCCATCATGGCTCAAAATTACAAAATCAAAAATTGGTCGAAAAACTCTCTCCTAAATTATGCCTAATCAGCGTCGGTGTCGATAATCCCTACGGTCATCCAGCACCAGTTACGCTAGGACTGCTTTCGCATAATTGTGGTGCTATTGCGAGAACGGATCGCTCAGGTACGCTGGCAGTTATAGACAAGCCATTGCGGGTGGTCTCGACGCGAAAGAGTATTTGGAGGTGAGTACTCAAATGACAAAAGAGGTAGTTTATTTATGTATTGGTGCGGAGCAAGTTTTAGCTGATCGCGCTGTTGAAAAAATCCTAGAACCTTTAAAAGAAAAAGGTGCTACAAATACTCAATTCGATGCACCTGATCTTGAAGTTGGACAATTTAGTGATGCCACTGCGCCATCTTTATTTTCGGGGCCACGGGTTGTCACTATTCGAGATTTGCAAGATTTAGCAGAAGATGCCCAAGCTGAGGTTTTAAGATACTGTGAAAATCCAGACCCGGACATCACTTTAATTTTTCTACACAAAGGTGGGGTAAAGGGAAAGGCATTTTTAACTAAGTTGCGTAAAATCGGAATTACTGAGATTGGCTGCGAACCGATAAAAAAAGAAAATGAAAAAATAGATTTTCTTAAAACTGAGGCATTAACAATTGGAAGAAAATTAACTCCAGATGCAGCACGGGCGCTTGTCGCTGCTGTCGGAAGTGATTTACGAGAGATGATTTCGGCACTGCATCAATTAAGTTCTGACTCTCAAGTGAGCGGAAGTACTGCAATTACTGAGGAACAGGTCGCTGTTTTGTACGCTGGACGTGTTGAGGCTAGTGGCTTTGCCGTGGCTGATGCCGCAGTTGAAGGCAGATTGGGAGATGCACTTCTATCTGCACGCCAAGCAATTGAAACTGGAACAGACCCAGTTGTTTTAGTAAATGCATTGGCATCAGTTGTGCGAACTTTGGCGAAAGTTGGTACTGCAGGGCGCACTGCAAAATCATTTGAGTTGGCTGGAGTACTCGGCTTGGCACCTTGGCAGATAGATAAAGCCAGAAGGCAACTTCCTGGATGGAATGGCGATGGAATCACCACCGCAATTACCGCCATCGCTCACGCAGATTCACAAGTTAAAGGTGGGGGCGCAGACCCGGTTTACGCTCTGGAAGTGGCCTTGATCGCTGTGGCTGGGGCTAAAAACGGATAAGACTGGTTAGGAAAACGGCTGATTTCGCTCAGTTTGAACCCCTTCGGGCTCCGCTGATACCCTTGCGCCTCTTAACGTTCCTAAGTTGAGATCAGATTTTACAAAGATCTGAATAATGAAGAGATTGGTGTTCGAACAGATGGCAAATATCAAGTCACAGATTAAGCGGATTGGCACAAACGAGAAGGCACGCATAAACAACAAAGGCGTTCGTTCTGCTCTTAAGAGTGCAATTCGTAAATTCCGTTCGACCTCTGCCGGAAGTGACAAAGCCATGACAACACAAGAACTTCGTGCTGCATCACGCGCACTAGATATTGCAGTTGCAAAAGGTGTAATTCATAAGAATCAGGCCGCGAACAAGAAGTCGGCGATGGCAAAGGCTGTCTCCCGCGCTAAGTAATTGACCCAGATCGGCTGATCTGCGCTCATGCCTGCCATTCCATTAGACCGAGCTCCCAAGCCTTCGGCAACTGATCCATTACAAATCCGTAATTTCTCCATCATTGCTCATATTGATCATGGCAAATCAACTCTTGCCGATCGAATGCTTGGAATCACTGGAGTTGTTGAAGCCAGAAATATGCGTGCCCAATATTTAGATCGAATGGATATTGAACGCGAACGCGGAATCACAATTAAAAGTCAAGCAGTTCGTTTACCGTGGCAATCTGAAGGATCAGATTACATTTTAAATATGATCGATACTCCAGGCCATGTTGATTTCACATATGAGGTATCTAGATCACTTGCAGCCTGTGAAGGCGCGGTTCTATTGGTTGATTGCGCACAAGGAATTGAAGCCCAAACTTTAGCAAATCTATATTTAGCGATGGAAAATAATTTAACAATCATTCCAGTTTTAAATAAAATTGATTTACCTGCAGCACAACCTGAAAAATTTGCCGAAGAACTTGCGCGCTTAATTGGATGCCAACCTGAAGATTGCCTTCGGGTATCTGGAAAGACCGGCGCCGGCGTTGGAGAACTCTTAGATCAAATTGTGCGTCAAGTCCCTCCACCACAAGGCGATCCAAAAGCACCAGCACGTGCCCTTATTTTTGATTCGGTTTATGATCTTTATCGTGGTGTTGTTACTTATGTACGAGTAGTTGATGGAAATCTAAAGGCACATGATCAGATTCAGATGTTATCTACTGGCATTAAGCATGAAGCATTAGAAGTCGGTGTTATCTCACCTGAGCCAGTTTCTAGTGGTGGACTTGGTGTTGGTGAGGTTGGTTATTTGATTACTGGCGTAAAAGATGTTCGGCAATCTCGTGTTGGTGACACGATTACAAATGCACAACGTCCAGCCACAACCCAACTTCCTGGATACAAAGATCCAGTTCCTATGGTCTTTTCTGGTCTATACCCATTGGATAGTTCTGAATATCCAGCGTTGCGGGAAGCATTAGAGAAGTTACAACTTAATGATGCGGCATTAGTTTTCGAACCAGAGACCTCAGCCGCACTTGGATTTGGTTTTAGATGTGGATTCCTAGGATTGCTACATATGGAGATTGTTCGCGAGCGGCTAGAACGCGAAGCAGGACTAGATTTAATTTCAACTGCACCAAACGTGGTTTACAACTTAACACTTGATGATGGAACCATAGTTAAAGTTACTAATCCAAGTGAATTTCCAATGAGTAAAATTGATGAAGTTCGTGAGCCAATAGTTCGCGCAACCATTTTGGCTCCGAGTGAATTTATTGGAGCAATCATGGAGTTATGCCAAACCAGACGTGGTGTTTTGTTAGGCATGGATTACCTGTCCGAAGATCGAGTAGAGATTCGCTACACCCTTCCACTCGGCGAGATTGTCTTTGACTTCTTCGATAATTTGAAATCCAAGACCCGCGGATACGCATCCCTTGATTACGAACCAATTGGTGAAGCACCGGGTGAACTTGTAAAAGTAGATATTTTGTTACAAGGAGAAGCTGTTGATGCATTTAGTGCAATTGTGCACCGCGATAAAGCATATGCATACGGGGTAATGATGACCGGGAAATTGCGAGAGTTAATTCCCCGTCAGCAATTCGAGGTTCCCATTCAGGCTGCAGTGGGATCCAGAATTATCGCTCGCGAAAGTATTCGCGCTATGCGCAAAGACGTATTAGCAAAATGTTACGGTGGAGATATCAGCCGTAAGCGAAAACTTCTTGAAAAGCAAAAAGAAGGAAAGAAGCGCATGAAGATGGTCGGCCGAGTTGAAGTTCCTCAAGAAGCATTTATTGCTGCCCTTTCGACAAATGAAGAGGTAGATAAAGCCAAGGCCAAGAAGTAATGGTGATGAAAAAATTTACAGTTTGTGCCCTCTCATTAACGCTATTACTCCCTAGCCCATCATTTTCTGCTGTTAAAAAGCCAGCAGCAAAGACAGCCGCAGTGAAGAAGCCTGTCATTAAGAAACCTGTTGTTAAAAAATCGGTATTACTGCCTACTATAAAACCAACAAAGACTTGGATTGATGAAGGCGATCTATGTGATCCAAATTTAACAAATACGGTTAAAGGATATCCAAAAGGATTACCATCTACGGATTGGTTGAAGTGTGATGAAAAAACTAAAAAATATATTTATGTAGCACTACCAAAGTTAGATCCCTCGAAACCAAAAGAGGGCGATAACTGCACGGCAAGTTTAGGAACAATTGAGGGTTACGACCGGAATAATAATTTAGTTCAATTAGCTTGTAATCAATTCAATTCTACATATGCGCCCTTTGTGCCAATTCCAAAGAAAGTGCCGTTGTTGGCTCCCACCGTAGCTCTTAGCAATTCAGACTCTTTTTCAAATTTAGATAAATGTAAAATCATTGATGGAGATTCTCAGACAACAAACATGACGGCTGGTTTTCCAATTCCATTTGGAAGAATTGATTTAATTAAAGGGGCAAAGGTTCAAATCATCGGTGTTGATTTTGCAGATAAAGCAGTTGTAGGAAAGAGTCCTAAAGATTTAAATCAGAATCTAGCCGAAGCTGTAGAGAAATTCTGGACAGCCCAATCCTCAGTGCCAGTTAAATTCGATTGGAATTGGAGTCCTGATTGGCTGAGAATGCCTAACCCCATTAACAGTTACTCATTAGGGGGATCTTTTTTTGCTGGAAAATTCAATCCAGATACCTACTTCAATTTTGCTCGCGAAGTAATATCAAAAACTGACTCAACTATTAATTTTTTAGGAGTAAATTTCTTATTCATTGTATTTCCGCCCGGAATCAAGAGCGAAGAAATAGGAACCTTTATGGTTCACACACAAGGGACTTACTACACACAAGAGGGCAATATTTTGAATTTGATTATGGCAGGTGGAGATTATGCGAATGCGGACACTTATATTCATGAATTTGGCCACGGATTAGGGCTAACAGATATTAGAGATACAGTAGATGTTGGAAATCAGAAGTCTGATGGAATGTTCTACGACATCATGAATAATCCAAGGTATCCAGAGTTACTTGTATGGCATCGGTTCCTACTCGGATTCTTAGAAAATTCACAAATTCATTGTATTAATTCGAACGAACCCACTACTCATTGGCTTGTTCCGGTTGCTAGCAACAGCAAGCAAGTTAAAGGGGTAGTAATTCCATTGAGCAGCACTGAGGCAATTATTGTTGAATCGCGGCGGGCGACAGGTTTTGATACCGCTTTGTCATCCAGTGATAATTTAATTGGTGCAGTGGTTTACACTCTAGATTCAAGAATTCCCTATCACCGGACGCCGGTCAAAGTTGTTCAGGTATTAAAAAACTCAGAATCAGTAGTAACTAATGGATTTAGAGTTACAGTCGTTGAATCCGGCGACTTCGGAGATGTAG
Organism: Candidatus Nanopelagicaceae bacterium; assembly: GCA_009694285.1. Taxonomy (GTDB): domain Bacteria; phylum Actinomycetota; class Actinomycetes; order Nanopelagicales; family Nanopelagicaceae; genus UBA3012. The sequence goes on along the minus strand of SHVK01000030.1, from coordinate 607 downwards.
TAAAAGTGGAAAAAGTGACTAATTGAAAGGTATTGTTTTAAAGATATGGAAGGATAATAGACATGAAGCCGTTATCTTTTTATATTCATATTCCATATTGCATCAGAAGATGTGGATACTGCGACTTCAATACTTACACGCCCAGTGAATTAAAAGATGGCGAAGCCAGCGTTGCCAAAGTTTCACAAGGTTATGTCGATGCAGCAATTATTGAGATTAATCAGGCTTTTGCTTTTTTCAATGACAAAAAACAGGTGCGTCCAATTGAGACTATCTTTTTTGGTGGAGGCACCCCAACATTACTTCCAGCCGCTGATTTAGCACGGATACTTGATAAACTAAGAGAGAAATTTGGTTTCTCAGAAAATATTGAAATAACAACAGAAGCTAATCCAGATTCAGTAAGCGCTGTTGATTTAAAGAACTTAAGAACAGCAGGCATGAATAGAGTTTCTTTTGGAATGCAATCTGCGAAAACCCACGTCTTGGCAATTTTAGATCGCACACACAATCCGGCTCGAGTTAGCGAAGTTGTTAATGAGGCTATAGAGGCTGGGTTTGAACATGTATCCCTAGATTTGATTTATGGAGTACCGGGGGAATCAAT
>SHVK01000029.1 GCA_009694285.1 Candidatus Nanopelagicaceae bacterium | reverse complement strand
CTGATGACTTCCCCTTGTTCAGTCATTTTAATCTCACCATCAACTGAACCCCAAGGAAGTGCAATTAATGCGTCATAAGTTGGCCCACCGCCACGACCTACAGAACCACCTCGGCCATGGAATATTCGAAGTGCAATCCCATGTTTCATGGCGACATCACGCAGGCGTCTTTGTGCTCGGTGAATTTCCCATTGGCTAGTTGTAATTCCAGCATCTTTGTTTGAATCTGAGTATCCAAGCATTACTTCCTGAACATTTCCGCGTAGCTCAAGAATCTGTCGGTATTCAGGAACCGCAAGAAGTGATTCTAAAATTTTGTCTGCCGATTGCAATTCAGCAACAGTTTCGAGAAGTGGAACATATCCAATTAAAGAATAAGGCTCCTCACTATTTAAATTTAATAATCCTGCTTGCTTGCCAAGTACTACCGCCGCCAATAAGTCATCAGCACCTTTTGTCATGGAGACGATGTAACTTTCGATCGCTTCATTTCCAAATCGCTCGATAATCTCACCTATCGCATCAAAAGTTGCCAAGGTTTGTGCGCCCAGCTCATCAAGTTCATCAACTTCATTTTTAGAATTCCCAGACAATGGGCGAGGATTTGCTAATTCCGCTGCTAATAGATTTAGCCGTTCGGCACTATTCAATTCTAGATAGTTCTTGGTTCCAACACTGCTAAATAATTGATTTAAAAGATGATGATGGCGATCAGAGTGCTCACGAACATCGAGAGTGGCATGAGTTAATCCAAATGCTGAAACAGTTCTGATCATTCGATCAAGTTCACCATTTGCAATTAATTCACCTTTGTGGTTCATGAGTGAATCGCGCATAACAAGTAGATCATCAAGTAATTCTTGAGTATTTGCATAGTCGCGCCCCGGCTCGTGATCCTTCAGGGAAGCATGCCGTTTTTGAGTTAGTAATAATTTGTGGCGGATAGCGGTGGCCTTTAATCGGTAAGGCTCTTCGACGTTGATCCGTCTAAATCTTTCTTCAATTTCGGGCAATATTCGTAAATCTGCTTCCACAGAGGCAAGTAGTTCGGCAGAGGCTCCAGCAATACGTGTAGAAACTGAAAGTGATTGACGAAGAGCGTCTAATCTTTCGAGAGTTACGCGGATGCTATGACCAACTTGGGTGGTGACAGCGTTTTTAGTTACTTCAGCGGTTACGTGTGGATTTCCATCTCTATCTCCACCGATCCAACTTCCAAATGAAAGTGGGCGAGCGGTCGCATCAAGAGTTATTCCAAATTTATTTAATTCAAACGCAAAATCTTCAAGAACTTGGGAAACAGTAGATCTGCTTAAATCATCTAAGTAATAAAGAGCATTCATTGCTTCATCAATTGGTTCTGGACGTTCTAGACGCAACTCATCTGTCTGCCATAACAGTTCAATAGCCTCAGCAAGTCTGCGATTATTCTCTGGCGCATTTTTCGCATCAAGTAAAACTGCAATTGTTGCCAGTTTGCTCAAAATAGATCTGCGTGCAGCTTCAGTCGGATGTGCTGTGAATACTGGACGAACTGAAAGTGATGCAACTGCCCTAGCCAACTCATCGCGTGAAATTTTTTGATCGGCGATGCGATGTGATGCACGTTGCAACCAAGACTCACCACTTCCGCGTTCTCGAGCTAGTGTGCGCGCGCGGTGAACTTGTTCCGCAACGTTTGCTAAATGAAAGTAAGCGTTAAAAGCTCTTACTAATCTGATGCTGTCGTCAACATTAACTTTGGCAAGCAAATTTGCACCTGCCGGTGAATCTTCACGGACTTCTTGGCGAACTTGTTCAACCAGATCTAGGAGTGATTGCCCTTCTTGACGGGCGATTGTTTCTCCCAATAAATCGCCTAAGCGGCGAACATCTGCGCGTAACTCCGCGCCATCACTGGAAGGCATGGGGTAATTCTCTCAGATAGAGTCGTCCTATTGCCCCCCGCATCTAGCGGATTGGGGCTTGTCGTGCTGTATCAAGAAGAGAATTGGGGCAAAGATGGCAGTCGAATCCTTATTGCCTCATCTCAAATTGCAAGATCTAAGTTCAGCAATCACCTCTGGCAAAAAGGTAATAGCCCCAAACTCACTCCACTCTTGGTTAATTGCTCAATCTGCAAATTCAAATAGCGAAAATCAAAGTGCTGCAATCTTGGTGGTTACGCCAGGGAGCATTCTTGATTTGCAACGGGAATTACATGAGATTGCACCAGATTTAGTAATTCAAACTTTTCCTAATTGGGAAACTTTGCCACATGAAAGATTGAGTCCACAAAGCGACACGGTTGCAGCCAGATATAAAGCTTTAAATATGCTGCGTACAAATCAACCAATTGATATTTTGCTGACGCCCGTTCGTGCATTAATGCAACCATTTGTTAAAGGATTTGGTTCAATTGCTGCTCCAAAATTTGAAGCAGGTTTACAGATTGATATGCATGAATGTGCAAGTGAATTAGTTTCACTTGGATATGTAAGAACTGACTTAGTTGAAAAACGTGGTGAGTTTGCAATTCGAGGTGGCTTACTTGATATTTTCCCACCACAAGAAGATCACCCGGTCAGAGTTGAATTTTTTGATGACACAATTGAGGAAGTCCGCACCTTCTCTATCGCCGATCAAAGAACTATGGCACTTATCGCCGGATCTGTGACGGCACTTCCTAGTCGTGAAATGGCTTTAACTGATGATGTCAAAAAACGAGCGGGAGCGTTAGTCGAAAAGTATCCCGGGATCTCTGACCTGTTAGGAAAAATCGCTAACGGCATAGCCGCTGAAGGAATGGAATCTTTAATCCCAGCCTTGGTCGATTCAATGGAATCTTTAACTGAAGTACTTCCGGAGGGTTCAAAAGTAATTTTAGTTTCGCCTGATTTGATAAATTCTCGGGCTGGTGAATTAATTTCAACTGGACGCGAATTCCTAGAAGCATCCTGGCTTAATGCCGCACATGGAAATACCGTTCCAATTGAATTAGGTAGAAGTTCATTTATAGAGTTGGCTGAAGTTTTATCGGCACTAGAAAATCGTAATTTCAATATTGGCTCTGTTGCACCATTTGGAATCGATGGTGAAAATTCAGAGTTTGCCGAGTTTGAAGTGATTGAACCTATAAGGGGAAACATTGATCGCTTCACTTCACAGATCAATGAAAAGATTAAAGCCGGATGGCGAGTTGTAATTACAGCTATAGGACATGGAACTGCTGAAAGATATGCAACTTTGCTAAATGATGCAGATATACCGATGAAGCTAATAGAAGATTTGGCAGATCTCACACCAAATGTTGCGCATGTGACAACTTCAGCTATCAGATTTGGATTTAGCGCCCCACATGAAAAGATTTTTTTGGTCACTGAACGAGATTTTGTTGGGGCTAAGGCTGTTAATACCGAAGGTGCTCGGCTTGCCCCCAGAAGAGGTAAAAGGATTGACCCGCTTGCATTAAAAGATGGCGATTACGTTGTGCATGAAATCCATGGAGTAGGTCGATTTATTGAAATGGTTGAGCGAGTAGTTGGGGGAACAACCCGCGAGTACTTAGTCATTGAATATGCTTCAAGCAAAAGGGGCCAGCCAGCAGATCGACTTTATTTACCAACTGACTCATTAGATCAGATAACTCGTTATGTTGGTGGGGAAGCTCCAAGCGTGCACCGGATCGGTGGTGCAGATTGGCAAAAAGCAAAGGGACGAGCTAAAAAAGCGGTTCGTCAGATCGCTAGTGAGTTAATACAACTTTATGCAGCACGTACAAGTTCACCAGGATTCGCATTTTCACCAGATACTCCATGGCAACGTGAATTAGAAGATGCATTCCCATTCTCAGAAACACCAGATCAACTTTCAACAATTTCAGATGTAAAAGTGGATATGGAAAGACCGTATCCAATGGATCGGATTGTTTGCGGAGATGTTGGATTTGGAAAAACTGAGGTTGCAATCCGTGCGGCATTCAAGGCAGTCCAGGATGGAAAACAAGTTTCAATTTTGTGTCCAACCACATTGCTGGTTCAACAACATTTAACAACTTTTAGAGAACGGTATTCAGGTTTTCCAATTAGAGTTGAAGCGCTGTCTCGTTTTTCAACGCAAGGGGAGATCAAAAAAGTACTCACAGATTTAGCAGCAGGAAGTGTTGATGTAGTTATCGGTACCCACAGGTTGCTTTCTACTGATGTGATTTTTAGAGATTTGGGTTTGATGGTTGTAGATGAAGAGCAAAGGTTTGGAGTCGAACACAAAGAGATATTGAAGAAATTTAGGGCTCATGTTGATGTTTTATCAATGTCGGCAACTCCGATTCCGCGCACACTAGAAATGTCTATTACGGGTATTCGTGAAATGTCTATTATGGCCACTCCTCCTGAGGAGCGGCATCCAATTCTGACTTATGTTGGTGAGTATGAAGAGAAACAGATTACTGCAGCCATCAGAAGAGAGTTATTAAGGGATGGTCAGATTTTTTATATTCATAACAGAGTTGAGAGTATAGATAGAGCAGTAATTAGATTGCATGGGTTGGTACCAGAAGCCAGAATTAGGGTCGCCCACGGTCAAATGTCGGAAGATGCGCTTGAAAAAGTGATTGTGTCTTTCTGGGAAAAAGAATTTGATATTTTGGTTTGTACAACAATTGTTGAAAATGGAATTGATATTCCAAATGCAAATACTCTGATTGTTGAACGAGCAGATCTGATGGGTTTGTCTCAATTACATCAATTACGTGGAAGAGTTGGACGTGGCCGTGAACGGGGTTATGCATATTTCTTGTATCCAACTGAAAAACCATTAACTGAAAATGCATTTGATCGACTTGCGACAATAGCCGCCAACACTGAACTTGGATCAGGAATGCAAGTCGCGTTAAAAGATTTAGAAATTCGTGGCGCTGGAAATTTATTAGGGGGAGAACAATCTGGTCATATTGCAGACGTTGGTTTTGATCTATATATGCGCATGATTGGGGAAGCGGTTTCAGAGTTCCGCGGAAAGAAGCCAGAAAATCTTGATTGTAAAATTGAATTACCAGTAGACGCCCACTTGCCGCATGATTATGTTGAAAGCGAACGAGTTAGATTAGATATTTACCGAAGATTGGCTGACTCTAAAAATGATGTGGAAGTAGACGAGATATCAGCAGAATTGCTAGATAGGTTTGGCGCACTGCCTGACGTGGTTTTAAATTTAATGAATGTTGCGAAATTACGGGCAACAGCCAAGGCTCGTGCATTGCGGGAAGTTGTAATGCATGGAAAATTCCTGAGATTAGCTCCAATTATTTTGAGTGATTCGCTCTCGGTTCGAATGGATCGGATCTACCCCGGCCATATATATAAGGCAACTGCTGAAACCCTGCTTTTGCCTACACCGGGATCTCGAAATCTCGCCAATTCGCTCACACCTATGGCCATAGGGAATACTGAACTCCTGAGTTGGGTAAATGAGGCACTCGAAAATGCAGCGCCGACAAAATAGGGAGTCTGGAATGAGTTTGGGGAAAAATATGAAATTGCGCAAAATCAAGGCAGTGCAAATCGGTGGCTTACTCCTCGTTGGTGCCATTCTTGCCGGGTGCGCTAATTCAAGTTCAGCCGTAAGTATGAAACATGGCTCAATCTCTATTTCAAATTTGCAATCCACTATTAATGCGATAACTGCAGAGCGAATTGCAACAAATACCACACCTGAAAATGCGTTAACAGGTGCCGATTTAGTACGTGCCCAGTTGCGCTTAAAAATAATTTCTTTTTTACTGCACCGTGGAGCAAGTGAAAAAGGCATAACTCTTAATCCTGCTGAAGTCGCGGCAAATCGGGCAAAGATTGTTGCTCAGGTCGGTGGAGAAACCGCCATGCCTGCAGCTCTTGCAAATGCTTCCATCGCCGCCAGTGATTTGAATCGATATATCGAAGACATCATTATTCAAGACAGTCTGCGTGCCAAGTTAGTCGCGCCAACTGCAACTGACCAAGATTTCAGTATTGCTTTGCAAAAATATGTAAGTGAAATTGGAGCTCGTGAAAAAGTTAAGCTAAATCCACGTTATGGAACATGGGTTGCGGCTACTTCAGATATCAATCCAGTTGATGCCACCAATGGCGCCGTAACTGATCCTGCCAAATAACGTACGACTATGATCGAAAAATCCCAGCTTCAACATTTAGTTGAAGTTATGGATCAGTTGCGCTCATCAGGTGGATGTCCCTGGGATGCAGAGCAAACACATGAATCATTACTGACCTATTTGATTGAAGAAAGTTATGAGTTTATTGATGCAGTCGAGCGATCTGATCGCGCAGATATGCTTGAAGAACTCGGAGATATTTTGCTGCAAGTTGTTTTCCATGCTCGAATTGCCAGCGAAGAAAGTGGACATGCATTTGATATCGAAGATGTAGCAAAAGGGATTAGCAACAAATTAATTAGACGCCACCCTCATGTCTTTTCAGAAGAAAAGCAATTAACTCCAAGTGAGGTTGAAGTTAATTGGGAGAAAATTAAAAGTGCCGAGAAAGATCGAAAATCTGCAGGCGATGGTGTGCCATTAAGTCAACCAGCCTTAGCATTGACCGCCAAATTGATTCATAGAGCTAAGAAACATGGAGAAAGTGCAGAGCCAGTAGTTGAGATCAAAAATCCACCAATTGTGGATCAAGCCACCATTGGGGATTTACTTTTCGCTGTAGTTGCACTTGCCACTGAGCATGGGGTTGATCCAGAGCAAGCCATGCGAAGTCGGGCACGTGCTTATAAAGAATCGCTATCCAGAAGCGAATAGAATTAAGGCTTGACCTGAAATACCTGAAATATTAGGTCTGATAAAAAGGAGTAGTAAGTGAGCACTTCAGCAACAATAAAAGCGATTAAATCCCGCGAAATTCTCGATTCACGCGGCAACCCAACTGTTGAAGTAGAAGTCACATTAAGCGATGGAAGTATTGGAATTGCTGCAGTCCCAAGCGGTGCATCAACTGGAGCACATGAAGCAGTTGAGTTGCGTGATGGTGGAGATAGATATGGCGGCAAAGGTGTTCTAAACGCAATTGCCGGAATTACTAATGAGATTACTCCAAAATTAATTGGCTTAAAGGCTGCGGATCAGAAAGCAATTGATAAATTGATGATTGATTTAGATGCTACTGAGAATAAATCTAAATTAGGCGCAAATGCTATTTTGGGAGTCTCACTTGCTGTTGCAAAAGCAGCAGCCATCTCTGCGAAAACCCCACTTTTCAAATATGTAGGTGGAGATAAAGCAAATCTATTACCTGTGCCAATGATGAATATTCTCAATGGTGGTGCACATGCTGATACAAATGTTGATATTCAAGAGTTCATGATTGCACCCTTTGGAGCAACTTCATTTAAAGAAGCACTTCGGTGGGGAACCGAGATTTATCATTCACTGAAATCAGTTTTAAAGAAAAATGGTCTTGCCACAAGCATTGGCGATGAAGGTGGCTTTGCGCCAAATTTAACAAGCAATAGAGCCGCTCTTGATTTAATTTTAACCGCAATTGAAAAAGCCGGATTTAAAGCTGGCGATCAAATTGGATTAGCGCTAGATGTGGCCGCGACTGAGTTTTACGAAAAAGAAACAAGTACATATAAATTTGAAAGCAGTTCCCGATCATCCGCAGAAATGGTCAAGTATTACGTAGATTTAGTTGCAAATTACCCTCTTGTTTCAATTGAAGATCCACTAGATGAAAATGATTGGGATGGCTGGATAGCAATTACTAAAGAGATCGGCTCGAAAGTGCAATTAGTTGGAGATGATCTCTTTGTCACAAATCCACTCCGATTAAAGGATGGAATTGCGAAAGGTGCAGCAAACGCACTCCTAGTAAAAGTGAATCAAATAGGTTCACTCTCGGAAACTTTAGCCGCAGTAGATATGGCCCATGTTTCAGATTATCGATGCATGATGAGTCACCGATCGGGTGAAACCGAAGACACCACAATCGCTGATCTGGCCGTTGCAACAAATTGTGGACAAATAAAGACTGGTGCTCCTGCAAGATCTGAACGAGTTGCGAAGTACAACCAGTTGTTGCGCATCGAAGAGATATTAGGTTCAGAGGCAAGATTTGCTGGAGTAGGCGCATTTCCGAGATTTAGTAAATAGTTTTAATTAGGTGGTGAATTTCTGTGGCAAATAGCATCAAAGGAGTCACCGGGAGATTCGTAGCGCTCTCAGTGGTCTTTTTTCTAATTGCTTTAACTATTGCACCACCAATGCAAAGATATTTTAGTCAACGAGCCCAAATTAGCGCTGTGGAAGCGCAGATAGACGCGAGTAAAGAACGCTTACAAAATGCTGAAGCAGAGTTAGCAAGATGGCGAGATCCTGCTTACGTAAAATCACAAGCAAGAAATCGATTGCACTTTGTTCTTCCGGGGGAGCGGCAATACATAGTGGTTGGGGCAAAGACCGAAGAACAAACTAATGCCGGAGAACAAAACTCTGTTGCCGATCAATTGCCAGATCATGCAACTTGGTATGAAAGATTAATTTCATCAATACAGACTGTTGCCACTTCCGGAGCCGTAATTGAAACCAAGTGAGCGAGATCTAGAAGTTGTACAGGAGCAACTAGGTAGAACTCCGCGAGATGTACATGGCGTTGCTCATCGGTGTCCATGTGGTGAAGTAAGTGTGATTGAGACACCACCTCGTTTGGGCGATGGAACCCCATTCCCCACTTTTTATTATGCAACTTGTCCGCGTTTAACCGGCGCTATCTCAACTTTAGAGACCACCGGGATGATGGGTGAGATGAGTACAAGATTAGAAAATGATCCAGAGTTAAATGGTGCTTACAGATCAGCACACCTTGATTACATTGCAGCGCGCAGTGCGTTGGGTGTTGATGTTCCAGAAGTTGAAAACATAAGTGCGGGTGGAATGCCAGATCGGGTGAAATGTTTACATTCTTTAGTAGCCCATTCACTCAGTGCTGGCCCAGGGGTGAACCCTTTGGGTGATGAAGCGTTAGCGGAGTTGCCACAGTGGTGGCTCGAAAACCCATGCAGTGCTTTTGGTACGCAGGAATGAAACGGGTTGCGGCGCTAGATTGCGGAACAAATTCAATTCGGTTACTTATCGCTGAAGAAAATCTGGGAGCAAGCACTTTTACTGAAATCTCGCGGAAGATGTCAATCGTAAAACTTGGTGAAGGAGTAGACAAAAACAAGGCATTTCTACCTGATGCAATCTCACGCACACTTGCAGCGCTAAAAGTATTTGCTGCAGAGATTGCAGACGCCAAAGTCGAGCAAGTACGTTTTTGTGCGACAAGTGCAACCAGGGATGCGCAAAATCGCGATGAGTTTTTGATTCCAGTGGCACAGATATTAGGAATCACTCCGGAAGTTATTTCAGGGGAGGAAGAAGCCAGGCTCTCCTTTAAAGGAGCAACTCAAGGATTAGATAAAAGCTCTGGCCCTTTCCTAGTAGTTGATATTGGTGGGGGTTCGACTGAATTTGTCTTTGGAAGTGATCATGTTAATGCGGCTCGAAGTGTGAATATCGGATGCGTTCGAATGAGTGAACGTCATTTCAAAAACGACCCCCCAACTCAAAGCGAGATTGAAGGAGCGCGCGAAGATATCAAGAAAGCGATTGCGCAAGCCGCGGAAGTTGTTCCGATCAAGAATGCCAAAACTTTAGTTGCGGTAGCGGGTACTGCAACAACGGTCGCAGCAGCGGCGTTAAATCTTGCTAAATATGATTCAGATTTAATTCACTTAGTGAAAATAAGTGCGATTGAAACCCGCAGAGTTTCAAATTGGCTTTTGAGTCTGACACGACAAGAACGATCTGACCTTGGCTATATGCACCCTGGTCGAGTCGATGTTATAGCGGCTGGATCCTTAGTGCTTGCTGAGATTATTGAAGCCACAGGGCTAGAAAGTTTTGTAGCAAGTGAAAATGATATTTTAGATGGAATGGTTTGGTCGATGTTAAATGCTTAGTGAAGTTAAAATTTCCAAATTAGCCGACATTAAAGCTTTGGATAAAGAGTTAATAAAGTGTGATGGATGTTTGCGTTTAAAACTTTGGCGTGAAGAAGTTGCCGTAACTAAGCGACGTGCGTATCAAGATGAAACTTATTGGGGTAAGCCGGTCCCTGGGTTTGGTCCGGTAGATGCACAAATTGTTTTGGTGGGCCTAGCCCCTGGCGCGCATGGTGCCAATCGCACCGGACGAATATTTACTGGTGATGCTTCAGGTGATTGGCTCTTCCCAGAATTATTTTCTGCTGGCCTTGCAAATCAACCAACAAGCAAGGGAGTTGATGATGGTCTGCAATTAATCAATACTCGAGTCTTATGTGCAGTTAGATGTGTTCCGCCAGATAACAAAGCAGAAACAAGTGAGCGCGACACCTGCTCTGTTTGGTTCAATCGTGAAATTGAATTGCTGATGCCAACCGCAAAAGTTTTTGTGGCCCTAGGTGCTTTTGCTTGGGACAGTTTGTGGCGCACATTGAGAGAACAATCTGATCAACTGCCTACAAAAAAAGTTGCTTTTGCTCATGGTGCGGAAGTTATTTTTGGAGATAGGCTCTTACTAGCCTCATTTCACCCAAGCCAACAAAATACTGCCACTGGAAAGTTGAAGGTTGGGGCGATGGCAGAGATTTTCCAGAGAGCAGGTAGATTTACCCGCTCAGGCAAGTAGCAGTAAATCAAAGACGCCCCGATAGCCCAATGGCAGAGGCAGAGGACTTAAAATCCTCCCAGTGTGGGTTCGACCCCCACTCGGGGCACCAGTTCGTGCATTAATCATCGCATCTGCGTGCTCAATGCTCAAGCACTTGCGTTAACTACTCATACATAAATGCATACACAATTGGTGGAAGAGTTGACTAAGGTTTAGAGATGAAGAGGGTGCTGATAAGCCTTTTGCTACTAGCCATTTTTACTGTATCTGGAAATGCTGCCTATGCCGATAGAAGTACAAGTTCATGGAACACAATTCCGGAGGCAGGAACTGGAGTTGGAATATATGGGGCAACTTATACCGAAGGCATAATCACGGTGAACCCATCATTTGTTATGGGATCAAGAAAAAATCCAAACGGCATTAGTGCCATCGACTTTGTATGTCAATCAGCTACAGACCCAACATGTATTACTGATGAATTTCCCGGAGTTGCCCACATGATAATTCCACCATGTGAAGTCGATTCATCTTCAATGTGTATCGAGGGCCTATCAGTTGGAAAAGAAGGTTCATTAGAGCCCACAAAATTTACTCGACTTGTAAAGTCTAAACCTGTAATCGGAGATAAACTCTCGAAAGTTCCTAACGGATACAACCAATCCTTATGGAAACTGCCTGCTTCTAATGGCTTCTCCGAGCAAGATTTCTCTGTTTACGTTTTATACAAGGCAACCTTAAAAGGTAAGGTACTTGATTTTCAGACACAAGTGAATCCATACATCGAAAATAGAGATTCTCGATATCGTGAGCAAACCGCGACAAACGAAGCCATTTCAGATGGTGGACAAAGAATTGTTGGGAGTAATGGTGATTTTGGTTGTACCTGGATTGAGGAAGGCCTCTGTGGCAAAGCCACTAATTTTCAAGAAGGTATGCGAGTTGAATTAAAGCTTCGTGTCTTCGATGGCCTTGCCGGCTGGTTGAGTGGAAGATTAAAGGCACCTGAAATTTCAATCGAAGATGCAGGTTCATCCCTGAGAAGTATGAAGATTTCAGGCGAGCCGGTATCAGTGCAAAAGGCAATTGCCAAAGTCAAGATTGGCGAGGCGCCCGCTGACCTTAAATCCGAAGTCTCTTATGTGGGAATTAGAGAAGATCAGCAGTATTTGTTCACTTCCTCTGCAAATGATCAGAGAGCAATCGAAATCTTCAACATCTGGGATAAATACAAGTAT
>SHVK01000028.1 GCA_009694285.1 Candidatus Nanopelagicaceae bacterium | reverse complement strand
CGCCAACTAATTAACAAGGTATAAGTTTCGGCTAATTTTCCATCTCTGCTTCGAAAATCCGTAGGAAATGCAGCAATGGTGTCGCTGCTTGCACCGCGCCAGGCATAAATTGCTTGACAAGGATCACCGACAGCCGTAATCGGGTGCCCACCGCCAAAGAGTGCTTGCATTAATCGCAACTGTGAGGCTGATGTATCTTGGTACTCATCAAGGAGTACGACTTGATATTTTTCCCGCTCAATTGTCCCGACATCTGGAAATTTGCCAGCTATATCTGCAGCCAAACTCATTTGATCATCAAAAGTCAGTTCAGATTTTCGGGCTCGCTCATTTATCACTCTCTCGACGATCGGAAGTAATTGCAACCGAGCTTTTTGCGCAGTAATTATTGGCAAAACATCTGCATAATATGGTGCAAATTTATTTCTAGCTACTGGTTCAACATTTAATACCTCAGATAGGAATTGTTCGGTGAACTCCGTAATTTTTGAAATCTCAACTTCATGTTCCTTAATCTGCGAAACTAATTTTAAAACATCTTTTATCACTGTGCTTAGTAGACTTTCTACATCTGACATATCTCCGTCATAATTACGAACAATCTTTTCAACTTGTTGCCATGCCGCAGCTTCACCCAACATTGATTCTGGCGGTTCGATACCTAATCGCAAGGAATGTGAGGCTGCAATTTTGTTTGCATAAGAGTGATAAGTCGAAATACTTGGTTCACCGCTAAAGATTCTGACCTTGTCGTTAACTCCTAATTTTGCACGATACTCAGCAGAGCGCTCTAATACCCGCAAACTATTACGTACCTTCACTGCTAAATCATTTGCAGATTTACGCGTAAAAGTTAATCCCAAAATTTTATCTGGCTCAACTAATCCATTAGCGATCAAATATATAACGCGGGTACTCATGGTTTCTGTTTTTCCAGATCCAGCCCCTGCTATTACAACAGCTGGCCGATCATTAGGAGAGGCGATGATTTTTGCTTGTTCAGGGGTAGGAGGATATTGCCCAAGTATCGCGGCTATATCTTCAGGTGAAAATTTCACATTTTTGTTCATGGGAATTTGATTCATGATAATTTCGCTCATGAGAATAGGGACCTCCCCTCATTCTTGATTGGGCATGAAGCAATTACGCCACAAGTGCGACACAGAGAATTTTCAGTTGCAATAAATTTTGCGGCAGCCATTAACTCACTATCACGCAATATTTCACCACGTACATTTTCAACATTAATTGGAGCCTGTTTTCGATCGGCACCTTTTTTGCCATCTGCTACGTAGTACAGCAACGCTCCGCCCGGCGTTTTTTTATCTGGAAAGTTTTTGAAACCACCCTCTGCTACCGCTAGTTGATATGCGGCTAATTGGGCGTGCTTTTTACCATCAGCAATTGAAAGTACATTTTTTGCAGTCTTCAAATCTACAATAATTAGCGAACCATCAACTGCTAATTCAAGCCGATCTACACTTCCTTTTATTAACGCCCGACCTAATGTAAATGAAAAACTTTCCTCGACTGCTAATAATTGGGTTGGCCTTTGCTGATGCCAATTTGTGAACTTAATTAGCATCTCTACGGCGTGATCTCGTTCCTTACTTTCACTCCAACCTTCGCCTAACTCCAGTTTGCTCCATAAAATTTTCAACTCACTAGTTAGTTCATTAACATTTGCGCCATTAATTACTCGTGCAGCTAATTCATGAAATGCACTTCCCAATAGTTGTGCATTTGAATCACCATCTCGACCGCCGTGGTTCTCTAAAACCCATTTCAAAGAACATTTCCGTAGCGTTTCAAGAGAACTCGGTGAAATTTTTAATGGTTCACCATCTGCAACCAAGGGAGCATCTGTAGAAAGTGGAAGTGCGCCGTACCATCGCTGCGGATTAGCCGCTGAAATTCCAGCTTTATCCAAAGTTTTTAACAAAGTTACCGCAGCAGCAAAATCTTCTGGATTAGTGGTGGAATCTTCGGCAATTTTTCGTAATTTTGCCACAAGTAATGCCGGTGGTAAGTATGTTGGAAGTTTTAACTCAGGCGCACCTGTTGGGTAAAGATGATCTTCGACCTCAGCAAAAAATTGTGAAGGTTGTTCGTCGCCATTTGTTGTAGAAGTTAATAATAAGTATCTACGGGCTCGGGTAAGTGCGTTATAAAACAAGCGTCGCTCATCATCTAATAAAGCAGATGCAGCCCCTAACAAATGCTCGCTTTCACTTCTCGCTGCTGCAACTTCGCGTCTGGCAATTTCAGCAAGTCGTTCACTTCCTAGTAAAGATCCGCGCGCCTTGAGATTTGGCCATCTGCCTTCCTCGACTCCGGCTACTGCAACCACATCCCATTCACGACCTTTTGCGGAATGTGCTGTGAGGATTTCAACTACTCCAGTTCGGGCGGCTCTAGTCGCGATTGTGTCCGCTTCGATAACTTCGCTTTCGATCTGTTTAATAAAAGCACTGGCGCTGGCTCCTGGATACCGGTCTGCATGTCTGGCTGCTGCTTCAAAAAGCGAGAGCACCGCATCTAAATTACTGTCTGCACTACTGTCGCCTTCAATGGCTGCACTTTGCCAAAGTTGCGAGATTTTTCTTCCATCATCTGCAATTGCGTTATCCCATATCTCCCACAAAACATTTTCACTTTGTGCTGCTTTTCGGTTTGCGGCTTTTACGGCCACAGCAATTAAATCTGAAATTCTTTTTGCTGCGGCAAACTCATTCCAATCAAAATCAGCCATAGGGGTAAGTAATAAGTCACGCAATATTTCATGAGTATTTTGTTGGGTTTCATTAGTTTCATTAGTTCCAGGACTGTCAACATCTCGCATCTTCAACAAGGTGTAACGCATTCTTCGTAAAGTAAGTGGGTCACCTCCGGCAAATGGTGATAGCAAAAGAGATTCAACATTTTCTGGAGTTAATATCTCGCGGCGCCGCTCATCAGAGTGGGCTAAACTAATTCTGGCAATCAAAATCATTGGCGAAATAGCACTTTGTAAAATTAATGGAATTGAATTCGAGTCTTGGGATACGGGTATCCCTAACGCTCCTAAAGTTCTTCTTAAAGTTGCTGTTCTAGCACCAGGTGAACGCAAAATGATTGCCATTTTGTTATAAGGGATTCCCTCTCCCAAATGCAGCGAATGGAAATGATGAGCGATAAATCGAGCCTCTTCATGAGCTGTTTCTAATCGGGCAGTTAAAATCTCACCGTTTTCTTGCATATTTTTTTGCTTATTGTCTCCACTTTGCGCACTTTTTTTACTTTGTTCAACCTCACATACTCGCTCGCGATGCTCGGTGATTCGCGAGTACCTAAAACCTTTTGCGATTGAAACTGTTAAATTGTTTAACTCCAAAGACGAGCGGTAATTTTTGAGCAAATATAATATTTCCGCTGGATTGCCGTTGGAATCGGCAAATGAATCAGCAGCGCGTGAAACACCTTCTGGATCTGCTCCCCTAAATCTTCCAACTGCTAAATCTGGATCTGCAAATAATGTTAACTCTTGTGCTGAAATTAATTTTATTAATTCACGATGTGCTGGATCACTTTCTTGATACTCATCAACCAAAACAACTTTATATTTATTGCGTAACTCTTGGTGCAGTTGTTCATCACGAGCAATTAAATTAGTAGCATTAATTATCAACTCACTTGGATCTAATTTATAATCTTCATCAATAGTCCGACTATGTGTGTATTCCAAATAGAATTTACTTGCTGGCAACCATATTGGAAAATTTTCACTTTTGCTTAATTGCGCTAACGCCTCTGGCCTTATTCCACGTTCTGTTGCGCGCATAATTAGATCACGCATCTCGCGAGCAAATGCGGCGGTTTTTACGGCTGCTAACAACTCCTCTGGCCATCCAGCTAAATTTGAAATTGCAGACGGGCCTAATAATTCTCTAATGTAAAACTCTTGTTCAGCGCCTGATAAAAGTGTTGGCGGTTTTTTTCCATTCTGCGCAGCATGCGCTCTTAATAATCCAAATGCAAGTGCTGGAATTGTTTTAACAATTGCTCCATTAATACTTTTTGGAATATGAGCAACTATTGAGTCATTTAATTCGGTAGCTCTTTCGCGATCAAAAGTGAGTAATAAAATTTGATTTGGATCAATACCTTCTTCGATATATGACAACGCTCGTTCTACCATTAATACGCTTTTGCCAGTTCCGGGACCACCTAAAACAAGTAGTGGTGATCCGCGGTGAGCAACCACAGATCTTTGCTCATCTGATAATTCCAACCGCTGACCCGGATTGATACCCGGTTCGCGAATTAGTTTTAAATTGGCCACGGGCTTATTCAAGCCGAGCCACCTGACAGTGGTGGCCATAGGCGCGTTTTAGCAGCACGCCGATCTCGAAGTAACTCTTGGCACCAGCCCAAATCAAGCGTAAAGCGGCTGGTGAGCCTTTAAGCCTTAATCCCGCTTCTTAGCGCGAGCAGTAAGCCGGCCACGCTCATTTTGATCAAAGATAACTTTGCGGATTCGAACTGTTGCCGGCGTTACTTCAACGCACTCATCTTCACGGCAAAATTCAAGTGCTTGTTCAAGATTTAAATGCTTTGGTGGAACTAAGCGTTCTGCATCATCAGATCCAGATGCGCGCATATTTGTTAACTTCTTTTCGCGCACCGCATTTACATCCATATCTTCATTGCGGGCATTCTCACCAACAATCATTCCTTCATAAACTTCAGAACCTGGCTCAACAAATATGGTTCCGCGTTCTTGCAGCGATGAAAGCGCATAGGAGGTAACCAGTCCGCGTCGGTCAGCAACTAATGAACCAGTTGGACGTGTGCGAATTTCACCTTGCCATGGTTCGTAACCATCAAAGACGTGGTGCAAAAGTCCGGTACCCCGAGTTTCTGTTAAGAATTCAGTACGGAAACCAATTAATCCGCGTGATGGCACAGAGAAGTCAAGACGAATCCATCCAGTTCCGTGATTTGTCATCTGTTCCATACGGCCTTTTCGGCTAGCCATTAATTGGGTGATAACACCAAGAAACTCTTCTGGAACATCAATTGTTAAACGCTCCATTGGTTCGTGCAATTTTCCATCAATTGTTTTGGTAACAACTTGTGGCTTTCCAACAGTTAATTCAAAACCTTCTCGGCGCATAATTTCAACTAATACTGCAAGTTGTAATTCGCCGCGTCCTTGAACTTCCCAAGAATCAGGACGTTCAGTTGGCAACAAGCGCAGTGAAACATTTCCAACTAACTCTGCATCAAGTCTATTTTTCACTAAACGCGCGGTTAACTTCTTGCCACTTTGTCCGGCAAGTGGTGAAATATTAATTCCGATAGTCATCGAAATACTTGGCTCATCCACCGTAATTAAAGGAAGTGCAATTGGGTGTTCAGGATCAGTTAATGACTCACCGATTGTAATTGCCTCGAAACCAGCTACCGCGATGATGTCACCAGGGCCAGCTTTTTCAACAGGTACGCGATCTAAACCATTGTTCATCAGCAACTCAACAACTTTTGCACGTTCAACACTTCCATCAACTTTAATCCAGGCTACTTGCTGACCTTTATTGATCTCGCCTTGATGAATTCGGCAGATCGCTAAACGTCCCAAGTAAGGAGATGCATCAAGGTTCGTAACTTGTGCCTGAAGTGGAGCGCCTTCGTTATAACTTGGTGCTGGAATTGCTGCGTAAATTGTTTCAAACAATGCATCCAGGTTTTCGTCTTCCGGCATGGTGCCGTTTTCGGGACGCGCAGTTCCAGCACGACCGGCTTTTGCGCATGCATAAATAATTGGAAAATCAATCTGTTTTTCAGTTGCATCAAGATCTAAGAAAAGTTCGTAAGTTTCGTCCACAACTTCTGCAATACGCGCATCTGGACGATCTACTTTATTAATCACCAAAATTACTGGAAGGTTTTTTGAAAGTGCTTTACGAAGTACGAAGCGAGTTTGTGGCAGTGGGCCTTCAGATGCATCAACAAGAAGCAGAACTCCGTTAACCATTTCAAGACCGCGCTCTACTTCGCCACCGAAATCTGCGTGGCCAGGTGTATCAATAATGTTAATTGTGCGTTCACCGCGCTTAATTGCAGTATTTTTCGCGAGAATGGTGATTCCTTTTTCGCGCTCAAGATCCATTGAGTCCATGACTCGGTCATCACCCTCGGTCTGCTCCTTGTATGCGGCAAAAGCGCCGGATTGCCAAAGCATCGCGTCAACGAGCGTGGTCTTTCCATGATCGACGTGGGCGATAATGGCGATATTACGTAAGTCGTCGCGTAACTTCACAGGTCTGCTCGTTTCTCTTCTCGGTTGATATATCTAGTTATATCTAGTTATATAAATTGGTATTAAACGTTAAATCTAAACTCGACGACATCGCCATCGGCCATTACATACTCTTTGCCTTCCATTCGAACTTTGCCACGAGAACGTGCCTCAGCCATGGTTCCTGCGGAAATTAAATCAGCAAAAGAGACTATTTCCGCCTTAATAAAACCTTTTTGGAAGTCAGTGTGGATCACACCAGCCGCAATCGGAGCTGTATCGCCTTTGTGAATTGTCCATGCTCTGGCTTCTTTAGGCCCAGCAGTTAAATAAGTTTGCAATCCAAGGGTTTCAAATCCAACGCGAGCAAGTGTCGCTAAACCAGGCTCTTCCATTCCAATACTTTGCAAAAGTTCGAGTGCATCTGCTTCATCTAATTCCGCTAACTCTGCTTCGGTTTTTGCATCTAAGAAAATTGCTTCACTTGGCGCAATCATTGCTTGTAATTTTTGCTTTAACTCTTCATCACCAAGTTCGGCAGCATCAACATTAAAAACATAAATAAATGGTTTGGCCGTTAACAATTGCAGTGGACGCAATGCTTCTTGATCTAAATTGCTTGCTGAGATTAATTTGCCGGCACCTAAAAGTTCTTGCGCTTTTTTTGCTTCTTCCAATTCCACAATTTTTTCTTTTTGTAAACGAACTTCTTTTTCTAATCTTGGAATTGCTTTCTCAAGCGTTTGTAAATCGGCGAGCGCAAGTTCAGTGTTGATAGTTTCGATATCTGAAACTGGATCAACCAGGCCATCCACATGCACAACATCTCCATCGCTGAAAACTCGAACAACTTGGCAGATCGCATCTGCTTCGCGGATATTGGCAAGAAACTTGTTGCCAAGACCAGCACCTTCTGAAGCGCCTTTCACAATGCCGGCAATATCAACAAATGAGACTGCTGCGGGGATTAATTTCTCAGAGCTAAAGACATTTGCCAGCTGCGCCAAACGCGCATCTGGAACGCCGACCACCCCAACATTGGGTTCAATCGTGGCAAAGGGGTAATTCGCCGCCAAGACCTGGTTTTTGGTGAGCGCGTTAAAAAGGGTCGACTTACCCACATTTGGCAGACCGACGATTGCAATGGATAGGCTCACGAGGAGTAGAGCCTACGGGGCTTTGTCACCCCTTCCTGCCACGATGTGCTCATGGAGCTTTGGATATCACTGATCGCCCTTCTCATTGGGCTAACTCTGGGGATCGCGCTCGGGTTTTTGCTGGCCCAGCGTCGGCAAAGATCCAGTACAGATGGTGGTTTAACCTCATCCGAAGCCAGCGCATTAAATGGTCAGATTGCACTTTTACAATCCCAAAATAAACAGTTGCAAGGCGAGGGCGAGCGGGCAATCCGTTTAGATGAATCCTTAAAAGCAGTGACTGCTCAGATGCAAGTGCTCTCGACCCAAGCGCAAGATCTGCAATTAAATGTCACTAAATCAAATAGTGCGATGTTTGAACAGATTGAAAATATGGGAAAACAAAATGATTCACTGGTGCGCGAAACTGCAAAATTGGCTGGGGCGCTAAGTAAATCCCAAACCCGCGGCCAATATGGCGAAGCCCAACTTGAAATGTTATTAGAAGGTGCTGATTTAAAGGAAGGCATTCACTTCGAACGGCAATCTTATAAAAATTCCGGTGGTGAAATTACTCGACCTGATGTAAAAATCTTGATGCCGGGTGGAACTGAAATATTTGTTGACTCAAAATTTCCATTTGAGAGATTTTATGAAGGTTCAATAACCGAAGATCTGATTGAGCGCGCCCGCTTAATGAAAGCACATACTGAAGATCTAGTTGGCCATGTAAATGCACTTGCGAAACGGGAGTATCAAGAAGGTGAGAGTTCCCCGAATTTTGTGGTGCTCTTTGTTCCTTTTGAATCAATCCTTTCAGAAGCATTGCAGGCAGATGAGCTGTTGTTACAAAAAGCATTTGCGAAAAATGTTGTTATCGCAACTCCAACAACAATGCTGGCCCTGCTTCGTACCATTCGATATGGATACGATCGCCAAGATCTTGCTCAAAATGCTGAAGAGATCCGCGAACTAGCTGGAAAATTATTAAAACGCATTGGTAAAGTTCATGAAAAAATAGAGGTGCTTGGCGAGCGAATCAAATCAAGTGAGCGAGCATTTAACGATTTAGTTGCAACCTCTGAAAATCACTTGATGGTTCCGGCTCGAAAGATGATGAAATTAGGCGCACCTTCGACGAGGTCTATTGGTGAGATCGTTGAAATTGATAGTGAAGTTCGGCAAATCAAAGGTAGTGCTGCGCTGGAGAGTTCAGTTATGAATGAGTTAGATTTTGAGAGTGAAAGTAGTGATGCAGAATGAAAATTAACTTTCCTAAAAATTTAAATTTACCAAAAATTTCAGGGCTAGAGAATTTACCAAAAGTGCAAGGCCGTGGATTAACAACCCCTGGAATAATTGTGATGCAAATCTTATTTATATTTTTTGTTTCCACAATAGAAATTTTCTTTGGCGATGAGCCGGCGATTTTTACCGGATTAACCCTTTGGTTTCTGCTTTACGCGGCGATTAAGATCGGCCGAAAAGGGACGCTATTTACCGCTGTTGTTTGGTTACCAATCACGCTAACTTCCACTTTGATTTTCACTCTGGCAACAGTTGGTGGAAAAGGAGTTGCACCGACTAAATTAGGGATTGCCTTAGTTACTTCCCTGGCCCGGTTAGCGCCATATTTAGTATTAGCAACAATTATTGGTTGGATTATTTACTATCTTAAAGAAGTTAAGCCTGGGCAGCGCGTAGATCTTTCCTGAGTTCTACCGGCAAAGAAAAGAGCAGATGCTCCTCCATCTTGGTAATAACTTCGACATCGGCAAACCCGCGTTTTTTCAACTCTACTAACAAATCTTCTACCAAAATCTCTGGAACTGATGCACCACTTGTGACACCAACAGTACTTACACCCTCAAACCATTCATCTTTAACCTGCGAGGCATAATCAATTAAATATGAAGCCTTTGTGCCTGACTCTAGAGCCACCTCTACCAAGCGAACTGAGTTTGAAGAGTTTGTCGAACCTACAACCAACAATAAATCGCAATTTGCAGCTATCTCTTTTACCGCTAACTGCCGATTTTGAGTTGCATAACAGATGTCATCACTTGGCGGTGCCTGCAGTAATGGAAAACGTTTTTTAAGTGCTTCTACAGTTATCATGGTTTCGTCAACGCTTAATGTGGTTTGCGAAAGCCAAATCAACTTACTTTCATCTTTTACTACAACTTTTTCAACATCGGCTAAACCATCAATCAAGATCACATTGTCCGGTGCTTCACCGGCAGTTCCCTCAACTTCTTCGTGGCCTTCATGTCCGATTAAGAGAATTTGATAATCCTCAGATGCAAATCGGCGCACTTCATGATGGACCTTGGTAACTAGCGGACAGGTCGCGTCAATAGTTTTGAGTGATCTAGCTGCCGCTTGTTCGTGCACAGCAGGTGAAACACCATGAGCTGAAAAAATTACGGTCTGACCTTCAGGAACTTCATCAGTTTCATCAACAAAGATCGCACCTCGTGCTTCAAGGGTTTGAACTACATGGATGTTATGGACGATCTGCTTTCGCACATACACAGGTGCGCCATATAGATCGAGCGCTTTGGTAACTGTGACAACTGCTCGATCGACGCCAGCGCAATATCCGCGTGGAGCAGCAAGCAGTACCTTTTTGCTCGCGACTGTTTCGACCACCGGACTCATCTTCCAATCATATTGTGAGTGCGCCCAGATACCCTTATCAAATGAGTGATGAGCAGCTCGACCCGGGCGATGACCTTGCCCCATTATCTGTTCGTGTGGTTTCTCAACAAATTGGCGATTACTTAGGTCGCCTTGGCGCTGTCTGGGTCGAAGGTGAAGTGGCAGAAGTAACTTTGCGCCCGGGTTCGGCGATGGCATTTATTAGATTAAAAGATACGAGCGCTGATATTTCCTTGCAAGTGACTTGCCACAGATCTCTCCTTGAAAATGGCGAACCACTCCCTCCAAACGCAAGGATTGTCGCTTACGCGAAGGTGAATTGGTATGCGGTTCGCGGAACTCTTTCACTTATGGCCCGTGAAATCCGCCAGGTTGGAATTGGTGAATTACTTGCCCGCTTAGAAGCACTCAAAACGTTATTAGCAAGTGAAGGTTTGTTTGCATTAGACCGAAAAAAAGAGTTGCCGTTTCTACCGCGAAAGATCGGGTTAATCTGTGGGCGAGCAAGTGCGGCTGAAAAAGATGTTGTTGAAAATGTCTTGCGCAGATGGCCTGGTATGTCCTTTGAAATTAGAGAAGTTGCGGTCCAAGGAAGTCAGGCTGTTGTTGAAGTTTCCCAAGCATTAAAAGAGTTAGCTAAAGATAGTGAAGTTGATGTCATTGTCATTACTAGGGGCGGTGGATCCTTTGAAGATTTGTTGCCTTTTTCAGATGAATCATTAATCAGATTAGTTGCAACAATTAAGACTCCAATAGTTAGTGCAATTGGCCATGAACAAGATTGCCCATTATTGGATCTTGTCGCTGATTTCCGAGCATCAACTCCGACAGATGCAGCAAAAAGGGTTGTGCCTAGCCTTGATGAAGAAGTTGAACGTACGCATTTGTTAACACAGAGATTAAATAAGCGAATTAATTCGATAATTGATTTGGAGATCCAGAAAATTTCTGCGCTCGCATCGCGGCCAGTTTTAAAAGATCCACAAGTATTAATTACTTCGAGGGCTGAGGTTACTTTTCAATTATTAAATCGCTCCCGAAAATCTTTCAAAGCGATTTTGCAAGAGGCTCGGACTGAACTCAAAGAGGTACGAGCACGAGTTCGTTCCCTGTCGCCACAATCCACTCTTGATAGAGGTTATGCAGTTATTCAAAAGGGCAATGGCGATTTAGTACGAAGCTCAACTGATGTGAAGGTTGGCGAATTGGTACAGCTTCGTTTAGCAAAAGGTGAAATTGGTGCACAGATAACTAATCAAATTCCGAAAAGAATTGTAAGCGAGAAGTAGACAACCAAGAAGGAGAAGGGGAAGTAATGGCTGATAAGAAAGTTGCAAAAGAGTTGAATTATGAGGCTGCTCGCGATGAACTTGCGAAGGTAGTTGCCGAACTTGAAGCCGGCGGTACCTCACTCGAGGAATCACTTGCTTTGTGGGAACGTGGCGAACAACTAGCAAAAATCTGTAACACCTGGCTCGAAACCGCCAAGAAAAGATTAGATGAGGCGAGTAATTAGTAGCAAGTGAGGCTGCTAAAAAGAGCGTATTCTTGAGCACATGGCTCCAGAATTTCATTACTCAGACCTGCTACCGATTGGGCCAGATGAAACGGAATATCGCTTTCTTGGTAACGAGGGCGTTGAAGTTGTAGCAGCTGCAGGCCGTACCTTTATTACGGTTACACCAGAGGTGATCACAAAACTTACTGAAGAAGCGATCCACGACATTAATCACTATTTACGTCCTGCTCACTTGCAACAACTTAGAAATATCATTGATGATAAAGATGCCTCTGCAAACGATCGTTTCGTTGCTTTAGATTTGTTAAAAAATGCGAATATCTCTGCCGGTGGAATTTTGCCAATGTGTCAAGACACCGGAACTGCGCTGGTCATGGGCAAGAAAGGTCAGCAGGTTTTAACAACTGAACGGGATGAGATTTCAATATCTCGTGGAGTATTCAATGCTTACACAAAATTAAATTTGCGCTACTCACAGCTGGCTCCAATTACAGTTTGGGAAGAAAAAAACACTGGTTCAAATTTGCCGGCTCAAATTGAGATTGGTGCAGATACTTTGCACCCAGATGAGTATCAATTTCTCTTCATAGCCAAAGGTGGCGGAAGTGCAAATAAATCATTTTTGTATCAAGAGACTAAAGCGATTCTTAACCTAACATCTTTTATGAGTTGGTTGGAAGATAAATTGGTTTCTCTTGGAACCTCAGCTTGTCCTCCGTACCATTTGGCAATTGTTATTGGTGG
This sequence comes from Candidatus Nanopelagicaceae bacterium, assembly GCA_009694285.1. Lineage (GTDB taxonomy): Bacteria > Actinomycetota > Actinomycetes > Nanopelagicales > Nanopelagicaceae > UBA3012. The sequence continues at coordinate 1,845 of SHVK01000028.1, read as the reverse complement.
AACTAGTGCTGAACACACAGTTAAGACGGCAAAATTAGCAAGTACTAAATATTTAGACTCACTTCCATTGCAAGGTGATGCTAAAACTGGACATGCTTTTAGAGATATTGAATTAGAGGCTCAAGTTCTTGATCTGACTACCAGAATTGGCATTGGCGCCCAATTTGGAGGTAAGTACTTCTGTCACGATGTCCGTGTCGTACGTTTGCCTCGCCATGGTGCATCACTTCCAATTGCGATTGCGGTTTCCTGTTCTGCAGATCGCCAAGCGTTGGCAAAAATTACTAAAGAGGGGATTTTTATTGAGAAGTTAGAGCGAGATCCAGCAAGGTTTTTGCCAGAAACTACCGACCAACATCTTGATGATGACGTAGTTAAGATCAATCTAGATCGGCCGATGAAAGAAGTTCTTGCTGAACTTTCAAAATATCCAGTAAAAACTCGACTTTCACTAAGTGGCACACTTGTAGTCGCCCGAGACTTGGCTCATGCAAAATTAAAAGAGTTACTGGATTCCGGTAAACCACTTCCTGATTACATTCTCAATAAGGCAGTCTATTACGCAGGTCCGGCCAAGACTCCTGAGGGTTTTGCATCTGGCTCTTTTGGCCCAACCACTGCAGGGCGAATGGATTCATATGTTGCCCAATTTCAAGCAGCCGGTGGCTCAATGATTATGTTGGCAAAAGGAAACCGATCAGCCGCGGTTACTAATGCTTGCAAAACTTATGGTGGATTTTATTTGGGATCTATTGGAGGTCCGGCCGCAAGGTTGGCTCAAGATTGCATTAAAAAAGTTGAAGTGCTTGATTATGAAGATTTAGGAATGGAAGCTATTTGGAAAATAGAGATAGCAGATTTCCCAGCATTTATTGTTGTTGATGACAAAGGAAATGATTTCTTCGCAGAACGTCAAACAACTGTTGCGATTGGCAAACGCCCTGAATAAATAATTTACTTAAGATTATTTCTTTAATACATATTTATGCGATAAAAAGTACGCAAAGCTTTGCATGGTGTTTGGTAACGGACCTTTATATATTTCAATCCCCAAGTCATTTGAGTAATGGGGTTGGTGCGCCAATCTGATCCAATCGATTCGTACTTAGTTGCCGGATAGGCCTGTGGGATTCCGTGCGCCCCGGTGACTTTGTTTCGCGAGCGGTAATTCCATCTACTTTCCTTGGTCCAAAGTGTGTTGAGGCAGGTGTATTGAGCGGCTCCCCAGCCATATTTGTCTTGAGCCATCGCTTTCCCGACGCTGCGCGCCCCTTTGGTGGTTTTGGCTTTCTCCACCAATTTCAAGGCGTTTAGAGCACCGGCGATAGTGGAGGGGGTGACTCGGCTGGTGGTGGGGACCGTGGTTGAGATCAACAAGGCCGGAGTCGGCGGCTGCTCGGCAACAACCGGGGCCAATTCGGTTGCGGCCGGGGTGCCAGCTGAATCGACTGAATCTACTGAATCGACTGAATCGACTGGTTGACCTGGTTGAGTTGGCTCGACATTTAAATTTGCGGGTGGAGTAGTTGTAGTCGAGGAAGTTGCATTAACTAAAACTTCTTTAGGTGAACTTTCATCCCCAATTGCCGGCGCCGAGAACAGGAGGGTTGGCAAAAGTGCACAAGCTAACCCGCGGGCGATATTGCTATGCATCTTTTACACCTCCCAATTCTTCTAACCTTTTTACTTCTTCCGTTTTGGTTCTTGATATCCGACCTTTGCCGGACAACACCCCGAACTAGCCGCCAATTTTCATGGCAATTTGGTGGGGGGAAGGCTCTACCATCCCAAACTATGCCCCTTAGCGGTCAAATCTAAATGGCCTTTTTTCTCTGTGAGTTTCCC
>SHVK01000027.1 GCA_009694285.1 Candidatus Nanopelagicaceae bacterium | reverse complement strand
GAAGAGGTTGAGTTAGAAGATATTGAAGCTCTTGAAAAAGAGTTGGTAACCGATAATTTAGAAGGCGTCGAAAATATTGTTGATGCAGAACGAAAAGAAAAGCCAGCCGAGGTTGAAGATGACCGCGCTGCTTTCTCACTTACTGCCTCCGAAGAAGATGACCTTCCTGCTCAAACTGTTGTCACCGCCGGTGCGACCGCAGACCCAGTTAAGGATTACTTGAAGCAGATCGGCCGAGTTCCACTTCTTAATGCTGAGCAAGAGGTCGAATTAGCCAAAAAGGTCGAGGCTGGATTATTTGCCGAAGAAATGATCGCCGCTGGGACGAAATTTGATAAGAAGTTAAAGCGTGAGATGGATGAGATTATTGCAATCGGTCGCCGGGCAAAAAATCACCTCCTCGAGGCCAACTTACGTCTGGTGGTATCCCTGGCAAAGCGTTATACCGGCCGCGGAATGCTCTTTCTTGACCTGATTCAAGAGGGAAATCTTGGCTTAATCCGTGCCGTTGAAAAATTTGATTACACCAAGGGTTACAAATTCTCGACTTATGCAACTTGGTGGATCCGTCAGGCGATTACTCGCGCCATGGCAGACCAGGCCCGCACAATTCGTATCCCAGTACACATGGTTGAAGTCATTAACAAACTTGCTCGGGTACAACGTCAGATGTTGCAAGATTTAGGTCGCGAACCAACGCCTGAAGAGCTCGCTAAAGAGTTAGATATGACTCCTGAAAAAGTCGTTGAAGTACAAAAGTATGGACGCGAACCAATCTCACTTCACACACCACTTGGTGAAGAAGGGGATTCAGAGTTTGGTGATTTGATTGAAGATTCTGAAGCAGTTGTTCCCGCTGACGCAGTTTCATTTACATTGCTGCAAGAACAATTACATTCTGTCCTTGATACATTGTCAGAACGCGAAGCCGGAGTAGTAGCAATGCGCTTTGGTTTAACTGATGGACAACCAAAAACTTTAGATGAAATCGGCAAGGTTTACGGAGTAACGCGCGAACGTATTCGCCAAATTGAGTCCAAAACTATGTCCAAATTACGCCACCCATCGCGGTCTCAGGTACTGCGCGACTACCTCGATTAAAGATAAAGGAGCCTTTAAAATGAGCGAAAATGCAAAAGTAACTATGCAAGTAAAAGCGAATGGATCTATCCGGGTTACCGGTGATGTTGATTTTCTTGATGCAGATGGAAATGTCATTAAAAGCGAGAATGGATTTTCACTTTGTCGCTGTGGGCACTCTGCAAATAAACCGTTTTGCGATGGCGCTCACAAAGCCGCTGGCTTTGAAGCACCACCACTAAGTTAAGTTAGTTAAGTAAGTTAAAACTTATTAAAGATTAACGCTCGTTTGCGCTTGAGGTAATGCGATCGCTCTGGTCGTGAATGGCGATAGAGGCAGCTTTTAAGCCGGCAGCAAATTCACGATGGTGGTGCGAACAGAACATCAATTCGCCTCCATTAGTAAGTACGGCACGAACATATGCCTGGGCGCCACAACGATCGCAACGATCTTGTGCGGTTAGCGGTGCTTGTTCAAGAGTATTCATTTTGTTCATCGCCATCCCTTCAATCTGCCCTAGTTGGTTCCTACTAATGGAACATCATTACACACCGAAGTTATTCCCCGCAGGTTAAAATGCTGTGAATTTCGTGTCGAAAAGTTATCAGAGATATAGATCATTTAAAGTTAAGGGCTTACCTGCGAAGATTTCGCACCTCCACCAAGTACCCTTATTAATCATGAGTCCAGTCGTTAAAGCCCCCACTACGCGCGCGAAGAGGGCTAGCCAGCCGGCTAAGAGTGGTAAATCTGGTAAAGCAGCAGATCACCACATCTATGACGCAAAATCTTTAGCGGTCCTAGAAGGGCTAGATGCGGTCCGTAAGCGTCCTGGAATGTATATCGGTTCCACCGATTCGCGCGGCTTAATGCACTGCCTGTGGGAGATTATCGATAACTGTGTAGATGAGGCGTTGGCCGGGCATTGCCACAATGTTGAAGTGATTTTGGACTCAGATGGCTCAATTGAGGTCCGGGACGATGGCCGTGGCATTCCAGTAGATACCGAGCCAAAGACTGGATTAAGTGGCGTTGAAGTTGTCATGACCCGTTTGCATGCCGGCGGAAAATTTGGCGGCGGATCTTATGGTGCATCTGGTGGCTTGCATGGAGTTGGAGCATCTGTAGTAAATGCGCTTGCGATTCGAATGGATGTTGAAGTTTCGCGCGGGGGATCGTTGCATTTAATTTCATTTCAACGTGGAGCACCTGGAAATTTTGATGGCGCAAAACCAGATGCCAAGTTCAGTAAAAAATCTGGGTTACGCAAGGGTGGGAAAGCTGCTAAAAAAGGAACCGGTACCCGAATTAAATACTGGTCTGATCCACAAATCTTTTTAAAGGAAGCCGATTACGACATCACCGATATTCATGCACGTGCCCGGCAAACTGCATTTTTAGTACCCGGATTGACAATTACGGTTCATGATCATCGCACGCTTGTGCAAACCACTGAAAAATTTCATTTCACTGGTGGAATTTCTGAGTACTGCACTTATTTGATGCCGGATAAGGCAGTTAACGATGTGATTCGCATTAAAGGTGGGGGACATTATGTCGAAACTGTTCCGGTATTAGATGGTGCCGGACATTTGGTTCCGACTGAGGTTGAGCGGGACATGGAGGTCGATATTGCGTTGCGTTGGGGCGAAGGTTACGACTCGACAAACCGTTCCTTTGTCAATGTGATCGCCACTCCTAAAGGTGGCACCCACATGGCCGGCTTTGAGCGTTCAATTACAAAAGTCTTTAATGAAACTCTAAAATCTTCCCGGATTACCAAAGCAAGTGATCCTGATGTAATCAAAGATGATGTGCTCGAAGGTCTTACCTCTGTCGTGACAGTACGGATGTCTGAACCACAATTTGAAGGTCAAACTAAAGAGATTTTAGGAACAGCGGCTGCTACAAAAATTGTGGCTGCGGTTATTTCAAAAGAACTTACCCGGTATTTCTCCTCCCGCGGCAGCAAAGTGCAATCACGTTTGATTTTAGAAAAAGTTGCCGGGGCCGCTAAAACTCGCGTTTCAGTACGCGCGCACAAAGATGTGCAACGGCGCAAAAATGCGCTTGAATCATCTTCACTTCCAGCCAAACTCTCAGATTGTCGTTCCGATGAAGTTGAACATACTGAACTATTTATCGTTGAGGGCGACTCAGCACTCGGTACCGCAAAATCAGCACGTAACTCTGAGTTCCAAGCGTTGCTGCCAATTCGCGGCAAGATTTTAAATGTCCAAAAAGCCTCACTTTCAGCGATGCTTGATAACTCGGAATGCGCATCAATTATTCAAGTAATCGGAGCCGGTTCTGGCCGATCCTTTGAATTAGATCAAGCTCGTTATGGCCGGATCATTTTGATGTCTGATGCTGATGTTGACGGCGCACATATCCGTTGTTTATTACTAACTCTGCTCTTTCGTTATATGCGTCCACTCATCGATGATGGCCGGGTATTCGCAGCAGTTCCTCCATTGCATCGAATCGAGATGGTTGGCGCTAAGCGTGGAGATTTCCAGTACACCTACTCAGATGATGAGATGCGCAAACACTTAAAGAGTTTAGAAAAAGATGGAAAACGTTGGCGCGAACCCATCCAACGGTATAAAGGCTTAGGTGAAATGGATGCTGATCAATTGCGCGAAACCACAATGGATCCAACTAAACGCACACTCCGCCGAATCTCTATTAAAGATGCGGCAAAGGCGGAAGAGATCTTTGAGTTGTTGATGGGAAATGAAGTTGCTCCCCGCAGAGATTTCATCGGCACTAATCAGATTGATTTAGAACGTATCGACGTTTAAGAATGAGCGCCAATCATTTGGGGCATGAAGAGATTGCAGTTATCCAAAAGAAAAGTTTACGAATCCTCTCAGGCGCTCAAACTCTCTCCGGATTAGGTGTTACTGGAACTTTTGCCGCTGGTTCACTATTAGTTGTCCAAATAACTGGTTCAGATGCTCTTGCTGGTTTAGTACAAACAGCAACTGTTGTTGGTGCGGCACTTTTAGCATTGCCACTAGCCAAATGGACCGCACTTGGAGGCAGGCGGAGAGCGTTAAGCACCGGATATTTAGTTGGTGCCTTAGGAGCGACTTGCGCATTGATTGGTGGAATAAATAATTTATTTTTCATGATTTTGCTTGGCGCAGCGATGATTGGTGGCGCATCTGCGGCTGGGTACCAAGCCAGATTTGGCGCAATTGATTTAGCAACTGATGAAAATCGGGCCAGAGATCTCTCCTTTGTAGTTTGGGCATCAACAGTTGGTTCAGTATTAGGGCCGAATTTAATGGAACCCGCTGGAGTGCTGGCCGATTCACTTGGCTTTCCCAGACTTGTTGGACCGTATCTGATAGCAGTAATTACTTTGATTCTTGCAGCAACTTTAATCTTGATCTTTTTAAAACCTGATCCATACTTGCTTGCTCGCACTGAGGCGAATATAGATACTGACCAAAAAGCGGTGAAAACTCGAGTGGCTTTAAAAATCGTAAGATCAGAACCCAAAGCTTTGCTTGGTTTAACTTCTGTTGTGATCGGCCATATCGCAATGGTGACCATCATGGTGATGACTCCGGTTCATATGGGCCATGTTGATGTGGCATTACGACTAATCGGATTAGTAATCAGTGTGCATGTGCTCGGGATGTTTGCTTTTTCGCCATTAATTGGAAAATTAACTGATCAAATCGGACGCGAGAAAACCATAATTTTGGGTGCCCTGATTTTACTTTTGGCAGCACTTGTCTCAGGTTTGGCATACGCAGATGCAGTTTTTCAATTGGGAATTGGATTATTTTTACTTGGCTTGGGATGGTCGATGACCATGATCGCCGGTTCTACCCTGTTGGCTGAATCTGTTCCGTTAGAAGGCAAAGCCGCCTCGCAAGGTCTCTCTGATCTATTGATGAATGGCGGTGGCGCACTTGGTGGCGCGATCGCTGGCTTGATTATTGCTTTTTCAAGTTACGGATGGCTGTGCGCATTAGTAACTTTGCCAGTTGCTTTTCTACTTTTCAAAGCGGTCGGACGGGCTCGTTTACTTAACGCCTAATCTGGTTTTCCGTGGAGTTGCAAAGATTTTTGCCTGTGCTTTCAATTCATCGGCAACTGCAATGCGAACTGCTTCTGGATCTTTAAGTAACTTGTTTAATGCGGCGATAATACCCTTCAAATCTTTCTCTTCGCCTTCAAGTTCAATTCGTGAAAATTTAGTGAGGCGCCGTAATGGCATATCTAAAATAAAATTTGCTTGGATCTCGGATAATTTGTAAGTAGCGATCAACTTCTTTCTGGCAGCATCAGCATCATCACTTTCGCGGATCAACTTGATGATTTTGTCGATATCGATGATCGCCCGCAGCAAACCTTCCACAATATGTAATCTGTCGGTGGCTTTTAAACGGCGGTACTTTGATCTACGGGTTACCACGCTGATTCGATGATCAATATAAACCTGTAATAACTCCTTTAAGGTCAAGGTTTTTGGTTGACCATTTACCAGAGCAACAGCATTTATTGAAAAAGTTTCTTCCATTGGGGTCAATCGGTAAAGATCATTCAAAATATCTTGGGTCTCATATCCGGCTTTAGCTTCAATGACGATCCGGGTTCCATGTTGGCCATCAGATAGATCAATAATGTCTGAGATACCCTGAATCTTCTTCGCCTTAACTAAATCAGCGATCTTCTCAACTACTTTTTCTGGCCCGGTGTTATATGGCAATTCAGTAACCACAATTCCGTGCCGGCGGGCACTGACTTTTTCCATAGTGACGGTTGCTCTAATCTTGAAAGAGCCCCGTCCAGTTTCATACGCTTCTAAGATTCCTTCTTGCTCAACTATCTGGCCACCGGTTGGAAAATCAGGACCTGGCGCTAACTTCATTAAAGATTTTAAAGTTGCATTTGGGTTTTCGATTAAGGCACATGTCGCAGCAACCATTTCGCCGACATTGTGCGGTGCCATATTGGTGGCCATTCCAACAGCGATTCCAGTTGCGCCATTTATTAATAAGTTTGGCAATGCAGAAGGTAATACTCGTGGCTCTTGAATTTGGCCGTCATAATTGCCAGAAAAATCAACGGTATCTTCATCACTTTCGCCAACCATCGCCATCGCTGCTGCACCAAGACGAGCTTCGGTGTAACGCATCGCAGCAGGACCGGCATCAAGTGATCCAAAATTTCCGTGACCATCAATCATTGTTAAACGCATTGAAAATGGTTGGGCCATACGCACTAATGCGTCATAAATTGCGGTATCTCCGTGCGGGTGCAACTTTCCCATCACCTCACCCACAACACGAGCGCTCTTTACATGTCCACGATCTGGCCGTAGTCCCATCTCGGACATCTGGTGCAAGATCCGGCGGTGTACCGGTTTTAATCCATCGCGAGCATCCGGAAGGGCACGCGCATAGATAACTGAGTAGGCGTACTCCAAAAAGGATTCTGACATCTCATTAAAGACATCAATATCAACGATCTTGCCTGGCCCTGGCGGAAGGGTTGGTTGTTTGGGTTTACTGGCTCTAGAGCTCTTGGTTTTTGCAGGAGGCATGAAGACAATTCTCCCTTGAATACCTGCCTTTTACGCGCTTGCCACGCGCAAGAAGGGAATTCTTATCGATTGTTGTAAAGTGAATCTAATGAATAAATCTTTGTGGCAGATCACCCCCTCGATCTTTAATACATTGGGTCTTAATACTGAAAACTCATTGGGTCTTGCGAAATCCGATGGCGCGCGCGAAATTCTTTACTTAATCGATGGATTGGGTTTATTAGCCTTAGAAAAATATCGCGACTTCGCACCAAATTTGAGTGCCATGAATTCAACTTTTCAAATGGAAACATCATTTCCGGCCACGACGGCAACAAGCATTTCTTCAATTGGTTTGGGATCACTTCCAGGAGAGCACGGAATGCTGGGTTACACCGTGCGAATTCCATATAGTGATAATCGATTATTGAACGCACTTAAATGGGATGCTCGAGTTGATGCACGTACTTGGCAACCAACTTCCACTCTGTTTGAGCGTGCAATGCAAGCCGGTATAAATGTTTCAAATATTTCTGCCTCTCGTTATGAAGGTAGTGGTTTTACTGAAGCAGTTTTACGGGGTGCCACCTTTAGAGGTGCTAATAATTTTGATGCAATGCGTTATGAGTTACAAAATGCTTTAAAAGTTGCACCCGCATTTGTCTACCTATATTCAAATGAGGTGGATGTGGCCGGCCATAAAGATGGAGTGGGATCTGATTCATGGATTACCGCGCTTTCGGGAATTGATCATTTTGTTGGGCAGTTAATTTCAGATCTACCAGCCGGAACCAGATTGTGGGTTACCGCCGATCATGGAATGGTAAATAGTGAACAGCCGGTTATTTTGAATCATTTAAGTGATGAAGTGGCCTTACTTGGGGGAGAACCTCGGGCCAGACATATTTATTTACATCAGCATGCAATAAACGGTGCTTCGGCGCGATGGAAAGATGCACTTGGCGATTTGGCACAAGTGATTAGCAAGCAAGAAGCAGTGGATACGCAAATATTTGGGAAAGTGAATTCAGCACAATCACTAGATCGGATGGGTGATCTAATTTTGATTGCTAATTCAGATGTAATACTTATCGAGCCAGCACGTGCAGTTCAAGAATCTGCAATGGTTGGCCATCATGGGGCGCTTAGCGATGAAGAACGTTTGATTCCTTTTTTGAGCCACTTAAATTAATCGTCGCTCTTTTTTCCAAACATAATCTCATCCCACGTTGGCACTTTTGCCCGCCCGCTTACACCGTCAGCACTAGCCTCTGAATTTGGTTCAACCTCTTCGCGAATAACTGAAAGACGTGGAGCATCACGAATTTCGCGAATCTCACGGCTTTCAAGCACCTCACGTGCCGGGCGAGTTTGAAAATCTGCCCGATCGCTTCCAAAATCAGCCGGAAGTTGGGCTTTTACTTTTTCAGCTGGAGCACGATCATCTCCGGAAATCCAACGAGCACCATCATCTTCAGCAGCTAAAGTTCCGCGCGTTAAATCTAAAACCCATTCCGCGCTGGCATGTCCATCACGGGTTGGGTAAGAAAGATTAATTGTCCAAACTCCATCTTCGCGGCGGTATGCGCTCCAATCAAGATTATTTGGATCAACACCCCGCGCACCAAGACGTTCAACAACTACATCACCAAGTACTCCGCCGCTTCTACTGCGTTTAATCTCAGTATCTAGTGCGCGCCAGATGATGTGATTGCGTTCATGAATAATTGGTCCAGCAAATCGCTCAATTTTTTCAATTGGAGTTCCGGTTGTCGCAGCTAACTCTTGTGCGCTTTCGCCACCACGAAGTCTGGCTTGAATCTCTTTAATACTTAAGGGCGAATCTGTTATAACAGCAGTTAAATGTGGTTGATGTAAAGAACTTTCCCGTTTGCGAGCACGATAATGATTTCCACCATCGTCAGCGAGGGTGATCCACCCATCATCTTCGGAAAGTATCCGCAGCTCTTTATCCATACGGGTAAGCCTAGCCATCTGTAAATAGAAAAGCCGGTAGATCGACAGAATCGACAGAATCGATAGTGAGGTGCTAGAAAAGTGATTGGATATAGGGATGAATTACCGCGAACTTGTGCAGATCGCCGAAAAAGTGGCTTTAGCCGCTGGAAAGTTGCTGCTTGATCGCCCGGCCAACCTTGAAGTGAGTACCAAATCAAGTGAGGTTGATGTCGTAACCCAGATGGACCTGGCAAGTGAGGCGCTGATGACTTCGATGCTTGCTCAATTTAGACCAGCAGATGGATTGCTGGGTGAAGAAGGAGCTGACGTAGCAAGCAAATCTGGAGTTACTTGGGTGATAGATCCGATTGATGGAACTGTTAATTACCTCTACGGATTACCGGGCTGGAATGTAAGTATCGGCGCGCAAATCAATGGTCAATCTGTTGCTGGTGTTGTCTATGCACCGTTACTAGCCGGTGGAACAATTTGGAGTGCAACCCTGGGCGGTGGCGCATTTGTTGCGATCAATAATGGCCAACCACAAAAAATTAAAGTTAATAATCCAATTGAGTTATCTCATGCGCTACTTGCAACTGGATTTTCATATTCACGCGAAACCCGGAGCGAACAAGGTGCAAAATTTGCAAAATTAATTCCAGAAGTTCGCGACATCAGAAGATTTGGCGCAGCCGCAGTTGATCTATGTTTTGTGGCCCAAGGCGCCGTTGATGGATTTTTTGAGATTGGTTTAAAACCGTGGGATTTAGCAGCAGGTGGATTAATAGCAACAGAAGCGGGCGCAACGCTAACTAATTTAAGCGGTGACCCAGCAGATGAGAGTTTTACTATTGCGGCCGGGCCACATCTTCATGCAAATCTGCTTAAACTTTTAAATTAACGGCGATAAACAGTTATCTCAGGCACATACTCAACATTTGCATCAAGTGGGAATACTGGCCGGCGACAAATAGTGTGACCTAGAGATGGAAGATTTGCACTTGTACTTCCTGGAGCATCAACATTTATATATGTAGTTGCCCAATTCAAGTACATGTGATCTTGGCAATGTGGTGATTTAACAATTACCAAATCAAATTTCTCTGGATTTTGCCCGTGAGAATAGAAAAGTGAGCGGTTGTGCAAACTAACTGGCTTGCTCATCAAAACTAAGGTGATGTTTTTTACTTTTAGAACTGCACAATTTCCAGCCTGCCATGGCTCGCCCTCTACTTCGCTATTAAATTCTCCATTACTTAACAGATGAACTTTTCCAGTTACTTTAAATGGGGTGTACCGGGGATCAAGCGCACCACCAATATTTGTAGTTACTGTATTTCCAACTCCGGCTTTAAATGCAGCAGCAACTGCGGCTGGATCGGTTAATGGAGCTAATACTGTTCCGGCATAACCTTGCTTTATTAATTCAGCGAGCACCACGTTGCTATCACCACATGCACCAGAACTTGTGGCATCGGCAGCATCAACCAAAATCGTTGTTCCACTTTTAGCTGCGCATGCTTGCGCAACTGCATCAGGTACCGAAGTTAAATGTGCTTGCAATTGCTCGCGCACCTTCCAGAAATCTGCTGCGATTTTAGTTGCGGTATCTACTGCCAACTTCTCATCATCATTAGTGCAGATAATTACATTTGATGAAAGATCTGGAACATCAGTAAAAGGGTTGCCAATAAAAATTGCCCCCGAAAGGCCTTTAGGAGAATTTTCCAAAGCAATCGCTTCATCCATACATTTTCCAAACAAACCAGTTTTTGTTTTTAATTCATCACCACGTACTAAAGCCGGGATGCGAGCGCGTACGGTTACCGGCCTTGCTCCATCTTCCATAATTTTTAACAACAACCTGGCAGAACGTTGACCTGTTTCAAATAAATCTATATGAGGATAGGTATGGAAAACTGTTATAGCATTTGAATTCTTCAAAACCGGATCAGTGATTACGCCGTGTAAATCAAATGAAGAAACAATAGGAACTTCTTCACCTAATATTTTTCGGGCTTCTACTAATAGGTACCCTTCTGGATCCAGTTGACCAACTGCTCCCATGGCACCGTGTAATGAAAAGTAAACGCCATCCACTTTTCCGGCAGCTTTTAATGAGTCCAGAAAACTCTCCGAAATGAATTTCCACGCCGCCGCCGAGGTTGTGCCCCCTGAAGTGATCGAGCGAGCGCCAAATCCCCCCACTAACTCAATATCTTTGCGCGCCCTGAAAATATTCAAGGCCCCGCCGATCTCAGTTTTTAGATTTTGGTGCTCTGGTATGAGTTCAGCCGGTGTGGAAAGCCGGAAACTTTCCAAATCACTGGGAACTGGGTTAAAGGAGGCGATCTCTTGGCCGCATTCGGCGATCAGGATTCTCTTCATCTCAGCGAGTCTAGGAGTCCAGGCTAGGTTACGGTAGCGTAACCTTCTCTTCCGTAACCAGCATTTGAAATAACGATAGGAGCACCCCAATGGCCGGCATGGCCAGCTATGACCCAAAGATTCAATCTCGGTTAATCCGCGACCTTGAGCCAGTAGTTGCCAAAGAGTTAGACCGCCACTTAGCGATCCAAAAAAATTGGTACCCACATGAGTATGTGCCATGGAGTGAGGGGCGCACCTTTGCCGGTCCATTAAATGGTGATGCTTGGGAAGCAAAAGATTCGCGGTTGACTGATGTCGCTCAAAACTCACTTGTTTTAAATTTATTGACGGAAGATAACTTGCCGAGTTATCACACTGAGATCACTCTTTCGATGGGTCAAGATGGCGCGTGGGGAAATTGGATTCATCGCTGGACCGCTGAAGAAGCCAGGCATGGAATTGTGTTACGGGATTACTTAATGGCAACTCGTGGCGTAGATCCAATCGAATTAGAAGATCTGCGGATGGCACATATGAGCGTTGGTTATCAGACCCCATATGAAGATGACATGTTGCACACCGTTGCATATGTAACCTTTCAAGAATTAGCAACCCGAATCTCGCATCGCAATACTGGACGGATCTCTGCTGATCCAATTTGCGAATCAATGTTGACTCGTGTAGCAATGGATGAGAATTTACATATGCTTTTTTATCGCAATTTAATCGGTGCAGCACTTGAGTTAGAACCGGATGCAGTTGTTGAAGCGATCTCTGATGTAGTAACTAATTTTGCAATGCCTGGTTATGGGATCCCCGGATTTGGTCGCAAATCAGTCCAGATTGCGCTCGCCGGAATTTACGACCTGGATCTGCATTTAGAAGAGGTGGTTCAGCCAGTTTTGCGGGCCTGGGGAGTGATGGATCTGACCGGTTTATCAGCCGCAGGTGAGGCTAATCGCGACAAGTTGTCCGCCTTCTTAGACCAGACCAAGATCGAGGCAGAACGGTTTAAAGATAAGCGCGAAGTGCATTTTGAGCGTCAGGCCGCTCGCGGATTGCAAATTACCCGACTTTTTTAAATTTGCGCAGGAGTGGACACGCACAGCGGATGCAAGCCTTTTTGAAGTTGAGAGGCATAATTCGGCTCGCACCGTTGTTTACTACTAGAGCAAGCAGCGAAAAATTCGTGAAAAATGATTGAGATGAGAGGGAGGGCGACATGGCAACAGATTACGACACGCCCCGAAAAGTTGATGAAGAGTTACATGAGGAATCACTTGAAGAGTTAAAGGCCCGCCAGGTTGATAAAAAATCTGGACAGGTTGATATTGATGAAGCAGAAGCTGCTGAAAATCTAGAACTTCCCGGTGCTGATCTTTCTGGCGAAGAGTTAACAGTTCGAGTCTTGCCTCGGCAAACGGATGAATTTACCTGCTCTAGATGTTTCTTGGTCCATCACCGTTCGCAATTAGCAAAAGGCGAAGGCCCAACCTCTGTATGTCGTGAGTGCGCTTAAAGTTTATTAATTGTGCTAACAAGTTTTTCGGTGTGCTTACTAGAAATTAACCAGTAAGGCACCGGATCATTTGCATCCTTTACTTCAACTTTAACTCCACCTTTAATCCAAAATCTAATTGCGGTAAATGCAATTGCGTTCGCATCGCGACCGCGTAACAACTTCATTCCGGCAGAATCCAGAGCAGTCACTTGACCAATAAATTTTTTTTCGATTTTGGCACCTGCTACAAATAATTTTCCATCTTTAACTTCTATAGTTAAACGGCTGCGATAAATACCAGTCGAGATGAAAATTGTTAGCAGTAAAGTTATAAACCAACCCCACGCGGATCCATATGCTGATGCGAAGATCACACCAATTGATGAAAGTAGGAAAAAAGCAAAAGAAATTGGAGCCAACGAAGGGTAAATGACCTCACGAAAGGTGGGGTTATTGCTGAGATCATTATTCGGAGTCGGCGCCATAGAGATCACGGTACTCCGTTAGCGGTATCCTCTGACTTATGAGTCGTGTTGCCAGCACCACACCACCTGATGGAGCATCGATTCCACCACGTCATCCGAAAGCACCACCGATCGGTACCAAAATCCCATCTCATTTCGGCCATTGTTTTGGTTGTGGCGACTTACATCCAACCGGATTGCATTTGGTAGCACATGCTGGTGAAGGCGCGAATTTAACCGCAGAATTTACACTCACTCATGATCATCAAGGGGCACCGGGATTAGCCCATGGTGGATTGCTATCACTGGCATTTGATGAAGCGTTAGGAAAGTTAATGTGGTTAATTCGTTCACCTGCTGTCACTGCACGTTTAGAAACGGATTTTCTTAAACCAGTTCCGATGGGTAGTACTTTGCATATCACTGCCAAAATCTCCGGACAGGTAGGTCGTAAGGTTTACACCCATGCTGAAGGAAGGTTAAACACTCCAGATGGCCCACTTGCCGTTAGAGCTGCAGCATTATTTGTGGTGGTGCCGATGTCACACTTCTTGGAAAATGCTCCTGCAGAGTATTTAAAACATGTGCGTGCACATCCAGAATTATTAGCCTTTGTTGATCCAGATTTCGAGATAAACCCATGAAAGATTTATTGATCACTCGTTTGGATCCAGATCTACCATTGCCCGGTTATGCAAAACCAGGTGATGCTGGTGCTGATTTATATTCGCGGATCGACATCACTTTGGCTGCGGGGGAGCGGGCCTTAATTCCAACTGGAATTGCAATCGCATTGCCACCTGGTTACGCCGCTTTTGTGCATCCACGTTCTGGAATGGCGATCAAGCAAGGAATGTCATTGGTGAATACCCCCGGAACTATTGACGCCTCATATCGCGGCGAAATTCAGGTAATCGCAATCAATCATGATTTAATAAAAGCTATTGAAATTAAACGTGGTGATCGAATTGCACAGTTAATTATTCAAAAAGTTGAACATCCGGAGTTTGTTGAGGTTACTCATTTGCCAGGAACCGATCGCGGTGCTGGTGGTTTTGGGTCGACTGGAAAAGCATGAGCGATGATAAAGAAAAAGTTGTAAATGCATTAGGTGGAACGAGAGGCTTAATCGACTCTGGCCTTCCAGCCTTAGTTTTTATGGTTTCATTTTATGTAACAAAAGAGATTAGGCCATCAGTTACCTATGCGCTAATTCTTTCAGCAGGTTTAGCATTAGCAAGATTAATTAAAAAAGACACAATTCAACATGCACTATCTGGCTTGTTTGGTGTGGCAATTTGTGCTTTCTTTGCTACTAAAACTGGTAAAGCTGAAAATTTTTATTTGCCAGGGTTGATCATCAATGTAGTTTATGGAACTTTGTATCTGTTTTTAAATTTAATTAAATTGCCAATACTAGGATTAATACTGGGACCAATTTTGGGTGAGAACCTTGCTTGGCGCAAAGATCCAATCCGCCGGGCTGCCTACATAAAAGCCGGCTGGCTATGGGTTGGATTGTTTTTTGGACGCCTTGCAGTTCAATATCCGCTTTATCGCGCCGGGAATGTTGATCTGCTAGGTATCGCCAGAATTGTTATGGGTTACCCACTATTTATCGCAGTGGCATGGGGCAGTTGGTTAATTATTAGAAATGTTCCTAAAGCTAGAACAGAAACAGAACCAGAAACAGAAACAGCTTAATTTAAATTAATGTTCAGGTGCAAAACATTGTTGTAATAAAGGCTCAGCTGAGGCAGTAGCGATGATGATTAACTCATCACCTGCGGCAAAAGCATCTGCTGGCTTAGGAGTAAGTACCCGGCCATCACGCAAAATTGCGGAAAGGGCAGCATCTTCTGGAAGTTCGACATCTCCAACTCTTTTGCCAACACAGGGAC